>NZ_PRDG01000003.1:0-8985 GCF_017883985.1 Streptococcus oricebi | reverse complement strand
AGCAGGAGATGACACCCTAAATGGGAATAATGGCAATGATATCCTAGACGGTGGTACCGGTAATGATAAGCTCTATGGTGGTTATGGAGATGATACCTATGTATTTGAAGTTGGCCATGGTCAGGACATGATTTATGACGGAGATGGCTTTAGCACCATTCGCTTCGGTCAAGGAATTGCCCTCTCTGACCTACAAGCACATAATGATGGTCATAATCTTGTTTTGGAAAACACCAAGACGCAGGATAGCTTAACTTTCCTTTCCTTTAATTACTATAATAGTTCTCGTCAGTTGAAATTGGTTTTCTCAGATGGTACAGAAGTAGGTGTGCAGGATGAAGGTAGTCCATTCCGTAGTTTGATTGGTAGCGAAGAAAACGATACTCTTACTTCTCCACTGACTGGTTTGACTTTGAAAGCCGGAGCAGGCAACGACACCTTAAATGGTTCATCCCAAGCAGATACTCTCTATGGAGAGTCTGGTGATGATACCTTGTATGGTAATGATGGAAATGATATCCTAGATGGTGGTACCGGTAATGACACGCTCAAAGGTGGTTATGGAGATGATACCTATGTATTTGAAGTTGGTCATGGTCAGGATACGATTTATGATGGAGATGGCTTTAGCACCATTCGCTTTGGTCAAGGGATTGCCCTATCTGATCTACAAGCACATAATGATGGTCATAATCTTATTTTGGAAAATACCAAGACGCAGGATAGCTTAACTTTCCTTTCCTTTAATTATTATAATAGTTCTCGTCAGTTGAAACTAGTTTTCTCAGATGGTACAGAAGTAGGAGTGCAGGATGAAGGCAGTCCATTCCGTAGTTTGATTGGTAGCGCAGAAAACGATACTCTTACTTCTCCACTGACTGGTTTGACTTTGAAAGCCGGAGCAGGCAATGACACCTTAAATGGTTCATCTGGAGTTGATTCCTTATACGGCGAAACAGGAGATGATACCTTGTATGGTAATGATGGTAATGATATCCTAGATGGTGGCGCCGGTAATGACAAGCTCTATGGTGGAGCTGGTGATGATAAGCTTTATGGGCAAGCTGGTGATGACATTCTTCAAGGATCCGACGGCGATGATGTTTTAGATGGCGGTGCTGGTACTGACCGTCTTGAAGGCGGTTATGGTAATGATACGTATGTCTTTGGTAAAGGTTATGGTCAAGACACGATTTATGACAACAGTGGACTAAATAAAATTAAGTTCATAGGTGGAATCAAAGTAAGTGATTTAAAGATATCATTGACCGGTAATCATGATATCACGATAAAAATCAAAGAAACTGCCGATAATGTGACGATTTCTAACTATAGATATAGTGAAAACTATCAGAATCTTACTTTAGAATTTGACGACGGTACAATTCTTACTTCAAGTTCTGAAATCAATCCATTAAAATTCTTTAAAGGAACAGATGACGCTGACCATTTCACTGCATATATGAAGGGAATGACCTTGCAAGGTGGAAAAGGGAATGATAGTCTCTACGGTTCATCTGAAGCAGACAAGCTTTATGGTCAAGACGGCGACGACACTCTAAATGGGAACGACGGTAATGACATCCTAGACGGCGGTGTTGGTAATGATACGCTCAAAGGTGGAGCAGGTGACGATACCTATATCTTCGAAAAAGGCTCCGGTCGGGATATTGTCTATGATGATCAAGGTCTCAATAAAATTCAATTCACAGATGGGATACGCCCAAGTGATCTTCGTGCTTACACTGAAGGCAATTATGGCGTTGTGCTAGAGAACAAGGAGACGGGCGACCAGATTGTCTTCACTTACTTCCGCTATGGAGCGAGTGACCGCAACTTCCTTCTGGAGTTTGATGATGGCACAGTGATGAAGATAGACGATGCCCATAGTCCGTTTAAGGTGTTGGAAGGAACAGCTAACAATGATACCCTTTCTGCCTTTCTCGGTGCCTCTAGTATGAGAGCAGGTGCCGGAAATGACACCTTGAACGGTTCATCTGAAGCAGATATTCTCTATGGAGAAGCTGGTGATGATACCCTAAATGGAAATGGTGGTAATGACACACTAGACGGCGGTGTCGGTAATGACACGCTCAAAGGTGGAGCTGGTGATGATACCTATATCTTCAGTAAAGGATCTGGCCGTGATATTGTCCAAGATGAATGGGGCTTGAATAAAATTCAGTTCATGGATGGGATTCGTCCAAGTGATCTTCGCGCCTATACTGAAGGTAGTTATGGAGTTGTGCTGGAGAACAAGGAGACGGGTGACCAGATTGTCTTCCCTTACTTCCGTTACGGGGCGAGTGACCGCAACTTCCTTCTGGAGTTTGATGATGGCACGACGATGAAGGTAGATGATGCCACTAGTCCGTTCAAGGTGTTAGAAGGAACAAGTAACAATGATACCCTTTCTGCCTTTCTTGGTGCCTCTACTATGAGAGCTGGCGCCGGTAACGATACCTTGAATGGTTCATCCGAGGCAGATATTCTCTATGGAGAAGCTGGTGATGATACCCTAAATGGAAATGGTGGTAATGACACACTAGACGGCGGTGTCGGTAATGACACGCTCAAAGGTGGAGCTGGTGATGATACCTATATCTTCAGTAAAGGATCTGGCCGTGATATTGTCCAAGATGAATGGGGCTTGAATAAAATTCAGTTCATGGATGGGATTCGTCCAAGTGATCTTCGCGCCTATACTGAAGGTAGTTATGGAGTTGTGCTGGAGAACAAGGAGACGGGTGACCAGATTGTCTTCCCTTACTTCCGTTACGGGGCGAGTGACCGCAACTTCCTTCTGGAGTTTGATGATGGCACGACGATGAAGGTAGACGATGCCCATAGTCCGTTTAAGGTGTTGGAAGGAACAGCTAACAATGATACCCTTTCTGCCTTTCTTGGTGCCTCTACTATGAGAGCTGGCGCCGGTAACGATACCTTGAATGGTTCATCCGAGGCAGATATTCTCTATGGAGAAGCTGGTGATGATAGTTTATATGGCAACGATAGCAATGATATCTTAGACGGTGGTGTTGGCAATGACTATCTCTATGGTGGAGCAGGCGATGATACCTATATCTTTGGTAAAGGTTACGGTCGAGATAGCATATCAGATAGTTCTGGCCACAATGTTATTCGTTTCTTGGAAGGGATGACACCAGAGAGCTTGAAGGTGACAACTAGTGGTAGTGACCTTGTCTTTAGTCAAGGGGAAGACCAGCTGACCTTGAGCAACTACCGTTATAGTTCTTCTTATCAGAACTTTAGTCTGGAATTTGCGGACCAGCGGACAGCAACCATCAATAACAAGGATTATAGTTTAGAAGTGAAAGAAGCGCCAGTGGTGCAAACAGAACCTACTTCTAGTGAATCCGTTATAAGTACGAGCGACCAAGCCCAAACCTTGGCTAGCTTAATGTCAGGAAATGACTCAGCCGTAGCTTCAACAGCTAACAGGGTTGTATCAAATACAGCAGTCAGCTCAGTAGACAAACAAAGTTCCGTGCAGGCTCAACTACTGGTGCAGGAGATGGCAGGATTGCCGACAGATAAGGCAGTGTCAGCTACATCAGCTGTTACAACAAGTTCAACAGAACTCTTTACAGAGCAGTTTGTCGGACAATAATCAACTAGGGGCATCTTTATGCCCTCTAGTTGCTTTTAAATTAAATAGAATAATTTGGAAATGAGATTTTAGAAAAGTATGGATTATGAAAGTGAAACCGTCCAATCTGGGCTTGCTTGCTTTTTAGTCTTATCCCAATTTTTAGGGGTACAGGCCAGTGAGGCGGAATTAAAGCAGCTAGTTGCAACCAGTCCTTTTGACGAAACAATTCCTTTTTTGCTCTATTGCGCCAAGCAATATGAAATGAAGGCCAAGTATGTCAATTTATCAATGGACAAGTTGGTTAGCAAGGCTGAGAAGTTGGTTCCTTTTATGGCTCAGGCCAAAGACGGAACTTATTTTATTGTGGCTAGATTGCAAGAGACAGAGGCTTTGGTTTTGTTTCCTGGTCAAAGTCGTCCGGAAGTGATGTCCTTAGTTGATTTAAGGGAAAAATGGGCTGGTTCTGCTCTGTTAATGACAAAAAAGGGTGCTCCTAAGCTCAATGATGCTATTTTTAGTTTTAAGTGGTTTATTCCTACTGTTTTGCGATTTAAAAAGGCTTTTATTCAAGTCTTACTTGGTGTTTTTGTCATTCAGATTTTAGGATTGACAACACCGATTATGGTTCAGGTCATTATTGATAAGGTTTTATCACACCATAGCTTATCAACTTTAACTGTTATTTCGATTGGTATTACACTTGTTTACCTCTTTGAATTGATTTTATCATTAGCCAAGAACTATCTTTTTACGCACACGACTAACCGAGTGGACGTCCTTTTAAATGCTCGTCTGTTTAAGCATCTATTTGCCTTGCCTCTACGTTATTTTGAAGCACGAAGAGCTGGGGAAACGGTGGCACGAGTGCAAGAACTGCAACATATTCGTCAGTTCTTAACAGGGACACCTCTCTCCTCTCTAATTGATGCCTTTTTCATCATTGTCTATATTACGGTTCTCTTCTTTTATAGTGTGCCTTTGACCTGGTTGGTTTTAGCTTCAATCCCTTTTTATGTGATTTTATCAGCTATTGTAACTCCTTTATTTAAAAAACGTTTAGATCAGCAATTTCAAGCTGGAGCAGAGACAAGTTCCTTTTTGGTTGAGTCTATTCAAGGGGTACAGACGGTCAAATCTTTTGCTTTAGAGTCTCGTTTTGAGCAGAAGTGGGGTGATTTACAAGCAGACTATGTCAAGGCAGGCTATAAAACGGCAATGATTGCTTCAACTTCGGGAGCTATTGGTCAGTTTATTCAAAAAGTTTTTGATCTATTGATTCTCTTTTTTGGGGCCTTGGCGGTCATTGATGGTCGTTTTACCATTGGTCAATTGGTTGCCTTTCGTATGTTATCTAGTCATATTAGTGGCCCTGTTCTGCGCTTGGTACAACTCTGGCAAGAGTACCAACAGGCGTCCTTATCAGTGACACGAATTGGGGATATTTTTAATTCTCCTGCGGAACTTCGACCTAATGGTTTGGCTGAACTTCCTACTTTAGAGGGTAAAATTGTTTTTGACCATGTTCGTTTTCGTTATCAGGCAGATGCCTCTGATGTGATTAAGGACATGAGTTTTACTATTCCGGCAGGGAGCATTGTAGGTGTTGTGGGGCGGAGTGGTTCAGGGAAAAGTACCTTATCTAAGCTGATTCAACGTTTATATATTCCAGAAGCAGGAAAAATTTCGATTGATGGTCTGGATTTATCTTTAGTCAATCCAGAGCAGTTACGACGGCAGATCGGGATTGTCCTTCAAGAGAATTTTATATTTAATGGCACTGTGCGAGAAAATATTTCTATTCATCTTCCCTTGGCTAGCATGGATGAAGTAGTGGCTGCGGCTAAAACAGCTGGAGCTCATGACTTTATTCTTTCTCTACCTCAAGGTTATGATACGATTATTGGTGAGAAAGGTTTGGGACTTTCAGGCGGACAGAAACAGCGAGTAGCTATCGCCCGTGCTATTTTAGGAAATCCTAAAATCTTGATTTTTGATGAGGCGACCTCGGCCTTGGATTATGAATCTGAACGTATTATTCAAGAAAATCTAAAAACCATTTGTAAAGGTCGGACAGTACTGATTATCGCACATCGCTTATCCACTCTAGCAGAAGCAGAAAGGATTTTAGTGGTTGATGAAGGAAGTATCGTGGCCTACGATAGTCATGAAAAACTATTAGCAGAAAAAGGGCTCTATGCTCATTTATATAACCAACAGGAAAGGGGAAGGGCTTAATGGCAAAAGATAAACTATCAATGACTGACTATATAAGCCGTTATAGTCATCAAAAAGACGAACAGCTAAAGTATGACTTTATGCCATCTTTATTAGAAATTGTTGAGAGACCAGCTCATTCCGCTGGAAAATATCTGGTTCTTCTGATAAGTCTCCTTGTAGTAATTTCCTTGGCTTGGGCGGGATTTTCTTCTGTAGATATAGTCGTTTTAGGGTCAGGCTCTATTCTGCCAGAAAAGCAGATTCAGACTATCAGTAGCGCTTCAAATGGTGTGGTAAAATCTTTAAAGGTGAAAGAAGGAGACCAAGTAAAAGAAGGCAGTCCACTCCTTGAACTAGATGATACAGTCGCTAAGCAGACAGTCAAAGAATTAGAAGATGGCCTGGTTGGACTGAAGGCTGCTATTGAAGTTGTAGGGAAATATCAGGCAGACAAACAAGCAACCATTAACCTTGCGGATTATCAAGAAGTTGCTCATCTGCTTATCCGAGAATTGCTAGCAGAAAATACTCTTTACCGCCAGCAGCTTTCTCAAGCAGATGCTAACTTGGTTAATGCGCAGTATGATAGCACTCTTGCTCAACGTTTGACGAACTTAAATGAAAAAAAAGTAAAGGCAGAGACAGAGTTGACTCAACAGCGCTATCTTTTGGAACATCTACAAATTACTGCACCTACAAAGGGTACAGTGGCTAGCTTAGGAGTTAATCATGTGGGACAAGTAATTGGTGCAGGTAGCAATTTGGCAAGCCTTGTTCCTAGTGGTTCTGAATTGATATTTGAAAGTCAGGTAGCAGATAAGGATCGGGCTGACATTAAAGTGGGAATGAAGGCAGTTGTAAAGTTGCAGGCCTATCCTTACTCTGATTATGGAACTATCCCAGCTAAAGTCACTTATATCAGCCCAACAGCTTTTCAAGTGAAAGGCAAGGGGGCAGTTTATCAAGTTCGAGTAGCAGTAGACCAGTCTCATATGCATCAAGGAATTGAACTAATATCTGGCTTATCTGGAACGGTTGAAATTCGGACAGGTAAACGAACAGTATTAGATTACTTTTTAGATCCAATTCGAGATGGATTGGATAAAAGTTTGAAAGAGAAATAACTAAAACTCATTCTTTTACGCATCTCTAATCAAACAGATTGGTAGACTAGGAGTTTGAGATGTGGACGTTCGGCATCTTACCTGCTGTTGAAAAATAAAAAGAGGGTTCGCCCTCTTTTTGCTGTTATCTTAACCTTAACTCTAAGGTCTTGCTAGTGGTTACTGGCCTGGAAAGATGTATTTTTTCCGTAGCTTTGTGGAAAATGACGCTATTCAAACTTTGGTAAATGGGGGGTATAATAGAGAAAAATACAATCGAAAGGACTCTATCTATGGCAACTTTTAAGGACGGATTTTTGTGGGGTGGGGCAGTGGCTGCCCACCAACTAGAGGGTGGCTGGCAGGAAGGTGGCAAGGGAATCAGTGTGGCTGATGTCATGACGGCTGCTAGGCATGGTGTTCCCCGAGAAATTACAGCGGGTGTCCTTGAGGGGAAATACTATCCCAATCATGAGGGGATTGATTTTTATCACCGCTACAAGGAGGACTTGGCCCTCTTTGCTCAAATGGGCTTTAAGTGCTTTCGGACCTCCATTGCTTGGACGCGGATTTTTCCCAAAGGAGATGAAGCAGAGCCTAATGAAGCGGGTCTGCAATTTTATGACGAGCTCTTTGATGAGTGTTTGAAGTATGGCATTGAGCCAGTCGTGACCCTATCTCACTTTGAAATGCCCTATCACCTAGTGACCGAGTACGGTGGCTGGAAAAATCGGAAAATGATTGATTTCTTTGTGCGCTTTGCTGAAGTGGTTTTCAAGCGCTATAAGGACAAGGTCAAATATTGGATGACCTTTAACGAAATCAACAATCAGGCCAATTATCAGGAAGATTTTGCCCCTTTTACTAATTCGGGCCTTGTTTACAAAGAAGGGGACGACCGGGAAGCAATCATGTATCAGGCGGCCCACTATGAGCTGGTAGCTAGTAGCCGGGCTGTTAAGCTGGGCCATGCCATCAATCCAGATTTTCAGATTGGCTGTATGATTGCCATGTGTCCGATTTATCCTGCCACTTGCAAGCCCAAGGACGTCCTTATGGCTATGAAGGCCATGCAGAAACGTCATTATTTTGCGGATGTCCATGTTTTTGGTAAATACCCGGCTCATATTTTAAAATATTGGCAACGTAAAGGGATTGAGATAGACTTTAGCCAGCAGGACCAAGCTGACCTTTTGGCCGGCTGTGTGGACTATATCGGCTTTAGCTACTATATGTCCTTTGCTATTGATGCCCACCGCAAGGACAATTCTTATTTTGACTATCTGGAAACAGAGGATTTGGTGAGAAACCCTTATGTTGAGGCTTCGGATTGGGACTGGCAGATTGACCCTGAGGGTCTGCGCTATGCCCTAAATTGGTTTACCGACCATTATCATTTGCCGCTTTTTATCGTTGAAAATGGTTTTGGGGCCATTGACCAGCTGGATGCTGATGGTATGGTGCAGGATGATTATCGGATTGACTACCTAGCGGCCCATATTCGAGAAATGAAGAAGGCCGTTGTGGAAGATGGAGTCGATCTGATGGGCTATACTCCTTGGGGTTGTATCGATTTGGTTTCTGCGGGGACTGGCGAGATGCGAAAGCGCTACGGCTTTATCTATGTGGATAAGGATGATGATGGTCGTGGAAGCTATCAGCGTCGGCCTAAGAAATCCTTTGCCTGGTACCAAAAGGTTATTGAGAGTAATGGAGACTCTCTAGATTAGGAGGGAAAATGATTGGAATGATTGCGGCTGTCTTGACCACCTTTGGGTTTGTTCCTCAGGTAATCAAGGTTATCCGGACCAAGGATACGGAGTCCATCGCTTTGGGTATGTACCTGATGACCGTTATTGGCATGGGACTTTGGCTGATTCATGGTTTGATGATTGGCGATTTAGCCTTGATTACGGCCAATAGTATTTCCTTTGTCTTGGCAGGTATTGTCCTAGTCTATAAAATAAAATATAAATGATAAATTGCAAGAAAAAGTGCAACTTTTATTCAACCTCATCTAAAAGTGCCTCTAAAGCTGTTTTGTAGCCAAGA
>NZ_PRDG01000002.1 GCF_017883985.1 Streptococcus oricebi | reverse complement strand
GTCTTGGCTACAAAACAGCTTTAGAGGCACTTTTAGATGAGGTTGAATAAAAGTTGCACTTTTTCTTGCAATTTATCCCTTTTAAAATCGATAATGTTTACTAACGGCCCGTCCCATACAGTACTTGCTAGCACTCAGTTCGCTACCGTTGATGGTATCCAGCATGTCCTTGATGTAGGAGAGCAAAAAGCCGTTATACTTGACTTCGAGAACTACTAAGCCAGGATCCAAGAGATAATTTTGGATCAAATCCTCTGAAAAAATATCATAGGAGGCTTCTGTCCCGACGATATGATGATCAAAAGTAATCCGAATGTTATTTTCCTTGGCAACAAAGGCCTTGCGCTGGTATTCAATCACCGTCTTGGGTCGATAGCACTGCTCCATCATGCGGATATAGCATTCGCTGGCAAAGTCGTCCGGATAGCTAAGCAAGACCGAGGTGTCGCCCCTAATCAGGGTCCTGGCGTCCTCTTTGGACATTTTGAGGGACCTCTTTTTTTGGTTGGCCCCTTGCTTTTGCTTCATCTCTAATTTGGCAAAATTGCTGCCACTGCCATAGTTTCTGAGGCGAATTTTCCGCCTCAATTCAACCCCGTCTTCTTTTTCTTGCCAGTCTACATCCTCTAGAGAATCAAAGTAAAGAGAACGGATATGATAACCGTCCCCCGAACTATGTGAATCTAAGTGGATGATTTTTTCAAAAAATTGTGATAATCGATAGTAATCTTCAATGGTAATTAAGTATTTTTTCTCCTGTCGCAGGACTTCCTTCATACCAAGACTCCTTTACTTTATAGGTATTTCTTAAGTTTTTGAAATGAAATAAGCAAGATAAAAAGTGGTTTTTACGCAAAATAAGACGCATATATTTTAACTGTCTAAAAATGCTTATATGAAAACTAGTTTTAAATTAACTTTATTGTAGACCAATCCAGGCCCCTTGTCAAGGTCACTTTTAATTTCTTTACAAGAAACATATACAAAATATGGAAGAAATATGCAAAATTTTTCATTTTGTTTCCCCTTGATTTTTATAATTTTTTGACCTATCTAGTAATTTTCCCAAAGAAAAAGGAGGGGGATAGAAGACTTCCTGTTCAGGAATCGTTCGTAATCCCACTCTCCTACTAGCTATTTAGCTTCATTTGGAGCTTGAAAAAACGAAGGTCCAAGCCTAAAAGCTAGCAGACCTTCTACTTATTGCTCATTCATTTAAAAAACTAGGAGCTTTCATCTAGTCTCCTTCTTACTTTTATTTTAATCTAAACACAGCAGCCTATATTCATCGATTTGCAAATCTTAATAAATAATTCTTTCTTTTTTCTTCTAGTAAGTTCCCTAGCGCTTCTGACTAGCTAAAAATTCGCTTTTGACTTCCTCTAAGCGCTCTAGTTGGTGGCATTGGGGAATGAGATACCCCAGAAAATAAGGCGAGGCGATAAAGCGAGGGATTACCTTACAGATATATTGGTCCTCTTGTTCATAAAAGAAAAGATTGTAGGACTGGCAGCGCCCTTGGAAATAGTCCCTTAGCAAAAAAAGAGTGACCCGCTTGGTCATCAGAGCCAAGAGATCAATTCGCTCCTTGGGAGCACGGACATTAAATTCGGAATACCCCATAATCGGATTCAAGGAGATATTAAACTCAGCCGAATCCTGACTTTGAGGCACAACCACCAAGCCCTCAAAGTAGAGGTCTTCCAGCTTGGCCTGGGCATCAATCGCGTCCAGACCAACAATTTGCATGTGGGGGTGACGGAGGCTGCCGCCTGATAAGGGGCCGAAATTTTTAAAGAGGCAAACACTTTTATAGTCTCCCTGCTCCTTTAACTCCTGCCACTTAGCAATACTATAGTCAAATAAGGAGACGACATAATCATCTTGATAGTTGGAGACATCTCCCAGATGCTCGGGACTCTCAATAATCAGGGTCTGATAGGCGTTTTCTAAGGTAGGATACTTATTTTCCAACCAGAGGAAGCTACCTCTCTCATCTAAAATCTTCCCCAAATTATCCTTGACACAAAAGGGACAAGCATCTTGGTTGCTGGGCTTTTCCTTAGCGATATAGGGATTAAAAATTAGGTTTCTATCTTTTTTAGTCATGGTCCTCTTCTGCTTCTTCAGCCTCTAACTTGCTGATTTGATAATTTAGATATTGTTCTTCTTCGTCAAAGTAGTACTTGGTTGATTCCAAAGTTTCATCGTTTTCTTGGTTTAAGAGGGCCGTTTCCTGACTCATTTTAACCATATTATTTAAGTTTTGCTCAAACTCTTTATCGCCTCTGCGTCTGGCCTCATCGATAAAGGCATCACGAAAGGCCACAACAAAACCATGGACCTGTTGCTGGCGGAGCTTTGACTCTTGAGAGATTCTTTCTAATTCTTTCACATGATCCTTATATTGGTCCAGGATTTTCTTATTGCGCCGAAATTTTCTTAGTTTTCTTTGACCTTCTTGATCCAGCATAGCTCCTCCTTTGCATCTAGCCTTCTTTGACTATTATTATAACATAGAATGAAAAACTCCCCAAGTCGAAAAGAGACTGAGGAGCTTTTACTATTCTTTTGCTTAGCCGACAATGGCCTCAGCGATTTCTTCCTTACTGATACCTGCAAAGTAGCGACTGATATCTAGTGAGGCCAGGGCCGATAGCACATCTTCGCGCTCATACTTCTGACCACGCAGTACATCTTCTACCGCTGCTACATCTTCAATTCCAAAGAAGTCACCATAAATCTTGATGCCTTCAATCTTAGAGTTAACAACGTTGGCGTAGATTTCAACCTTACCGCTTGGAAATTTAGTCCCCCGCTTGATGTTGTAGTCTGGCGATTTTCCATAGTTCCAATCCCAGTTACCAAATTTCTTGGCCTGATTCTCCTTGATTTGAGCAATTTCCTCTTCAGAAAGGACATACTCGGTCATCTCAGGATATTCCTTTTTCATGTAATCAAGCAGGAGGTCACGAAACTCTTCAACTGTGATTTTCTCTGGCAATTCATCAACGATATTGGTCACTCGAGCCCGAACCGACTTGACCCCCTTAGACTCAATCTTGTCCTTAGACACCTTGAGGGCTTTTGAAAGGACAGACAAGTCAACATCAAAGAGCAGGCAACCATGGTGCATGATGCGACCATTGATATAGGCTTGGGCATTACCGCAGAATTTTTTACCATCAATTTCCAAGTCATTACGGCCTGTAAATTTAGCCTTAACTCCTAGTTCTTCCAGGGTTTTAATCACAGGAGTTGAGAAACTCTTGAAGTCGAAGGCCTTGTCTTCATTCTCACGTGAGATAATGGTATAGTTGAGGTTATTATAATCGTGATAAACCGCACCCCCACCAGAAATCCGCCTAACGACTTCGATGCCGTTTTCCCGCACAAAGTCTCGGTTAATTTCCTGGATGGTGTTTTGATGGCGACCAACGATAATGGATGGTTTGTTAATCCAAAGAAGGAAAATCATATCCTCATCGAGGAGTTGCTTGAAAGCAAACTCCTCAAGAGCAATATTATAGGCAGTTTCATTGCTATTATTGATAATGTACTTCATTTTAATCTCCAATTCTTTCTTCTTGCAGACCGATAATCCACAAATGGCCCTTTTGAGCTTTTCTAACTTTTTCTGAGCGAAAGCCAGAGTTCTTACAGGTATGATAGAGCCTTGAAAAAAGAGTTTACATATATTTGTTTATGTAAACTCATCTCATTTTACTTGCTAATCTTATTTCCGTTTTGGCGGATTGTGAATAGCCTCTCCAACGGTATCTAAAATAGCTTCATAAAAGACTTCAGAGAAGGTTGGGTGGCCATGGATAGACTGAGCAACTTCATCCACCGTTAATTCCATTTTCAGAATGGTAGCCGCTTCGTTGATAATTTCAGCTGCTGCCGGTCCAATGATGTGCACCCCTAGGATTTCGTGATATTTAGGCTCAGAGATAACCTTGACAAATCCTTCTGCTTCATTTGATGCAATAGCCCGACCATTTCCAGTAAAGCTATTCTTACCAACCAAAATCTCACCGTATTGCTCGCGAGCTTGCTCTTCTGTCAAACCAACCATGGCTACTTCTGGGTGGGTATAAACAGCAGCTGGCGTAAATTCGAGATGCGCTTCGCGATGATTGCCCTGTAGAGCATTTTCAGCAGCGATTTCTCCCATCCGATAAGCAGCATGAGCTAACATTTTAGTACCATTGACATCACCTGGTGCGTAAATACCTGGTACAGAAGTTTCTTGATAAGCGTCCACCTTAATGCGACCCCGATCCATTTCAAGTTCCAGTTTTTCAAGACCATCCAGTTGCGGAACACGTCCGATTGAAAGCAGGGCTTTCTCAGCTACAACTTCTTGACCGTCAGCAAGCTTCAAGGTCAACTGGTTGCCATTTTCAACGATTTCTTGCAGAGAAGTTGAAGTCAAGAACTTCATACCGTGTTTCTTAGCTAAAATGCGTTGCAATTCTAGGGAGACTTCCTTATCCATAGCAGGGATAATTCGGTCAGCCATTTCAATAACTGTAACTTCTGTACCGTAAGAGGCATAAACCAAACCAAGCTCAACTCCGACAACACCACCACCAATAACGGCTAGTGATTTAGGGATTTCACGCAAGTCAAGAATGTCGTCAGATGTTAAAACAAGTGAAGATTCAATTCCTGGAATATTGATTCGAGAAACCTTTGAACCGGTCGCAAGGATAATCTTCCGTCCCTTAATCACCCGGTCACCGATGACAACTGTCTTGTCTGGATTTACTTGACCAAATCCATTGATAACCTCAACTTTATTGGCTTTAAGGAGACCACGAACTCCACCAGTCAGGGTTTTCACAACGCTGTTCTTGAAGTCAACTGTCTTATCCATGTCGATGCTGTAATTAGTTGAGGCTAGGTTGATGCCACGTCCAGCAGCAATTTTTAGACTATCAAGAATTTCCGCATTTTTAAGATAGGTTTTGGTTGGAATGCAACCCTTATTCAAGCAAGTTCCACCAAATTCTGTTTTCTCAACAATGGCGATTTTACCACCGAGCTGGGCACCACGAATAGCGGCATAATAACCAGCAGGTCCACCACCGACAACTACAAAATCGTATTCATCATCTGCGAGTGGCTCTTTCTTAGCCGCCACTTCAGCGATGGCCTCTTGTGATGGCGCTTCAGGAGCAGATACTGATTGACCGTCGGCCGCTACAACCGGCTGATTAGCTGCTGCTGAGGTATCGACCTGCTCGCCTTCTTCACCAAGGTAACCGATAACCTCTGTAACAGGAACGGTCTCTCCGTCGCCTTTTAAAATCGCAATCAAGTAGCCGTCTTCTTCAGCTTCAAGCTCCATGCTGACCTTATCTGTCATAATTTCCAGGAGAATTTCGCCCTCTTTGACAAAATCTCCTACTTTTTTATTCCATTGGACGATTTGACCTTCGGTCATATCAACACCAGCTTTGGGCATAATAACTTCTAATGCCATGATTTCTCCTCTGTTTATTTTCTTCTTTACTTATTATTCTATAGTTTTTAGACTATTAAATCAACAATTCCATTGGGTTTTCCAAAGTGTGCTTCAAATCAACCATGAATTTAGCCCCATTCATTCCGTCGACCACACGGTGGTCAATGGTCAAGGTCAACTTCATAATCGGACGAATAACGATTTCCCCGTCAACAACCACTGGTTTTTGATGAGTTGCTGCCACACCGAGAATGGCTGAGTTTGGTTGGTTGATGATTGGATTGAAGGAGTCAATTCCAAACATTCCCAAGTTAGAGATAGAGAAGGTTGAACCAGACATTTGATCCGGTTTCAACTTACCTGCCTGGGTTGCCTTAATCAAGCTTTTTGATTCAGTGACAAACTCTGACAAACTCATCTTGTCAGCATCCTTAACAACAGGTACCAAGAGTCCCTCATCAAGCCCAACAGCAATTCCTAGGTTGACATATTTGTGAACCGTGATTTCTGTTCCCTCTGGATTGAGGCTGGAATTGATAAATTTATGCTCTGGTTTCATGAGATTACGAACGACCGCTAGCCCAATCAAGTCGGTAAAGGTTACCTTGTTACCCGTTTTATCCATGATTGGATCCAGAACTTGCTTCCGAAGTGCGATTAGATTGGTCATATCGACTTCATAATTCAAGGCAAATACTGGCGCCTTGAGGTAACTTTCGGTCATGCGCTGGGCAATCACCTTACGCATTGGAGACATTGGGATTTTTTCAAGGTTTGTATCTTCTTCTGCCACTGGTGCAGGCTCAGCTACTGGAGCTGCTGGTTTTTCCTCTTCCAATAAAGCAAGAACATCCCGTTTTTTGATTTTACCATTCACGCCTGAACCAGTCACTAGGGCCAAGTCAACCCCTAAGTCTTCTGCTATTTTCTTAGCTAATGGAGTAATTTTCACTGTATTTGTCGCCTTATAATTTTCTACATCATCTTTATGAATGCGTCCTTTGGCTCCGCTACCAGTCACGCTAGAAAGTTCAATTCCCAAGCTATCTGCTAGCTTACGAGCCGCTGGAGTCGCTCTTAACTTATCATCAGTCATGGCTTCTCCTTAGTCTTTATTAACAGTTTTACGAATGGCTTCCTTAATGCTATCAACCGTTGGAATCATAGCGTTCTCAAGATTTTGAGCATAAGGCATAGGTACATCTTCCCCCGCACAACGACGAATTGGCGCGTCCAGATAATCAAAGGCTTCTGATTCAGCAATAATCGCAGAAAGCTCACCGATAAAGCCACTTGTCTTGTGGGCATCATTAACTAAAACAACTTTTCCAGTTTTCTTGACAGAGTTAATGATAATATCTTTATCAAGCGGTACCAAGGTGCGAGGGTCAACAACTTCGACCGAAATCCCCTCTTGAGCCAACTCTTCTGCTGCCTGCATCACACGACGAAGCATTTTTCCATAAGTAACAACGGTTACATCTGTTCCCTCTTTTTTGATTTCTCCCACTCCTAGAGGAATTGTATAGTCAGGGTCTAGAGGAACTTCTCCCTTTTGGTTAAATTCTGACTTGTACTCTAGGATAATGACTGGATTATTGTCCCGAATAGAGGACTTGAGGAGGCCCTTCATATCAGCCGGTGTCCCTGGAGCTACTACCTTAAGTCCTGGGATATGGGTAAACCAAGACTCTAGTGATTGGGAGTGTTGGGCTGCAGAACCGACCCCATTTCCGGCAGCACAACGAATGGTCATTGGTACTTGCCCTTTTCCACCGAACATATAGCGAGTTTTGGCTGCTTGGTTGACAATAGCATCCATGGCAATAACCGAAAAGTCCATAAAGGTCATATCAACAATCGGACGAAGTCCAGTCATAGCAGCTCCTGCTGCTGCACCAGAAATAGCAGCTTCAGAAATAGGACAATCTCGTACTCGTTCTGGACCAAATTCTTCCAGCATACCTACAGAAGTACCGAAGTCTCCACCAAAGACACCTACATCTTCACCCATCAAGAGTACATCGGGATCCTGACGCATCTCCTCAGACATAGCTAGGATAATGGTATCACGAAATGACATTAGTTTTGTTTCCATTAAAAATTTTTCCTCTCGTAATCTTTTTAAAATAAAGCGCTAAATAGGAAGTTGACTTCAATCTTTCCCGGAATTTTTCTTAGAGTTAGAAAGATGAAATCAAGCCCTAGTATTAGTCTGCGTAGATGTCCTCAAAAGCAGACTCTAATGGTGGGAAGGGACTTTCTTCTGCAAATTTAACAGAAGCCTCAACCGCTTCCTTAACATCTGCCTGAATCGCTTCTAATTCTTCAGCGCTTGCGATTTGGTTTTCCACTAGGTACTTGCGAAGGTTTTCAATCGGATCTTTCTTCTTCCATTCATCCACTTCTTCACGCGTCCGGTACTTACCTGGGTCAGATGATGAATGACCCAACCAACGATAGGTCACACTCTCAATCAAGACAGGCCCCTTACCGCTGCGAGCATGCTCAACCGCCTTTTGGAAACCTTCATAAACATCCAAGACATTGTTTCCGTCCTCGATAAACATACCTGGCACACCGTAAGCTGCACTTCTTTCATGGATATGCTCGATGTTGGTCATCTTTTTAATGTCAGCAGAAATACCATAGCCATTATTGATACAGTAGAAAATGACTGGCAAGTTCCAAATAGAGGCCATATTCATGGCTTCGTGGAAGACCCCTTCATTAGTAGCTCCATCACCAAAGAAACAAACTACAATCTTACCAGTCTTGTGCATTTGCTGGGTCAGGGCTGCTCCGACAGCAATTCCCATACCGCCACCAACGATACCGTTAGCTCCCAGATTTCCAGCATCCAGGTCAGCGATATGCATGGAACCACCTTTTCCTTTACAAGTTCCATTATATTTACCTAGGATTTCAGCCATCATTCCATTCAGATCAATCCCCTTGGCCACAGCTTGTCCGTGCCCGCGGTGATTGGAGGTAATTAAATCATCTGGATTTAAAGCCAGCATCGCCCCAACGCTAGCCGCTTCCTCACCAACTGAGAAGTGAGTCATCCCAGGGACCTTCCCCTTTTTAACCAATTGTGCAATTTTCAAATCCATTCGACGGATTTCTTCCATCTTCCTGAACATTTCCAATAATAAAGATTTGTCTAATGTCGCCATGAAAATATAGCCTTTCTATAATTTACCTTTTCAGATATCAGCGAGAAAACGTTTTCTCGCCAACATCATGCTCTTCTATTCTAAAACAATATGAAAACCCTGTCAAAATATTTGCTTATTTTTTTCACAAATTAAAAACTAGTTTACCTTATAGATAAACTAGTTAGCTAATCTTAAACAAAAAATTCACAAACTTTTTAAAGGCTAGTCCTCTGCCTTACGAGCAAAATCAGCAATCATCTGCTCCATTTGCGCCCTATCTGGCGTAGTTAAGAGATAGAGCCAATCCCCTTGCAGTTCGGCAAAGGCGGCTGGCATGCGTTTGATAGTCTTCAGCTGGTCACGGTATTTGTCGAGAACAAAATCTTCCGGATAATAATAGTCCGTCGCATCGCGGCGCGTGGTCGCCAGACAGTAAAGGGGCTCAAACTCTGATGGAGCTAGACCTTCTCCTGCCACGATAGAGGCATAACCCTTGTACAAGTCAATCGAGTGGGCGTAGTTATAAACGTCAATGGTGAAGCCTCCTGCCGGACGATTATTGTACTCAATCGCGATGTAGTCGTCACCTTGACGGAAAAATTCAATATGGAAAAAACGCTCTTTCATCCCGAAAGTTTTCACTATTTTTTCACCATATTCTCTTAGCTTGGGATCCATATCCTTCAAGATATAGTAGGAATTATCCAGCTTATAGAGCATCAAATCAAGAGGGGTGTGGGCATAGTCGAAAGTGGTTGAAAAGACAATATTTCCCTGACTGTCAAGCAGACCATCAAAGGTACAAATCTCGCTGGAATTAACAAACTTCTCCAGGAAATAGACAGTAGTCTGGTCCCATTCTGCCCGAAAGGCTTCCACATCTTCCTTGCTCTCCAGCTTGCAGGTCGCCGCTGCTCCCACTCCATTGTCTGGTTTTGCAATCATGGGTAGGCCAATCTCCTTTAGGGCCTTATCAATGTCTGCTGGCTTTTTAACAACTTGCCCCGGCACCACAGGAACACCCGCCTTGGTGAAATATTTTTTCATCTTGGACTTGTACTTGGTCTTGTCCAAATCTCTAGGCTTGGCACCAAAAACATGAAATTGCTCCCTAAGAGCGGCATCTAGCTCCAGCCAGTGCTCATTATGGGACTCAATCCGATCGATAGGGCCGTGCTTGTAGAAAAGAAAGGCCACAGCCCGCTTGACCTCATCTAGATTTTCTAAATCTTCCACCCGAAAATATTCGCTCAAGGCCTCCCTTAGAGGCGCATCTAGCTGCTCATAAGGCTCTTGACCAATCCCTAAAACCTTGATTCCCTTATTGGCTAGTTCAATAGTGAATTGTTGAAAATTTTGCGGATAATACGGAGAAATAACGAGATAATTCATAGCAACCTCCCTTATAGATTTAATTCATTGAGGAAATAAGGCATTTGTTTCCGCCACCAGACCCAGTCGTGGGAAACATCATGGCCCCACTCAGCAAACCAGGCCGGAATATTCTTTTGATCAAAAGCGGCTTTTAGGGTATAGAAGGAAGGCAGACCGTCCTGCTCCCAAGCACCCAAACCTGTACAAATAATGACATCAGCCTGACGATAGCGATCGATAAACCAGCCGTCATTCTGATTCCAGATATAGTCTGCTGGCGAATTTTGGTAAACCGCCTCATCATGACCAAAGTCTCCAACAAAGAAACGAGCATCATAAACGCCACTTAGGGCAATCACCTTATTAAAGACATCAGGGTGCTGCAAGAAGAAATTGAGGGCATGGTAGGCCCCCATTGAGCAACCTGTGGTCATCATCGGATCAAACCAACCGGTCTTGTGCTTGATAAAAGGAATCGCTTCTTGGATGACATAACGCTCATAGGCCCGGTGCATTTCGGCCCGATCATGCCCATTTTTCCAATTAGCCAGCCAGCTTTCATCATCGACAGTAGACAGGGTGAAAAACTGAATCTTTCCAGCCTCGATAAAGCCTGCACAGGCCTCAATCATTCCAAAATCAGCATATTCATTGTGACTACCACCCGAGGAAGGAAAGACCAGAACAGGAAGCCCTGCGTGCCCATAACGATTGAGGGGCATTTCTCGATTTAACTGACCACTCCAATGACTTAAAAATTCAACATGCATCTCTACTACCTCCATTTACTTAAGAGAAAAAAACAACTCAGACTGATAAAGACTGACACTCAGCAATCCTGCTAGCTTTTCTAAAAAAATTCACCACTTTTCGCCAAAGAATCTGAGACAGGCTGGCAAGTTTTCGGCCCAGGCGATTTCATTGTGCTCAGCTCCCGCCTGAATCCGCAAAAGCAAATTATCAAGGTCCAGGCCTTGAGCGATTAGCTGACGATAGTAAGTCAAAGACGAATCCAGATAGGCCTGCTTGATATTACCAGCCATCAAGGTCTTATCGGTATCATCAGCTTCTTCCGTCCCGACATAGATAAAGACCCTCTGATTAGTCTCTAACTTCTGGCGAGCCAAATAACGATCAAAGGACTCTTGGTGGATCCAGTTGGCCGATGAAAAGACTCCCAAGCAACCAATAGACTCCTGGTATTCAATCCCCATAAACTGGGTGATATTGCCTCCGAGTGAGGACCCCACCATGGCTGTATGGGCCTTGTCGGTCTTGGTCCGATAATGCTGATCGATAAAGGGCTTGACCACCCCCATGACAAACTCGGCATACTCCGTCCCCTTGCCACCAAACTGGACACCGGGAATGTTAGCTTCCTTGTATTTCCAAGCCGAATACTCATTCATGCGGTTAAAGCCATCATTGTCAATGGCTACGACAATCATTCTTTCAATATCTGGATTGCGCTTAATGGTTGGAATGACCTTCCAAGAATGACCGCTAAAGGACTCCTTGCTGTAGAGCACATTTTGCCCATCATGAAAATAGACCACTGGATAGGTCCTTTCCTTGTCCTTGGCATAATTTTTAGGTAATAAAACACGAACCCTTCTTTTTTTCTTAGTATAGGGAACCTCTAGTTCATGACTTTTCATATCAAGATAAAAATAGGCTTTGTTCATTTTCAGAAAACTTTCTATTTTCAAAATTTTTTATTTATTATACCATAAAATCAAGAAAAAAGTTAGGCTTTTCCTAACTTTTTTAAAATTCTTGATAAAATTGTAAGTCTTTTAAGGCTCGCTCAGCAATCTTTTCATAGCGTTCCTTTTTATCACGGATGCGGGGGCCTTCCAACTCCTTGATGATGCCAAAGTTCACATTCATGGGTTGGAAGTGCTTGCTATCGGCGTGGGTGACATAGTGGGGCAGGCTCCCAATGGCTGTGGTCTCTGGGAAGATTAGGGGTTCTTCTTGTTTGAAAAGACGGGCAGCATTGATACCAGCTACCAGACCAGAGGCTGCTGACTCCACATAGCCCTCTACTCCAGTCATCTGGCCGGCAAAAAAGAGGTGGGGAGCCTTTTTAGAGCGAAAGGTCTGGTCCAAGAGTTGGGGAGAGTCCATATAGGAATTACGGTGCATGACCCCGTAACGAACAAACTCTGCCTTTTCTAAACCTGGAATCATTTGAAAGACTCGTTTTTGTTCACCCCATTTGAGATGGGTTTGAAAACCTACTATGTTGTAAAGACTAGCTGCCGCATTGTCCTGCCGTAGTTGAACAACCGCATAAGGGGTCTTGAAATCACCGTCACGCGGCCCTTGATAGTCATCCGGATACTCCAGCCCTACCGGCTTCATGGGACCATAGAGCATGGTCTTGACTCCTCTTTTGGCCATGACCTCAATGGGCATACAACCCTCGAAATACTTCTCCTTTTCAAAGGAATTAAGGGGAGCCTCTTCTGCATTGACCAGGGCCTCATGAAAATCCATAAACTCCTGCTTAGTCATGGGAGCGTTGAGATAGGCAGCCACCCCCTTGTCATAGCGGGATTTAAGATAGACCTTGCTCCGATCGATGCTATTGACATCGATAATTGGTGCTGCTGCATCATAAAAGTAAAAACCGTCGCCGCCATTCAGCTGATGAATTTTTTCAGCCAAGGCATCGCTAGTCAAGGGACCTGTCGCAATCACAGTGATTGTATCTGTCGGAAGCTCTGTCAACTCTTCACGAATCACCTCAATCAAGGGATGCTGGCTCACCTCTTCTGTCACTCTTTGGGCAAAGCTTTCCCTATCCACAGCTAGGGCGCCCCCGGCTGGAACGCGGGTACTTTCAGCCGCCTTCATGATGACAGAACCTAATCTACGCATCTCTTCTTTTAAGAGGCCGACCGCATTGGTCAGCGAGTCCCCCCGAAAAGAATTGGAACAAACCAATTCAGCAAAATCGCTGGTTTTATGCTGGGGTGTTGACTTAACTCCCCGCATTTCATAGAGTTTGACAGGAATACCCCGCCTGGCAATTTGATAAGCCGCTTCGCTCCCTGCCAGACCTGCACCAATCACATTGATATAAGATTGAGACAAAACCAATACCTCTTGCCAGCCATCAAGGACTGGCTCAAATCTTTCTATTTATTTTAAACTTTTGTTATTATAACAAAAAAATAGCCAAAAGACGAGCCAGATAGTTATTGACTGACTTGATTTGTTTCACATAATATAAGTTATGTAAAATACCCTTCTTTCCCTTTCTACTTTGTAGGAAAATGAGAATTGTGCTACAATATAAGAAAAGGATTACGGAGGTTCAATCATGAAGTTTTACACCATTGATAAGCAAGCAGAGTTTGCTGAAACACCCGTCCAAGAATCAGGACGCATCATCCACCACTTGCACCTGGCTGCTGGCAAGGAAGTCCCAGAACACAGTGCCGATGCCCTCGTTACGGTTATCTGTCTGGCAGGAAAGGTAGACTTCTCAACCCGCCAAGAAACCGTCCAGTTGGTCCCAGGCAGTTTTCTAACCATGGAACCCAATGAACTACATAGTTTGGTTGGCCTTGAAGATAGCCATCTCTATGTAATCAAACAACTGCTTTATTAAATACTAAAGAGCTTAGGAAAAGTCATCCCAAGCTCTTTCTTTTTATACTCGAAGAAAATCAAAAATAGCCTAGGCGACGAGACGCAGGCAGTACTTGGGTACGGCAAGTCGAAGTCAACAACAGATAGTTTTGATTTTCAATGAGTATTATTTCACTTTTTCTTCTTCGTAGTCCCCATTGCTACATACGACTTGCTTGCCGCCGCCCCGTACTTTTTTCTCAACCAAATAGTGGTCACATTTAGGGCAATTCCGCCCTACTGGCTTATCCCAAGAGGTAAAGTCACAGTCTGGATAGCGATTGCAGCCATAAAAGAGGCGGTTGCGTTTGGTCTTGCGTTCAATGACCTGACCTTCTTTACACTGCGGACAAGTCACGCCGATTTCCTTGACAATGGCCTGGGTATGGCGACAGTCTGGGAAATTGCTACAAGCGTAAAATTTACCGTAGCGACCCAGCTTAATGACCATAGGGCTACCACAAACTTCACAGTCGAATCCAGCAGGTTCATCCTTAATCTGGATTTTCTCCATTTCCTCTTCAGCCTTGATGACTTCCTTTTCAAAAGGCTTGTAAAAGGCATCGATGACCTTCTGCCACTCTTCTTTTCCGACTTCGACATCATCAAGTTTAGTTTCCATACCGGCCGTAAACTTGACATCGACAATATCTGGGAAAAATTCGACAATCAAGGAGTTAACGATTTGGCCCAATTCAGTTGGCTCAAAGCGCTTGGAAGCCAATTTGACATAGTAGCGCTTTTGGATAGTTTCAATGGTTGGGGCATAGGTTGAGGGCCGTCCTACTCCATTTTCTTCCAAGGTCTTGATAAGGGTTGCTTCCGAATAGCGGGCTGGCGGTTGGGTGAAATGCTGTTCAGGATTGGTATTGACCCGCTTGACCTGGTCGCCCTTTTCCATGTCCGGCAGCATCTTATTCTTATCCGAGTCATTATAAATAGCCAAGTATCCATCAAATTTAATCTGACTACCGTTGGCCGTGAATTGCACGCCGTTTTGACCCAATTTTACACTCATGGTATCAAAGACAGCTGCTGTCATCTGACTGGCCACAAAGCGATTCCAAATCAGGGTATAGAGCTTGAGCTGGTCCTTGTCTAAGTACTTGGCAATAGCCTCAGGCGTATGATGAACACTGGACGGACGAATAGCCTCATGGGCATCTTGAGCTCCAGAAGCATTTTTCATCTTGCTACCGTGCTTGGAGTAGTTTTGACCGAAACGCTCTGTGATAAAGCTCGCAGCTTCATTTGCTGCCACAGGGCTGATACGGGTCGAGTCTGTACGCATATAGGTAATCAAACCTTGCACACCAGAGCCGATATTGATTCCTTCATAGAGCTGTTGGGCCACCATCATGGTCTTACGAGTTCGGAAGTTGATTTTATTAGCCGCATCTTGCTGCATGGAGCTGGTCGTGTAAGGCAGGGGCGCATTGCGCTTGCGCTCCTTTTTATCCACTTGCTCAACCACAAAATCGTTACTGGTCAGCTGGGCCAAGACTTCCTTGACTTGCTCATTGCTCGATAGCTTGACCTTCTTGCCATTGAGACCGTAAAAGCTAGCTTGAAATTGCTTGTTGCCCTTTTTAAAGGTCCCATCAATCGTCCAATATTCTTCTGGTTTAAAGGCATTGATTTCATTTTCACGGTCAATAATCAACTTGAGCGCAACGGATTGGACCCGTCCGGCAGACAAGCCCTTTTTGACCTTCTTCCAGAGAATAGGGGAAATAGAATAACCCACAATTCGGTCCAAGACCCGCCGCGCCTGCTGGGCATCAACCAAGTCCATGTCAATTTGCCTCGGTTCCTTGAAGGCATTCTTTACTGCATCCTTGGTAATTTCGTTAAAGACCACTCGATTTTTGTCCTGGGCATCTAAGTTTAAGATGTGGGCCAGATGCCAAGAAATAGCCTCTCCTTCGCGGTCCGGGTCACTTGCTAGAAAGACTTGTTTGGCCTTCTTGGCCTCTTTTTTCAAGTCGTTGATAAGCGGTCCCTTACCACGAATATTGATATACTCTGGCTGGTAATTATTATCAAAATCAATCGACATGGTTGATTTTTTCAAATCACGAATATGACCAACACTGGCCAGGACCTTATAGTTTCTTCCTAAATATTTTTCAATTGTTTTTGCCTTAGCAGGCGATTCTACAATCACAAGGTTTTTCTTGCTTGCAGTTTTTTTCTTTGTTTTTGTTACCAATATCTACACCTCAAAAAGTTATAAACCTCATAGAGTTTAAACTATTTTTTAAGGCTTGTCAACTAGTAACTTCTCTTATAGGAAAACTTGTTTTAAAATTGAAACTCAGCTAGGACGTCAGAACCCGAGCTAATGCACTTGGCACCTTCCTGAATCAGACGGTGGCAACCAGCACTTTGACCATCTAAAATGCTGTCAGGGATGGCGAAAACGTCTCGTCCCTCCTCCATGGCCCGCTCGCAAGTAATTAGGCTTCCTGAGCGAATCTTGGCCTGGGCTACGATAACTCCTCGACAAAGCCCGGCAATAATCCGGTTACGCTCAGGAAAGTGAAATTTCAGGGGTGGCTCGCCAGGGCCGTACTCACTCAAGACCAGATGATTTTTAGCCAGGTATTTTTGGAGGCGGGTATTTTCTCGAGGATAGTAGACATCCAGACCTGTTCCGATAACTGCTATACTGCGCCCTCCTGTTTGCAGGGCAGTCATGTGGGCAACTGTGTCAATCCCTCTGGCTAGACCACTAACGATAACCAGTTCATTATTTAATTCCTTAATCACCTTTTCTACTGCCTTATTTCCACTCCTACTACTATTACGGCTGCCGACAACCGCCACCTTAGGGAGATCTAGTAGCTTTAGATTGCCCTGATAAAATAATAGCGAGGGGGCATTATAAATCTCACTCAAATCCCAAGGGTAGACATCATCTAAAATAGAAAAAGAAGGGTACTGGTCAAAGTTTTCCCTTAGCAGGTCCTCGTCTAATTGCCTATACCTTTCCATAAACAGGGCGGGATTGCGACATTCTGATACCACCGCCAAATCTCTAGGAGAAAGCTCCTCATCCTCCTCCTGCATCTCCAGGTAGGACAGGACATTTAAGACCTGCTGGTTATTGAGACCTGCCTGCTTCAACTTATAAATTCCAAAATTATCCATTGACTTTCCTTTCTTAAATCCTTTCTTTATTTATTCGTAAAAAAATAAAAAAGTTGGCACAATCCAACTTTATTTTCTAGTTTTATCATCAAGACTAAAAAAGGAAAAGATGTCGAAGAATTCCTTGTTTTCCACTGCTGGCTCATCTAACTTATCCTGCAAGTGGCAATAAGCTCCTAGTAAATTAGCTTGATTGTGATGGCGACAAGCAAGAATTGGTAGAGGAGCAAAGATTTGCGCAAAAGGCTCCTCTTGTATCAACCTTCTATACTGGCGATTGATTTCCTCAATCAAAAGCGCTTGGCTACTGATACCGCCACCAATAGCCACGCATTCTAGTTTGAAAATCGCCTGTAAATTTAAAATCAAATAAGCGATTTCGTGGCAATAATCGGCAAACATCTGCTCCAACTCCTTTGAATTTCCCTGCTGCAAGAGTTCGAAAACTTGCGCACCGTCTGCTTCTGCCAAATTCATTTGCTGACTAGCTCTCTTGACAAACTGAACCGCGGAACCCGCATTGGTACGCAGACTTTCTAGCCCGTATCCATGCAATTCCCAAATTTTAGAAAAAGTCCCCTCTTGACTAAAAAGAGCTTTGTCACTGGTCAAGCGCAGCTTTTCAGCTAGCTCGCCCAATTGAAAATGCGCGTTTGACAAGAGATTGCCATTGATGACAACGGTACCACCCACACCTGTACCCAAAACCAAAACTGCGCCACAAGTGAAATTTTTCAACTCACCATATCTCGCCTCAGCAAGACCTGCACAGTCCCCGTCATTCATGACAGCCACAGGCAAGTCGAATTTCTCCTTTAAATATTGACCTAACGGAAACCGCTTCAAATAAAGCAGAAGTCCCCCTTTGTGAACATAACCGGTCTGAGTATTGATATCACCAGGGCAAGAAATTCCGACTCCAGCGATAGAGTCTTGGTATCTAGCAATCAACTCGGTCAAGGTCGCCAAAAATTCCTCCAGATTATCTGGCGTGGGCGTTTTGGCTAGCTGACTAAAGTGCTCTTCATCGTCAATTAAGGCAGATTTGATAAAGCTTCCGCCAATGTCAATCGTCAGATAGTTTTGCGTCATAGCACCTTCCTTATTTTACTATTTTTATCTTTCTCCCTCAGAGCAGGTCCCTCTTATTTATTTTTTTAATTTTCTCAGCAAAAGCACCATGCCACAAAAGAGGAAAAGCGCAGCCAGTAAGGCACAGAGAAGCATTCCAATCAGGACGGTTGTCGTGTATTTGCCGACAAAAACATTATAAAGTAGAGCATAGAGGAAAAGGGCTGCCAACCCCAAGCAAATAAGGATATAATAAATATCACGATGCTTGGAACTTTCTATCTTATCGACTGTTGCCCTAGCGATTTTTCCACCAATGTATCTGGAAAATAGACTCATTAGATTCCTCCAATCATTTTTTAGCAAGTAAACTTTTGACTGGCTCAAATGTTTTGCGATGAATGGCTGTCACGCCGTATTTCTCTAAGCCAGCTAGATGACTCTTGGTGCCGTAGCCTGCATTTTTAGCAAAATCATAACCAGGATAGACCTTGTCAAAGTCTGCCATCATTTTATCCCTGGTGACCTTGGCTACTATTGAGGCTGCTGCAATGGATAAGCTCTTGGCATCCCCCTTGATAAGGGCTTGCTGGCCTAAATCTACTGGAAGCTCCATGGCATCAATCAAGAGATAGTCTGGTTGAATAGCTAATTGGGCCAAAGCCTCTTGCATGGCTAACTTACTAGCCTGGTAGATATTGACCTGATCAATCATTTCATTATCGACGACGCCAAGTCCAATAGCAAGCGCTGCTTCTTGAACCGTTCGGTAGATTTCCTCATGTTTCTTTTTGGGAATTTTCTTACTGTCGTTAAGGCCTCTTATCTTGCAATTTTTAGGCAAAATAACCGCCGCTGCAACGACCGGCCCCGCCAGGGGACCACGACCCACTTCATCAATGCCTGCGATAAGTTGAAAACCTTGGGCATACAAATCCTTTTCGTAGCGCAGCATGTTTTCTAAACGCTCATCTTCATCGAGCCTAGCTTGAATCTCTCGCTTACGCTGCTCAATAGCCTTCTGAACGCCTGAACGCTTATCACGTGAGAATTCTTCAAAAATTGGACTATCCAGATGGTTAATCTCTGCCAAGAGGGTCTTGACCTCCTTAATCGTCGCCATCTAAATCCTCCAGCCGATCAAGGGTATAGCGGCCCAATTTGCCATCACGAACTTCCTTGACAAAGAGATTGTAAAACCGGTCATAATCATCCCGAAAACCAAGATTGCGGGTCATATCCATGATAATTTCTGGCGCTGCCTCTTCCAGATCCATCCGCTTAAAACGAGCTTCTAACTCTTGGGGATAGTGCGCTTTGAAAAAATTGATACCAAAAATCGTTACCTCATCCATAGGTAGGAGGTTGTCCTTGATAGCTCCTGTCAAAGCAAGTTTTAAGGCTACTTGCTCATCTTCAAACTTGGGCCAGAGAATCCCAGGAGTATCCAAAATTTCTAAATCCTTATTAGTCCTTAGCCACTGCTGGCCCTTGGTAACACCAGGTTTATTTCCGGTGACCGCAATTTTCTTGCCGGCCAAACGGTTCATGAGCGTGGACTTTCCGGCATTAGGAATGCCGATAATCATGGTGCGCAGGGTCTCGATTTGAATACCCCGCTCTTTTTGCCGCTCTAATTTGTCCTTCATCAGAGCCTTGGCAGCTTCAGTTACTTTTTTTACAGTGGCCTGCTCCTTGGAATTGATAGCTAAAGTCTTAATCCCTTGATTCTCAAAATAGGCTCTCCATTCCTTGGTCCAGACAGGATCTGCCAAGTCAGCCTTGTTTAAAATAAGCAGTTTGGGCTTGTCTCCCACGATTTTAGTCAGCATGGGATTTTGACTGGATAGGGGGAGTCTGGCATCGACTAAAATAGTCACAAAATCCACAAATTTGATATTTTCCTGAACCTGGCGTCTGGCCTTGGACATGTGTCCAGGAAACCATTGAATGCTTGTCATCTTAGATTCCTTTCTTTGAACATTGTAAACTTTAAAAACTTTAGTCCTATTTTACCATATTTCTACTTAGGGGAGCCATCAATAAGCCCTGTCGTCCAATTTATCTACTTTCTAAATTTTCTTTAAAATCCTAGAACATTGGCAAGCCTTTATTTCCAAAAAAGAAATAAGAACAAAATAAAAAGCAGCTCTTAAGCCACTTTTACTTTAGCAATTGAAGGAGCAGGAAAATAATTCCTGTCAATAAAAGAGATAGCACCGTCATGGTAATCATCCCTTTGAGAAAACCCTTGAAATGGTGGAGATAATCCTTGTTTCCTGCGCAATCTTCGGTCTTGGGAAGGATGAAGAATTTGGAAGAGCAGACGCAAATCAGTAACCAATCAAGCACCAATAAATCCACCACATTCCAAGTCATGGACATGATGAAGACATGCAAAAAGATAGTTGCAAAAGACAAAGTTTTTAGCTCATAAGTCAAGAAAACCGATAAAATAACAAAAAGAAACAAAAGGCCAAAGCTGACTGTTGCAAAGAGAACCGTTCTTTTCTTTTGCTGGGGACTGGGATTAGGTAGAGCAGCAGCCTCACGCACATCCTGGGGGTAATCATGCTCGATAGCCCAAGGGAAATAGCGGATAGTAAGTGCAACCATAAGCATCCAGAGGCCAGACCAGACTAGACTTTCCAATAGTAAAATAGGGAGATTGATCATAAGGCTCCTCCTAGAGAAAAAGGCGGGCTGAGCCCACCAACTCTTATCTTATTTGTTCAAAATGAAGGTGAACTGCAATGTGGTCACCGTAACCACTACGCTCCAAATCACGTTGGAGACGATAGGAGATATAGTGCTCGGCAATGGTGATGTAACCAGCTCCTAATAGACGGTGTTCTACAATGGACTGAATCATGCTGATTGTTGCCCGCTCCACTCTAGCCTCTTCCAAATCCAGGACAACCTTCTTGGTCACCAAGGCTAGGTTTTGCCGCAAATCATCGGTCAAGACATAGACGGTCTGCGCAGCCTTCAAAATTGCTTGATAAATCTTCTCTGGGTCAAAATTAGTGATTTGACCATCACGTTTAATAACTTGCATAAGCACCTCTTTTTATAAATTATTATTAACTAAATTTTTCTGACATATTGTAAGTCGCGAGCCTGACTAGGGTCAATCCAATTTTCACTAGCAACTACAAATTCAAAACCTTCCTTCTCATAAAAAGGAATACCGATTTGATTGCCTTCTGCCACGCTAACCCATTGCTTGCGAGCTTGAAAAACCTCTTTTTGATGTTTGGTTAAAGTAGCAAGCAAGGCATGTCCAAGGCCTTTTCGCTGTTGACTTGGCAGAACATAAAGAAGGTAAACATTGCCTTCGCCCTCTTCGTTCATGCCACCACCAATACAGCCCAAGACTTGTCCATTTTCTTCTGCCAGCCAATAACCATGCCACTGAGCCGAATGTTCAATAATATCCTGTCGCAAACGCTCCTCGCTATAAAACATCTGGAAAACTTTTTCCAGATAGGCTGGGGAATAAATATTTTTATACGTATCCCGCCAGGAAGTCTGGCAAACCGTTTGCAAATCCTGCCAGTCCGTCAAACTTGCTTTACGAATGTTCAACATAGGCTCATCTCCTTATGTAGAAGTCACCCTCTCATTATACCTTTTTTTCAAAAATTTTTCAAAAAATTGTAAAAGAAAAGGCAGATTTCACCACAATCTACCCTTCTTTCATTTTAGATTTTTAAAACGAAGTTTAGAAAACCTAGCCATAAAGTCTATTTGGTTAGGCTTCTACAATCTTGACAATCTCTGCTGCTGATTCTTCTGAACAAGCAACCAGAGGGAGACGAAGCGGGCCGACCTCAAAGCCCTGATGGTTGAGAACAGCCTTGAGCGGAGCTGGACTTGCTTGAGAAAAGAGGGCATCTACCTTGGGAAGGAATTGACGTTGGATACGCGCTGCTTCCTTGATGTTTCCCGAATCAAGGGCTGCAAACATATCGTAGATCTCATCTCCGTTTGTGTGAGAAGCCACGCTAATAACTCCATGAGCGCCCAGCGCCTTGGCATGAAAGGCCAAACCGTCTTCCCCTGTATAAATCAGGAAATCCTCTGGCGCGTGTTCCACCAGATAGGCTAGATTGTCAACACCGGTACAATCTTTAATGGCAATGATATTTGGTAACTGAGCGAGGCGTAGTGATGTCTCCACATCAAGCCCTGCCACTGTCCGACCTGGTACATTGTAGACGATAATGGGCAAGTTTGAGGCTTCCGCAATTGCCTTATAGTGCTGATACATCCCTTCTTGACTAGGCTTGTTGTAGTAGGGGGTTACAGCGAGACCGGCTGCAAATCCACCAAATTCGTCCACCCTGCGAGCAAACTCAATTGAGTCGCGCGTGTCGTTGGTCCCAATCCCTGCAATCAAAGGAACGCGCCCTTGAACAATGTCCTGAACTGCCCGAAAAAGTTCCAGCTCTTCCTCATGGGTCAAGGTTGGACTTTCTCCAGTTGTTCCAGCCAAGATGAGCCCTTCTGTATGGTGGGCCAAGAGGTGCTCAATCAACTTAGGAAGGGCAGCAAAGTTGATGCTGCCGTCTTGATTAAAAGGCGTTACTAGGGCAGTGATGATTTTCGCATTTTTTAATTGTTCGATAGACATAAATCCTCCTAAGTAATAGATGTTGTTAAATAGTGAAAAGTTATTATTTTAAATCAAAGACGACTTCTGCTGTCGGCCGAACCAAGCCACGCTCATGCAAGCTTTCTGCGATTTGAACAGAGTTCCAGGCTGCCCCTTTTAAAAGATTGTCCGATACAACCCACATGTGGATGCCCTTTTCAGCATCTAGGTCCTTGCGAATCCGCCCGACAAAGGTATCACGACTACCAACAGCATTGATAGCTTGGGGATAGATTTGATGAGCAACATCGTCCTCTAAAACAGCACCTGGAAAGGCTGCAATGGCTGCTTTGACTTCCTCGATTGGCGCAACTTCCTTGGTCTCGATATAGACTGACTCAGAGTGGGCTGACAGGATAGGAAGACGCACACAGGTAGCAGAAACTGCGATGCTGTCGTCTTCCATGATTTTTTTAGTCTCCTTGGTCATCTTCATCTCTTCATAGGTATAGTCATTATCGGTGAAGACATCGATTTGAGGCAGGGCATTAAAGGCGATTGGATAGTGTTTCTTATCCCCACCAGCCGGTAAAATCTCAGCCTGAACATCGCGGGGATTGATCCCTTCATTCAGAACCTGGCGTAATTCCCGCTCTGTTTCAAGAATAGCTCCCATACCTGCACCAGAAACCGCCTGATAGGTGGAAACGATAATCCTATCCAAGCCCCATTTTTGCCGAACTGGCTCTAAAGCAACCATCATTTGAATGGTTGAACAGTTAGGGCAGGCAATGATTCCACGATGTTGGTCCAGGGCATGAGCATTGACCTCTGGAACAACCAGAGGAACCTGGTCATGCTGGCGGAAGTGAGAGGTATTGTCCACAACAACTGCCCCAGCCTTGACCGCATAAGGAGCATACTTGGCCGAAGTTGATCCTCCAGCAGAGAAAAGGGCAATATCCACGCCCACAAAGGCATCTTCGGTCGTCTCTTCAATCAGGACCTCTTGCCCCTTAAACTGGAGTGACTTGCCTGCTGAACGGGCTGAAGCCAAGTAGCGAATCTTATCGATTGGCAAGCTAGACTCTTCCAGCATCTTAATCATTTGAGCGCCAACCGCACCAGTAGCACCTACAACCGCAACTGTGTATCCCATAAATCTACCTCATCAATAAATTTTCTAAAAATTTTTACAATAACGTAATTGTAACATTTTTTTTGAAAAATGAAAAGTCATAAAAAAATCCCTACCAAAAGGTAGGGAGAGGGCACTTTCGTGTGATAAGCAGGTTCACACAACTTATCAAGGTCCGCTCCTGCGTAATGACCTCCCATGCTAGATAGTGGCTTGCGCCACCTATCGACTCATCGCACTTTGTAAGTATACTATGATACTGTATTAAATGTCAAGTTTTTGATTTCGGTAAATGGCAGAGCTAGCAACTTGTTTTCTCAGTCTATCAGATATTTACTAGCTTCCTTGATACTTAATTTTGCCATTTGACCACCATGCTTGTCTATAAAATCCGCCACCCATTGAGGGTTGGTCTTGGAATAATCACGCAAGCTCCAGCCGATTGCCTTGTTGATGAAAAACTCCGTCTGCTCTAAATTATTAAGTAAAATTTGCTCCAAAAGAGCCGTATCCGTCTCTTCCTTTCGCAGCAACTGGTGGTCGATCGCTAAGCGCCGCAACCAAATATCAGAGTCCTCGCTCCAAGCCAAGATCGTCGCCGTACACTCAGGAAAACGGAAAACAAGGTCGCCAATAGTCATATCTAAATGGTCAATCGTGTCCCACCAAGACTTGCTTTGAGCCAGCTTTTTTAGCTTGGGCAGATCAGCAGGTGTCAGCAGTTTTTTCTTGCTTCGCAAATAATCCAAAGCCACATATTGAAGCTCCCGATAAGGGTTTTCCCAAGCCTGCCTTATGAAGTCCCAGTCAATTTTAGATTTAGGATATTTTTTAAAGCAGGCTTTAGCCACTTTTCGTCGAACAGGCGTTTTCACGCCCAAGTAGGCAAATTGGTTTTTCATATAGGCACGCATCTTGACAGCATCTTCCTCGTCAGCTACTGCCACTAACTCTTTCAAAATTTCATCAATCATATTTCCTCCTTTATGGGAATGGTTGGAAGGCAAGCAAAAGGAAAAGCCCTCAGTCATCTGCAAGCCTCTTTTGCAGCCAGACGATATCATGCCAACGACCAAACTTATAGCCAATTTTAGGGAAATGGGCCACTTGGATATAGCCTCGTTTTTGATGAAAGAGGATGCTGGCTTCATTGGGGAGGGCGATGCAGGCCAGAAAATTCACCTTGCCCTGCTTTTTTAATTGTTCTTCCAACTCCTCATACAGGGCACTACCAACCCCTTTACTCCGCTTACTTGTGTCCACATAGACAGATAATTCCACCGTCCAATCATAGGCCGCCCGCTGATAATAGGCTGAAGCGTAGGCGTAGCCGACAAGTTGACCCGCTTCTTCTGCCACCAGGTAAGGATAGTTGGCCAAGGTCTTTTCAATGCGCCTTTCAAACTCTTCTATAGTAGGGACTTGCGTTTCAAAGGTGATGGCCGTCTGCTCCAGATAGGGGCGGTAAATAGCCAGCAACTGGGCCGCATCTTCCCTCCTAGCCCTTCTAATTTCCATTATCTACCTCCATAATTTTCCTAGTAAGAAAGTAAAAAGTAATAAGTATAAAAGTCTGAATCTATTTTATCAGATATGGGGCCAAAAAGCTGAACTCAGCCCTAGTTTTGAATCTGGTAAGCTAATATTTTACGAATTGACCTTTTTCCTGTAAAATAATAAGTATGAAAATCTTAATCACTTCGGGCGGGACCAGTGAAAAAATCGATCGGGTACGCTCTATTACCAATCATTCCACAGGCCAGCTGGGTAAGCTGATAGCAGAAACTTTCTTGGACAGGGGACATCAAGTAACCCTAGTGACCAGCCCCAAGGCTCTAAAGCCTGAGCCAGATGCCAGGCTAAAGATTCTGACGGTCGAAAATGTAGCCGACCTACTTGAAACCCTAGAACCCCTGGTCAAGGAACATGATGTTTTGATTCACGCCATGGCTGTGTCAGATTATAGCCCTAGCTATATGACTGGCTTTAGCCAACTTGCCCAGGCCAGCAAGCTGGAAGAATTTTTAACAATGAAAAACCAGGAAAGTAAAATTTCCTCCGAGGAGGATTTTCAGGTGCTCTTTCTTAAGAAAACGCCCAAAATCATCAGCCTGGTCAAGACCTGGAATCCCAAAATCAGACTGGTTGGTTTTAAGCTTTTAGTAGATGTTTCCAAGGAAGAGCTTATCCAGGTCGCTCGCGAGAGTCTGCTTAAAAATCAAGCAGAAATCATCGTCGCTAATGACTTGACTACTATTGATGACCAGCAACATCTGGCCTATCTAGTTGATGAAAAAGAAGAAAACCTAGCCAAAACCAAGCAAGAAATCGCCCAGCTCTTACTAGAGCGCCTTTCACATTCAGAATAGAGGATAGCTATGACAAAGATTACTTTAGCCGTTACCGGCAGCATCTCCGCCTACAAGGCAGCTGATTTGGTCAGTCTTTTGACCAAGGAAGGCTACCAGGTGACTGTTTTAATGACCCAGGCAGCCATGGAGTTCATCACTCCCTTGACCCTACAAGTCCTATCCAAAAATAGGGTTCATTATGACATCATGGCCGAACCAGACCCCAGTAAGGTCAACCATATTGAAATTGCCAAGAATAGCGATCTTTTTCTAATAGCGCCAGCCACTGCCAATACAATCGCTAAACTCGCCAACGGTTTAGCTGATAATATGGTAACTAGCACCGCTCTGGCTCTGGATAGGAGTCAGAAAAAAATTATCGCTCCCGCTATGAATACCAAGATGTATGAAAATTACATCACCCAGGCCAACCTAAAATTCCTGCAAAAATTAGGTTATGACTTGGTTGCTCCGCGCCAGGCCCTGCTGGCTTGTGGAGATAAGGGAACTGGTGCTCTGGCTGAGCCTCAAGATATTTTAAGAAAGGTAAAGGAAGTCCTTAACAATGAAGCGTAAACCATCCATTATCGCCCCGATTGCTATCTTTTTTGCCCTCATGTTGGTCATTCATTTTCTGAGTTCGATTATCTTTAATATTCTCCCGGTTCCTATCAAACCCACTCTGATTCATATCCCAGTTATTATAGCTAGTATCCTTTATGGTCCTAGAGTCGGGGCTATTCTAGGGGCCTTGATGGGAATCATCAGTGTCATCACCAACACCGTCATCTTGCTTCCGACAAGCTATCTCTTTAGTCCCTTTGTTGAAAACGGGAATCTTTATTCACTGCTTATTGCCATCTTACCCAGAATCTTGGTCGGTATCAGCCCTTATTTTGTCTACAAGAGCCTTAAAAATAAGGCAGGCCTGGTCTTGGCCGGAGCTGTCGGATCTGCTACCAACACTATCTTTGTCTTGGGCGGGATTTTCATTCTATTTTCAAATGTTTACAAGGGCGACATTCAGGCCCTCCTAGCCCTTATCCTATCAGCCAATTCAATCCTGGAATTAGTCATAGCAGCCTTTTTGACCATCTTGATTGTTCCCAGTCTTGAAAAAGTTAGAAAATAATCACGCCAAGGCGTGATTTTTTTATGAAAAGATGCTATAATGAAAGCGATTAAATAATTGTGTTTAGGGGAAAATCGCTTGAGAATCTTTCTTCTAGTCCTTCTTCCTCTTGACCCTCTTAGATTTTAAATAAAGGAGACCCTACTATGACTTATCAGGAAAATTTCCAAAAATGGCTTGACTATGCTGAACTGCCAGCCTATCTGCGTCAAGATTTGTTGGCTATGGACGAAAAGACCAAGGAAGATGCCTTTTACACCAATCTTGAATTTGGTACAGCCGGTATGCGGGGCTTGATTGGTGCTGGTACCAACCGAATCAATATCTATGTTGTCCGTCAAGCTACTGAAGGTTTGGCTCGCTTGATTGAGGAAAAAGGGGAATCCTATAAAAAACGTGGGGTTGCCATCGCCTACGACAGCCGCCACTTCTCACCTGAATTTGCCTTTGAATCTGCAGCTGTCTTGGCTAAACACGGGATTCAATCCTACGTTTTTGAGGCCCTAAGACCGACACCTGAGCTTTCTTTTGCTGTTCGTCACTTGGGAACCTTTGCTGGAATTATGATTACAGCTAGTCACAACCCTGCACCTTTCAATGGCTACAAAGTCTATGGTGAGGATGGGGGACAAATGCCACCGGCTGATGCCGATGCTCTAACCAACTACATCCGGGCCATCGAAAATCCTTTCCAAGTTGAGGTTGCTGACCTTGAAGCAGAAAAAGCTTCTGGCCTCATCAAGGTTATTGGGGAAGATATTGACCAGGAATATCTAAAAGAAGTCAAATCTGTCAACATCAACCAAGATCTTATTGACAACTACGGTAAGGACATGAAGATTGTCTATACTCCTCTCCATGGTACAGGGGAAATGTTGGCTCGTAGAGCCCTAGCCCAGGCTGGCTTTGCTTCTGTTCAAGTGGTTGAAAGCCAAGCCGTCGCTGACCCTGACTTCTCTACTGTTGCTTCACCAAACCCAGAAAGTCAAGCAGCCTTTGCCCTGGCTGAAGAACTAGGTCGTCAAGTGGGAGCGGATGTCTTGGTTGCCACTGACCCTGATGCAGACCGGGTTGGGGTAGAGGTCCTCCAAAAAGATGGTTCTTACAAAAACCTATCTGGTAACCAAATCGGAGCCATCATTGCCAAGTATATCCTAGAAGCCCACAAGACCGCAGGAACTCTGCCAGCCAATGCGGCCCTAGCCAAGTCTATCGTTTCCACCGATTTGGTAGCGAAGATTGCCGAAAGCTATGGGGCAAAAATGTTTAATGTCTTGACCGGCTTCAAGTTCATTGCTGAAAAGATTGCCGAGTTTGAAGAAAAGCACAACCATACCTACCTCTTTGGTTTTGAAGAAAGCTTTGGTTATCTGATTAAACCTTTTGTTCGTGACAAGGATGCTATTCAGGCTGTTTTGATGGTCGCAGAAATTGCTGCCTACTACCGCTCACGTGGCCTAACCCTAGCTGACGGTATCGAAGAAATCTACCAAGAGTATGGTTATTTCGCAGAAAAGACCTTATCTGTCACCCTATCCGGTGTAGATGGTGCCGCTCAAATCAAGGCTATCATGGGTAAATTCCGCAAGGAAGCTCCAGCTCAATTCAATGCCACAGATATTGCAGTAAGGGAAGACTTCAAGGAATTGACTTCAACTGACTCTGCAGGAAATGTGACTGCCCTCACTACTCCTCCGTCAGATGTCCTCAAATACACCCTGGCTGATGGCTCCTGGATTGCTGTCCGTCCTTCAGGAACTGAACCTAAGATTAAATTCTATATTGCTGTTGTCGGCTCTTCTAATCAAGATGCAGAAGAAAAAATTGCCAATATCGAAAAAGAAATCGAGGACTTTATTAAATAAGAATACTCAAAAAAAAGAACTTGGTCAGCTGACCGAGTCCTTTTTACTTGATTTTCTTTAATTTTAAACTGTTTCTCAGCATCATGGCAAGGTTTATCAGCATAAAGCCGGCGCTTAGACCAAGAGGATAATCCTTGAGGACCAGCAGAACTCCTCCTCCTATCAGCAAAACCAGGAAATAATAAAGAGTATCCTTGCTTGTCAGAGCCAAAGAGGGCTTGTTATAGCGACTGGTGGCAAAAAGGCTCAAGTAAAAAATGGCCAAGCCCAAGAGAAGAAAAAGAGCTAAAAAGCTAGTATTGACCTGCTCTAGTAGGTAGCCAAAGCCTGCGGTCACCGTCAAAAGTCCGATAGGCAAGAGCAAATGGAGGTGCATGAGAAACATGCCATTAGAGGCAACTCCATGGTCGATAACTTCCTCAGTTTGAATCTGGTAGGTCGCAAACATAAAGATAAGACCAAAAAAGATGAGAAGAGGGAGCAAGGGATTGCTGCTAGCAGTTACTATGGAGGTTAAGCCGACAATACTCTCCCCGAAAAGGATGATGGTAATAAGGCCACAGCGTTCTAGCAAATGTGGGAAATTGAGCGTAGCTCCTAAAAATCGCTCCTTAACAAACCAAGGGGCATAGGCCTGGAAGAAATAGGCAAAAGTCATCAACCAGATACCCAGCTTATAGCCAAGCAAGAGACCGATAAAGACCAAGAAACTTGTAAAGCTAATCATGAGCATAAAGGAGGAAATCTCTTTTCTTTCCTGACTCGTCTTGGGATAATCCCCACGCGCAAACCAAAATTGAAAAAGGATGGCCAGCTGCATCAGGAGCATACCGATATTAAAAGGTAAAAAGGTGCTAGACCAGTCTGTATTGATGGAGACTGCCACATAAATGGCCCCAATCATATTGATCCAAAGACCGATTTTATCAGTCAAGCGTTCACGACCAAACTTATTGACATAGGTGGTTTGATACATCCAGGCCTGCATGAGCATGATACAGACAGAAAGGAAAAGTAGATAATCCACCCAGTTTACCATTCCTTGATGTAGATGGTGAATCATGTGGGTTATTTTGGAAATAGCAAAGACAAAGATTAAATCATAAAAGAGCTCCCACATGGTAACCCTTTTAGCAAATACATCAGACATAAAAACTCCTTCTAAAAAATTCACTGTCCCCATTATACCATAGAAGAAAAGCCAACCCTTAAGGAAAAACCAGAAAACGTTTTCCGCTGCTAACAAGGGCCCTTCTCATAGCAAAAATTGGTAAAAATATTTTAAATATGTCATACTAGACTTATCAAAAGAAAAGAGGTTACATAATGGAAGAATTTACTCAAAATATCAAGGATTTGGAAGTAACAAGGGTTGAGCGAGCACGCCAAGCTATTGCTGATAAGGAAACCGCTACTTTCTTTATCGGTCGCAAGACCTGCCCCTACTGCCGTAAATTCGCAAGGACTCTAGCTGGTGTTGTCGCTGAAAGTAAGGCCCACATCTACTTTATCAATAGCGAAGATCCAGAGCAAGTCGAGGAGCTAGCAGCCTTTAGGTCAGAATACAAAATCCCAACCGTCCCAGGCTTTCTACATACTGAAAAGGGACTGGTCTCTGTTCGCTGTGACTCTTCAATGACAGCCCAAGAAATCAAAGATTTTGCTGGACTTGCCTAAGAAACAAAAAAGAAAGCGTCAATCGACGCTTTCTTTTTGATAGACCTCCCAAATCTTCTGTTGGGGTTTGGCAAAGGGATAGCGGTCAAATTCATCTGGCGACAGCCAGATGATCTGACCTTGACAGTCAGGATCTACTGCTTCCTTGGCTAGCCCAGTCTGAATCTGTACCTGCCATTTACGATGGCTAAAGACATGTTTAACCAGGCTAAAATTTTTCTGCTCCCAATCAATAGCCAAGTCATAGTCCTGCTGGAAACTTTCTTTGACAGAAGGGTCTGGCTCTGCTACTTCAAAGAGGTCTCCCTGACCCAGCTTTTCGAGATAATCAACCTCTATCAAGGGGAAATGCCAAAAACCTGATAAGAGGCCCGCATTCTCATTTTTTTCCAGTAAAAACTGTCCTTTTTTATTTTTGATAATCATGGCCTGCAAGTAAACTGGCACTGGCTTCTTTTTTGGAGCCTTGATAGGATAGATATCCATGGTCCCATGCAGATAGGCAGCCGAAAATTCCTTGACTGGACTCTCCTCAGGCCGAGGATTAAGAGGGGCCTCAATATCAGAGCCCAAATCCATCAGGGCTTGATTAAAGTCCCCTGGTCTTTCTGGATCGATTAAGACTTCCATCAAAGCTTGAAAAACCTTGCGATTGCTAGCCTGACCAATATCCAGCTTTATTTCAAATAATCTAGCCAGGACCCGCATAACATTTCCATCAACAGCAGGCTCAGGCAGATGAAAAGCAATCGAAGCAATAGCCCCAGCTGTATAAGGGCCAATGCCCTTGAGACTGGCAATTTCCTGATAGGTCTGAGGAAAGGCACCCTGAAAATCTACCATAATTTGGCGGGCAGCTTCTTGCATATTGCGGACACGAGAATAATAGCCCAATCCCTCCCAGGCCTTTAAAAGACGCTCTTCCTCTGCCTGGGCCAGATCAGCCACCGTCGGAAACCAGTCTAAAAATCGCTCATAGTAGGGAATAACCGTATCGACCCTAGTTTGTTGGAGCATAATCTCTGAAACCCAGATATGATAGGGGTTAGTCGTTCGTCTCCAGGGTAAATCACGCTTGTGCTGGTCGTACCAAGCTAAAAGTTTAGCCCGAAAATCCTGAGTTTTCTCCTGAGGCCAAAGCTCAATACCATAGTCATCAAAATTTATCATAAAAATAGTATAGCATAAGTGGAACTATCGGACAAAAAAGAAAGATAGTTTTAGCTAACTAAAATATCCGCCTTACTTTTATATACCATTCTTTATCCCCTTTTTACCCTACTTAAAAAATTTTATTTATTGTAGCAATAGTATCTACTAATAATGCCGTCATCCCTTCTTCGATAGCCTCTAAGACCTCATCACGTCTACTTGCTAATTCTGGCGGAATAACTAGGTCTTGAATGTCAAGTGCAGTTTCAGCAGGTTCAACTACTTTTTTATCCTCAAAAACCCAGTCTTTGACAGTCCAAAATCGTAGCACAACAAAGTAAATGTCATAGCCCTCAAAAAGCATCCCATAGGTATTAGCAAACTCATCAGCTAGTCCCCCAGAATCTATACAAGTTAGATAAATCTCTCTCTCTGTAGCCCACCTACTTACGCGTTCCACCCGACCGGTATACATACCATGCTCCTTTAACAACTCTACTCCGTCTGCCGGAATAGGACTTTCCTTTACGAATCCCATTGTGATTCCTCCTAACTTTTCTACTATGATTATACTTTATTTTGAATCAAAAGGCAGCAAAAAAGAGCTTGAGCTCTTTTTACTTTTTAATAATGTCCAACCGCCTGGCTGGCTGTAATCAAGGTAAGCTTGTAAACATCATCAGCATTACAACCACGAGAGAGGTCATTGACTGGGTGATTGAGTCCTTGCAAGATTGGTCCGACAGCAGAGAAACCGCCTAGGCGCTCAGCCATTTTGTAGCTGATATTTCCTGCCTCGATACTTGGAAAGACAAAGACAGTTGCTTGTCCTGCCACCTTGCTACCTGGCGCTTTGAGATCTGCCGTTTCAGGGACAAAAGCCGCGTCAAATTGCAATTCGCCGTCGATTTGTAAATCAGGCCGCATTTCTTGAGCTAGCTTGGTCGCTTGGACCACCTTGTCCACCTTCTCACCAAAACCACTACCCTTAGTCGAATAGCTGAGCATGGCAACCTTAGGGTCAATACCGAAAATTTGTGCCGTTACAGCTGAATTAACAGCTATTTCTGCCAAGATATTTGCATCTGGATCGATATTGATAGCACAGTCGCTGAAAATATAGCGCTCATCATCACGCACCATGAGAAAGGCACCTGAGGTCCGTGATACCCAAGGAAGGGTCTTGATGATTTGCAGGGCTGGACGCACCGTGCTAGCTGTCGAATGAATTGCACCTGAAACCATCCCTTGTACTTTGCCCAGATAAACCAGCATGACCCCAAAGTAGTTGACATCTTCCTTCAAAAGTTGGCGAGCCTCGTCCTCGGTAATCTTGCCCTTACGACGCTCCACAAAGGCAGCGACCATTTCTTCAAAGCAGGAACAACTTTGCGGGTCAATAATTTGGTAGCCCTCAGTTACCCCTTCGATTTCCAGATAAATGCGAATCTTATCAGGATTTCCCAAAAGAACTGGGGTTACATTTGTTTCTTTGACCAAGCGCTTGGTGGCTTGGAGGATACGAGGTTCTTCGCCTTCTGGCAGGACAATTTTCACCTCTTTATTTTCAAGGGACGAACGGATCGAATCAAAAATTTTCATAGTTTGTTATAACTCCTTATTTCTAGTTGAAATATTTAAATTTTGGATAAGTTTCTGAAAGTCCTCGGGAAGAGGACTTGTTTGCTTGACCACTTCTGCTTGGAAGGGGTTGTAAAAGGTAAGAGAATGGCAGTGCAGGGCCTGGCGTTCAAGGCCCTCTCCTAGAGAGCCACCATAGAGGTCATCTCCTAAAAGAGGAAAACCAATATGCGAGAAATGCACCCTTATCTGGTGAGTCCGGCCTGTATGAAGCTTTATATCCACTAGGTAGACATCCCCATACTGGGCTAGGACTTGGTAGGAAGTATGGGCGTACTTGCCACCTGATGCCACCCTCCTTGTGATGATTGAGTCCTCACTTCTGGCAATGGGGGCGATGATGTCTCCCTTTTTTTCTAGAACTCCCTCTCCCTTGACCAGGGCATAGTAGCGCTTTTCTATGGTCTTTTTTTGTAGCTGCTTATCTAGCCTTGCATGGGCATAGCCGTGCTTAGCAAAGAGCATGAGGCCCGATGTATCCCGATCCAGACGAGTGACTATGTGGACCTGCTGATTATCATAGGCTTGGCGGATATAGTAGGCTTTGACATAGTTGGCCATGGTGTTGGAATGATTGATACTGGGAATGGAAGCCACTCCAGATGGTTTGTCCAGGATCAAAAAATGGTCATCTTCATAGACAATGCTTAAGTCCTTATCGACTGCCTCTAGTTTCTCAAAGGCTTCCTCCCGCGGAATATCCACGATTAAATGGTCGCCGACATCCAGCAAATAGGTAGCAAACTGGGGCTGGTTATTGACCAAAATCTGGCCGCCCCGGTATTTAATCTTGGCCAGCAGGGCCTTGGAGATTTCATGTCTCTTTAAGAAAGTCTTTACCTTGACATGCTCATCAACTGTAAACTCAAATCTCATTTGTCAGCCTCACCGATAAAGGCATCCTTGACCCGATTCCAGAAACTGGTATGGCTGGGACTGGCTAGGAAATGAATCTTGTGTTGGTCAATCTGGTATTCAATCCGCACCACATCCTTGAGGTTCAAGGTCCGATTGTCAATGGAGATGGTGTGCTGGTCACTGCGGGCTGGCACCAGTTCAATCTTGTCCTTTTTAGGTACAATAATCGATGAGCCCAGGGTCCGATAGACCCGGTTATTTAGACTGGCCACTTCTGCCACCTGTAAGGCTTCAATGGTCGGGTGGAGAACCGCCCCGCCTAGTGATTTATTATAGGCAGTACTGCCCGTTGGGGTAGAAACTGAAATCCCGTCCCCCCGAAAGCGTTCAAAATGCACATGATTGATAATCAAATCAACCACCATGGTCCGGTCGGTCCTTTTTATAGTCGCTTCATTCAAGGCCCGCATGGTCTTAACCTCGCCATTACCCAGTATAATCTTAACATTCAAGATGGGGTAGGAGACCTGGGCCCCAGTATCCAGCTTTAAATTATCCACTAGTTTATCGATTTCAAAGTCCCGATAATCGGTATAAAAGCCTAGGTGGCCTGTATGGACACCGACAAAGCGGACACGATCTAGCTGATCCTCGTATTTGTGAAAGGCCGACAGCAGCATGCCGTCTCCTCCGACCGAAATAACGACATCGGGATTTTTGCTAGTCAAAATGAAGTTGTTCTGTCTCAACTTCTGCTTCAAGGCCCGACAGACTTCTTCACTCTGGGGTTTATGGTTGCTGATAATTGCAATTTTTTTATCTGTATTCTTCATCTGTATCATCACTATTTCCAACACCATCATTCATTTTACGATAAAGGGGGTCAAACAAGGCCTGGGCCTCTTGAATATCGTCGCGGATTTTCCCCATTTCTTCGTCCAACTGGTAGGCGATTTTAGCTGTTGTTTCTAGTCTTTCCTTGATTTCTTGAGGAAATTCTCCCTTATACTTGTAATTCAAGGAATGCTCAATGGTCGCCCAGAAATTCATGGATAGGGTCCTAATTTGAATTTCAGCCAAAATCACTTCATTCCCCCTAATGGTCTCAACTGGATATTCAATGATTACATGGTAGCTGCGGTAACCACTGGCCTTTTTGTGCCTGATATAATCTCGCTCCTGGACAATTTTCATATCCTTACGGCGGCGCAAGACCTCCAAAACTTCATCCACATCATCGACAAACTGGACCATAATCCTTAAACCAGCAATATCCTGCATATCCTGGGCCAGATTTTCTTCCTTGATGTTTCTTAAGAGCATCTTTTCCTTGATGCTCTCGACATGCTTGACCCGGCCGGTGACAAACTCGATGGGCGAATGCCGCTTTTGCTTGCGGTACTGCTTGCGGATTCCCCTCAGTTTAATTTTTAATTCACCAACCGCCTGGATGTAGGGGTCTAAAAAATCTTCCCAATCTAGCATCTGTCCTCACTCACCTTGTTATTTTCCTGCATTTTTTATAAAATAAGTACAAGAGTTATTATAACATAAAAATGGCTTGAAAAAAAGAAAAGGACTCAGCATGAATCACCTAGAAATCGAATTTAAAACCGGCCTGACCCAGCAAGAATTTCAGTCCTTGTTGGCTTATTTTGGAAATCTTCCTGCCCTAGAGCAGACCAACTACTATATCGATAGTTCCGACTTTCTCCTGGCTAGCAAAAGACTGGCCCTGCGGATTCGGACCTTTCGACAAGCAGGCGAACTGACCCTAAAAATCCCCCAAAAGGTCGGCAGCATGGAATACAATCAAGAGCTAACTTCTGGACAAGTCCAAGAGCTACTGACCTCTTTTTCTCTCCCTTCAGGGACCATCCGGGATTTACTACTGGAAAGGCAGATTCCGCTTGACCAGTTGGGGATTTTGGGTCATCTAAAAACCTGGCGCAGGGAAAAAGCTGATAAAATTGGCCTCCTAGCCCTGGACCAAAATGAATATTTCGATATTAGAGACTATGAGCTAGAGGTCGAAGTCACAGATGCCTCAAAAGGCAAGGAAGATTTCCTCAAATTTTTACAGGACCAGGGCATCACTTATAAGCATCTTAAAAGTAAAATTGCCCGCTTCAGCCAAAAGCTGGTAAAAAGCTGAAAAAATCCATTTTTTTTGGTAAAATGATATATTGTAAAGCAAGTCGCTAGCGCTAGTTTCAAGAGCTAGTCCTAGCTCTAAAAAAGGAGTCTTAAAAGCAATGGTCAGTCTAAGAACCGATAAGAAGCAAATGAAGTTGTTTGCCCTCAATTCCAACTATCCAATGGCCGAAAAAATTTCCCAAGCCATCGGTGTTCCTCTTGGAAAATTATCTTCCCGCCAATTTTCCGACGGTGAAATTCAAATCAATATTGAAGAAAGTGTCCGGGGATTTGATATCTACATCATCCAATCTACTAGCTTTCCAGTCAACAACCACCTGATGGAACTCTTGATTATGGTCGATGCCTGCAACCGGGCCAGTGCCAACTCGGTCAACCTAGTCATTCCTTACTTTGGCTATGCCCGCCAGGACCGGACCGCCGCTCCCCGCGAGCCTATCACAGCTAAATTGGTAGCCAATATGTTGGTCAAGGCCGGAGTGACCCGGGTTTTAACCCTTGATTTACATGCCGTCCAAGTCCAAGGTTTCTTTGATATTCCGGTCGACAATCTCTATACGGTTCCACTTTTTGCTGAGCATTACTGCAAAATGGGCTTGACCGGTGAAGATGTGGTCGTGGTTAGTCCGAAAAATTCTGGCGTTAAGCGGGCCAGGAGTTTAGCCGAGCATCTAGATGCCCCTATCGCTATTATCGACTATGCCCAAGACGACTCCGAACGTAGTGAGGGCTACATCATCGGAGATGTGGCTGGCAAGAAAGCCATCCTGATTGATGATATTTTAAATACTGGTCGGACCTTCTCTGAGGCAGCTAAGATTGTCCACGATGCTGGTGCAGTAGAGATTTATGCCGTTTCCAGCCATGGCCTCTTTGTCAAGGGAGCTGCCGAAAAAATCGATGCCGCTCCGATCAAGGAAATTTTGGTTACAGACTCTGTGGCTACCAAGGAGAAAACGCCTAAAAATCTCAAGTATATTACAGCTAGCGAGCTGATGGGAGACGCAATCCTGCGGATTCATGAACGCCGCCCAGTCAGTCCTCTCTTTTCTTACCAAAAAAAGGATTAGGGTGATAAGGTGATTTATTTAGACAATGCAGCTACCAGCCCCCTATCGCAAGCTGCCCTGACTGCCATGATTCAGGTGCTAGAAGAGACCTTTGGCAATCCTTCCAGCACCCATAGCCACGGCCGAGCAGCCAGTAAAATCCTGCGTCAAGCCAGGTCTAGACTGGCCCAACTTTTAAATTGCCAAGACCAGGATTTAATTTTCACTTCTGGGGGAACAGAGAGCAACAATCTAGCTATCAAGGGTTATGCCCTAGCCCATCAAAATCGGGGGAAACACTTAATTACAACTGCTATTGAGCATCATTCTGTCCTAGATACTATCCAGTATTTGGTGGATAGATTCGGCTTTGAGGCCAGCTACATAAAGCCCAAGGACGGGAAAATCACTGCTCAACAAGTCCAGGAAGCTTTGAGACCCGATACAATCCTGGTTTCCACCATGTATGCCAACAATGAAACTGGCTATCTCTTGCCCATTCAAGAAATCAGCCAACTTCTAAAGGACCACCCAGCAGCCTACCATGTAGATGCTGTCCAGGTTATGGGAAAACTTCCTATAAACCTCCAAGAGCTAGGGGTTGACTTTCTTTCAGCTTCGGCCCACAAATTCCACGGCCCCAAGGGGGTAGGCTTCCTCTATGCCAAGCAGGTCCAATTTGATAAACTACTACATGGCGGCAGTCAGGAAAATAAAAGACGGGCAGGTACGGAAAATCTAGCAGCCATCCAGGCGATGGTAGTTGCTCTTGAAGAAAGCTTAGATAACTATCAAGACAAGTTGGATAAGGTAGAAGGCTTAAGGCAAGAAGTCCTAAGTCAATTAGAGCAAGATCAAATCGACTTCTACCTCAACCAGGCCCAACCCCAACTACCCCATATTATCAATATCGGCTTTCCCAAAGTAACCAATGACTCCCTGCTTCTGCGCCTGGACTTGGCAGGGATTTCTATCTCTACTGGCTCTGCCTGTACGGCTGGGACAATCGAGCCCAGTCATGTTCTAGCGGCCTTTTACGGACCTAACTCAACCCGGCTGACCGAATCAGTCCGCATCAGCCTTTCTGATCAAAACAGCCTGGCTGAAATGAACCTATTTGTTGAAAAATTAAAAGAAATTTTAGGAGGATAAGATGGCTTTTCAAACAAGCGTTAGCTTAAAAAACTGTCTCTACACATATACTATTGGAAACAAGGTTAAAAAATTCACCCTGCGTGACAATACCTTTAGTCAAACCAAGGTTGGAAATTTTGAACTCACCCGGCTCTTAGAGGCTATACCTAACAGCGGCAATGGCTTTTTACTGAAAATCATTATCAATTCAGATATGACAGCCTTTAAAATCAACATTACCGACAAGTCTGGTCTACGTCTGGTTGATATTTTCAAGTCGGAAGACAACCACATCATTCAGGAAAAATTCTACTTCCTCATGGATAGCCTAGTTGAGCGGGAAATCTTCAGCAAGAAGGAACAGTAAGCAAATCATTAACACTTTTCAACTTTTTGCAGTATAATATAGACATAAAAAGGGGGAAATACAATGATTGAATTAAAATATTTAGATCCTTACAAGGTCGAACGTAGCCTGAGCTATGATAACTTTGATGAGTTTTTACTAGCCCTATCTGGTTGTTTGACTATTCCAGACTACCTACCAGTCGCTAGCTTGACCTATAAGGGACAAGAACTTCCTTATAAGGGAAATATCGGCGACCTTTATCGTAGCATGTCCAACTTTGATCTCAGTCCCTACGAAAATTAGGACTGAACATAGTAAGAAAAAACTAAGGGACCTCTCTTAGTTTTTCTGTGTTGATAAAGTTGATTTTTTCACAATCTTTCTATAAAATAGTAATGAAAGGGTGTGATATCGTGAAAACTGATAAACAGACAACTATTCCAAGAGCAACCGCAAAGCGACTCTCGCTATACTACCGCATTTTCAAACGATTCCATGCTGAGCGCATCGAAAAGGCCAACTCCAAGCAAATCGCCGAAGCTATCGGTATTGACTCGGCTACGGTCAGGCGCGACTTTTCCTACTTTGGTGAGCTCGGTCGACGCGGTTTTGGCTATGATGTCAAAAAGCTGATGAACTTTTTCGCTGAACTTCTCCATGATAATTCCATCACCAATGTCATGTTGGTCGGTGTCGGAAATATGGGACGGGCCCTGCTCCACTACCGCTTCCATGAACGAAATAAAATGAAAATTGTCATGGCCTTTGATACTGATGACCATCCAGATGTCGGAAAGACCAGCTCTGACAGCATTCCCATTTACGGAATTTCCCAAATCAGGGAAAAGATCCAGGGAGCTGATATTAAAACAGCCATCCTCTCTGTTCCCAGTGTCAAGGCTCAGGAAGTAGCTAGCATCCTGGTCCAAGCTGGTATCAAAGGAATCTTAAGCTTTTCACCCGTCCACCTCAATCTGCCCAAGGATGTGGTCGTCCAGTATGTCGATTTGACTAGCGAACTACAAACCCTACTCTATTTTATGAAGAAAGATTAGTCTTAGAAAGAGAACAAACATTTATGAAAAAAGCAATTATTGGTATTACCGGTAATGAGCGAAAAAATCCCGAGGACAATGACATCTTGCTGAGCTATTCGGCAACCGGTTTTGTCCAGGGGGTCAAAGAGGCTGGAGGGATTCCACTTATCCTCCCGATTGGCGATTCAGAAATGGCCAAATCCTATGTTGAAATGGTCGATAAAATCATCATCACTGGCGGTCAGAATGTCTCACCTCAATTCTATGGAGAGGAAAAAAAGATTGACAGTGATGACTACCATTTAGGGCGTGATAAGTTTGAGCTGGCCATTATCGAAGAGGCCATTAAGCAAAACAAGCCCCTTTTTACCGTCTGTCGAGGTACCCAGCTCTTCAATGTTGCCATGGGCGGTAGCCTCAACCAGGAAATCGAGCACCACTGGCAGGATAATTCGGCAGAATATACCAGTCAAGAAATGGTGACAGAGCCCGGCTCTATCCTTTTTGATATTTATGGAGCTAAGTCTCAAATCAACTCCTTCCACCACCAAAGTATCAAGGATTTGGCTCAAAATCTAGAAGTGATTGCCCGCGATCCCAAGGATCAAGTAATTGAGGCCATCAAAACGACAGACGGCTTTCCCTACCTAGGTGTCCAGTGGCATCCCGAGTTCCTCTTTGGTAGTCGGCCAGAGGACTTCGCCCTCTTTACTTATGTAGTCAAGGAGCTCTAGAGCAGGTCGGTCTCTTCCCGATAGCTATAATAGTTCTGACCGGCCACGATTAGATGGTCCAAAAGAGTCAGCCCCATCATCTGGCAGGCTTCCTTGATGTGTTGGGTGACCTGGTCATCGTTTTTACTGGGATAAGCCGAGCCTGATGGGTGATTGTGGACCAGAATGAGAGAGCTTGCCATGTGCTTAAGGGCGTAGTGGAGAATTTCTCTAGGTTCAGCAATACTACGACTGACACTCCCGATAAAGATTGTTTGCTGATGAATGATATGATTTTGAGTATTGAGATAGAGCGCCACTAGGTGCTCTTGTTTTTTATCTCCTAGCTCCTGCTGCATCTTCTGAGCCAGCTTTTGACTACTGAGGATTTGCTCGCGCTCCAGGGTCTCTGCCTGGGCAATGCGGCGTCCCAACTCCATCATGGCCTGTAATTCAATGGCCTTGACTTGGCCAATGCCCGAAATGGTTTGCAATTCTTGCAAGCTCAAATAGCGCAAATCGGTCAGCTTTGATAGGCTGGAAAGGATACGGTGGGAAATCTGAAAAACACTCTCCTTTTTACTACCTGTCCGCAATAAAATAGCCAGTAACTCTTGATTGCTTAACTGCTCCGCCCCTTGAGTCAAGAGCCGTTCGCGCGGCATCAGGGCCGCCTCCTGAAATGAAATACTATACATAAGGACCTCCTTATCTGATTATTCGTAAAATCTTGATAGGGAGGTCTTAAAAACTTCTTTTTGGCTAAAATAAGCTCAATTCCTTATCTGTTAGTGCCTGGCCAGCTATCATTGGACCTCCTTTGTAACAAGAAGACAAGCTTTTTCTCGTCCTATCCCCAATCAAGCTCGGTCATCCACTAGACATTACAAATCGTAGAAAAGAGGCAAAAAAACCAAGAAAGGGTCAAGAACCACCTTCTTGGTCTGCTTTTATAATTGCATTTGATTATAGGATTTACTGAAGTAGCCTAAAAGCTCCTTAGGTGCCTGATCATAGGCGACAGAGCCCTCCAATCGTCCCTTGACAATGGTCCGGGAGGTGGCTGCTGCATCTTCACAGGTTACCAGGGTCACCTCAGCACTACCGTCTTCAGCTTCATTGATGACATCTACCCGATCAGGAGCCACATTTTCAACTGTGGTAATCGTATAGGTATAGATATTTTCCTTATCTGTCAAGTAGATTTTCATTCCAGCCTTGGCCTTGTCCAAGGGGGAAAAGAGCATGCTGTTGGCCCCGGTGATTCCAAAAACATGGTGGCTAGCCAGGGCATAATTGCCCTGGCCCATCTGCTGCTCTTCCTTCATGGTTCCTGCTCCATAGTAGAGGCCGGCATTATTTAAACCTTTAAAGATTGGAAGATTGAGCGAAAGTTCCGGAATAGCAACCCCTCCGATAACGGGAAGTTGCTGGGCCTGCCACTGGGCATTGATAACCGCCTCGGTGGAGAGGGGTTCCACCTTTTCAAAGTTAAAATCCCCCTTGGTCTCCTTGTTTTCTTTAATCTTATCCTTAGAAACCTTACTGACCTGATACTTGTTGGTATGCCAGACCATAATCATGTTTCGGATAGAGGAGTTAAAAATCAGGCCTAGGGCAATGATAATCAGTAAAAAGGAGAGGATATTTAAACCTAGTCTCTTTTTTTTCAGTTTTTTTGCTTTCCTTCTAGCTTCCAATCGTATTCACCTTCTATTCGTCCGTTGGGACTTCTTCTTTCTCAGTTTCTACAGCATCCACACTGGTAAAGGTAACAATGCGGGCATCCTTGTCCAGGCGCATGACCTTAACTCCCATGGTTGAGCGACCAGTTTGGGAAATATTGGCGACACTGGTCCGAATCATGACACCAGTATCTGTAATGACCATAAGGTCTTCCTGACCACTGACAGTCATCAGTCCTGCTAGGGGCCCATTCTTAGAGGTCACATTGGCCGTTTTAATTCCTTTACCGCCTCGACCCTTGGTTGGGTACTCCTTGGCTGGCGTCCGTTTACCATAGCCATTTTCGGTAATGATTAGGACCTCGTCACTGTCCTTAACTACACTGGCTCCGACCACTTGGTCACCCTCTCTAAGGCTAACTCCTCGAACCCCAGTTGCTGTCCGTCCCATATTCCGGACCTTGTCTTCCTTGAAACGAACAGAATAACCAAATTTAGTGCCTATAATAACGTCAGAATCCCCGTCAGTCAGAAAGACGTTGATAAGTTCATCTCCATCTTTCAAATTAAGCGCTTTGAGCCCATTTTGACGAATATTAGCAAATTCAGACACGTTTATCCGCTTGACAATCCCATAGCGTGTTGTGAAGAAGAGATAATCATTATCCCCCTTGTCTTGTTGAACATTGATAATAGTCTGAATAGTCTCTTCTTCATCCAACTTCAAAAGATTAACAATTGGTAAGCCTTTAGCCGTCCGTCCATATTCTGGAATTTCATATCCTTTAAGGCGATAGACACGTCCTTTATTGGTAAAGAAAAGTAAGCGATCGTGAGTGCTAGTTGATACTAACTCACGCACAAAGTCATCATCTTTAACCCCAGTACCTTGGACCCCGCGACCTCCCCGTTTTTGAGCTGTAAACTCAGTCTGGTTGAGTCGCTTGATGTAACCCTTGTTAGAAAGGGTAATCAGAACATCTGCCTCTTCGATGAGATCCTCATCTTCCAGTGTTAGAACCTCTCCGACCATTAGTTCGGTCCGCCTTGGGTCGGCAAACTTACGTTTCACCTCGTCTAACTCTTCTTTGATTAGAGCCAAGACCCTAGCAGGCTTGGCCAAAATATCAGCCAAATCAGCAATCAAGGCAAGCAGCTCATCATACTCAGACTGAATCTTATCACGTTCCAAGCCGGTCAGACGACGTAGACGCATATCTAAGATAGCTTGACTCTGCCGATCCGATAAGTCGAACTTAGCCATCAATTCAGCCTGGGCTTCGGCATCCGTCTGGCTATTGCGGATAATCTGAATGACCTCATCAATATGATCCAGTGCAATCAAGAGACCGGCTAAGATATGAGCCCGAGCCTCGGCCTTCTCCTTATCAAAGATGGTCCGTCTAGTAACTACTTCCTTTTGGTGCTCAATATAGGCAAGTAGAATCTCACGCAAGGAAAGAATCTTGGGAACACCATTCTGGATAGCCAGCATATTAAAGCTGAAATTGGTCTGCATCTGGGTCAGTTTAAAGAGGTTGTTCAAAATCACATGGGCGCTAGCATCCCTCTTGACTTCGATAACAAAACGAACTCCCTCGCGGTTGGATTCGTCCCGAACAGCCGTAATTCCATCAATCCGCTTTTCCTGCACCAGGCGGACAATATGCTCATGCACCTTGGTTTTGTTGACCATATAGGGGAATTCCGTAACAACAATCCGCTCCCGGCCTGTCTTGGTTTCTTCGATTTCTGTGCGTGAACGTAAAACGATTGAGCCCTTACCTGTCTCGTAGGCCTTATGGATACCAGACTTGCCCATGACCAAGGCTCCTGTCGGAAAATCAGGACCAGGCAAGACTTCCATGATGTCCCTGGTTGTAGCCTCAGGCTTATCCATAATCAGCTTAACAGCATCAATGGCTTCTCCTAGATTGTGGGGCGGGATATTAGTAGCCATACCAACCGCAATCCCTGTCGCCCCATTAACTAGGAGATTAGGGAAGCGGGCTGGTAGCACGACTGGTTCGCGCTCGCTGGCATCATAGTTATCCGCATAATCAACTGTATTTTTATTGATGTCCTTGAGCATTTCGAGCGCAATCTTGCTCATCCTTGCCTCGGTATAACGCTGGGCCGCAGCACCATCTCCATCCATGGAACCAAAGTTTCCATGACCATCTACCAGCATGTAACGATAGCTCCACCACTGGGCCATCCGAACCATGGCCTCATAGATAGAAGAATCCCCATGTGGGTGGTATTTACCCATGACATCCCCGGTAATCCGAGCTGACTTCTTATGGGGTTTATCTGGAGTCACTCCCAATTCATTCATCCCATAAAGAATCCGCCGATGAACGGGTTTTAGACCATCACGAACATCTGGCAGAGCCCGAGCCACGATGACACTCATGGCATAATCAATGAAACTAGTCTTCATTTCGCTAGTCAGATTGACATTTACTAAATTTCTATCCTGCATTAAAAAATGCCTCTTTTCACTTTTATAACTGTTCTATTATATCATATTTTGCCTCTTTTTTCAGCAATCACACCCATGTATAAAAACGTTTACATTTGTTGAAAATTCGGATTTATAGTGACAAACATCTGTAAAAGTGATAGAATGAAGTTGTATGGGCAAGTGCCCTCTATAAAAATTAAGGAGATGTTTAGAATGACTGCTACTAAACAACATAAAAAAGTTATCCTTGTGGGTGACGGTGCTGTAGGTTCTTCTTACGCTTTCGCTCTTGTCAACCAAGGTATCGCTCAAGAATTGGGAATTATCGAAATCCCAGCCTTGTTTGAAAAGGCTGTTGGTGATGCAGAAGACCTGTCCCACGCCCTTGCTTTCACCTCACCTAAGAAAATCTACGCAGCAACTTATGCTGACTGTGCAGACGCTGATTTGGTCGTTATCACTGCTGGTGCTCCACAAAAACCAGGTGAAACACGTCTAGACTTGGTTGGTAAAAACCTTGCTATCAACAAATCAATCGTCACTCAAGTAGTCGAATCTGGTTTCAAGGGTATCTTCTTAGTTGCTGCTAACCCTGTTGATGTCTTGACCTACTCTACTTGGAAATTCTCAGGTTTCCCTAAAGAACGCGTCATCGGTTCAGGTACTTCCCTCGACTCAGCTCGTTTCCGTCAAGCGCTAGCAGACAAGATTGGCATCGATGCACGTTCTGTCCATGCCTACATCATGGGTGAGCACGGTGACTCTGAGTTTGCCGTTTGGTCACATGCTAACGTTGCCGGTGTTAAACTAGAACAATGGTTGCAAGATAACCGTGATTTGGATGCTCAAGACTTGCTTGACCTCTTCATCGGTGTCCGTGACGCAGCTTATTCAATCATCAACAAGAAAGGTGCTACCTACTATGGTATCGCAGTTGCTCTTGCTCGGATTACCAAGGCTATCCTGGATGATGAAAATGCAGTTCTGCCACTTTCAGTCTTCCAAGCTGGTCAATACGGTATCGAAGATGTCTTTATCGGTCAACCTGCTATCGTCGGTGCGCATGGTATCGTTCGTCCAGTAAACATCCCTCTTAACGATGCTGAAACTCAAAAGATGCAAGCATCAGCTAAACAATTGAAGGAAATCATTGACGAAGCCTTCAAGAATCCAGACTTCCAAGCAGCATCAAAAAACTAAAATAACAAACTATGAAATCTCCTCTAAGCAGGAGATTTTTTAGTTTCTAAAAAAGCCAGCAACTAAAAGGACCTAGCTCTCTATAATTCAGAACTAAGCCCTTGGATTAAATATTTTGTTCAACTTGGGAACCTGTAAAAGAGGGTTTTTCTCTGACAAAAGTAAAAGCTGATGGAAACCATCAGCTTTTAAGTGTTATCATTTAATCTTTAGCCTTCAGGGCTGCCATAGTTACATAGTTGTATGGCTTGTTGAAGTGTGGTAGGAAGAACATATCGAGAAGGCCCAGTCTGTCGATTGTAACCTTTTCTTGAATAGCTAAGGAGAACATGTGGATACCCATAGACATATCTTCCCTAGAAGCCATTTGCGCTCCAAGTACAACCCGGCTGTCCTTGTCATAAACAATCTTCAAGGTGACATCGTAGTTGCCATGCTCCATAAAGTCTGGTTTTTGAGTATCGGTCACTTCTACTGTTTCTGGATTGTAACCAAAACGTTTTGCTTTTTCAGCTGTCAAACCAGTTGAAACCATTTTAAGACCAAAGATTTCGATACCGTTTGAACCTTGCACACCGTTTGATTCAAGTTCACGGCCACAAACATTGTGGGCTGCCACAATACCGGAACGCAAAGCATTGGAAGCAAGGGCGATATAGTTGGTGTCATTGATAGAGTTATCATAAACAGTCGCACAGTCACCGATAGCATAGACATCTGGACGGCTAGTTTCTTGCTTCTTATCAACAATAAAGGCACCATTGCGGAAGGTTTCCAATTGGCCAGCTCCAAGGGCTGTATTTGGCCGGAAACCGACTGCCAAGACTACCATGTCAACATCAAAGCTAGCCTTGTCAGTTACAATGCGCTCAACTTTACCTTCCCCTTCAATAGCTTGGACTGTTTGACCAAAGGCCAATTCAACTCCATTGTCTTCCAGGTTTTTACGCATCATGTCTGAGAGGTCGCGATCGTAGTAGCCAGCCAAGCAAGTATCAACGACATCAATTAGGATAACTTCTTTGCCTAGGCGTTGGAAGGCTTCTGCTAATTCAACCCCGATATAACCTGCTCCGACAACCGCTACCCGGTTAATGTTTTTACTCTTATCTTGCAACTTCTCAATCACATCAGCAGCGTTTTGGTAGAGTTTTACGAATTGCAGGTTTTCAAGTGTGGACTTAAATTCGCGGCTATTTGGATCAAATTCAGCTCCCTTGATTGGTGGCAAGATAGGCTGTGACCCGGTAGCCAAGACCAATTTGTCATAAGACTCGACATGCTCTTTACCGTCTACTAGGGCAGTAACAGTTTTAGCATCGTAGTCGATAGACTCAACTGGGGAGTTCATATAAACCTTAGCTCCCTTAGCTTCAAACATTTCCTTATCTGCATAGAAAAGGCCATCTGGCTTACTGATTTGCTTCCCAATCCAAAGGGCCATTCCGCAGGCCAAGAAAGAGATATTGGAATTTTGATCAAAAATGACAACTTCATTTTCAGATCCATAGTTGTCTAACATGGTGTTAATACAAGCCGTACCAGCATGGTTAGCTCCTACAACTACAATTTTACTCATAGAATATTCCTACCTTTTAATTAAAATTTTACCTGCCAATTATACCACTAGCTGTTAGCGTTTACAAGTTATTTGCTCATAATGAGCTGAAAATTTTCAAATATCTATAAAATAAATGTGCAAACGTTCTCTTTTTCTGCTATAATGGTAAGTGAAGAAGATAATAGAAAGGTTGCTTTGTGATGCTCGTTTCAGGTTCGATTTCTCTAATGGGAACGACCATTACCGTTTCCTTGCTGGCTGATGATGCTGAGGCCCTACTAGCCCAAGTCATGGAGCTTTTAAAAGTCTATGAACAGCGTTTTAGCGCCAATGATGATCAATCAGAGTTGATGAAGGTCAATCATGAAGCGGGCAAAAATTGGGTCTTTGTTCATCCCGAACTTTTCGAGCTAATCGCCCTGGGTAAGTCCCACAGTCTAGCTCCAGCCAGTCATCTCAATATTACGATTGGTCCCTTGGTTCAAACTTGGCGAATTGGCTTTAGCGATGCTAGAGTACCCAAGGACCAAGAAATCAAAGACGCCCTTAGTCTAACGGATCCAAGCTTCATCGAGCTGGATTTCAAAAATCAAGGAGTCTATCTGGCTAAGCCCGGTATGAAGATTGACCTAGGAGCCCTTGCCAAGGGCTATATCGCCGATCGAATCGCTGACTTTCTAAGAAAAAAAGGGGTAAGTTCGGCCCTTATCAATCTAGGAGGCAATGTTCTGACCCTAGGTATCAATGAAGAAAGCAAGCGACCTTGGCGAATCGGTATTCAAAATCCCCAAGAGACCCGCGGCCACCACTTGGCCCTCTTGAACATTCAAAATCAATCGGTCGTGACCTCGGGCGTCTATGAGCGTAGTCTCACCGATCAAGGAGAGACCTATCATCATATCCTGGATCGCAAGACCGGCTATCCGCTCAAGACCAAGCTCACTAGCTTGACCATCGTTTCTGATAAATCGGTGGACGGGGAAATTTGGACAACCCGGCTCTTTGGCCAAGAGCCTGCTGCTATTTTAAAGGCAGTTGAGGCCCAAGAGGGGCTAGAAGCCTTTATCATCACTGAAAACAACCACTACTTCTATAGCTCTGGTTTAGAGCCCCAGATACTTTAAAAATAGAAAGGATTTTATCATGTTAAAATTCATTGGTTTAGTTGGAACCAACTCCAAACAATCCACCAACAGAAAGCTCTTGCAATATATGCAAAAACATTTTGCCCAAAAGGCCGAAATCGAATTGATTGAAATCAAGGACCTCCCTCTTTTCAATAAACCAGCCGACAAACAAGTCCCCCTAGAGGTGCTAGAAATCGCTGAAAAAATCGAGGCAGCTGACGGTGTGATTATCGGGACTCCTGAATACGACCACTCCATTCCAGCTGTGCTAATGAGCGCCCTTGCCTGGCTTTCTTATGGCATCTACCCTATGCTCAATAAACCGGTCATGATTACCGGAGCTTCCTATGGAACCCTAGGTTCTTCTCGGGCCCAATTGCAACTGCGACAAATCCTTGACTCGCCAGAGTTAAAGGCGACTGTCATGCCTGGTTCTGAGTTTCTCCTTTCCCACTCCTTACAGGCCTTTAACCAGGATGGAGACCTAATCGACTTGGATACTATCCAGAAATTGGACGCCCTCTTTGATGACTTCCGTCTCTTTGTGAAAATCACTGAAAAATTGTCCAGCGCCCAAGAACTGCTCCATAAAGAAGCTGAAAACTTTGACTGGGAAAGCCTATAAGAAAGAGAGGAAGATAAAGAATGAAATTTGTAGGACTAGTTGGCTCAAATGCCGAACAATCATATAATCGTAAATTGTTAGAATTCATTCGCAAGCAATTTAAATTAAAATTTGAATTAGAAGTACTGGAAATCGACCAAGTACCTATGTTTAATCAGGATGAAAAATGGGATGAAAGCTTCCAACTTCGCCTCCTCTATAACAAGATTACGCGGGCGGACGGAGTTATTATCGCTACTCCTGAACACAACCACACAATCACTGCTGCCCTCAAGAGCGTCCTAGAATGGCTCTCTTACGAGGTCCATCCCTTTGAAAATAAACCGGTCATGATTGTAGGAGCTTCCTACTACGACCAAGGAACTTCTAGAGCCCAGGTTCACCTGCGTAAAATCCTTGATGCTCCTGGGGTCAATGCCTATACTCTACCAGGAAATGAATTTCTCCTAGGCAAGGCCAAGGAAGCCTTTGATAACAATGGAAATATCACCAATGAAGGAACTGTACATTTCCTAGAAACTTGCTTGGACAACTTTATCAAATACGTAGAAGTGGTATCAAAATTGAAAAAACCAAAACCAATTGAACCAGAAGATTTAGATGTAACCAACCCAATCGCAACAACCATTACAGGTGTTGACCCTGATGATCCAGACTGGGTTGAAAAGGCAGCTGAACTGGTCGGTGCTGTTTCTGGCGATACCTATGTCAAATTGGACCATGGTATTTTAACGGTTAACCAGATTGATATGTTCCTTAAGGCTATGCCTTTTGAGTTGACCTATGCCGATGACAACAATCAATTCCTTTACTACAACAATGCCCACCAAGATCCAGACACCATGTTTGCTAAGCGGGTCCCATCCCAGTCAGGTAGTCGTCTGTCGACCGTTCACAACTCCCTACCAGGCGGACGGATGAAAAATGTCGAATGGGTAGTTGGTAGCTTAAGAAACGGAAATGAAGAGTATGTGAGAACCATCGTCCCTGGTGGACCTGACGGCGTTATCAATACCCACAACTATCAAGCCATGTACTATCCAGACGGTTCCTATGCCGGAATCAACGAAATCGTCTTTAACTTCCAACCTTGGTTGGACTGGTACCTACAAACCACTGGTCAACGCTTAGTTGGTGGGGCTGCTTCAACTGCTTATAACCCACATGGGGGCGGAGCTGATGCGACCTCTGGTGCTTCTGACGCTGGTGGTAGCGCAGATACTACCGCTGGTGCCTCTGACGCTGGTGGCGGTGAAGCCGATGCAACTTCAGGTGCTTCAAGCTAAAACACTTAGAATACAAAAAGCCACAATTTCTCTAGGCAAGACTTGTGGCAAATAGGATTTAAAAAGGCCAGGCTAGACTGTGAGATTCTAGCTTGGCCTTTCTATTCTCTTAGGGTTGAGGCCTGGATCTCGACCTCTTTTGTTTTGGGCTAGTTTTTGGCCAGAGCCTTAACTAAAAGACGGGCAACTGCACGACCAGACATGGGATTTTGACCTGTAATTAGCTGACCATCCCTTACTGCAAATTCAGAGAAAAAGCGCTTTTTGACAAAATTAGCTCCCTGGCTACGAGCGACTTTTTCCGTTCCGAAAGGAACGAGGGACTGTTTACCAGATAGGACTTCTTCTGTTTGAGTAAAGCCGGTTATGGTTTTACCTGCAATCAGAGGCTGGCCTAGAGAGTCCTTGAGGTAGAGAAGGCCAGCCAGGCCATGGCAGACCGAGCTTAAGTAGCCTCCAGCCTGATAAATATCCTGGGCCAGCTGGGCCAAGGCCTCATCATGAGGGAAATCCCAGACCACTCCATGGCCACCAGTATAGTAAATAGCTAGATAGTCTTCTGCCCTAACTTGCTGGGGGCTCAAAGACTGACTTAAGGCCCGACTTTGAAAGTCCTCTGACTGGTAGAGGGCCAAATCGCTCTCTCTTAGATAGAAAGGTTTAAGGCTTCTAGGATCTATGGGAACATAGCCGCCTTTTGGGGAAAGGTAATCTATCTGATAGCCCTTCTTGGTCACCTCATCTACAAACTCCGTTGCTTCTGCTAGCCAGAGACCTGTCGCTTCCTTATGCTTGCCGTAACGGCTGTTATTGGTCAAAACCACTAAAATCTTTTTCATATTCACTCCTTAAGGTTTACTGATTTTATAAGGGATTATTTGCATTTAGTCCTCCCTTAGACAAGTCCTTTTATTTTATGCTTTTTCCAGCCAAAAGACAAGAAAAAGGTCCGAGTCTATTAAGCAGGAACTGGAAAAAATAAGGATCTTGTTTTTCTTTAATGAATCAGCAAGAAACCCCGCTTGAATAATCAAACGGGGCCTCTTTTTTGAATTTTTAGTGAGAAATATAGGTTTCCAGGACCTCTAGTAGTTGGCTGGAACTTGAAAGAACCTGGCCATTGAGCTTAACCAGGCCAACAGTATAGAGGTTGACATAGGAAAATTGCGATTCAGCTACTGTTTTTAGGGCAGAAAGTTTCTGGGGGTTATCTGCACCCTGTTGGCGAGAATCACTATAAAGGGCCAGGATAGGGATTCCCGCCTGATAGGCCACACCGATTTCAGAAGCCACGCCAGGGTCAATAATTTGCCCATCTAAAATAGCAATTAACAAGTCACTTTTGAGGACCGCTGCTGTGTCAAGCTTAGCAATCATCTTGGAATCGGCATAGGCATTTTTATCGTTAATTTGCCCCTGCTCCTGAGGAAGAAAGACCTCTACTTGAGGAAAGCGACTACGAATTTGCTCAACTAGCTGGCGATTAAAGGCTAGCTCCATCTCGCTAAATAAGGGACTGGCAAAATAGATATGCATAAAAAACCTCCTTAAGGTCAGTAAATTTTGATTCTATTTTATCACGAAAAGAAGAGGCTGTCAGATTTTTTAAAGGAAAAACCAGTAAAAATCAATTTACTGGTTTCTCTTTTTAATCGACTACTAGGATAGACTTAATTGTCTTGCGCTGGTCCATATCCTTATAAGCTTGGTCAATCTCATCTAGCTTATAAGAGGAAGTAAAGACCTTACCTGGGTTAATCTCGCCTTTAAGAACAGCATCTAAGAGACCTCCCTTGACATAGGTGGTAACTGAAGCAGGACCTCCTGCGAAAATTAGGTTGAGACCAAAGTAGTCAGCCATATTGATGTCATCTGTATGCGGCAGGCCTACCCGGCCGATATGGGCACCTGGTCGGCAAACCTTGATGGCTGTTTCGGTCGATAAGTGCGTTCCGACACATTCAAGGGCTGCATCTACCCCTGTTCCGCCAGTTAGCTCCAGAACCTTGGCTACTCCTTCATCTCCACGTTCGGCTACAATATCTGTCGCTCCAAATTCCAAGGCTAGTTTTTGACGGTCAGCATGACGGCTCATGATGATAATTCGCTTGGCACCGCGGAGTTTAGCAGCAATAACTGCGCAAAGTCCGACCGCTCCATCACCGACAACCGCAACAGTATCTCCAGTTTTAACATCTGCTACTCTAGCTGCATGATAGCCCGTTGGCATCACATCGGATAAGGAAAGCAGCGATTTGAGCATGCCTTCTGAATAGTCACTTGGTTGGCCAGGAACCTTAATCAAGGCCCAATCTCCATGGCTATAGCGAACATATTCGGCCTGATAGCCACCAGAGTAGTTGCTAGACGAGTCATGGGATTGGCAGCCCGCCTCAAATCCAGCCCGACAGGCTGCACAATGACCACAACCATGGGTGAATGGTGCGATAACAAAGTCACCTGGAACGACTGTATTGATGGCCTGGCCGACCTCTTCTACAATACCGATAATTTCATGACCGCTGTTGGCTGTACCAACTACTTCCTCACTATCATTACGGTATTTCCAAAGGTCTGATCCACAGACGCAAGAACGGACTACTCGTATAATCACGTCGTCTGCTTCTTGGACTTTAGGGATATCAAGTTCTTTGAGGCCAACTTGGCCGGTCTTTACATAAACAGCTGATTTCATCTAATTTCTCCTTTATCATCTGTAAGTTTACTGCTGTCAATCATAGGGAACTCCCTATAATGAAGGCTGAGGGAATGGTCATTTATAAGTCTGCTAATCTTGCTCCTTTTTAATCTCTAGTAGCTTTTTCAAGAGTTGAAAAGCCAGCTCATAGACTGAGTAGAAAGTATAGTCTATCTGCAACTCTTCTAGGGCCTGGCGCTGCTTTTTGGTCCCAACAGCATAGGCGTGGAGGCCAAAGAGATAGGGGAAAAAAGCATAGATAAATACTTGGCGTTCAGGAGCGGATATAGTAGGGAAGAGGGTAGCTAGGCTACTTTCGACAGCTGACAAGGTTTGAGCATAGGCTCGCTTAAAGCTAATAATCAACTCCATCCGGCTCTTTTCTTCAAAGTCAGCAATATTATTAGCAATGAGCTTGAGCATGAGCGGTCGATCCTCCAAGCTTTGGGCCAGAAAGTCAGCAAAGTCCAAGCGACTGAGTTTTTTCCCCTCATACTTGTCCTTAAAAGCCAGGATAGCCTGGGCCCAATTCTCATACTCCAAAGTCAGCAGGGTCAGAAAAATCTCCTCCTTACTATGAAAGTAATTATAGATAGAAGGGCGACTAAAAGAGGTGACTTGACTAATCTTTTTCAGATTGATGTCCCGATAAGACTCTCTTTGATAGAGTTGCTTGGTCGCTTCAAGAATTTCCTGGGCCCGCTTCTCCGTCTTAAACTCTGTAGTCTCTCCTTCTTTCATTTCGTTCCTTTCACTTTGACACACTGTCAGCAATAATTGACAAGATTTATTTTAACACTTATCTGACACTGTGTCAATTAAAAAAGATGAAAAAAATCCAAGAAATGTACTGACCCCAAAAAGTTGGACAAATAATTATTGCATGGATTTAGTTCTGTATTCTACAGGGCTAAGTCCTTTTAATTTTTCTTTGATTCGTTTGTTATTGTAGTAGTCAATATAGTCCTCAATAGCCTTTTCCAATTCATCCAGTGTCTGATAAGACTTCTCATAACCATAGAACATCTCAGACTTGAGAATGCCAAAGAAAGACTCCATCATGCCGTTATCTAAGCTATTGCCCTTCCTAGACATAGACGGCACCATGCCATGCATTTCTAGAAAGTAGTGATAGCTCTGGTGTTGGTATTGCCAACCTTGGTCACTATGTAGAATAGTCCCCTTGTAAGTCTCAGCAGGGAAGGCTTTCTCAAGCATATCATGTAATTGCTCTAGATTAGGAGATTGAGAAATATTGTAGGCAATAATCTCGCTGTTGAATCCATCTAAAACAGGTGATAGGTAGAGTTTCTTATCACTAGTTGGGATAGAGAATTCCGTCACATCTGTATAACACTTCTCATAAGGTTTGGAACCCTCAAACTGGCGCTGAATCAGGTTGTCTGCTTTCTTACCGATGTCACCCTTGTAGGAGTTATACTTGCGAGGTTGACGCATCACAGCTTTCAAATCAAGCTCTCTCATGAGTCGTTGGACTTTCTTGTGATTGACATGGACTCCTCGATTTTTTAACTCTAGATGAATGCGCCGATAGCCATAGTTGCCCTTGTGCTCATGGAAGATGGTGACCATCAACTCTTTCAATTCTTTATTAGAATCTTTTTGAGAGAGTCGTTTTCGTTGGTAATAATAAGTAGCACGCGGCAATTTTAGAATACCGAGTAATAAGGAGAGCGAATATTCAGGAATCAATCCCTGAATGATTTCTGTTGCTCTTTGAGCCTTGCTTCGTCCTTCAACCGGTATTCTCTCAGCTTTTTTAGGACAGCATTCTCCGCTTTCAGATATTCATTTTCGTATTGAAGTCGCTCTAACTCCGTCATTTCCTCTAATTTTTTCTTTGGTTTCCGTCCCATTTTTAGTGGCCTTCCCTTTTGTTTCTCAACAATAGTATACCCGTTTTTCTTGTATTGTGCCAGCCAATTGGAGAGCGTCCCACGGTTTGGGAGAGCATAATCTATGGAAACCTCTAGCTGAGACCGACCTTTAAGTAAGACATCGTCCATGATTTGTTTCTTCAATTCAGGAGGATAATACTTCTTTTTTTCTTTACGAACACTTTCTAGTCCATGCTTATCCATTAGCCGGACCATATATTGAAGATTAGACACCTGGACATCGTATTTTTGACCGAGTCTTGACCAAGACCAGCCAGCTAATTTTAGCTGATAGATTTCAATTTTATCATCATAGCTTAATTTCATCAAAAAACACCCCTTCTGTTAGATTTTCTGTCTAACTTTTGGGGTGCGGTTCAAAAAGGGTTCGGTCCTTGGACTTTTTGACTAATTTTTAGTCCTTAGAGGCGAAAACGATTTGACCATCGCAAATGGTATAGCAAACCTGTCCCTTGAGACTTTCACCAATAAAGGGGGAATTGGCTGCCTTAGAGGCAAAATGGTCAGACACTAGACGATCCGCCTGAGGGTCAAAGATAGTGATATCTGCAGGTCCGCCTTCTGCCAAGAATCCTGCCTCAAAACCATAGAGTTGGGCCGGATTGATGGTCATTTTTTCCAATAATTGCATCAGGCTTAAGTCCCCTGTTTCTACCAAATAGGTCAAGCCGAGCGAAAGAGAAGTTTCTAATCCGGTCATACCAGATGGTGCCTGGGTGATGTCAGCCACATTTTTTTCGTCAGCATGATGGGGGGCATGGTCCGTCGCAATAATTGAAATCACTCCTGACTTAAGCCCCTCAATAACAGCTAACCGATCGGACTCTAGACGCAGGGGCGGATTCATCTTTGCCTTGCTGCCTTGAGTTAAAAGCAAAGACTCGGTCTTAGAAAAATGCTGGGGAGCCACTTCTGCAGTTACCTGGGCCCCCAGTTTTTGAGCAAACTCGACCACCTGAACACTCTCTGCCTTAGAGAGGTGCTGGATGTGAACATGGGCCTTACAATCATAGGCAATCATAACATCACGCGCAATCATACTGTACTCGGCTACTCCTGTCGCCCCACAAATATGAAAATGCTCCCTAGCAATCTGCTCGTTAAAACCTAAAACGCCATTCAGTTCAGGGTCTTCCTCGTGCAGGCTAATAAAGGTTTGATTTTTTCGGGCCAATTCCAGGGCCTGGCGTAGTACCTTGGCACTAGTCAAGGGAATTCCATCGTCAGAAAAACCCACTGCACCTGCCTCTAGCAGGGCTGGGAAATCAGTCAGATTTTGACCGTCAAAATTTTGAGTAATGGTAGCGACTGACTTGACATGAATCTTCTCCCGACTAGCTGACTCCAGGACCTCTTTTAGGGTCTCCTTGGTCGAAATTGTCGGATTGGTATTGGCCATCATGACGACTGTGGTAAAGCCACCCGCTGCCGCTGCCAAGGAGCCCGTATGGATATCTTCCTTATGAGTCTGACCTGGCTCCCTAAAATGAACATGAATATCTACCAGCCCCGGTGCAACCACCAGCCCCTGGGCATTGATAACCTGGGCCTCCCCATTTTCAATATTAGGAGCAATTTTGACAATCTTCCCCTCCTCAATCAAGAGATCTGAAAGCTGATCCAATCCAGTTTTAGGATCCATTACCCGACCATTTTTAATCAATAACATAGCGACACTCCTTATTCATAAAAGTCAACATGATAGTCCAAGAGCTGGTCCCCCTGATAGGAGAAACTAGCCGAAAAGAAAGGTTTATCCTCCAAGAGCCAAGAGACAAAGGTATGGTCCCCCTCCCAGGTCGGCTTGGATAAGACCTGCTCATAGGGAACCCACTCCAGAGTTCCCTCATTGCAGTCAATCAACTGGCCCTCAAAGTCGGTAGCCTTAAAAACATAGGTGTACCAATCATGACCAGGTGTAAATTCTGGAAAGGTGATAATTCCCTTGAGCACAGGTTTGGCCCGCAGGCCCGTTTCCTCAAAAATCTCACGTGCAGCGCAGGCTTGGGGTGTCTCTCCTTTTTCTAGCTTGCCTCCGACCCCAATCCACTTACCAGCATGGACATCATTGGGCTTTTTATTGCGGTGGAGCATGAGGAACTCCTTGCCATTATCCAGATAACAAATCGTTGCTAATTTAACCATAGTTCTCCTTTATTGTAACCAGTCAATCGGACCGAGACCTTGTTGGACTAAAAATTCATTGGCACGAGAAAAGGGCTTGCTACCAAAAAATCCACGATAGGCCGATAAGGGGCTGGGATGGGCCGACTCGATAATCAAGTGCTTGGGATTGCTAATCAAGGCCTTTTTCTTACGAGCATAAGAACCCCAGAGGATAAAGACGACAGGGCTATCCTTTTGATTGACTACCTTGATGATGGCATCTGTAAAAGGCTCCCAAATAAGACCTGCATGAGCATTGGCCTGGCCGGCAGGTACAGTCAAGCTAGCATTCAAGAGGAGAACTCCCTGTTTAGCCCAGGGGGTCAAATCGTGGGAATCTTTCTGACCTAGATCGCTAGCCAACTCCTTTAGAATATTCTGCAAGGAAGGAGGGGCTGGGATATCATCTGGCACCGAGAAACTCAAACCCTGAGCCTGCCTTGGGCCATGGTAAGGGTCTTGCCCCAAAATCACCACCTTGACATCCGACAAATCCGTGGTCTGAATGGCATTAAAAACCTTGTCCCGCGGCGGATAAATGGTTGCCGACCCGTAAACATCATCCAAAAAATGATTGATTTTAGCAAAGTAACCCTCTGGCAACTCCTGCTTAATCAAATCGTGCCATGCTGAATGTCGCATTGTGACCTCTCTTTCTTTTTAACAATCCTTTAGCCCAGCCAAGCAAAGGCCCGCTTCAACTCCGCTTGGCCATTTTCCAAATAACAGCGTCCATGTGCCAGAATAATTTTATCCGGCTACCAGGCTAATATTTTTCTCAAAGACTTTCTCGCAACTTCCTTATTAGCTGTAAAAGTCAAACGAAAATCAAGTGGCGTTTTCCCCTTAGGGTCAGAAATCCCTGCCGCTTTATAGACAAGCTTCCTAATTGGACTGGTCATTTTTTCTGTCTCAAAATTTTCAATCAAATCTGCTAAAATCAAGGTCGAACTCGCTCTGTGAAAAAAGACCACTTCTTCCACAACCTTGCTGCCCTTAAAAGTCAGCTGTTCCAAGTCAGCCGACCAGTCACCAGGCGCTGACTCTGTCAATTCTCGGCCAAAAGCGGTGGCTATATTTTGGCTAGTCGCCCGCTTTTCTATACCTGGACTGGCCCAGGCAAGAGCATCTGGATAACGCTTTTTCCAAGCAGCGATATAGGCATAGTGAATCTTGTTGGGCGAAACCAAGTGAGCCACTTGTCCCAGCGCATCAAGTTTTTCAAAAAGCCCTTGATGAGGAGCCAAGGGCGAATGGCACCAGAGCTTGCCGTCTGATAGCCGAACGACCGTCATCCGCGTTGAAAAAGGAAGGGAAAAGAGACCAACATTCATATCTATAATATCTCCGTCCACAATCCAAATATTGTCGGCAATCGCTTTGAGCGTGTAAAGCGGTGGATACAGGGGAACTACTGTTTTTGTCATGACTTCGCTCCTTTGCTTTTCTTTCCTTATTATAACAAAAAAGAAAGGGAGACAAAAGCCAAACCCTTAAGAGAGCTGACTTTTTCTTCCTTTCCAAGCAATTATTTTCTTTACTTTCTCACCCCTAAAAGAATAGCGACCTAGGCCTAGACTAGCCAGGAGGACTATTTGCGGCAAAAATTGAATTAGATAGCGGGTCTTGCCGCCTTCAAAGATTTGGAGAAAGAGAAGACCACCAAAGACCGCCAAGGCCAGGAGATTTAAGGCCTCATCCTCGGCCCGAAACTTCCACATGGCAAGAACTAGATCAAAGGCTAGGAAAATCCAGAATAGCTGCTTGACCAAGGCATAATAGGCAAAGCTCTTCTTATCCGTATTGAGAAAGTAATCTCTGATAAACTGGGCCCAGGCTTGACTCTTGGTCCAGTCATAAAGAGGAGAGATATAAGGAGTCTTCTCATTTTCAACACTGCGATAAAGCCAACCCAAGGTCCCTTCTGCCACCGTCAAGGACTCCTTGTAATAAAGATGCCCTAAGAAGGTCCAAGGCGTGAACTCGCTCAAGCGACGCTCGATGTCCTTGATAATATTCTCCTGCGCAAACATACCGTTATTGTAGTCAGCACGCCGACTAGGCTCCACATAGGCCAAGAGGCCTTCCTTCATATCTTCTTGATTATGACCCGTATCGGTCAAACCTAAATCAATAAAGAGAAGGGGGCCCTTAGCTAGTCCTTCTCCCTTGACCAGAGGAATCTCAGTTTGATTTTTAATCAAGTGATTGAGACTGAAATAACTAGCAGCGAAAGCTAGACTAAAGACTCCTAGGACTAAGAAGGCTTTCTTAAACCCCTTTCTTAGAAAAAGAAGACCAAAAAAGGCTATTAAAAGGATCAGAACAGTCGGCCTGATAAGACTAGCTAGGCCAGTGATAAGAGCCAAAAGCACTGTTTTGAGACTAATTTTATTTGTCTCCTTCTCTTGGAAAATAGCTAGAGTCAGAAAAATCTGAAGCGCAATCAAGGGCAGGGGTAAAATGTCTGTATACATGGAGAAGAAATAAGGAGAAAAGCCCAGTAAAAGCAGATAGAGGAAAAAGGTCATATCAGCTGTTTTTTGTCCCAAGTACTTCAAACTCCCCTTATACAAAATCCAGGCTGTCACATCTGTATAGAAAAGATTGAGAGCCTGCATAATCCAAAGCCCAGACGGACCAAAAATCTTAAAGAAAAAACGTTCATATAAGAAGAGGAACATATTATTGGGATTGCGGGTCAAATAATTAGAAATAGAACTTTCCTTGAGATAGCCAAAAGCCCCCGTAAAAACCACTGCCGCATCTCTGCGAATCAGCAATTGAGCTGCCAGCAACATGACAAGTTGAAAAATAATCGCTGCTAGCATTAAGGCTCGCTTATGCTGCATCAAGAACTGATAAAAACCTTTTAATTGCTTGCGACAGACAAAGAGAAGCAAGACTAGGGCCAGGAAAAAGAGGCTAGCTCCCACTGAAGGCAATAAATTATTTATATGAAAAATCGCAATCACTAGCCAATGAATCACTAAAAGCAAAAGCAACTTTTGCAAAAAAGAAAAGAAAAAGGAATAGACTTTGTTCATAGTTACATTATAACAGAAACAAAAAAAATAGGCGAGCACGCCCAGAGTTCAGAACATATTAGCTTGCCCATAACCTATGTGAGGGTGAAAAATTTCAATTAAAATGCTTAGAGACAATTCTAAGCATCAAACAAAAACTAATCCTCAATCACTAGCGGCAACTGGCCCTCTAGCTCGCCTTTTTTAAACTTGTCCTCCATTTCAATCCACTCATAAACTAACTCTTTGAGTTTAGCGGTAGGAAGAACTACATCTGGTCCAAGTTCCTCGTAAGCAAAGCCAACTAAGGCAGTGCGACTGTCTCCCTCTACAAAGGACATATTGCCTGAAAAATAGAGGTCTACCTTGCGCCCCGAAAGGACATCGTCTAATTCTTTGACAATATGGGGAGCAAAATTATGAGTTTCGCTAAATAAAAAATCTTGTAGAGCGTACAGCTCTTCATTTTCAAATGCAACGTTTAATCGAGGATAATTTTTTAAAGATAGATATTTTCTTGTATACATTTTATTCTCCTATTATTGATTTTGAGAAGGAAAAGCGCTAATGATTTTTCCGTTTTTGTCTAAAAACATATCAATCTTGATACCATTTTTTGCTGTTCCACTATATGTATTCCTTGTTCCCTCAATGTATTCTCTGTTATTATACGCCTCATTGATAACATCTACCACTTCCTGCGGGCTCATGGTATCGGGGAATATAGTAGATTTCGCATGCTTAATCACACCATTTACCTTAACATCCACTTCATAGACCCCATTCCCCAAATCTACTCGAGTATCGGGTATTGCTTCACCAGCAGTTCCTTCGATATTGACATAGTGATAGCCCTTGGCTTGACGGCGCCTCACTTCTCCTTCAAAAATATGTTTAACGGTATTCTCTCTAAAACTTTCCGTATGTTCAAGTTGCTCTAACACTTCCGGTGAATAGGTCTCTGGTGTATGAACAACGTCCTTCGTTACAGTGACTGGTTTACTCGCCTGATACGCACTATACAGCCCGGTCCCAAAAGCAAGGGCATTGTTGATGCCTTCTGGGAATCCTTCAGGATAGGGTTTTCCTACTGGGTGCTAAAGTTCATTTGCTCTGTCGACTAGAGTTGGCGGGGTAAACGGAACAAATTTGGGCTGTTGATTAAGGTTGATGAACAGAGAGGAAATTAAATATCAATCCTACCGACTTCAAACTCTAGCAATTCTCCTTCTTTCACATCATTTGGAATATCACTTTCAAAATGAAGGACATACTCTCCAATCTTTAATAAAGAATTCTGTTTATCTATCAATGTACCAGTTATCACTTGACGAAAACCACCTAGAGGCAGAACGCTCTCCGGCTTATTCATTACCTGAATAACGTCCGATGAAACCATAGCATAGAGCTCCTCTTTAAACTCAACTCCAACCTGGCAATCAAACTCACTATAGCCGTCTGAGAAAACAAGCAGTTTATTTTCGCCGTCAGACAGAACAAGCTCTGCTTCTTTAGTATCAACATCAATCCACTCTATATTGTTTATTTTTATCATGTTATAAACTGTCTATTTCAACGTTTGACTGCGTTTCTAATCCGTCCACAAAAGCCTTTTGGAAGGTTTCAATTAAGTCATCACCTCGACTAGTCACAAAATAATTTGATAAGTCAGTAATATCTGGGCTGATATTATCCCCCCAAGGTGGTTGTGCACTTAAATCATCTATATCCCAGACCACCTCTTTTGGTGAAATATGGGAGAGCTCCTCTTTGATAACTGACAATTCTTGTTTGGCCTTATCAATTCTTTCATAAAGAAGATTTCCCTGATATAATTCATTCATCATCACTGGAAAACGACTGCCCCACTTACTATCTTCCAAATTAACTGCAATGGTTGAAAAGAAAGAATGAAGAAAACTTCCATTCCCAATCGGATACCAATATAAATCTACTTTTAGTCCTACTGTCATTTATTTACTCCTATTTCATAAATCGAATTTCAACTTGAGTTTGAGATTTGTTCAAAATTTTAGATTTTATGCTTTTTAAAATATCATGTGAGACACGCTGTCCCCTTATATCAACAACTATAGTTTGGAATGTCCCGCTTGGTAAGTTAGCATTTCTTTGAATGATTTGTTTGCTAACATTATTTACTAGATTATTTCTACCAGAAGGTGTCTCCAAATTATAATTTTTTACTTCTATACTATGTCCTGACTTATAATATTCAGGTCTAACACTTCCTTTAGTTCTATAAGGTACTTCTTCTCCATTTAAGAAGGATTTTTGGGCTTCATAATCAGGATAATCTTTCCCAATATCAATTTCAGATTGTCTCCATGAGGGTCTTTTTGTTGGTGGAAACTCCTCTAGCTTCCGCAAAATCTCTTTTTCTTTCTTAACATACTCCCCGAAATTCGATGCTTGTCTGGCTTCTTTGCTTTTTCGGATATTCTCAAGGATATAGTCCCGATTGTAAGTAGGAGGGGGAGTGCTCTCGCCGGCAGTTGGGGCTTGTGGGGTTGGGTCCACCCCTTGGGTTTGCGGTTTGCTGACCTGTCCGACTGGTTTTCCCGCATGATAAGCACTGAGACCAGCTGCCGTAAAGGCAAAGAAATTACTGAGGCCTTCAATAACGCCATGATGTTTGGCGGAATATTTCAATTAAAAAGCTTAGAAAAAATATTCTAAGCATTACCCGACCTCTTAATCCTCAATCACCAGCGGCAACTTGCCGTCTAGCTCGCCTTTTTTAAACTTGTCTTCCATTTCAATCCATTCATCAACTAGCTCTTTGAGCGTGGCAGTTGGGAGAACAACATCAGGACCAAGTTCCTCATAAGCAAAGCCAACTAAGGCAGTGCGCCTGTCTCCTTCTACAAAGGACATATTCCCTGAAAAATAGAGGTCTGCCTTGCGTCTTGAGAGAACATTGTCTAATTCCTTGACAATATGAGGAGCGAAATTATGAGTTTCACTGGACAAAAAATCTTGTAGAGCACCTAGCTCTTCATTTTCAAATGCAACGGTCAAATCCATAGTATTTCCAACTTTAAAACTTATGTATTTTCTAGTAAACATTTTATTCTCCTAAATTACTTAATTATTGACTTTTAGCAGGAAAAGCACTGATTATTTTTTCATCTTTGTCTAAATACATGATAACTTTTATTCCATTATTGGCTTCTCCACGATATTGATTTCTAGTATTAGGGACTTTTTCTCTCCCATTATACGCCTCATTAATAGCGTCCACCACTTCCTGCGGGCTCATAGTATCGGGGAACATGGTAGATTTCGCATGCTTAATCACACCATTTACTTTGACGTCCACCTCATAGACCCCATTCCCCAAATCAACCCGGGTATCAGGAATGGCTTCTCCAGCAGTTCCTTCGATATTGGCATAGTGATAGCCCTTGGCTTGACGGCGCTTCACTTCTCCTTCAAAAATATGTTTAACGGTATTCTCTCTAAAGCTTTCCGTGTGTTCAACTTGCCCTAATACTTCTGGTGAATAAGTCTCTGGTATATGAACAACATCCTTCGTTACAGTGACTGGCTTACTCGCCTGATACGCACTATACAGCCCGGTCCCAAAAGCAAGGGCATTGCTGAGACCTTCAATGGTACCATGGTGTTTGGCGTAGAATTTAAGATTGTCGTCCGCTTCCTTGCCAGTGATTGGGTCAATCCCAGTCTTGTTGACATGGGCATAAATCTTATTCATGAAGTTGGGGTCTCGCCAACGAAATTCCTTCTGGCTATCTAGCTTAAAATAGCGATACTCCAGATAACTTGTATTGGCAAGGTCCGTTTTTGAAAAGTAAATTGCCGGATGAACAGGGCTCTGCAAGTGCTGGAGATAAGGGAATTCCTTTTCCAACTCTTCCTGACTCATTTTATCAACCTTGGCCTTGAATTTCTTATCGACCTTTTTCAGGAGTTTAGGGCTAAACTCCACTTCCTCATGTTCGACTTGCTTGTAGCGCTCCATCACCCACTTGGCTGTACGCATTTTGGATTGGCTATTGGGGCTATACGGATCTGGATAAGCATTGGAACTGATAATATCTCCATACTCATCTAGCAGCTCCGCTTTAGACATCTTGGCTATCTTCTGACGTTCAATTTCTTGAGGGTCAGCCTTTTTAACCTCTTCATTCCTATTTTGCTTAAATAAAAGCAGAAATGATGTCTGGTGAGAAATCAGTAAAAAACAATTAGAATGCTTAGGATTGTTCCCAAGCATTCTTGCCTCCACCTAATTATCTGATAGTCAACTCTCTAGGTCAATCCCAACCCATAATCTCTGGTATTGTCGTTTCTTTATCTGCAATTAAATCATAGAAGCCAATATGAACCCCTTCCTCGTATAACCAAGCAAGGTCGGTCCCGAATTTTGCTTCAAAGAATTCAGCCATTACTGGTGCAATAGAAAACATAGTTTGCGCCGAAACAATTTCAAAATTTTCTGGATTACTAACATATTCATTGTCGTCTCTTGAAGAATAAATATACCAACCATTTAAAGCGGGAATACTAGGCTCTACGCGATAGGTATAAGCAATAGGAATTCCTAACATTACATTTTTTGATAGGAGAAAGCCACCATAATTATCTTCCCTCATTTTCATACTCCTTTACAATATCTAAAAAAGCATTTCGCCAGGAAAATTCTTTAGCATAGTCTAAAGATGATTTTCCATTATTATTTTTCAATTTATAATTTGCCCCAGCATTTAAAAGCAGTATATAAAACGGAATCAACTCCTCTGTACTATTTCGTAAATAAACAATAGATTCCATTAACGGTGTCATACCTTTTTTATTTTTCTGATTTACATCAATTCCATATTCTATTAAAAGTTCAGCAACTTCTAATAGAAAACGAACATCAGGATTACGATTGATGCGTATAAGAAGATGTAAAGCGTTCCAATCAAATCGTCCACCAATACAGTTAACATCAATTCCTTCTTCTAACAAAAATTTAATAATTTTCACTTTGTCATCTAATCTACTATAATCTGTTAGAGTAAATAAGAGGAGGTTTAAATGTCCATAAGTGAAAAGCTGGTTAACATCACCATTATATAATTCCTTAAATTCCTCAAAAGTACCGTACTGAACGGCATCAAATACAGTTGTAATTTTCATTTCAAAGCCATCGCCTAATGTCGCTCATTCTCCAATTATTCTTCTTTCTAAAAATTCAAGAAAATCTTTTGCATACAGCTGTTTATTAGATAGCCTCAAAACTGGGGCTTCTCCATTATTCATCTTAGATAGTTCCAAAAAAAAGGTATCATCAAACGATTCACAAATGACTAATTGATCAGTATTTGTTACATGATTTTTTTGGTTTAACTTATTTATATAAACAACATCGCCACCGACAACATTATCAAAATCTAAACCATAGACACTAAATATTTCATCTCCGTCAATTTCACCACCACCATAATTTTCGAGCCACCATTTATAAGAATTCGGGAAAGTAACATTTAGAGCTTGTTCAGCTTTATTAACCCATTCCTTAGAAATACCTTCACCAAAATCTGCAAATTCTACATTATCTGCTGAAGTAATTAGTTGTTTGATACTTTGAAAGTTATTCATTTTCTAACTCTAACGTTACCATATCTAAAAGAAACTCTCCAAAGCTATTATATAAAACTGGATTTTTTTGATATTCTTCTGCAAGTCCTAAGATATAGCCTGTAATTTGTGGTTCACCTTGTTGATTAAGTGAATGATAATTTAAACAATAAACTTCACCCATAGACGAATCATAAATAATAACTAAATTTTGAGGAAAATTCAGTTTTTTTCTCTGTAATAAAGTATACCAAACAGAATCAGGCACTCCTGAATTAGCAAAATCTTCTTTAAATAATCCATAAATTTCTGTAGAACCAAAATTTCCAGCACCAAATGTTTTTAAAAAATCTTTATAGTCCTTAGGATAAACTACTCCCAAGGTATTTTCGGCTAATTGAATAATATTTTCAGAACAGCCTCCAAAATCATCTAATAAATCCTGATTGTTATCAATTAAATTTAACGCTTCAAGATAGTATTTACTTAACATATTTTACTCCTCCATGTATTTTAGTTTTTATTCAAAGGGAAATCTACTAGATCGATTTTTCCAATATTGTTTTCTCCAAGTATTAAATTGCGTTCTATTTATACCTGTTGGCAATTCCCCCGTGTTTATATGCAGTATATTATAGTTCTTTTGATGAAATCTAGCTTCTACTTCAGCTATTGAACTTGTTTGACGTTGAGTAAGATGATGCAGATTAAGAGGCATTCCGTCAGAACCAATAGGAGCTAGCCCCTTTTCCATTCTTTCCAAATTGGTTCTACCTTTAGCATCCTGTGAGAAAAGATCAATTAAATCATCTCTCTGATAAACCTTATTCCCTTTAAATTCTATCTCCCTAGTCCAATATTGTTTTTGCTGAGAGTAATTTTTAACAGTATCAGTTTTTATCTTTTGAAGAATTTCCCGTTCTTTCTTAACATACTCCCCGAAATTCGATGCTTGTCTGGCTTCTTTGCTTTTTCGGATATTCTCAAGGATATAGTCCCGATTGTAAGTAGGAGGGGGAGTGCTCTCGCCGGCAGTTGGGGCTTGTGGGGTTGGGTCCACCCCTTGGGTTTGCGGTTTGCTGACCTGTCCGACTGGTTTCCCTGCATGATAAGCGCTGAGACCAGCTGCCGTAAAGGCAAAGAAATTACTGAGGCCTTCAATAGCGCCATGATGTTTGGCATAGTTTTTTAAGCTCTCATCGGCTTCCTTGCCAGTGATCGGGTCAATCCCAGTCTTGTTGACATGGTCATAAATCTTATTCATGAAGTTGGGGTCTCGCCAACGAAATTCCTTCTGGCTATCTAGCTTAAAATAGCGATACTCCAGATAACTTGTATTGGCAAGGTCCGTTTTTGAAAAGTAAATTGCCGGATGAACAGGGCTCTGCAAGTGCTGGAGATAAGGGAATTCCTTTTCCAACTCTTCCTGACTCATTTTATCAACCTTGGCCTTGAATTTCTTATCGACCTTTTTCAGGAGTTTAGGGCTAAACTCCACTTCCTCATGTTCGACTTGCTTGTAGCGCTCCATCACCCACTTGGCTGTACGCATTTTGGATTGGCTATTGGGGCTATACGGATCTGGATAAGCATTGGAACTGATAATATCTCCATACTCATCTAGCAGCTCCGCTTTAGACATCTTGGCTATCTTCTGACGTTCGATTTCTTGAGGGTCAGCCTTTTTGACCTCTTTTTCTCTTTGCTGTTTGATATGCTTATCAATGGTCTGAACCCAGTTTGGTTGGGCGACACCTTGGACATTGGGAACTTGGCCGCCATAGGTTTGGGCATCGAGTGCTAGTTGGTCGGCGCCTGCTGTGACGGCTGTTTGTAAGTCCGCAATGCCTTCTAAGACACTGGCTGAGCTAGCGAAAAAGGCTCTGAGTTTCTGGAGTTTTTCCCTAGTCTTTTCCAACTCATCTTTGGCACTGTCGATGACCTTGGTAATGGCTCCCAGGGTATCATTTGAGATGTCATCTAGTCGAAAAAGGGTATTATAGAGGTTGGTTTTGGTATGAATGACTGCTTGCAGGCTTTCTATCTTTGACTGCAACTCATCTTCATCTAGGCTTTCGCTTCCGACCTCGGCGATATATTTATCGACCAAAGCTTGACTAGCCTCGGCCAAACGCTCGACCAGGAGCTTGGCTCCTCTTAAATAAGGGATATTTCGACTGGATGCGTAGCTTTTGGAAGCACTATAAGCCTCCCCTTGGAGGCTCCCGTCATTGATAAAGTCCAGAAGGGCCTCAATGGTATGGTCATAGGCCGCGCTTCTAGCTGCCGCAATAGTGGCCATACTGCTGGCCTGGGCTTGCAGCGAAGGTAAATCAACTTTCATCAGGCTTCCTCCTTTTGTCTTCTTGGGCTAGATAGAGCTGACGCTCTGCCTTATAAAGCCGGTCTTCCTCTTCTTCTAAGTCGGCTTCTTGCTTTTTTAGAGTCTGCTCCATGGCTTCCAAGTCATCGTCCAGCAGACGGACACTGCGGTGGTCTGCTTCCCTTAATTCTGCTAAAAACAAGGCATCCTGAGGCTGGTTACTGATGAGGTCCAGCTCCTGAAAGCAGTCTTGCATCCTATCATGATGGTCTAGCACCTGGTCTTCTAAAGCTTTCAAGCGACGTTTTTGATGAATCAGGTAATCGAAAGAGCGCTCTAGCTGACGCTTTTCCTGCTTAATAGTGGCTAAGGATTGGTCTGTCATGGCGTCTCCTTTAATTTAAGGGGTAACCAAGCCCAGCCTTCTGGAGAGTTTCTGTTCCCGGAAGAGGGGCTGAGCTAGCTACATGGTCCTTGCGGGCAGGAGCAGTGACTTGATAGATCTTATCAGTCAAGCGCCAAATATCCAGCTGGGCCTTGATTTGCGTATCTGTCGCCACAAATTCTCTTGCTGTTGCTTGCACTCCAGCAACCAACTGCCTGGTCTGTTCCGCCGACTGGCTGGCAGAATCCGCTTCCTGATCCATATAGGATTGAAGACTTGTATTGCTATCAAAGTTGCTAGTGGTGTCCTTAGTGACGGCTTGGTCAACCATCAAGCTAGCTCCCGCCATAATAGCGCTGGCATGGCCGCTAGCGGTCATTTGATTGCTTTGAATGGTCATAGTGTTCCTCTTTTCTAGCTTTGTCCTATTTTACCATGTTTTGAAATTTATAACAAACAATGATAGAAATTTACTAATTTTATAAAAACAAGCCTTAAAAAGGCTTGCGTTTGATGATATAAGCGTTTTCGGCTGTTTCAAAACCGATTTTGGGATAGTAGTTCATAGCATTTGGTGCTGAAAGGAGGATAAGAGCCACTTCTTCTCCAATCTTCTGACGCGTTTTTTCGACCAAAATTCTACCTATCCCCTGCTTCTGATAGCTTTCATCGACCGCCAAATCAGACAGGTAGCAAGCGTAGGAAAAATCTGTCAAGGAACGCGCCACACCAACTAGTCGCTCTCCGTCCCACGACGTCCAGAGAATATCCGCCTCATCTAGCATTTTTTGCAAACGCGGCAAATCCTTAGTCGGGCGGTGAATGCCTGATTGCTCCAAGACATGGGCAAACTGTTGAGCAGTGATTTTTTTCTGATTTGTATAATCAATCATGCCAAACTCTCCTGCCAGGTTTTTTGGTTTTCTTTGAAGCGTTCCAAGAGCGCCAAGCCCTCTGCGCTGACATAGCCTTCTTGCTCCGCCAGCTGAATCAATTCGCTGTAGTTGGACAAGGTCACGAGCTTGACTCCTGCTTCTTCAAAGCGTTGGTCAGCCTTAGGCAGTTGATAGGTGAAAATGGCCACTACACCAAGGACATGAGCGCCTTCACGTTCAGCTGCTGCTACCGCATCTAGAACGGAACCTCCGGTTGAAATCAAGTCTTCTACAACGACCATTTTTTGTCCCGCTGGCACGCGCCCCTCAATCTGATTGCCTGCACCATGATCTTTGGGCTTGCTACGAATATAAGCAAAAGGTAAATTCATCTTATCAGCAATAATGGCACCATGAGGAATACCTGCTGTCGCTGTTCCTGCAATGACTTCTACTTGAGGAAAATCTCTCTTGATAGCCTCGACAAAACCATTCTCAATCAAGGTCCGAGTTTCTGGATAGGCCAGGGTTACACGATTATCTGTATAAATCGGGGACTTGATACCACTAGCCCAGGTGAATGGCTCTTCTGGTTTCAAGTAAACAGCCTCAATTTTCAATAAATCACGTGCAATATCTTTTGCTAAAGTCATCTTTTCTCCTTTTTCAATGTAGCATCTTAGAAACCCGAGGTCTTTAAGAATAAGTAAAAACAAATTATAAGCAAGCAAAACTCCCATAAAAACTCTAGCCAAGAGCATGGGACAAACAAGGTGGTTAAAGCTAGTGAATAGCTTAGGGAGGGCCCGATAAATAAGTAAGAAAATCGGGGCTCACGTAGAGAGACAGGACCTTCAGGGACTAGAATCTCTTAGCGGACTTCCGACGATTTCATCAAAAGGTCGATGATACCTGTTGATGAAAGCTAGTGAATAGTTTAGGGAGGGCCCGATAAATAAGTAAGAAAATCGGGGCTCACGTAGAGAGACAGACCCTTTAGGGTCTAGACTCTCTTAGCGGACTTCCGACGATTTCATCAAAAGGTCGATTATACCTGTTGATGAAAGCTAGTGAATAGCTTAGGGAGGGCCCGACAATAATCAAGAAAATCGGGGCTCACGTAGAGAGACAGACCCTTTAGGGTCTAGACTCTCTTAGCGGACTTCCGACGATTTCATCAAAAGGTCGATTATACCTGTTGATGAAAGCTAGTGAATAGCTTAGGGAGGGCCCGATAAATAAGTAAGAAAATCGGGGCTCACGTAGAGAGACAGACCCTTTAGGGTCTAGACTCTCTTAGCTATTCCACTCCTCCTTAATCTGATGATAGACTGCAAGTGGATCTTGGGCCTGGATAATAGGCCGTCCAACCACAATATAGTTGGAGCCGATTAGCTGGGCGTCGTGGGGCGTCATGACCCGCTTTTGGTCGCCAACAGCTGCTCCTTTAGGCCGAATCCCTGGTGTCAGACAGATAAAGTCCTCGGAGGTGGCTTTTTTAATCAAGTCTACTTCATGGGCCGAACAAACAACCCCGTCAAGGCCCGCTTCTTGGCTTCTCTTGGCATAGTTGACAACCGACTCTTGCAGACTAGTCTGGATATTTTGCCAGTCCCGCATATTTTCCTCAGATGTTGAGGTCAGCTGGGTGACCGCAATAATCTTAGCAGGTTTTAAAAGTCCAGCCTTGGCAGCTCGCATCATTTCCACACCACCAGCAGCATGCACCGTCATCATATCAACATCTAACTGGGATAGCATGGTCATGGCCGACTGGACCGTATTGGGAATATCGTGAAGCTTCAAGTCCAAAAAGATGGAATGACCCAATCCTTTGACATAGCGGACAATTTCAGGACCATTTCCATAAAAAAGCTCCATTCCCACCTTGACATAGAGTTTTTCCTCTTGGGGAAAAAGGGCTAAAAATTTCTTAATATCCTCAAATGAGGGGAAGTCCAAAGCGATAATCGGACGTTCTTCACGCATAAGTTTCTCCTTTACACAAAAAACCTTGCCAGATTTCCAGCAAGGTTTCACGAAAATTGGGCCCAGTCTACTGGCCCTTTTTAAGCGTTTCTACCTTAGCAGCCTCTCTGGACTCTTTAAAGGTTATTATTTATTTCATTTTATAGTTTATCGCCTCATTTGTCAAGAAAAATCTTTAAATTCAGGGCGGACTAATCCGATTCTTTTTATGGAAGCTAGCCTCTTTGCTAACGAGGAGCCATTCACAAAATCAAGTCTGATAGTGGAGAACTCATGAACCAGAATTGAGCGGTATTCCAAAGGTGGTTTCCAGCTTAGCTCTCTTTTCTATTTGTGTCCTCTTTTACTAAAACTTAAACTTTTAAGTCTACTAGCCTTTTTTCGTTCTTATATTCTCTAAAAATTGCAATATTTCCTGAGTTTTTCCAGTAACTTTATGATAAAATAGGGATATGAGAATCCAACAGTTACACTATATTATCAAAATTGTCGAAACGGGTAGCATGAACGAGGCTGCCAAACAGCTCTTTATCACCCAGCCCAGCCTGTCCAATGCCGTTCGGGACCTGGAAAATGAGATGGGAATTGAAATCTTTATCCGCAATCCCAAGGGTATTACCCTGACCAAGGATGGTATGGAGTTCCTATCCTATGCCCGTCAGGTAGTCGAGCAGACCCAACTTCTGGAAGAACGTTATAAAAATCCGGTTGAGCAAAGAGAACTCTTTAGCGTTTCATCCCAGCACTATGCCTTTGTGGTCAATGCCTTTGTCTCTCTCTTGAAAAAAAGCGATATGGAAAAGTATGAACTCTTTTTAAGAGAAACTAGGACCTGGGAAATCATTGATGACGTCAAGAATTTTCGCTCAGAAATCGGTGTTCTCTTTCTCAATAGCTACAACCGCGATGTCCTGACTAAGATGTTAGATGATAATCATCTCCTGGCCACTCCTTTATTTACAGCCCAACCCCATATCTTTGTCAGTAAGTCCAATCCCTTGGCTGACAAGGAGAGCGTGCAGCTGGCTGACTTGGAGGACTTCCCCTATCTGAGCTACGACCAAGGGACCCACAATTCCTTCTACTTTTCAGAGGAAATCCTTTCCCAGGAGCGCCACAAGAAGTCCATTGTCGTATCTGACCGGGCAACCCTCTTTAATCTCCTAATCGGACTGGACGGTTACACTATTGCGACCGGTATTCTCAATAGCAACCTCAATGGCGATAATATCGTCTCAATCCCACTTGATATCGATGACCCGATTGACCTAGTCTACATCACCCATGAAAAGGCCAGCCTATCAAAGATGGGAGAACGTTTTATTGATTATCTTCTAGAAGAAGTTAAGTTTGATAAATAAGAGCTAGGTGAAACCAAGCTACTAGTCAAAAATAGCCGAATAGTAAAGACAGAAAAGAGATTGGTAATTTCCATTACCAATCTCTTTTTGATATCATTTTTTATCTGGTCTGTTTTTAAAATCCGCCGGTAGAGGGCTAATATACTGCAAGGCAATCCGATTTTCAGGTTTGATATCTATCAAGTATAATACAAGCAGGAAAAACCACTCCAAGGGTTTCATCATTAGGTAATGACAGCTTCCTTGAAACATTCTTTCTCCTTGTTATTTCTCGCTTAAAAGAGGGCAGTTAAATGGTTAAGGAGTTGAACTCTGCACAGTTTCCTTGTTCCTTAGATTTCTTAATCATTTTTGAAGTATTTTTCGAAATCATTTATACTTTTTAGCTGATGGTTTTCCCTATCTTTACTATAACTACTAGATAGCGTCCAACCTGCAAAAGCATCTTTTTTATTTTTGGGAGCAAAATAATAATTGTAATATTCAAGAGCTTGCGGTCCAATAAATAGTACAGAGGACGATTTATAAATTTTTTTATTTTTATACGGGAACTTGAACTCTTGCATATTTTGATAAAGATAAAATTGGTTATTCGGAAAGAATTGGTTAATATTTAAGCTTTCTAGCTTAAGATTATAATCATCATATCGACCTCCTTCTATTTTTACACTTTCTGGGCTTAATTCAAGTAACAACTCACGAGCAACTCCTGTTTTATCTTTCTTAAACAGCTCGACACGACTTCTCTTAATTTCATACTCTACTCTTTCACCCCTTTTTAAAGGCTTGAAACTTTCCTCTTTTAAATTTAGCAAATAATTTCTTGGTTGCAAGAAGTTATAGCCCTGTCCTTTTTCACTAGTTCTGTAAGCTTTTATCACAAAAGTATCTTGGTTGACCTGACTTAAAATCCTTCCCGCAACAGCATCTTCCAGATGAGTTTTAATTAGTCTGTTTAAATTTATTTCCTTCTCTTTTTTTAGTCCATGGTGATAGCGATAAACTGTTAAGGTGTTTTTATCTTCATCATCAACATCTAAATCATCTCGAAGAAAATCAAAGCCACGCTTAAATGCTATTTTTTGAGTATACAATTTACCATTAGTGAAATTTATAAAGGGATGATTTTGTGTTTCTATCAATAAAATAGCATTGTTTTCATTTATCTTCAAAGTCTCGAGTTTGAATTTCTCCTGGTAACTTACAAGTTCCTTGTACTGCCAATCAGGATAAAAACCCCGATTATTTACCAATAAAAAAATGAACGGTCCTACACCTGATAGAGTAACGACAATAAGAAATATCAGCATTTTTTTATTCTTGATGATGCTCATGATTTACCATTCTCCCAATCTAAAATATTATTTATAAAGTCTAGTCTATCAGTAAGTGAAAGATTTTCTGGAAAATCTAAATGTAAACTATAATTCTCTCTTAAATAGTTTTTCACAAAGGGAAACTTATGAGTTAAACTTGGAAGCTGTTCTACATTTGAAAAAATCAAACTATCTACCTTAAGATCTATATTATTCTTAGTAAGATAATCGGTAAATGCATTCTTTCCCCACAGTGAAAGTAGACTGTTTGATTTATCTATCTGATTGGAATTATCTAACTTTTCGCTCACTGGATTTTTCGCCAATATTGTAGCTTGTCCGTTTTCTAAATCGACCTTTAAATAAGATTGTCTGTTTTCCTTATTTTTATAATCAGTCTCAGTATCGTTACCTCTATAAGTAAGTTCAAATGATAAAAAAGTTTTCCCTTCTTCTTCTAGCAAATCAAAATGAGTAGAAATAGACTCTGCCTTAGGTTCTAATTTCCTAGCTTGAGCTAGAACGTCAATTTTTTGATAGGAGGTCATTCCCTTAGCAATTTCGATTAAATCAATTATGAAATAATCTCGACTATTTTGTCCTCGATATTCCTTTTTTTCTAGATTGTTAAATTCACTTAAACGATAATTACTAGTAATCAGGTATGTATCGTTCTGAAAGTAAGAACCATCTACCAACACTGCCAGTATTCCATTATCATATTTTTTGTAATCTATAATACTATTGTATTCTCTCTCATAGTGGTCTTCTAAAAATTCATTACTTGAGTTACGTCGGCTTGTATATAACAAATCTTCAACTTGATAAAACGAGTAAAAGAAAATCATAATTGCTATAGCTATAAGCCATATGTAGGTCGTAAATTTATCCAATAAGTAGTCCTTAATTTGTTTCATATGTATTCCAATCTAAAGCTTCCTTTCTCCCTTGGCAAATCCTCAGGCAAGGGAGAGGTATACAGGAGGCAATCCGATTTTCAGGTTTGATATCTGTCAAGTATAATACAAGCAGGAAAAACCACTCCAAGGGCTTCATGAGTAGGTAAATAAGATATACTATAAAAAATGACTAGCTAAGTTTTCTTTTGCCCTCTGAATTTTTCCAACTTTATACTTCTATTTAAAAAGGATTGGGAAATTTTCTCAATCCTCATTTCTTAAAAAACTAGTCTGTAATCAAGGTTTCCAGACCCACCTTCATCATATCGGTAAAGGTGGTCTGGCGTTCTTCTGCTGTGGTATCTTCGTCTGGATTGACCAAGCTATCTGAAATGGTCATAATTCCTAAGGCTTCTACCTGATGTTGGGCCGCTAGATAATAGAGGGCTGCTGCTTCCATTTCTACTGCCAAGACTCCCATTGTGCCCAGTTTGAGATTTTGCTCGTAGAAGTTAGAATAAAAAACATCTGACGAGAGGACGCTGCCGACATGGGTAGTCATACCCAAATCTTTGGCGATATGATAGGCCTTATCTAGCAGGTTAAAGCTAGCAATTTGGGGGAAGTCATACATGGGCCAGTCGTTGCGAATAATGTTAGAGTTGGTTGCTGCTGCTTGAGCTAAAACTAGCTCTCTTACATGCACCTTATCTGACAGGGAGCCAGCAGTCCCAACCCGAATCAGCTTTTTAACTCCATAGTCGACAATCAGCTCACGCGCATAGATGGAAATTGAGGGCATTCCCATACCCGTCCCCATAACGCTGACCCGATGACCCTTATAGCTTCCTGTGTAGCCAAACATATTACGGACTTGGTTGAAGCAAACTGCATCTTCTAAAAAATTTTCGGCGATAAATTTTGCCCGCAAGGGATCGCCTGGTAGCAAGATTTTATCAGCAATCTCACCTGCTTTTGCTGCGATATGAATAGACATTTTTCTCTCCTCTGGAAATAATAATTAAATGAGCCTATAATTCTGCCAAGACAGCCTTGACCAAGCCCTTGAAGTCTTCTTTGATCCGTTCGGTGACTTCGACGACTTCTTCATGATTGAGCTCGCTTTGGAAACCTGCCGCAAAATTGGTTATAGCAGAAATTCCTAGAACCTTAAGTCCTGAATGGGCGGCGACAATGACCTCTGGAACAGTGGACATGCCGACAGCTTGAGCCCCCATGGTTTGGAAGGCACGAATTTCGGCTGGGGTTTCATAGGTTGGACCTGTAACTCCTAGATAGACACCGTCTGCTAGCTCAATTCCTAATTTGTCTGCTACGGCATGAGCTTTTTCACGATAGGCCTTGCTATAGGCATCAGACATATCTGGAAAACGTGGTCCAAAATCATCTAAATTGGCACCGATTAAGGGGTTTTGACCGGTTAAGTTGATATGGTCGCTAATGGCCATCAAGGTTCCTGGACCATAGCCAATCCCTCCCGCTGCATTGGTAACGATAACTCCGCTAGCTCCCAGAGCCTTCATCACTCTTACTGGAAAAGTGACAACTTCCATGGGATTACCTTCATAAAAATGGAAACGTCCTTGGAGGGCCAAAACCTTACGGCCAGAAAGTTCCCCGTAAACCAGTTTACCAGCATGGCCAACAACGGTCGAACGACCCCAGTTGGGAATATCGGCATAATCAACAGAGATTGCATTTTCAATCTCATTGGCCAATTCACCCAGGCCAGAGCCAAGGATAAGCCCAAATTCGGGCTGGATAATTCCCTTGCTCGCTAAAAAATCTTTTGTTTCAATAATTTTTTCTAATAATGTCATCTTCTTCTCTTTCTATTATTTATATGGTTTCAAAGATATATCAGCTTTTAAATAGAGCGGGTGGCAAGGTTGACCACTCTGATTGACTTTCAAACAAAATAATGTTTTTAAAGAATTTTTGACTTGTTCAGAGCGACCCAAATAAGTTCCGTCATTTCCCCAGCAAGCCACAACTTTGTCAGATAAATCTGCATATTTTTTGATATAGTCATCATTCTCATCGCCAACTGGATTTTCTACTGACCTTAACTGCGCTGGGTCTGTGCTCCTATAAGCAAACAGATTGGTCATGTAAAAACCACCATAGCCCCATTTTTCTGCAAAAGCAATACATTTTTTAATAGTTGGGTCGTCTTCATTTTCATCAGCTGTTGAAGGATTTAAACCAACAAACATCAGCTTGGGTAAACTAGCGTCCCACTCTCTCCATAATACATATCTGTATTTTCTATCCTCAGATAGAATAGCTCCCTTTTCCATTCTAATCTCCTATTTTTTTACTTGATAAAACAATTCGACAAATTGACCATGCCTGCGACAGTCCGTTAATTCCAGTGGGTAAGGACAATCAAGCCCTGTAAACAAGGGAACTCCGTCTCCAAGAAGAAGAGGAGCAATCATCACTTGCAGACAATCCAATAATCCCTCTTGTATCAACTTTGAGATGAGCAGACCGCCACCAACAATCCAAATATCTCGCTGGGAATACTCTTTCAAATCTGCAAACAACTGGCGAGCAGACGAAGCAAGGCGAATATGCTTTTCTGGCTCAACAGGCTGACTGGTCAAGAGGTAACAGTCCTTGTCCTGATAGGGAAAGACTTCCAAGTCCTGCTTGATAAGCCAATCATAAGTCCTTCTTCCCATGACCACACTGGAAATACTGTCATAAAAAGCACCGTAGCCATTGTCTCCTTGACCTTGCACTTCTTCCAGCCAAGTCATCCCTTCTGCTGTATCGGCAATATAGCCGTCTAAGCTCATGCCCAGATAAGCAATCGTTTGAGGTCCATTTGTTATTGACATAATCTCCTCCTCAGCCTTGATTTACAGTAATTTATCCAAGAAACTTTCCCCAATCATGGCCTTGTCGACACCAAAGTTATCAGCGATAGTGGCTGAGATGTCAGCAAAGTGGCCGACCGGTAAGTGGCCGCTTCCTTGGAGCGATTTGCCGTAAACCAAGAGCGGGATATACTCGCGGGTATGGTCAGTTCCTGCATAAGTTGGGTCATTTCCGTGATCAGCCGTAATCATGAGCAAGTCCTTATCACCCATATTTTCGATAATTTCTGGCAGGCGGGCATCAAAGTCGTGGAGGCAATCACGGTAACCTTGAGGGTCTCTTCGATGACCGTAGAGGGCGTCGAAGTCTACTAGGTTGGTAAAGGAAAATCCTTGTTTGAAGTCGGGCTTGTTTAAAGCCTTAATCAGGGTATCGACACCGTGCATATTGTTTTGGTTATGGCCTTGGTCCTTATTGATACCGGAACCGTTAAAGATGTCGTTGATTTTACCGACAGCCAGGGTATCAATCCCTGCCTCATCTAGTTTATTGAGCACAGTTGGTGCAAATGGTGAGACGGCATAGTCGTGACGATTAGCGGTCCGTGTAAAGTTACCTGGTTGACCAAGATAAGGCCGAGCGATAATCCGACCTAATAGGGCTGGTCTTTCTAGTGTGATTGAGCGGGCGTATTCACAGATACGATAGAGCTCCTCCAAGGGGATAATCTCTTCGTGGGCTGCAATCTGAAGAACCGGGTCGGCAGAGGTATAAATAATCAGCTCACCTGTTTCCATTTGGCGAGGTCCAAAGTCGTCAATAACCGCTGTTCCAGAGTAGGGTTTGTTAGCCTCCCGGATAACCTTGCGACCTGAAAATTCTTCGATTTTTGTGATGATTTCCTCTGGGAAACCATTCCAGAAGGTGTCAAAAGGCTCGGTAATGTTCAAGCCCATAATTTCCCAGTGGCCGGTCATGGTATCCTTACCTAGCGAAACTTCTTCTAATTTACTGTAGTAGCCACTAGGCTGTTCCTCTTGGGGAACGGTCTTTAGTGGCTGGGGCCGCTCGATATTTCCTAATCCGATTTTGGCCATATTGGGTAGGTTGAGGCCAACGGTCTTAGAAATATGACCCAGGGTGTCTGCAGCTCCGTCTGGAACACCAGCATTTTGAAAATTGTTGGCATCAGGGGCTGCCCCGATCCCGACTGAATCCAATACAATCAGATGAATGCGATCAAATTTTGACATAAACTGCCTTCTTTCTATTTATTTTTTTCTAAAATCTGCAGACCGGTTTGACCGGCAACAATCACTGTATCCACTAGACCATTAAAGAGCCCATGCTCGACCACTCCGACCATCTGATCGAGCTCGAGCGCCAGAGCCTCGGGGTCGGGAATGGCTTTTAAGTCTAGGTCAATAATAAAATTTTGCATATCGGTCAGATAAGGCTGGCCGTCTTGCAACCGCAAAGAGGGGCGGTAGCCGGCTTTTTCAAAGCGCCGAAAAACCTGCTTGGCTCCATAGCGGACAACCTCGACCGGTAGTTTAAAGGCGCCCAGTTGATTCACTAGCTTGGTCTCATCAACCACCCAGATATAGTGTTGGCTGGGAAGAGCGACCACCTTTTCCATCAGGAGGGCTCCTCCTCCCCCCTTGATACCGTTAAAATCCTTATCTACCTCATCGGCACCGTCAACAGTGAGATCAATACTTTCCACCTCGTCAATATCAAGCAGGGGAATGCCTAACTCTCTGGCTTGTTTTGAAGTTCGACTGGAGGTCGTTACGGCCTTTATCTGCAAACCTTCTTCTTTTAGCCTTCTCCCTAGCTCTTGGACAAAGTAATAGGCGGTCGAGCCAGTTCCTAAACCAACTGTCATGCCGTCGGTCACATACTGGGCAGCTCGAACCCCCGCCTGCTCTTTAAGATTTTCCATTCCGTTAAACTCCTTTTTGGGCCTGAGCCATTCAGCACAAGCTCCCGACAGTCTTTGCTCTATCGCACAGCCAGCTTTTCTTTTCCTAAGCAAAAAGAAGGCGACTGCCCATAAAACAATCTATATTATATTATACCATGATTATTTGGAACATGAAAGCATTTTCCCCAAATGAAAAATAAATCCAATTTTTCAAAAGTTCTGACAGTTTTCCGCGCTCAATCTAAGTCAAAAATGAAAAAGGAGCTTGTAAAACAAGCTCCTTATCTCTAAACAATCTAAGCCCCGCTTTCTAATTTAGGGATTTTCTCCTAGGCCAAGAGGTTGCTCTTTGGGCAGATAAAGAGATACTCGACTGTAGCTTTGGGCTTCTGATTGAATCTGCATGTGGTAGCTAGAGCCAAACTGTAATTTCAGACGTTGATCGATATTTCTCAGGCCGACACCCCCTAGACGCAGCAAGCTTTGCTCACTTGTAGGCTGGCTAGCAAAGCCGGAGCCATTATCATAGACCGAAAGGACCAACTTATCTCCTTCTTCTCTGACTTCAATCCTAATCAGGCCGGGACCAACCTTTTCCTTAATACCATGATAGAGGGCATTTTCTACCAGGGGTTGTAAGATGAGTTTGGGCAAGTGGTAGTCTGCAAAAGTGTCCAGCTCCTCAATTTCATACTGCAACTTATCTCCATAGCGCTGTTTCTGGATAAAGAGGTATTGGCGAACATGATCGATTTCGTCTTTGAGGCTAATCTGCTCATTTCCTTGATTGAGGGCCAAGCGGAAGTATTGGGCCAGAGACTTGGTCATAGCAACCACCCGCTTGCTATCGTTAAATTCAGCCATCCAAACAATCGTGTCCAGAGTATTGTAAAGGAAGTGCGGATTGATTTGACTAGATAGAGCGGCGAGTTCATAGCGACGAACATTTCTTTCCTTTTCTTGGACCGCCTGCATCAACTCCTCGATTTGATCCAGCATGCGATTGAACTGCACAGCCAGACTAATCAGCTCCTTGGAGCCCTTCTCATCTGCCCGGACCTCCTTGTCACCTGCTGCAACCTTGAGGATAACGCCCTCCAACTTTTGCAAGGGTCTAATCCAAAGGGAAAGCACAAACCAGAGTCCAGCTAGACAGAGCAAGAGAGCTAAAAGCCCCGTCCCTAGGAAGGACCAGAGAATCTGACCTTGCAGTTCTTTTAGTCCTTCTAGGGAAGAAACGCCGACCAGGGTCCAAGGCCCCTTAGGAAGACGGTATTGATAAACAAAGGCCTGGTCTTTTAAGTAGCCATCCTTGATAGCTAGGTAGGGCTGCATGGCCTTCATTTCCCGACTGGAGCTATAAACAGTTTTTCTAGGGTGGTAGACAAACTGCCCCTGGTCATTGAGAATAAAGGCAAAGCCTTGCTTATCCAGCTTGAGCTGGTCCAGATAGCGTTCCAGACTGTCGTAGGCCATATCTAGACGGAGCAGGCCCAGATTTTTTCCCTGACTATCCTCAAGCTCCTGGCTAATAGTAATCAGCCACTTTTCCTTTCCTTGACTGAGGACTTCCTTGCGGGCTGGAGTAATCAAGGGCAGGCCTTTTTGGTTCAAGGCCTCTTGGTACCAAGACTGACTCATCATGTCGCTGGAAGTCTGCATGCTTAGGCTAGGGTCAGTCGAAATCAAGCGACCATCTTTAGTAACTAAAAGAGCCGAAATCAAATCCGAATCGCTGGCCAAGAGGGCCTGAAAGAGGGAGCGAACCTCCGCTTCATCGCCTCCTTTTTGGGCAGCAAAATCTTGAATGGTTTGATTTTCAACTAGGCTAGTCGTAGTCTGCTTCATCTTCTCTAAATAGCGTTCCAAAAAAGCTCCGCCCTGCTCAATAGCATTGCGAGTATTTTGCTCAGTCGCCTGACGAATAGCTTGGGAACTGGTCTGGTAGTAAAGTCCTCCCACGATGGCTAGCAGAAACAAGATAAGCAGAAAGACATAGATAACCACTTGAACTAAGAGAGGGAAACGTCTCATTCTTCTACTCCCTTTTTAAACTGGCGAGGGGTCTGGCCGACCAGCTGCTTGAAACGTTGGGAAAAATAATTCATATCTTCAAATCCGACTTTTTCTGCAATTTCATAGATTTTCAAGTCAGTCGTCAACAAGAGCAATTTGGCCTTTTTCATTCGAGCCTGAATTAGGTAATCTTGAAAGGGCAGCCCCAAATCCTTTTTGATGAGAACACTAAGGTAGGAAGGACTAAAGCCTAGGTCTTGGGCCAAACTTTTCAGACTTAATCCAGGATCGTCTAACCTATCCTGGATTTTATTGGCCAATTCTGAAAAAGAGGACTTTTCTAGCAACTGCTGTACTTCTGCCTCCTTTAGTTCCTGGTCCAGCTTCTTTTTGACCTTGGCCAACATTTCTTCTACATCATCCTTAGAAAAGGGCTTAAGTAGGTAATCGTCTGCCCCCAACTTAAGGGCCGATAGGGCATAGTCAAAGTCGTCATAGCCGGTCAAAAAAATTAGGTGGGTTCCCGGCGAGTTTTCCCTAATTAGTTGGGCCAAGCTAAGCCCATTCATCTGGGGCATATTGATATCGGTCAGTACAATCTGGGGCCTCTCCTTTTGAAACAGTTCCCAAGCTTCCAGTCCGTTTTCAGCCTCGGCTACTAGTTTCATATTAAATTTTGCAAAATCTACCAAAGAAGCAATCCCCTGGCGGACCAGGTATTCATCTTCGACAATCATCATCGAGTACACAAAAATCTCCTTTATCTGGACCAGCAAGTTTGGTCATGCTTGTATAAGACTCAAAGCCCCAAATAAAAGGGGCTTGCATCTATAAATTCTGGGACCTCTAGGCCAGAGTTACCTTTCTAAAGTAAACTTTCTAGTCAAAGCTCTAAGTGCAAATAGTCTTAGACATAGTCAAGTAGATAGCCATAGCCTTGGGCTTCCATCATATCCTTAGGAATAAAGCGGATAGCTAAACTGTTGATACAGTAGCGCAAACCGCCCTTGTCCTTGGGTCCGTCGGTAAAGACATGACCAAGATGGGAATTTCCTACTCGGCTGCGAACCTCAATCCTAGTCATATTAAAGCTCTTATCCTCCTTATAGTCGGCTACATCGGGACTAATAGGGCGACTAAAGCTAGGCCAACCACAGCCAGACTCAAATTTATCCTTGGAAGAAAAGAGGGGCTCTCCCGTCACCACATCGACATAGAGACCTTGGTCAAACTTGTCCCAGTAGCGGTTAGAAAAGGCTCTTTCGGTATCGTTTTTTTGAGTCACAGCGTATTCTTCGGCCGATAATTTCTCCTTGATTTCTGCCTGACTAGGCTTGGGGTATTTACTGGCATCAATGACAGGATAAGAGGCTTGGTTCACATTGATGTGGCAGTAACCGTTAGGATTTTTCTTTAGATAATCTTGGTGATAATCCTCGGCCTCAATAAAGTGCTTTAGGGCTTCCTTTTCAACTGCCAGGGGCTGGTCATGCTTTTTAGCCTCTTCGGCAAAGACCTGCTCTATCTGCTTCAAATCCTCTTCATCTTGGTAGTAGACACCCGTCCGGTACTGGCTGCCCCGGTCATTTCCTTGCTTATTGACACTGGTTGGGTCAATAATTCTAAAATAATGCAGCAGTAATTCCCTCAAAGAAACCTTGCTGGGGTCGTAGCTGACCTTGACGGTTTCTGCATGGCCGGTTTGGCCGATTAGCTGGTATTGGGTTGTCTCGCTCTTACCATTAGCGTAGCCAGAGACTGCATCCGCCACTCCGGAAACGCGTGAGAAGTATTCTTCCACACCCCAGAAACAGCCGCCCGCTAGGTATATGTCTTTTAGTTGCTTTTTGTCCATTTGCTGCTCCTTTTTTTCTGTTGCTTTTTGATTTGTCTGACTGACTGCTGCCTCCTTGATTCGAGACAGGTCTGACTTGGAGGAGGATTTTAGGAAATTCCGTCCTACTAATAAAACCAGACCAATAAAAACGAGAGCCAGCAGGGCTAGCCAGAGAAGATTTCTTTTTTCCATGGTCTCCACCTAGCCCCTACTTGATTTTTTCTAGCTCTTCTTGAATCTGCTCTTTCTTCATAAAGCCGACATGAGTCTTAGCCACAACCCCATCACTACCGATAAAGGCTGCACTAGGATAAGAGCGGATACCATATTCTTCCAGAAGTTTTCCGTCAGGATCCAAAAGAACCGGTAGGTGCTTATAGTCTAGCCCCTTATACCACTTCTTAAAGTCCTGAGTAGACTTTTCACCATTATGGCCCGGAGAAATCACCGATAAGACCATATAGTCCTTGCCCTCACTCATGGCCAGCTGGTCGCTATCTGCCAGGGTGGAGAGACAAATCGAGCACCAGGAAGCCCAAAACTTTAGATAGACCTTCTTGCCCTTAAAATCGGATAATTTATAGGTCTTACCGTCTACTCCTTGAAGGCTAAAATCTGCTGCTGGCTTACCCTCATTCAACTTGCTAGGGCTTGCTTGCTCCTTTTTCTTATCAGAATCAGTCATTTTATCCTTCTTCATTTTATCATCTTTTTTCATAGATTGCTCGTTCATACTACTTTTTTCCCCTTTTTTCATTTGTGAATGATTTTGCTGGCTACTACAAGCCCCCAAGAGTGCTAGGCAAGAAAGACCGGCTAGGGCTAGACTAGTTGTTTTCAGATATTTTTTCATTGTTTTTTTCCTTTCCTTACGACACTTACTTAGCCAAAGAGACTGGCTAGACTATTGAGATTGCCCAACATCAGTAAAATTCCCATTAGAATAATCAGAAGGCCTCCAATTTTTTTCAGAACTCCTAGATAGGGCTTGATTTTTTGAAAATGATTTAGGACCAGACCAGACGCCAAAGCCAAGAGCAGGAAGGGAAGGCTGAGCCCCAAAGTATAGATAAACATCAGGAAACCTCCTTGCAGGGCCCCCTGGCCACCTGAGGCAGCAAGAGCCAAGACCGAGCTGAGAACTGGACCGACACAGGGGGTCCAACCAAAGCTAAAGCTCAAGCCCAAGAGAAAGGCGTTATAAAAGGGATTGCGCTCTTTCTTGGACTGAATCGCCAGAGTCTTTTGCCTCTGTAAAAATGATAACTTGATGAGGTCCAACTGGTGAATCCCTAAAAGAATAACCAAAAGACCCAGCCCATAGCGAAACCAAGGAGCATATAGAACCTTACCCAGAAAACCGGCCCCGTAGCCCAAGATGAGAAAGACCAGAGAGAGACCCGCGATAAAGCAGAGGGTCTTGACTAGACCATACCAGGGTAGCTCCTTACCCAAAAAGCGGATGCGGGGACCCTGGTCCCTATCTAAAAGAATACCGGCATAGACTGGTAATAAGGGTAAAATGCAGGGAGAAAAGAAGGATAAAACCCCTGCTAAAAATACTGAAATAGAAAATAAAGAATCTTGCATGTCTCATGTCCTCCCATAAACTTTTGATACTCATACAGTATCAATCACTAAGACTAGTATAGAAGAAAAGGACTTAAAAAAATAGGGGGAGAGATTAGCAAAAACTTGAATTTGATATGATGATTTTCTAGAAAATAAACAGAGGGGCAAAAAGTAGACAGAGCCTAAAACTCTTTAAAAGCAAAAAGCAAGTAAAAAAGGCTTTAGGACCTGGCACTTGCAAGAAAAAAAGACCCAACCAGAGTTGAATCTTTAAAGGGTATCTAGGGCCTGGTCAATCGCAAGCTCTCCCTCAATCATCTTAATAACCTGGCCGATGCTGGCCTTCTTGTCCAAGAGACCGGCTAAGACCTGAGCCACATCGGCAATGGCATTGCCAGCAAATTTTTCTGGCTGGAAGTCAACCTTGCCAGTAGCTGGCTTTTCTAGTAGGGTTCCTGGCTGTAAAATCGTATAGTCTAAATCTGTCTGATGAAGGAGATAGTTATCTGCAAAGAACTTGGCGATATAATAGTCTTGTAGATTAGCCAAGGCTTGATTTTGCCATTTTTCCGGTTCCAAGGCAAAGAGGGAGCTAAGCATAATAAAGCGCTGGACTCCTGCTTTTTGGGCGGCCTGCATCAGCTTAACAGCACCAAAGGCATCTGTCTGCAAGAGATCCCGCCCTCTTGATCCAGCTGTAAAATAAAGAGCATCCATACCCAGCAAGAGTTGACTCAAATCAGAAACCCCATTTTTTAGGTCCAACTTGACTGCTGTCAAACCTAGTAGACTAGGCAATTTTTCAGGAGAGCGAGCTCCAGCATAAATATCATGTCCCCGTTCCAATAGGATAGAAATGAGCTCTTGAGCCACGCGCCCGCTAGCTCCAGCGATAAAGATTTTCATAGGCAAAGCCTCCTTTTCTACTAGTTTATCACTTTCTACAAAACCTAGTCTCATCTTTCCTCTAAGACTAGAAAGTCCTCCTCGCTTAAAGGTTCTTCCTCCTTCTTATCTGGTAAGAAAAGGCAGGCCAAGAAACCAATAATAGCAGGAAGAATCCAAGCTAGGGAGGCCTGGGAAAAAGGCAGATAGGCTAGCCAAGTCTCCAAGAGACGAAGCTTAAAGAGGCTAGCTATCACCGATAAGATAGAGACCATACTAACCAGACCAATGGTCAACCGCATGCCAATCTGGGATAGACTTGTCAGTTTGCTTAAAAGCAAGATAGCTACAAAACTTATCGTAATCGGGTAGAGAATTTGTAAGACCGGGATAGAAAAGGCAATGATAGCATTGAGGCCTAGATTGGCAATTGCAAAGCCGACCAGACTAAAAAGGGTGGCACACAGCTTATAAGATAGTTTTGGAAAACGCTGGTTAAAAAATCCAGATAGGGAGACAATCAAGCCAACCGTTGTAGTAAAGCAGGTTACTACAACCATCAAGGCCAGGAAGGTCTGGGCAACTGGGCCAAAGAGATTACGGGTGGCCTGGGTCAGGATATAGACCCCCTTATTAGCATCAGAGACCATAATGGAGCTGGGGATGGGAAAATGATTGCCCAAATAGGCCAGTCCCAGATAGAGCAAACCAAAAAGCAAAGCCACCACCAAGCCAACCAGCCAGACAATAGAGTAATACTCTTTCTTACTTTTAAAACCCAATTGGCGCATGCTCTCTACAATGATAACCGAAAAGGCCACCGAAGCTAAGGCGTCTAGGGTATTATAACCCTCTAAAAAACCAGTCCCAAAAGGATTCGCCTGGTATTCTAGAGCTGGTGCAGATAGAGGAGCCCCTCCGTAGCGACCAATCCCGACCAGGATTAAAAAGACAATCAAGGCCGCAAATAGAGGCGTCAGCACACGTCCGATACGATCCATTATCTTAGAAGGTTTTAGGGAAATCAGATAGGCTGCTATAAAATAAAAAAGAGTAAAAACAAGGAGGCCGGCGCCTGTCCAAGCCTTGGGCAATAAGGGGGCAATCCCCACATCAAAGGAGGTACTGGCAGTCCGAGGAATGGCAAAAAAAGGACCAATAGCCAGATAAAGAGCTACCAAAAAGATAGTCGCAAAAAGAGGTGAAATCCTCTCTTCCAATTCATAACGATAGCCCTTGGGATTAAGCGCCCCGACAATCAAGGCCAAAACAGCAAAACCAACCCCCGAAAAGATAAAGCCTAAAATCGCAGGCCAAAAATTAGTTCCCGACAAGGCCCCCAAGGCCGGTGGGAAAATCAGGTTTCCTGCTCCGAAAAAGAAACCAAAAATTAAGAGGCCAATCAGGCTTCCTTTTTTAATCATAGATACTCCTTTAATTAGTGATTCTACCATTATATCACAAAGTGGCCGACCAGCCCAGATAAGTGTCTCTCTCATCAAGCCTAGCAAGCAAGCTCCCCAACTTTTCAGCCCTTAAAGATTGTGGTATACTGATAGTCTAAGAAAGGGCTAGATGAGGCTTAGCCAGATTTCGCCCTAGAAAAACCAGTAAAAACTAGAAAGATTGTCATGATTTTACATCTCTTTTGGATTATCCCCCTTTGTTTGTTTTTTATTTCCTTTCTCTATGAACCCCGCCGCATGCTCAATGCCTACCTCTTGATTTACAGTTTGGGCATGCTGGCTATCGCTCTGGTCGGTTTTTCCATTGTCAATATCGAACAGGCCCTTAACCAGCAAGTAGCCCTCTTTTTCCTTCTCCTAGTAGCGATTCTTATCCCCATCAGCGTTATCCTCTCAATGATTTACCTGATTTTTAACGGTCGACAAATGATTAGTCTAGAAGGTCACCGCCTAGCCAACCTTCTCTCCCTCTTTTATGGCCTAGCTATCGCTCTGACCTTGGGCCTTCACCTCCTACCCCAGCGACTTGGCTTTCCACTTAATTCCTTGCTTTTTTTCTTTGACTTTCTCCTCCTTTATGGAAGTTTCCTCTATCTCTCCCACATCTTCTACTCCGCCTTTTACAATGCCTGGCCCATTAGAAAAGAACCTGACTATATCATCGTCCTTGGTTCGGGTTTGCTCGGAGATAAGGTGCCACCCCTTTTGGCCCAACGCCTAGACAAGGGCCAACTACTCTATCAAAAGTTTGGTCAAAGACCACAAATCATCGTATCAGGTGGACAAGGACCTGATGAAAAAGTGGCTGAAGCAAGCGCCATGGCCGCCTACTTGCTAGAAAAAGGGGTGCCCTCAGAAGACATCCTACTAGAAAAGCAATCCAAAACCACCCAAGAAAACCTCATCTTTTCAAAAACATTGATGAAAAAAGACAGCCAAGTCCTGGTTGTGACCAATTCTTTCCACGCCTTACGAGCAGGAATTTATATGAAAAGACTGGGCCTCAAAGGCCGCAGTGTCGGCTCTAAAACAGCCCTCTACTACCTTCCTAGCGCCCTTATCCGGGAAAATATGGGACTCTTTGTCATGTATTGGAAATGGCATGCCAGTCTCTTAATTCTCTTTCTCCTCCCCCAACTTATCCTTAGCATCAAAAAAATTATTCATCTTTTTAACTAGGAGTTTTTATGCCTCAAATTATCGCCAAACGCGTTTCCAACTACGAACTTTTCTATGACCTGGTTTTTGTACTAGCTATTTCTAAGCTGACCAGCCTCCTTCACCAGCCGCATTTCCAGCTGCAAAACTTCCTGGTCTACCTGTCTGCTTTTGTCGGCATCTTGTCGGTCTGGTTTTTCCAAACCATTTACATCAACAAGTATGCTCATATCGACCGCAACGATGTCTATGGGATTATTGCCCTCATGTTCATCGTGGGACAAATGGCAATCAATATGACCAACACCCCCTCGACAGCCATTCTCCTGCTTTATCAGGTTCTCTATGCCTCGGCCTATGGAGTTATTTTGGTTCTCTACCTCCTAAGAAGAAGGCGCTACGGAACAGAAAGCGACATGGCCTACAACCTCAAAATCCTCAGCACCATTGTCATCTTTCACCTACTCATGGCCTTGCTCACCCTGATTGGCCTACTCAAGGTCTCCCATATCATCTTCTTTTTTCCCTTTCTCCCCCTCTTTTTGGTCAGCCTGACCAGACCCAAGCAGCAAGCTCCCGTCAACTTCCCCCACCTAGTAGAGCGCTGCCAGCTCATCACCATCATCAGCTTTGGAGAAACCGTCATTGCCCTAGTTAGTAATTACCCCCTGGATAAATTTCCAGCAGAATCCCTTATCTTCTTTCTCGGTATGGCCTTTCTCTTTGTCATCTATATCTCCCAGACCTATCTCAATATGGATCACCACCAGGAAGCCCAAGCTAGCCGCCTGATATTTAGCCACATCAGCCTGATTATGGGCCTCAATCTTTTTACAATCGCGGTCGAACTCTTTCCTCATCATCTTAATTCAGTCTCTCTGACTTACTTCCTAGCAGGACTGAGCATTTTTTACCTCAGCCTCCTCAGCAACTCCAGCTACAATAAGGAAGAATTTCAGATTTCCAAAAGCCAACTAGCCGCCTACCTCCTCCTTTTAGCTCTGGCTCTAGTCCTTATCTGGCTAGTCCGAAAATACCTCTTAGCCATCGCCTTAATTTTCCTTATTCTTTCTTATAGCATGGCCCATGTCGGCTACGTTTATCGCCAAGCAGCCCGCAGAAGACAAGCAAAAAGCAATTAGTTTTTGTGACTAATTGCTTTTTAAATCGTCGACCTCCCCATAGAGCTAGGCAAAATAAGAGAAAGAACTTGTCAGTCTAAGACCTCCTCCATCTGTAAGTATTGGGCCTTCATACCCAAACGCTCATAAAAGCGGACCGCTCCAGCATTATCATTCCAGACATGCAGGGTCAGACTCTGACAATTCTCCTGTCTAGCAAAGGCTCGCGCCTGCTGATAAAGCAATTCCCCCACACCTTTACCACGTTGGGACTCATCAACACAGAGATCATCAATAAAGAGCTCCCTGCGCTCAATCAGATTAGGCTTGTCCTTGGTCTCTCTTATTTCACAAAAAATATAGCCCTGAACCAGACCAGCCTCATCTTCATAGACAAAAATCGGATGTGCCTTATCCTCAATCCGTTCTACAATCTCTTGGTCCGAAAACTTCTTTTCTCCTGAAACAAACAAATCTGGCCGCAAATCTGCATGCACCGCATGCACCTGATATAAAAGCTCTCCAATCCTAGGCGCATCAGCCAGTTTGACCAAACGAATCATATTTTTTCCTCCTCATACACTTCCCTCAAGTATAGCAAAGAAGAAAAAGAAAGGCAAACCAGGCTATCCTTCCTTTCATTTACTTATACTTCCTAGTCGAGATCATTTCGCAAATATAAGTCCTCCCATCAGAGACTCTTCTCTCTGTAAAGCTAGAGCAAGCTTTTTTCAATCCTTGGAAAAATATAAGCCCAAAGCTAGTAAGGTAAAAATCGCAAATGTACTGATTGAAAGCAAGTGTAGGGTATCTGCACACTTTGGAATAGATAGGGCCACTGCAAGTCCCACAAGAACCAAGCCCAGTGCGGCTATCTTTTTACTGTACATAACTTTCTCCTTTCTAAACCAAGAAATAAGAATAGACTTAGCTAATATTGGCTGTTTGATATAAAAGAAATAATAAGGCAGGTATCCTGACTTTTTCATAGAATAATCCTCTTACTTGAGAGATATTTAATCATCCAAGCACCATACGATAAGAAGTATGCCAAGAGGGTAGACAAGATTCACCTTAGCTTCCCATATTAAATCAAGGAAAAATACCAGCCCTGCCGAAAGATATAAAGTAGCTTTTATAGCCTTCATTACCATTTTGTGTATTGATTTTTCTTCCATAAAAGCACCTCATCATTTCTAATCAAATAGAAAGTGAGTGAAATATTTTCCTACTTTTTCTTTCGCAAACCATAACGCAGATAAATAAAGAATACCAAAGAAAATGATATAATCAAACCATAAGTCGTACGATTCCAAAACGGTTCTTTGAAAAACAGATAGTTAACAAACAAAAACGATAAACCCAATATTGTTAATACAACAGATACAACTAAGGCAATTTTTAAAATGAACTTATCATTCATAGCCCCCTCCTCTTTCCCTGCTAAATCCTGTTTACTTAACTTTCTATAATTCATATAAAGCTTCTTAATATTTTTTTCTAATCATCTTTAGACATCATTAAAATAACAAATTACCAATTTAACTACTGTTTATGTTTTGAATAAATAGAATGACCAATGGATCCAATGCCTGCAATTAATAGGCCAACATGAAATGTAGGGGAGCTATTCAAATACCCCATTAATAATAATATAAAGTATAGGAGCAAGCAAAAAATACCAAAAAGGAAATCAGCTTTTATCATTTTCTTCATGTCAACACCTCACTTTCAGAAAAATAAATATCATTTATCAAGGAACTGGAATAGTAAAACTATTTCTTAAATATTTTTTTGAAAAACGAAATGATTGATAGTTTTCCTAAATATTTATCTAAAGCAACACATATAAATCCTATAATCATACCAACGATGAAAGATTTTATATCCATTTTCACCACCATAAATTATAATTTTATTTTTAAAGTGCAAATCAAAAAAACTTAAAATAATCTACCTAAACTGGTTATTATTCCTGCTCCACCTTTGTCTTTAAAACGATGACTAGTAATTGTTAGATAGAGTTGCGATACATTTCCCGAAAGTTTTGCCTTAATGGCAATAGGAGTTAATTCTGATTCCAAAAAAGCAACTACTTTAGGCAAATACATTTGATGCTCTAAATCTAACTTAGCTTTACTTAAAATTCTTTGTTCCTTTGAAGTTATATTTCCTTCTGACAAAATATTCGTAATTTTTTCTAATAGTTCGCTCTCTTTTAATAGCACTTCTAATCACCTTCTTATGATATTTATCTAGCAAAAACAAATCCTCTAATATACTGTGAAAGAATAGGCAAATAAGCTGTATTCACCTACTTGCCTACCCAGAAATCATCCTGAAAAGAATACGAAAATCAATAAATCAATAATAAAAGATATGCTTGTACAAACAACTGGTATAGAAAATAATAGATGTCTTATAGTTATTTGTTTGTCCCTAAACTTGATTAAATAATATCCAAGTAAAAATGAGACAGGAAATAGAAATAAATATTTATATAACATGATTTAATCAAAAATTATCAATGCAATACACCATCAACATTGGCAAGCATTTCGCTATCCATCACTTCAAATTGTTTAATTGTATCCACAATGAATGCTTCCTTAATATTTTTTTCTGTTAATAGCTATCACACTTTAAGTATAGCACTTTTTCTAATTTTTACTCACAAATATCCTGAATGGTCGTTTTTTTGTCCTGAATGGTTCTTTTGAATTACTAAAACTAGAAAAGAACTGAGATTCCCCAACCTATCCATCCTCTAGTCCTTTTATTTCAACGGTTTGGCGGAATAAATAATTCTGGCTAGTCGTGGTGATTGTGGCTTTGGGGTAGCGATTCATTATGGTTTGTAGATTAGCAAGTCCAATCCCCCTATTACTTCCCTTCGTGCTATAACCATAGTCAAAAATGCTAGATACATCTATTGATTCCTCCTCGGTCGAATTTTCAATGATAAATATCTGCTTATTATCATGTTCAAAGTAAACAAGAGATAGTTTTTCGGGATTAGCTTCGAGCGCATTGTCACATAGTATCGAAAGGACGGTAATAAGGTCCACCAATTCCATCCCCTTGGGACGAATCAAGTCAGGTACCTCAATAAATGCAGCTATTCCCTTATTTTGCGCTTCTAAAAACTTTGCTGCCAGAAGGCTTTTTAGGGCGTCATTTTGAATATTAACCAGGCGACCAATATCAAACTTAGAATGGGTTAATTGCTTCTCTGAATTCTTCAGTACACCATTATAGATTGTTTCAATCGCCTCCAAGTCCTTATTTTCAATGCCCAGTCTCAGACTCCTAAGGATATTACTGTAGTCATGACGAAAACTTCTGACCTCCCTATAAAGCTCCTCGATTCGCTGGCTATACCTGGTTAGATTGTCCAGCTGCATTTCCTGCTGTTCTATTAAGCGTTCCTGCAAATGCTCCCTCAGGTGACGAACCAGCAAATTCAAAGCGCTCAAAAATAAAATGATATAGACAATGACTAAAAATTGACGATAAGACAGGGTTGGAATCTTATAGCTGACTTCTATATAAGACAATATTTGAGTGATTCCATAATAAAATAGCATAGATAGATTAAGGAAAATCAATACTCTTCTATTCTTTTCAAGAAGGTATTCTTCTCTCAAATGCACAAAGTCGTATTTCAATAATCTAAAAATAGCTAGGATAAAAGCAATGGCTAATAGAGAGTTAAGTAAGAGAATAACTGTATTTTGGTTGAAAGTATTAGCATTTAAGCCCAGCAAGGGCATTAGAAAATAGGCCAAAAAACGATGAAATAAATTCCATAAAACCAAGGGGAAGAGGGCGTAGAATACAATCAAGGTTTTCTGTCTGGTTTCCCGCAAAAAATAGGATAAGGCCAGGAAAAAAATTGCTTGCATAAAGTATAATAAAAGACTATTGGCAAAGGAAATCGATAGGATAGCCAAGATAAAATAAAGCAGGGTTGAGAACACAAATATCCTTGTCGATAACTTTCTTCCGCTAATCTTGGAATAAAGAAAGGTTAACAAGACGACATCGATTACGACTAGCAAGAGCCTAACAAAATGAGCCATAGACTTCTCCTATCTTTTATCTAGCTTGGATACAAGCTCCAACAGTTTTCTCATCTTTAGCCTAGCCACAAAACAGGAACTCTGATTTTTTAAATAGACGATATTCTGCTTTTTATCTATAAAGCTGACATTGGCTGGATTGACCACAAAAGAACGGTGACAGTTATAGAGACTGGGATTTTGCTTTACAACATCAGAAAGATTGCCATAAAATTCCAGACGCTGATTTTCAGTATATAAAATAACCTTATGAGCTACCGTCGAAGTTTCTAGATAGAGGACCTTTTCTAAGGGGACTTCTATCTGCGAATGCTTTGACTTAAAATGAAAGGAAGCCTGACTAACCACTCGTCCAGCTTGACCTAAAACATAAGTTAGCACTCTTTCTATCCGCTGCTCAAAAAGATTAGCGTCCAGCCCCTTATCAATGAAGTCTAGGGCCGACACCTGATATTGAAAGGTTAGCGGCATAAACTCCGAATGCGTGGTCACAAAGACGATTACCGCTTGGGGGTCAAGCTCTCGAATCTGATTTGCAACTGCTAGCCCCTTTTGCTGCTCAGCCTTGATCTCAATATCTAGAAAAAAGACCTGATGGCTTCCTCTTTCTTTGATAGACTCTAATAAATGGCTGGGCTTGGCAAAGACTTGAAATGTCTGACAGGCCCAGTGATGTTTGGCCACTAGCTTTTTGATGACTGCTTCTAGATAAGATTGTTGGATAAAATCATCCTCTAAAATAAAGATATTCATACTACTCTCCGCTCTTGCTGGTTCCTTCCTGATATTTTTGGCCCAGTCTTTAGGGCTTTTATATTTTTCAGAAAAAATGAGACAAATTACAGATACTGCTACTTATTATTTTATCATAAATTTTACTAAGCGAGTAGGTTAGAGGGCAAGCAGAAACCCTAAACTAGAGACTTCAAAGAAGACATAACAAAGAACATAGCGAAAGCCCTAAATCGTCCCCTGTTAGCCCACTGTGGCTCTTGTGACCCTAGTTGGCAAAAGTGATGTCCTGCTCTCCAGCAACAAATAAAGGACCGGCTAAACCGATCCTTTTCGTACTAAAGCATTTTTCATAGATTCTCCTACATAAAGTAAGGTTTAGGACCATCTGAATTTGGCTTATTGACTCCAATATTTCCCCTAGAGTATCGCTCAGGGTGTTGGAAGATTTCTAGTCCCAAGGCAGCAACAGAACGACGAGAGATAACCGTTCCCTTATAATCTTGGTCACGACTGGTTGTTTCATAATCAATTTCATCCACATCAGTCAACCAAGCTGGACGCAAAACAGTGTAGTCCAAGTCAGATGCTTCAATCAGTTGGGATGCAGCACGATAAGGTGGAAGATAGCTACCGATAGCCTCTTCATTCCAGCGGCCAAATTCTCCCCAAAATACCTAATGAAGTCACAAAAACAAGCCGGGAAACGCCCTCCTGATTCATAACTTCAATCAAATTTTTAGCATGGTTTTCCATGTCACCTGAAAGAGAAGCAAAGACATAAGAAGTCCCGGCAATGGCTTGTGCTAATAGGTCCTTGTTTTCCATCTCCCCTTCAAAAATAGTTACTCGCCCTGCTGGCAAGTTCAGATCAGAGGCGGCTGGCCTTGCGCAAATACAGGTTTAAATGCTCTTCAGTTTGAGCTAAAAATAAGTCAATGGCCTGACGTGAAATTTGCCCGCTTGCTCCAATAATTGCTACTGTCACATCATTTCTACTTTCTATTTTCCTATATCTTGAGCGTCTGCCCAAAGGATGATGTCCTATCAATCCTATTTATCCTAAATAATGCTAAAAGACCATCCGTTGCCGGATGGCCTATTGGTAGATGCTACTCGATTATTTAAGAGTAACAGAAGCTCCTGCTTCTTCCAATTTAGCTTTAAGTTCTTCAGCTTCAGCAGCTGCAACACCTTCTTTGATGACACCTGGTGCACCATCAACAAGTTCTTTAGCTTCTTTAAGACCAAGACCAGTGATTTCGCGGACAACTTTGATAACTCCGACTTTCTTGTCACCAGCTGCAGTCAATTCGATATCGAATGAGTCCTTAGCAGCGGCAGCTTCACCAGCACCAGCAGCAGCTACAGCTACAGGAGCAGCTGCAGTTACACCAAATTCTTCTTCGATAGCTTTTACAAGGTCGTTAAGCTCAAGGATTGAAGCTTCTTTAATTTCAGCAATAATGTTTTCAATGTTCAATGCCATTGTTATTTCCTCCAAATTTTGTTTTTTTATAAATATTTTTTGCTAGCTAAAAGCTAGACTTAGGCAACTTTTAGGCTTAAGCTGCGTCTTCTTTGTTTTCTGCAACAGCTTTGACAGCGTATGCAACGTTGCGGACTGGCGCTTGAAGTACAGATAGCAACATAGACAGCAAACCTTCGCGGTTTGGAAGTGTTGCAAGAGCAAGGATTTCTTCCTTAGATGCCACAGCACCTTCGATAGCTCCACCCTTAATTTCAAGTGCATCCGCTTCTTTAGCAAAATCGTTCAAGATTTTCGCAGGTGCTACCACATCTTCATTTGAAAATGCTACAGCAGACGGTCCAACAAATACGTCAGCCAAACCTTCAAGACCAGCTTTTTCAGCTGCCCGGCGCAAGATTGAGTTTTTAATCACTTTGTACTCAACTTCGCTACCACGAAGATTACGACGAAGAACAGTATCTTGCTCAACAGTCAATCCACGAGCGTCTACAACGACGATAGATGCTGCAGCTTTCATTTTTTCAGCAACTGCATCTACTAATTCCGCTTTTTTAGCAATAATAGCTTCACTCATTATTTTGTTTACCTCCGTTTTTATTTTGCTTGGGATTATTTTTCAAAAGAAAAACGCGCCCAAACCTAGACACGAAAGTACAAACTATTTCTTCTCTAGTGAACTGAAATAAAACGTAAGCTGTATTAAGCTAGCATCTTATCTCAATCCACTATTGATGATTGTTTGTCCTCGGTAGGATTTTTATGAGTCTAGCTCCCCTACTGTCTTAGGCAGTTTTTTCAAACCATGAATAAGTATAGCACATCAAAAAAAAGATTGCAAGCTATTTGCGCAATCTTTTTTGATTTATTGGTTTATTTTAAACTGGTGACTAGTTGACGTAGCAATTTATCAAAGTAAGTGTTCTTTTCCTTGAGTTCTTGCTTTTCCTTCTTAACTAGGTTTGGATAGTCGGTAATAATCCCAGTCACTGGTTTTTCCAGATATTTGACCATTTGATCCTCTTCGTTAATGGTCCAGACAAAGACTTCTTTTTTCTCTTTTTGGGCCTGGGCCACCAGGCCATCATTGTAAGAGAAATCCTCGATGACAAAAAAGTCTACCTTATTCTTAGCAAAATCACCGAATTGTAAGGGAATGACATAGCCTGTATCCATCTCAGGAGCCTTTTCTTCAATGGCTTCCATGACCTTTAAGTCTAGCGACATGACCTTGTAATCCCTATCTACCCCTAGACGGCGCATTTCGGCAATAAAGAGGTCCACATAATTATCAGGCTCTGAACCGTGAGGTTTGAGTTCGACCAAGAGTTTAACCTTTAGTTCTTTAGCTTTTTGGACAAATTCCTCAAAAGAAGGCAGCTTGCTCTTATGGCCGTCTTGGCTGATTGGCAGTCCTACTACTTCATCAAAGGTCATATCCGCCACCTGCTTATCAAGGCCTACTAAACGCTTGAGATTGTAATCATGCATAACGACAAACTTGTGGTCTTTGGTGAGGAGAATATCCATCTCCACATAGTCCACCCCCTCCTTGGCAGCTCCTTCAAGTCCTTCCAAAGAGTTCTCAACTCCCTTACTGACATAACCGCGGTGACCAATAGTCAGACTATTGGGATTTAGGTCTACTGTAAAAAGAATCAAGCTATTATTGACAAGGCTAAGGAGCAGGGCTAGCGTGATTAGGAGCGAAAGGACTTTAGATTTCTTAGGCTCTTCTTTTTCATGAGCCAAAATACTAGCTGACAGCTCCTTTTCCTCCATGATGATTCGAACCATAATGGCTACAATGGATAGTTTAGATAGGAGGCTAAAGAAGAAAATAAGCACCTTCAAGCCAGTGAAAAAGATGGTCTCATATAAGAGATTGCTACCCTGGGGATCCAGCAGAACCATGATGATTAAAAGGAAGGTTAAGAGCAAGAGGGTCAAGAAGGTAAATATCAGCTCAAAACTTCCCCAGACCAAGCCTAGTTTAAACTTGCCTTTTCTGGTCAACTTCCAACTGCGCTTGATATTATCCCAAATAGTCAAATCATTAGTCACCGTCAGTGGCAGGGTGAATAAGAGCCGCAAATTGATGTAGGAAAAGAACAAAAGAGCCAAGGGATAAGCTACTGCTCCCAAGGAAGTCTTGGTCAGCTCCCCGCTGATGAACTTTGGAATAAAGAGATTTTCAGTCAAGATGGAACTGAGGCCAAGATTGGCCACAGGTACCATAGAAATCAAGTATAAGAGAAAGACTGGAAACTGTCGCCAATTTAGCTTGCGAAAGCTCAGCCAGGCATTTTTCAGAAGTGACTTCCAGGAGAAATAATCCTCTTGATAGCTACCATAAACCATCAGGGTCAAAACTGAAAATTCAAAGAAGATAAGACCAGCCATAACCAGGATAAAAAGGACGATAAGGGCCAGACTTACGGGGTTAACTAGCATGCTAAACAGGCTATCCTTGGTTAAATTTTCCTGACCAGAAGTCAGGAGGATAAATTGAAAGACCAACTTCATCAAGCCTACTCCCAGACTAGTCATGACTAGCTGCAAGAGGACAGCCCTTGAATAGTAGGTAAATTTATGGCGATAAAGATTAGACCAAACTTCTTTAAAGAGTTTTCTTACTTGAATCGTCATCAGTTTTCCCCCCTTTTACGCAAGAGACAGACCATATAAAGACAGGCCAAGAGACCAAAAAACGTTGTAAAAATGCTAGCCTCCACTCCAAAACTACCGCCATTGATTAGGGGCAAATCAGCCCTAGCTTGAGAGATAAAAATAGTTTTTGGAAAGACCTGACCGCTGACCTCAATCCCCAAAAGAGGGCCAAGCGTAAAATTCCAAATAGAATGGGCCGCTCCTACCAACCAGATATTATCAGTCAGCCAAAAGAGCAAGGCAAAGACCAAACCAAATACAAAGAGATTGATAACTGGCATCAAGGTCATTCCTGGATTGGCAGCATGTAGGCCCATAAAGGCTAGAGCGCTGATGAGCGTCGCCCAAACTCTAGAAAGGTGACTAGCCAGCTCGTTAAATAAATAGCCCCGAGTCAAGACTTCCTCGGTCAGACCCTGAATAAAGAAACCTAAAGCCGCTACTAAAATCCAGAGCCAGTCAACAGAATCCTGGCTAGCAAAGCTAAAGCCGGAAAAAAGACTAGCCGTACCAATGACACAGCAGGCCATGCCCAAGCCCAGAATGAGACCCAAACCATATTGGCCAAGGCAGTTCTCCTTTTTAAAACCTAAAGCCCTGATGGAACGCTTTTTTATCCAAAGGGTATAAGCGATGGCTAAAAAGGTAGAGCCAGCAAAGGTATAAAGGCCCCCAATTTGCTCTACAATCCCCTTGTCTGGACTGATCCAAGTCGTAAATGGACTGACAAGAGCTGCTCCCAGTACAGCAAACAGGAAATAATAAAGCAAGGCTGGCCACCAATTTTTAGACGGTTTTTCTTTGACGTATTCTAAACTCTTCTTCACGAGTTCCTCCTTAAAATTACTTGTGTCTACTGCTAAATCTTGCAAGATAAGGAAAGAAAGCTTCTTATCCTTCCCAAAATGTCCACCTAGCACCAGCTTAGACACACCAATCTAGAATAGCATAGATAAAGTATGGAGACAAGAAATAAGCCCGTCCCATAGGCTTTTAGAGGCAAAAAAACAAACTTCCCACAAAGAGAAAGTTTGTCTTAGTTCATCAGATTATTTAAATCATCTTTTCCTTCTTAAATCAGAGGAAAATCAATCAAGATAGGTATCTTCTTTTTTATTAAGAAAGGCATAAGGGAGACCGATTAAGAAGCCACCGCCAATAAGGTTGGCAATCCAGGTCACTCCCCAGTGACGGAAGATATTTGCCAAATCAAAGTTCTTAACGGAGTCTGCAATGGGGTGGAATTTGACAATGGCAAAGGAGGCAAAGTTGGCTGCAATATGCTCATTAGTCAGATATACAAACATGTAAATAGCCGATAGGACCAGAAGTAGCTTAGCCGTTCCGTCCTTGACCAGGATAAAGCAGAGAATAGCAATATTTACAAAGACATTGGCTAGGATTCCCTCCAGCAAAATCAATTCATTTGACCGCGCCAGTTTCATCTCTACTACCTTAACGATAAAGCTATCCTTGTTTAAGCCCTCAAAGGCTGCGGAATTGGCAAAGAGCCAGCCAGCAATCAAGGCCCCAATAAGATTAAAAAGAGTACAGTAGAGCAGGATGAGAAAGGCCTTCTGCCACTTCAACTTCTTCAAGTAGCTCCCTGCTGTCAAAAACATCATATTAGAGGTAACCAACTCGGCATTTAAAAAGACGATATAGGCTAACCCCCAGACAAAGAAGGCTGGAAAGACAAAGCGACCAAGACCTGGAATCGCCTTATTGATAACATCCGCCCCAATGGCACCAGCTGCGGTACTCAGGGTCAAGAAAGCTCCTGCAAAGATTGAACGGACTGCATACTTGCCCTTACTGCGGTCAAAGAGACTTTCTTTCTTGCCACAGGCCTGGGTGAGTTTTTCTAGAAAAAGTGATTCTGCCATTTGATTTCTTCCTTGTGATTTTTATTACAAATAATAGTATAGCATAAAATCCAAGGATTGAAAAGGCTTTCCTGGTTTTTATTTTCCCAAAAGAAAAAATCGGTTCAAGACCAGTTTCTTAGGTATTTATCCCAGACTTGCCTCGATTGAAAGCATCTTATCAATGGGCCAATTGGAGTTTCAAAACCTTTTTAGCCCTTGAAATAAGAAGCTAATTCGGCAATGTCCGCAGGGCGGGTTCGACAGCAACCTCCGACTAGCCTCACTCCTTTTTCTTGCCAAAGCTTGCTGTAAGAAAGCAAGGTCTGACTTTCTTCCTTGTCCTTGTGCCAGGTTTTCTTGTTTCCGTCATAAATCTCACCAGAATTTGGATAGGTCAAGAGGGGTTTAGCACTGGTCGTCTTTAGTCTTTCCAATAGAGAAGAAAGAAAAGCGGGCGGTGTACAGTTGATACCTAAGGCTAAAACCTGGGGACTAGCTTGGCAGAGGGCTCCTAAGTCAGCTATATCTGTGCCGTCTACCAGCTGCTGCCCATTTTTTGCGGTAAAGGAAAAATAAGCCTCCGTAGTTGGAAATTCCTTTGCTAGCAAATCAACTAGTGCCGCAGCTTCTGCCGCATTGGGAATGGTTTCGATAGCTAATAAATCTGCTCCCGCTTCCAAAAGAGCGGCAATCCGTGGGCGGTGAAAATCCTGATATTCTTCCTTGGTCAACTGATAAGCCCCCGTATATTCAGAACCGTCCGCCAGATAGGCTGCATAGGGACCGACACTGCCTGCAACCAGGGGATAAGGTCGCTTCTGCCGCTCGTCTTCTGACAAATCCTGCCAGACTTGGGCAATAGCCTTTTGAACCAGTTCAACCGTTAATCTTAATAGAGAAAGAGCTTGTTTTTCAGGCAAACCATAGGCTTTTAATCCCTCAAGCGTCGCTTGATAGCTAGCTGTTGTAATGATGTCGCTCCCTGCTCGGACATAGAGTTCATGGATGCCTTGTAAAACTGCTGGATTGTCCAAAAGATACTTGGCAGACCAGAGTTGGCCCGAGACATCATAACCCTGAAATTCCAGCTCGGTACCTAGGCCACCGTCTAAAATCAAGACCTCCCTTTCTTCTAGGGCTTGGCGAAATTTTCCCATCTTTTTCTCCTTTACCATTTTTTATAACGCAGATAGTGATAAATATAGCATAAGATAATGAAAGGAATACCGAAGTAAAGCCCAGTCCGTTGCGAACTATCCCAAGCAATCCCGATAATGGAAATGGCTAGCAAGATGATTGTGGCATAAGGCAAAATCGGATTAAAAGGCGTTTTGTAGGCCAAATCCTTTTCATCGTGTTCTTTCAGCCATTCCTTGCGAAAACGGATTTGGGCAATAGGAATGGAGAGCCAGACCACCACTACGGCAAAGCCTGCGATAGAAACCAAGGCCAGAAAGACCGTATCTGCTGCGTAGACACTGGAAAAGAGTGCCAGAACAGCCCCTAGCATGGATAGAAGCAGGTCCCGCATAGGAACCCCATACTGGTTGATTTTCACTACTTTTTTACTAATCATTTCTTCATTAGAGAGCGACCAAAGCATACGACTGGAGGCATAGAGGCCCGAGTTTCCAGCCGACAAAATCGCCGTTAAGATGACAAAGTTCATGATGTCTGCAGCAAAGGGCAGGCCAATTTTATCAAAAACAGCAACGAAAGGCGCTTTAGAGACCCCAGCTTCCTTCATGGGCAAAAGCGAAGCCAGGACAAAAATGGTTAGTACAAAGAAAATCACCAAGCGGCCGATGGTTGTTTTAATGGCCTTGGGAACAGCCTCGGTCGGATTGTCCGTCTCACCAGCCGCAATCCCGATTAGCTCGGTACCTGAAAAAGCGTAATTGACTGCTAGCATGACCGAAACGACAGCAATAAAGCCATTAGGTAGGAGACCATGTTCCGTCAAATTGCTAAAATAAGGTGCCGGACTCCCGTCTTTCATCGGCAAAAAGCCAAACATGGCCAAAAGACCCAGAATGATAAAAGCAACAATAGTCAAAACCTTAATACTTGAAAAGTAAAATTCTGCTTCCGCAAAAACTTGACACTGAGGGCGTTAAGGGCAAAAATAACCGTCGCAAAGACACCCGCAAAGATCCACTCAGGCACTCCAGGAAAGCAGCGTTGCATGAGCAAGCCTGCCCCCCAGAAATTCCGTTCCCAGAGCCACTGTCCAACAAAGCCAGTAGAGCCAAGCAATGGTAAAACCTGTACCTGAGCTGATAAATTTAGTGGCATAAGTATGAAAGGAACCTGTCACTGGCATGGCGACTGTCAACTCACCCAGTGATAGCATGACCAGATAGACAACAATCGCCTCCACCAAATAAGACAAAATAGCTCCAAAAGAACCTGCCTGTCCAATAGTGTAGCCTGAACTCAGGAAAAGTCCTATTCCAATGACACCACCTAGCGACAGCATAAAGAGATGACGGCTGGTCATCTTACGCTGAAATTCCCCTTCATTCTCAAAATTATGATTTTGACTAGTCAGTTTTGAAGTATTTTCTACCATGACAACTCCTCAATTTATTTACTAGCTATTTTACCATAAATAAAAAACCTCAACCATATAGAAATTTTATGGCTGAGATAGTTTTTATCTATTTGCCCAAGCGATGTCTAGATTCAAAACATCTTGGGAAGTGTACTGCTGACGGTAGGGGTTATAGACCACACCAACAGCCCCTGCTTCTCCTTGCGTTTCAAGAACGTCGTACTGGGTTAGATTGTATTTTTCGATAATCCGATTTAGCTTGGCGCTATAGCTTGTATCTGTTGCGTAGACACCTGTCAAGGCTTCGGTCGCTTCCAAGTAGCTATTGGTATTGCTCTTCCAAGCATTGGCATAGTAACCCTGACGCAGGATATTGACATAGTCAAGCAGGGACTCATAATAGCTTGGATAGGAACGGAAATCAGCGTTGATTTTATAGGCGTTCCCTTGGCCATCATCTTCCCAGGTCTGCATATTGGCCGCTTGACCAGCATACTGGCCTTTCACTCCAAAAAGATTATAGTGAGGCGCTGATGACAAGGTAGACTGACCAGAATTACTTTCCAAAATCGCTTGTGCAATCATCACAGAAGCATAAAGGTCATTTTCTTGGCCCAGTTGACGGGCTGTCTCACCGATTTGCGAAATCAGGGCCCAGGTTGGATTGTAGGCCACTTGATAGCCTTCATTGGCGCTAGCCTTTTCCACCCGATTTGATAAAATTAAAATTCCCGCTACAAGAGCCCCAAAAGTCAGGGTTAGGGCTGTTAAAATTCGCTTGTCCTTCTTTTTCACGAGTAACTTTCTCCTAGTTAAATAATATAGTATAGAAATTGTATCATATTCCCAGACAAAAAAGAAGACGCTTATTTTACAATTTGATAACAGTTTAGCATTTTGCCAGTCTTTTCCGACAGATTTTAAACTTTGTCCAGAATGGCCTGCCAGGACTGGTCTAGGCCGATTTTGTCAACCGCTGAAAAAATGATAAAATCATCATTTTTATCAAAGTCCAATTTCTTTTTAATGGCGCTTTCGTGCTTGTTCCACTTACCTCGAGGAATCTTATCGGCCTTGGTAGCGACCAGGATGACCGGAATTTCATAGTATTTAAGAAATTCATACATTTGCACATCATCGGCACTGGGGTCATGGCGCAAGTCAACCAGGCTGACCACTGCCCGAAGGTTTTCCCGATTAGTCAGGTATTCCTCAATCATCCGCCCCCACTTGGCCCGCTCGCTCTTAGAGACCTTGGCATAGCCATAGCCCGGAACATCAACGAAACGGAGCTTGTCATCAATATTGAAAAAATTAAGGAGCTGGGTTTTGCCTGGCTTACCGGAGGTTCGGGCTAGATTTTTACGATTGAGCAGGCTGTTGATAAAGCTAGACTTGCCGACATTGGAGCGCCCAGCTAGGGCAATTTCTGGCAGGTCGTCTTGGGGATAGTGGGATTTATTGGCCGCGCTGAGCAAAATCTCAGCATTATGAATATTGATTTCCATCTTTCTCCTTTTAGGAAAAACTCCGTTGAGACTTCAGCGGAGTTTTTTATCTCTTATTTTAAGCAGTTTCTAGGATCGGCTTGTCTGTACCTGCCACTGCCTCCTTGGTAATACGGACTAATTTGACACCATCTTGACTCGGTACTTCAAACATGACATCCATCATGGTTTCCTCGATGATAGAGCGTAAACCACGCGCACCTGTCTTGCGTTCAATAGCCTTATTGGCAATTTCTTGCAGGGCCTCATCATCAAACTCAAGCTTGACATCATCATAGGACAAGAGGGTCTGATATTGCTTAACCAAGGCATTTTTGGGCTCACGAAGAATGCGGACCAAATCCTCAACAGTCAACTGCTCCAAGGCAGCGAAGACTGGTAGGCGGCCAATCAACTCAGGAATGATACCAAACTTTTGGATATCCTCGGAAATAATCTCCTGCATGTAGGAATCACCCTCATCAATTGCTCGGTTGTTCTGGCCAAAACCGATGACCTTTTCACCCAGACGTTGCTTGACGATTTCTTCGATACCGTCAAAGGCCCCACCAACAATAAAGAGAATATTTTTGGTATCTACCTGAATCATCTCCTGTTGAGGGTGCTTACGACCTCCTTGAGGAGGGACACTTGCGACCGTTCCCTCGATAATCTTTAGGAGGGCTTGTTGGACTCCTTCACCCGATACATCTCGAGTGATAGAGACATTTTCAGACTTCTTGGCAATCTTATCAATCTCATCAACATAGATGATACCACGCTCTGCCCGCTCGATATTAAAGTCAGCAGCCTGCAAGAGCTTGAGCAGGATATTTTCCACATCTTCTCCGACATAACCAGCCTCTGTCAGGGCTGTCGCATCCGCAATGGCAAAGGGCACATTGAGACTGCGAGCCAGAGTCTGAGCCAGGAAGGTCTTACCTGATCCGGTCGGACCAATCATCAGAATGTTTGACTTTTGCAGGTCCACATCTTCCTCTTCACGACTATCGTGGAAGTTAATCCGCTTATAGTGATTATAGACAGCAACCGCTAGGGCTCTCTTGGCCCGATCTTGACCGATGACATAGTGGTTCAAGATATTCAAAAGTTCTTGTGGTTTTGGAACCTCTGATAGATCTGCCAAGACCTCCTCAGCTAGCTCCTCCCGGATAATCTCCTGGGCCAGCTCCACACACTCATTACAAATAAAGGCGTTGTTCCCTGCAATAATCTTTTGAACTTCCTCTTGGTTCTTTCCACAGAAAGAACAATAAACCATCATATCATTATTTCGATTTGTAGGCATGAAATTTTTTACTCCATTTTTTCTAATACATTAAATTAAATTTGCTATTAAAACAAAGTCATATAAAAGGCATGAATTGTATTGACTAAGTTGGTAAAGGCGTTGAGCCAAAAAAGAACCGATAGACCGTAGCGTTTCTTACGCAGGGTCTGGATGGCACAGATGACGCAAATGGCACATAAAAAAGCCGTAAAAACGCCAAAGACACTTCTTTCCATTACTACGAATCCTTTCTCTCTAGGACTTTTACAGTAAAATCATACTGATTCTTTTCGTCCTTGGCATGAAAGAGACTGGAGGTCTCTTCAAACCGCGAAAAGTCAAAGTCTTTAGGGAAGTAGGTATCTCCCTCCAGCTGGGCATGGATTTGCGTCAAAATCAATTGATCTGCCAAATCCTCAAAGGCTGAAAATACTTGACCACCACCGATAATAAAGAGGGTCCGCTCCTGCTCTTGATACCAGGATAAGACCGAGTCCAAATCATGAAAGACTAGCACGCGCTCGTCGTCCACCTGATAGCTCTTATCCCTGGTCAAAATCAGACTCAGCCGATTGGGAAGAACTCGCCCTTGCATTCCATCAAAGGTCACCCGCCCCATTAGAATGGCATGGCCAGTCGTGACTTCCTTAAAATGCTTTAACTCGGCTGGTAAATGCCAAGGGAGGGTCTGATCCTTACCGATTAGTCCGGTCTCATCTTGGGCCCAAATGGCTACTATCTTTTTGGTCATTCTCAAATCCTTTACATTGATACTACTATTCTATCAAATTTACCTAGAAAAGACACTTTTTAAGCATGATTTCCAGCCTTTTTATTTGGACAATCTTTCCCGCTATTTCTAAAAATAGACAAGAGAAAACACCCGTAAAAGGTGCTTACTCGATTGGACTAGATGGCTAGGTCAAATTTTAGCTGGGGTTTGACCGGGTCATAGTTTTCTAAACGAAAGTCCTCTGCCTTTATCTCAAAGAAATTCGTTCCGTCTGGCACATCTAAGACCAGGAGGGCCTCTTGACTAGAGGGTTCTCGGCGTAAGAGCTCCTCTGCCTGCTCAAATTGATTATCATAAATATGGAGATTATTGACAAAGTAGAAAAATTTGCCAGGCTTCCAACCAAAGTGCTTGGCAATCATCATCTGCAAGGCTACATATTGCATGGCATTGATATGATGGGCTACCAGCATATCATTGCTCCGCTGGGTCAGGGTCGCATCCAGATAGATTTCTCCATCTACCCGCCTTACATCAAACATGGTTTGAAAGGCGCAAGGTAGCAGACCATCCGTCTCTTCAAAGGCCTCATAGTCCCAGAGGGAGATGATATTGCGGCGATTCCAAGGATTTTCAGCCAACTGCTTTAAAATCTTTCCGATAATATCATGCTTCTTGACCACAGCTCCATAGCGTTGGCCGATGGTCTTGCTACCAGCAACCTCCCAGTCATTCCAGTAGTGGACACCATACTTGTCATTCAAGACCTCTAGACTATTGGACTGGTCCTGATAAATCCAGAGGACTTCCTTGATTGCTGACTTAATCGCAATCGGGCGTAGGCTTGTAATTGGGAACTCCCCCTTAGAGAGGTCATATTCAGCAAAAGAGCCTGTTATGTACTTAGAATTGGCGACTTGTCCATCCTTATAGCGGGGACGGGCATTTTCTGAAAAGACCCCTTCTTCTAAAATCTTTTTGATATTCTCCTTAAAAATCCGATCTGCTTTCGTCATGCTTACTCCTTTAAAATGAGAAAATTTACTTTATCTAGTATAACATAATTCAAGCCCAAAGAGGCACTTAAAACTCTCCCTACCGCTAAGGCAGGAAGAGTCCAATTTATTTAATCCAAGTATTTGGGTGATTGAGCTCATCGGCTTCCAAATCAGATAATTCCAAGGTCACCTCAGGCACTGCTGGAATATTTGAAATGGTCACCAAGGGATAGTTCTTATAGGTCGTGAAACGGACCGAACTTCCTTCTTTTCCGCCACCAAAATCATAGATATAGTTGATTTGGGCATCAGCTGGAAGCTCTACCAGCATCTCCTCTGTAATCTCGTCGCCGTCTTCCCCTTCTATCTCATCTAGCATATCGGAAAACCATCCCAGAGCTTCTGGATTAGAGGTTTCCATAATCTGCTGATTTTCACTATCATAGACATGTATCATGTCCCGATGCTTGCTCTTGTTAGGCTGACAAGCTACAAGAAAGAGAAAGGCTAGGACAAGGACGGACAAGGATTTCAGAAATTTCATCTCTTTCATACCTCCTTAGTAAGATAGGGCTACTAGCCTATCGGACTATCTAGTTTTAAAAGGCTAGCCTACTCAGCCTTAAGCTGTTTTTGCAAAAACTCTTCAAGGATTGTCGAAAATTCCTCAGGTCTTTCTTTATTTAGTTCGTGCCCGCCATTCTCAAGAATAGTCAACTGGGCGCAGGGCAACAATCGAGCTAAATTCCTTGTAGTAGCGAGATTAACCTTATCTTTGCTGCCACAGATGACACGCACAGCCAGATTGATATGTTTCATCTGCTCTGTCATCTCAAGATTTTTCATTGACTTAAAAAACTGAAGCAAGCTCGCTTTATCAACACCTTTTTGCGCGAGAGCTTTGCTAGGTAGCAACTTAAAAACGACATTTTGCAGTTTATAAAAGAAATTGTGCTTCAGGTCGTATTGAGCAGCAGACACAACCAAGCCTTTCAAGCGAGGCAACTTTTCTTTCGCCAAAGCCAGAGCCAAGGTTCCCCCAAGCGAGAGACCAACCAAAATAAAATCTTCATTTTCTTGTTTTAAGTACTCTAGCGCATTTGCTTTTAACTGAGCAAAATCCGCTGGAAAGACGCCGTTGGGCAAGAGTTCAGGAGCTGCACTAGGATAGTTTGCTAAATACTCACGAACTGCTCCCCAATCATCAGCCGTCTGCCCCGCTCCCTGCAAAAAGATCAGTTTCATACCTGCCTCCTATTGCAACACCAGCGAAGCAGCCCCAATCACACCAGCATCATTTCCGAGATTAGCTAAGGCCAACTTGGTTGTTTCCTTAATCTGAGGAAAGGCATTTTTATCAAAAACTTCTTGGACGCCTGCTAGGAGAAAATCTCCTGCTGCTGACACACCACCACCGATAACGATGGTAGCTGGATTGAGGACACTAGCGATATTGGCACAGGCTAGACCCAGATAACGAGAGAAATTGCGGTAGACAATCAAGGCCAACTCATCCTTTTCCTTGGCTAAATCAAAGACAGTCTTGGCAGTCACATCTTGACCATCATCAATCAGCTTTTTCAACTCGGCGTCGCCAGCATATTCTTCTGCATAACGGCGGGTCAGATTGACAATTCCAGTTGCGGATGCAACTGTCTCCAAACAACCTAGCTTGCCACAGGTACATTGGATAGGTTGGTCAAAGTCAACTGTGATATGGCCCAATTCTCCTGCTGCTCCAGCAACCCCATGAATCAGGCGGCCGTCAGCAATGATTCCACCACCGACACCTGTTCCCAGGGTCACAAAAACAACATCTGGATTGTTCTCACCAGCTCCGACCCACTGTTCGCCCAAGGCTGCCACATTAGCGTCATTATCGATGAAGAAAGGAATAGCAAGGGCAGTTTCCATTTTTTCCTTGACTGGCTGGAGGCTCTTCCAATTAAGGTTGTAAGCTCCAATAACTGTCCCTTGGAAACGATCCACCACACCAGGAGAGCCCATGCCAATCCCTAAAAAGTTTTCAGCAGTCAAGCCCAAGAGGTCCAGGTGGTGCTTGATAGAAGCAATCATCTCGTCAACAATATGGCTACCATCGTCCAGAATATTGGTCTTAATGGACCATTTTTCCTGAATTTCTCCAGCCTGGGTCAAGATTGCAAACTTAATGGACGTACCACCCAAATCGATTCCAATAATTTTTTTATCCATTTCTTTATCCTCAATTCAAATAGAATATCTTCACAATCATTATACCAAATTTACAAAAAAATGAAAAGGTTTGCAAAAAGAAGAAAAGGTTTTAGATGTAGGGCTTTTTTAATATTTAGAAAAAATTTTTAGACAAATTATCTAAAAAATCTAGATAATCTAAACGAAATCTTATCTAACTTCTAAGAGTTTTTTTGTTTCTGAATATAAAATTTTAATATTTTCCTATACTGAAAAATAATCCAAACCAAGAGAATTATCTCCATTGAAATAAAAGTTATATCTATGAGTCTGTTTCCAAGTGCTTCTCTATATAAAATTGCTATCTCAAAAAAATAGGACGCCATTAAGAATAAAGTAAGAATCATAGCCACCCAATATACACTAAAACGTTGAAAATAATTTTCCGATATTGCTTGAATCATAAAGATAAACAAGGGAAGAAATAAAATCAAAAATAATAAACTCTTACTAAAAGGGGTTATTAGAGAGGATAATTTCGAATTCGTAACAAATGAAATAAGTGTAATAAATTGTTCGTCATAAGGCTTTGCTAAAGGAGCAAAAAATATAATCAAGTAAATGAATCCAGTAATATAGATATCAATGCTATAAAGTTTTTTAGTTATCATCTAGTATCTTCTCCTCTATGCTATTTTTTATTTGCTTTTTGTAAATCTTGGTATTCTTGATAACTAGTTATGTAAGGATTCTCTGGTCGAAGATTACTATCCTTCAACTTCCAAAGCACTGGTTCTTCAACAACCTCAAAAGATAATAAAAGGTCTACCAATTCTTTAGAGCTCATCTTAGACTTACTCAAGTAAAATCTCCCTCCTTTTCGAGCCAATCCTTCCATGCGTTCGTCCATCCCCCTGCTTTCTATAACCTCTTCAGCCACTGTAATATTAGGATTACCATCAAAACCACCATCAAAATTTTCACCAAAATCAATATCAACAGGTAGTTCAGATAAATCTGCAATTTTTATCAAATTAGCTAATTCTTTATCATAATGCTCATAGATACTCTTAGGTTTCCTATTAGAAATTGTTTGCTTATCAATATTCAAATAGACTGTTTTCTCATTTCCTAACTTAATTTCTAAAACATCTTGACCATTTTCTAAATAGATACTTTTCGAAATTTCAATATGATTTATATCTAACTTTTTATCTTTCAAGAGCTTAATAAGGTTAATATCTTGAGATTTATTTAACCCACTTGTTTTATTGTAATTATACTTCATTTGTTTATAAGGATAAATATGTAATGTATAATGACTAACCTCGGTATACAGTCGTTCTTTATAGTTAAGTACATAATCTTTTAAAATTATATTGGAAGAACCAACAATAAAATTATCATATTCCTTATTCGTAAATCGAATTCCAAAACCAAGCTCACCATAAAGAGGCATAAACTCCTTAATCTCCTGCCCATTTCCAGAATTTATAGAATACATATATTCAAATGTTTTTGGAAGTTGAGAACGATACAACTTTTTTAAAATAAACAAGCTTCCAAAAATTGTCACCACCATTAAGCTTAATAGTAAGATATTTATCTTTAAAATTTGCCAAATATTCTTTTTCATAAGGACTCCTATCGAAAATTAAGTAATTTTGTAACAGAAAAATACAACATTTGTATTTTAAACTCAGAAATTTAAAACTTCTCCTTATTCCAACTCGCTCAAATATTCATAGCGTTCGTATTTTTCTAGTAGTTGCTCGTTTTTGCTATCTAGGTCTGCCTGCAAGTGCGAGAGCTTATCAAAGTCCGAGGCGTGGGCCTGCATTTGGGCCTCGATTTGGGCTAGTTCAGCCTCTAATTCTTCAATATCTGCCTCGATGGTCTCCCACTCTTGCTGCTCGAAATAGCTTCTCTTCTTTTTAGACTCCCGGACCTTGCCTGTCTTTTCTTTCTGGCCTTTAGTCACCAGTGTAGCTTGCTCGACCTCAAAGGTCTTTTCATCTAGATAGTCTGTGTAGTTGCCATAAAATTCTCTGATTTGCCCATCTTCAAAGGCCAAGATTTTCTGGGCTAGCTTATCTAGAAAATACCGGTCATGGCTAACTGTAATGACCGGTCCTGCAAAGCCTTGGAGGAAGTCCTCTAAAACAGTCAAGGTCGCAATATCCAAATCATTGGTCGGCTCATCTAAAAGGAGGACATTGGGCTTTTCAAGAAGAATTTTTAAGAGATAGAGGCGTTTCTTCTCCCCTCCGGATAGCTTTTGAATCAAGGTGCCGTGACTGGAGCGTGGAAAGAGAAATTGCTCCAAAAGCTCGGCGATACTGATTGTCGCTCCGCCTGCTTGGACCTCTTGGGCCACTTCCTGCAAGTAGTTAATCAGGCGTTTGGACTCATCTAGTCCTTCGGTCTTTTGGGAAAAATAACCCACCCGAACCGTCTCACCAATCTTTAGCTGGCCTTGGCTGGGGCTCAACTGGCCCGCAATCAGATAGAGCAGGGTCGACTTCCCCACTCCATTTTCACCCACAATCCCAATCCGATCCTTACTCTGAATCAGGAGATTAAACTGGCTAAACAGCTCTTTTTGACCGTAGGAAAAGGAGACATCCTCAAACTCAACAACCTTTTTCCCAATCCGGCTGGTCTCAAAGTCTATATCCAAATCGCTGTCCTTGCTTTGGCCTGAAAGGTCCTTCTTTAAATCCTGGAAACGATTAATTCTGGCTTGTTGCTTGGTTGCTCTAGCCTGGGGTTGCCGCCTCATCCAGGACAACTCCTGCTTATAAAGCTGTTTCTTCTTGTGAAGCAGGGCTGCATCGCGTTCATCCTGTTCGGCCTTTAAACGGACATAATCCTGATAATTGCCCTGGTATTCAAGAACTTGTCCCCTATCCAGTTCAAAAATCCGATTAGAGACTCGGTCCAAAAAATAGCGGTCATGGGTAATAAAAAGGACCGTCTTTTTACTATTGATGAGGAAGTTAGCCAGCCAGTTGATACTCTCAATATCCAGGTGGTTGGTTGGTTCGTCCAAAAGGAGCAACTCCTCGTCTCCCAAAAGGACCTGGGCAAGCTGGACCCGTCTGCGCAGGCCTCCTGACAAGTGTCCAACCTTGGCCTGCAAGTCTGTGATTCCTAGCTGGTTCAAAACGGTCTTGACCTGATTTTCAATAGACCAGGCGTCCAGTGAATCCATTTCAGCCATAATCTTTTCAAGTTCGACCTGCTTGTCCTCGCTATAATTGCTTAAAAGCAGCTCATAGTTCCGAATCAGGACCATTTCTCTTAAGTTACTGGATAAGACCGTATCTAAGACCGTCTGCTCATCATCAAAATCAGGCTCCTGTCTCAGATAGGCCATGCGGTAGTTGCTTTTACTAGAGAAGGGATTGACATCCCCATCAAAACCACTTAGGCCTGCTAGAACATCTAAAAGACTGCTCTTACCCGTTCCATTGACCCCAATCAGACCAATCCGATCCAAATCGTGGATAATAAAGGAAACATCCCGTAAAACAGTCTTATCTCCGACTGTCTTGGTCAAGCCTTCAACGATAAAATCACTCATGGTCCAACTCCTTAATAAATTTCATAATAGCATCCTTTTCATTGGGAATCCGATCCTCCACAATGGCCAACTCTAGCTCCTTTAACATTCGGCCCAGGTCAGGACCTGGCTGAATGTTAAATTCTTCTATCAACAGGCGGCCATTGACGACAATTTCCTGCTTATCGTGGATAGCCAGACTCTGGTAGGTCTGCTCAAGCAAGTCAAAGTTCACCTCTAGGCCAGCCTCTTGGCGGATTTGTTCCGCTAGCTCTAGCAAATCCCAGCTAAAGCGGTAGCAATCCTTCTTTTCAAGAGGTCCTTGCTGGCGAATCCGGTAGATACTGACTAAATCTTCTACCTTTTTTTGAAAATCATTGGAGGTTTTCCAAGCCTTCAAGAAAGGACGGGCCGAGGTCAAATCCAAGGCCAAGATAAGACTAGCCCAAGCCTGCTCGGAAGTCTTAAACTGGGTGTCTGACTTGGTCTCTTCCAAGAGTTGCTCCAGGGCCTGGCCTCGATCTTTTAGGCCAGGAAGGTAGTGATAGGCTCCACTTTCAATCAGACTTAAAAGAGCCCGGCGCCAGAAAGGACCAGCCAGAAGCTTGTCAAATTCGATAAAGACCCGCTCTACTGAAATCTTTTCTAAAAGAGGGGCACAGCTAGTCATAGCAAGACGAGTATTTTCCTCCAGTTTAAAACCTAGGCTAGCTTGAAAACGAAAGCCCCGCATCACTCTTAGAGCATCCTCATTGAAACGCTCACTGGCTATCCCCACTGCCCGCAAGACTTGCTGCTCCAAATCAGCAAGGCCAGCAAATTTATCAATCAGATTGCCCTCTTCATCCAAGGCAAGAGCATTGATTGTAAAATCTCGACGCTTCAAGTCCTCTTCCAAAGAGCGCACAAAGCTGACCTGACTAGGTCTCCGGTAGTCGACATAGGTATCCTCCGTCCGAAAGGTCGTCACTTCATACTCTCTTTCTCCATCTAAAACCAGGACCGTTCCATGCTCAATCCCGACATCAATGGTCCGAGGGAAAATCTGTTTGATTTCTTGCGGATAGCTGGAGCTAGCAATATCGACATCGTGAATCGGCCTATTTAAGAGGGCATCTCGTACAGAACCACCAACGAAATAGGCCTCAAAACCAGCCGCCTTAATTTTTTTTAAAATTGGTAAAGCCTCCTGAAATTCAGAAGGCAAATGCTTTAATCTCATAATAAATGTTCCAAACCATATACAAGCTCTGAGCCTTCGACTACCTTTTTAATAGCCAAATTAACCCCAGTCATAAAAGAAACCCGGTCATAAGAATCATGGCGCAAGGTCAAACCCTCGCCTTGGCTACCAAAGATGACTTCTTGATGAGCAACCAAGCCTGGTAGGCGAACACTATGGATGTGCATACCATCGAAATTTGCCCCCCTAGCTCCTGCTAGACTTTCGGTTTCATCTGGAGCACCCTGCTCCTGGCTGGTCCGAACCTGACTAATCAGCTCTGCTGTCTTAACCGCTGTTCCGCTAGGGGCATCCTTTTTCTGGTCATGGTGGAGTTCGATAATTTCCACATTAGGAAAATATTTTGCTGCTTGGGCAGCAAATTGCATGAGAAGGACAGCCCCAAGAGCAAAGTTAGGAGCAATCAAGCCCCCTAAACTTTTGGCGCGTGAGAGCTCTGTTAATTCGGTAATTTCTTCACTGGTAAAGCCAGTGGTCCCAACTACTGGGGCATAGCCTTGCTCCAAGGCAAAGCGAGTATTTTCGTAGGCTACTGCTGGCGTAGTAAAGTCTACCCAAACATCTGCAGTCAGTCCCTTCAAATCCTCCTTAGACTTAAAAACCTGAACTCCAGCCACTTGCTCTTCAGGAGCAAAGGGATCATAGAGGGCAACTAGGTCCAAATCAGGGTCCTCAGTCACCATCTTATAGGCAGCCTGCCCCATTTTTCCCTTAAAACCAGCGATAATAACCTTAATACTCATGCTTCCTCCTCAATCAAAGGTGTCACTCCAAAAGCGATAGCTCCCTCACCCAGGTGGGTGCCAATCACGCTACCGATAGCTGCAATCTCAATCTGACCTTGTAGACCACTGTCCAGAAGGAGCTGGCGAAACTCCTCAGCCTTTTCAGGTCTTTGGGCGTGTAAGACAGTGATTTGGTAGGCTTTCTGTCCAGTCATTTCCTGCAAGATGTCCAAGAGACGCTTGACTGCCTTTTTCTCTGTCCGAATCTTTTCGTAAACCTCAATCACCCCATCATTAAAATAGAGAATGGGCTTGATACTAAGAAGATTTCCTAAAATAGCCGCTCCATTAGAGAGGCGACCTCCCTTGACTAGGTGATCCAGGTCATCAACCATGATGTAGGCTGTAGTAAGATTGGCCTGCCTTTCCAGGCGATTGACAATCTTATCAAAGTCCAAACCTTCTTCTCCCCAAGTCAGAGCGTTTTCTACCATCGTTCCCAAAGGAGCTGATGTGATTTTTGAATCGATAAAGACCGTTTCTAAATTTGGAAATTCCTCAATCAGATATTGGATATTCTGATAAAAACCAGAAATACCACTGGATAAAAAGAGACCGATAATGTGGGTATAGTCTTGCCCCGACAAGATGGACAAGAGCTCTTCTAAAGCTGCTACACTGGGCTGGCTAGTCTTGGGAAGCTCCTTTGATGCAGCCATTTTTTGATAAAAGTCATCAATGGTCAGATTTTTCCCCTCGATGTAGGTCTGATCATCAATCAAGACTGGGATATCTAGTACAAAGAGATTTTCACTCTCTCTGATACTAGCTTTCAGAGAGGCTGACGAGTCTGTAATGACAGCTAATTTCATCTTTTAAAACTCCAAATTGATGCCCGGTAAATCAAGGGCAATTTCTGTTACTTCATAGGTCAAGCGGTTAAGCATGGCGAGGCTAGGAGCCGCTAGCTCCTCTACTTCCTCTTGAGAAAATTCACTAGGCTCATCAACGATGCGACCGATAATATGGTTGACCTGAGAAATGACACCACTAACGACAAAAGCTTCAAAAACAATCATGTAGTTTAAAATCACCACGATAGAGGTAGCTTGATTTTCCTCATCCCGATTGATTAGTTGAAAATTAACATCTACCTTGGTTTCAGGTGTTCCATTTTCTTTTTCCCATTCAAAATTGCGAGCGTCGTAATGATACTGACTCACAAACTCTTTTTCACGATGTAGTTCCATTCTAACTTTCTCCTAAAATTAAGCGTTAGGAATATTATAGCATATTTTCAAAAGACTGACTACTCTTTCTTATGGCCATTTCCAAGCCCTTTGCCTACAAAATAAAAAGCTGGGCATAAAGCCCAGCCTAAGTAAAATGCTTCCTGTCTAGTTGTTTGCTTAAGTGTCTTTGGTAGAGGTCATTTAAGTCCAGCCCTACTATTAGCATAGCCGTCCAGATTAACATACTGGCAAACTCAACAAAGACATCTCGAAAATAAGAAATTTTATCATACTGTTTATAACTATGCTGTAAAAAGTGGATATACAGTGGTAGGACAATTTGCCAAAATAAGAAAATAGTTACAGCCAGTACCAACCAGTTTAACACTTTAAACCACCAAGTGCTGCAATACCAAGCATGTTCGCCTATTATCCCTTTTAAAAATTTATAATTATTGAATGGTCCTGCAAATAAAAGAAAGAAAAGTACTACCATTACTATTGGTGGACTGTAATATTCGCCAACAGTGACAATATGGTCGCTTTCGCTATATCCAGCCGGTGGCAAATCTTTCAAAATGAAGAAAGGAATAATAATGACAACGAGAAAGAAAGAGAGGTAAAAAAGAGAGGTTATTCCTTTTTCCCTCAATTTCAGGTAATCCTTATACTTTAGTATTTTAACAATCGCTCTCGAACGTCCAGCTGGATTTGTAGGCATATTTTTCTCTATTTCTTGACCGCAAGAAGGGCAGGCAACATAACCCTCCTCACGCTCAAAAAATTCATAGCGACATTTTTTATTGGGGCAAATCATCATTTAAAATACCGCCTGTCTAGTTTTCTGCTTAAGTGTCTTTGGTAGAGGTCTATTAAATCTAACTCAATCATAGCCAGACTAACATAAATCATAAGTATATAAAAATAGACGACTTTTTGTTCCATATTTGCTGATGATAAACCGTGTTTAAGAAATTCCCCTAGATAATAGTTATAAAAATAGGGAATAAACGTCTTAAACAGAGCAAAAATCGTTAAGCCGTAGACGAACCATTTGAATAATTTACATTTGAAAGTACTGAGATACCAAGCGTCCTCTCCAATTGTTTTCCTTATAAATTTATAATTATTTGTAGATTGAGAAAATATAAGCATTAAAAAAGAGGGGATAATATATACACTACTCCGTGCTGCTCTATTTAAAAAATAATCGCGGAAACCATAGGAATAGCGTGGCGCATAGGTTAAAATCGCAATAATAAATACTATACAAAATAGGGTGATTGTTATGATTATAAGTGTTTTCTCAAGTTTTAAAAACTTCCGAAAAGCCAGCATTTTTACAATCGCTTCAGATCTTCTCGCTGGATTTGTGGGCATATTTTCCTTTATTTCCTGACCGCAAGAAGGGCAGGCAACATAGCCCTTCTCACGCTCAAAAAATTCATAGCGACATTTTTTATTGGGGCAAATCATATTTCTAGAAACCATAGGCTCTCAACATTCGATTTCCTACTCGCAAACCATTGTATTGGATTAAGGAAACAAACCACACTTTATCATATAAATCTTTAATCATATATGGATAAAAAACGAGCGCCGAGATACCCATAGAAGAAAAAATATCTCCAATACCACCGCTACCTATCCCAACTGCAACTAGCATAGCACAAAGAGCATCATTCATATTATCTGTTGCCATTTTGTCATAATTTGCATTTGATAAATTATTTTTTAAATTATCTACAAATGCTTTTGGATTGTTTTCTTCATTAAGAAGAGAAGCGACTAATTTTATTCTGTCTCTCATTTCCTCAACACTACCATCTATCTCCTTTATAATGTCAACTATTTTCTTTAAAAAAGATCTGACTGTTGTTATTTGAGTTAATTCATCAATTTCCTTTAACCACTTTCTTGAATTATACATACTTACTACGCCCTTAGTAAACTCAAAAACTTTATCAGAATTTCTTGTATGTTTCAAATAGGTATCATAAGTGTTTCTATCATCGTTAGTTATCCAAGCACTGAAGTAAACATCATCTGAAATACTTTTATCTACAATAAAAGAAGGACCTGTTTTTATATCTACATAATGGGACATGAACATATACTTGGTTTCTTGGATAAGGTCCTTGGCATTATAATCCCTCTTTTGATTTAAAGATGCCATTTCCCAAGCATAAGCCCAAAGACTAGCATCGTTTTTAGATTCTGCACTTAATTTAGGCTTTTCAGGGTCTTCAAAGACTTTTTCCCAATCTGTAGCAGAAGTTACTGAAGGTTGAGAAGAAATACTACTTCTATCTGTTGTAGATGATGATTTTGAAGATGTAATTAAATACTCTTTTAATCCTTCATAAAAAGCCGAATCTTTTTGTGGTAATTTTTGTAAATCACCCAAATTTATTCCAAGAGGTTCTAATATTTTATTGATTTCTAATATCTCTGCCATGACCTCTGTCGCATAATCTATATCTGACATTTCATTCTGAGTTTCAGCAGCATAAGCCACCGGTTGAAAATTGACTAATAGTAATAAGATAGATAAAATTAAACTAATTATTTTTTTCATGATATAAACTCCCTTTCTGATTTTAATCATTTATAGACTAAATTTAATAAAAAAATCTTTAATATACTATAACTTTCATCACCCCTTACTTTATTTCCCTATGACCTTTCGTAATTCAACAAAAAACAACCTCACTCCTTTCTTTTATAATCACAAGTTTATTATAACATGAAACCGCTTACAAATAAATATATTTTATAGACAACTTTTTCTTTTCTGTTCAAAAGTGTCTATTTTTAGCAAAAAAAATCCCCACCAAAGTGAGGATTGAGTCATTTCTTATTTGTCTAATGGCTTGCGCAAGTAACCAAAGAGGATACCGCTGACAACTGCTCCGACTAGAACAAAGAGCAAGTAAAGGAGGGGATTAGTTGTTAGACCGATAACGAAGATACCACCGTGTGGCGCCATGAGTTTGATACCAGCAAGACCAACCAAGGCACCTGTCAGAGCAGAACCAGCAACGAAACTTGGAATAGCACGACCTGGGTCAGCTGCACCAAATGGAATGGCACCTTCTGTAATGAAGGACAGACCCATAACGATATTGGTGATACCAGAGTTACGTTCTTCTTCGGTGAATTTATTTTTAAAGAGCAGGGTTGCGACAAAGACCGCAAGCGGTGGAACCATACCACCAGCCATAACGGCTGCCATAACAACTGAACCACCAGTTGAGACAGTTGCTGCCAAAGTACCCGTACCAAAGATGTAGGCTGCCTTATTGAAAGGACCACCCATATCAATGGCCATCATCCCACCAACTACAAGTCCTAGAAGGACAGCTGATGTTCCACTTAAACTTTCCAGGAAACCGTTCAAACCAGTATTGATAGCTGCCATTGGAATGTTAACCGCTAGCATCAGGAAGCCGGTAACAGCTGTACCAAGAAGTGGGTAGAGTAGGATTGACTTGATACCTTCGAGAGATTTTGGCAAGCCTTTGAGGGCTTTCTTAAGGAAATTAACCGCATAACCAGCCAGGAAACCACCGACAAGGGCTCCAAGGAAACCTGAAGGAACTCCTGCAAGGGCCATGCTAGCTTTTCCACCTGCTGCAAAGGGAACCTTACCAAAGGCTGCACCAGACGCTGCTAAAGCACCCGCTACAAAACCAGGAGCAAGACCAGGTTTCTCAGCAATAGAGTAGGCAATGTAACCTGCAAGAACTGGAAGCATAAAGCCAAAGGCTGCACCACCAATGCTCTTAAAGAGGGCTGCAATTTCATGGTAGCTACCGAGCTGACTGAGTTGGTCCTTAGGTACACCCATAAATTGGTCAAAGAGGAAGGCCAGGGCAATCAAGATACCACCACCGATAACAAATGGCAACATTTGACTAACACCACTCATCAAGTGTTTATAAAGACCGGCACCAGCTGAAGAGCTTGTTGAAGCAGCTGCTTCCTTGTGGCTGGCATGGTAAACAGGTGCTTGACCAGAAAGTGCTAAATCAATCAATTCTTGAGTTTTTCTGATACCGTCTGCAACAGGGCGCTGTACCAATGGTTTACCGTCGAAACGTTCCATTTCTACTGCCTTGTCAGCCGCTACGATAACTCCCTTGGCTTTAGCAATGTCTTCTGCTGTCAATTGATTGCCAATACCGCTAGCACCATTGGTTTCAACCTTGATACCAACTCCCATTTCCGCTGCTACTTTTTGCAGGGCTTCTTGGGCCATATAGGTATGGGCAATCCCTGTTGTACAAGCTGTAACTGCTACCAGGAAGTCGCCTCCCTCAGCAGCTGGCTCAACAGTTGCAGGTTCTTCTGCTTTTTCTTCAGCGCTATCAAAGAGTGCAAGTACTTCGTCTGGTGAAGTCACTTGACGTAGTTTTTCAGCAAAACCGTCTTTCATCAGATACTGAGACAATTCAGCAAGGGCTGCCAAGTGGGTATCGTTAGCGCCCTCTGGTGCTGCAATCATAAAGAAGAGATCAGTTGGCTGACCGTCCAAGCTCTCATAGTCCACGCCCTTATTGGATTTGGCAAAGAGAACGGTCGCTTCTTTGACTGCTGCATTTTTACTGTGGGGCATAGCGATTCCGTCTCCCAGACCTGTTGAGGTCAGGGCTTCACGAGCTAGAATTCCTTCTTTAAAAGCTGCAAAGTCAGTCACATAACCCTGGTCGCTTAATTTTTGAATCATTTCCTCGATTACAGCGGTCTTTTCAGTCGCTTGTAAATCCAACAACATGACATCTTTTTTTAGTAAATCTTGAATTTTCATAGTTTTTCTACCTCGACTTTTTCATAAATTTCTTTGATATAGGCTGCAGTGGCCAAGTCATCTGAGAAGGTGGTTGCCGTACCGCAAGCCACTCCCCACTTAAAGGCTTCAAGGACATCTCCTGTTTGGACTAATTTCCCTGTAAAGCCAGCCACCATTGAGTCTCCTGCCCCGACAGAGTTTTTCACCTGTCCCTTAATCGGTTGGGCAAAGTAGGAGGCTTCCTTGGTAACCAAGAGGGCACCGTCACCGGCCATAGAGATAATCACCTGTTGGGCTCCTTGCTCCAAGAGTTGGCGAGCATACTTTTCGATGTCTGGCAATTCTGTCAGAGTCACCCCGAAAATATCGCCCAGTTCATGATTATTAGGTTTGACCAAGACTGGCTCAAAGGCTAGCGAGTCGATGAGGGTCTGTCCCTCAAAGTCACAGACCACCTGTGCCCCTGTCTGCCTAGTCAACTCAATCAATTCCTTATAGATAGCATTTCCTAGATTTTTCGGGCTGCTACCCGCAAATACAACGGTATCTGCTGCCGTAAGAGCAGCTAGAATCTTCTTTAAACCATCTAGCTCTGCTGGGCTAATAGTAGGGCCAGCTCCATTGATTTCTGTCTCGGCGTCAGCCTTGATTTTGACATTGATCCGGGTATCTTCTGCTACCTGAACAAAGTCGCCTGCGATCCCTTCGCTAGCTAAGATGTCGGTGATGAATTTACCAGTAAAGCCGCCGATAAAACCGGTCGCCTTACTATCGATATCCAAGCGTTTGAGAACCCGACTAACGTTGATTCCCTTACCACCGGCAAATTTATCATCGCTATCCATGCGATTGACACTTCCGACCTTGACCTCGTCTAGGCGGACGATGTAGTCAATTGAGGGATTGAGTGTAACCGTATAAATCATACTTCGATAACCTCCGTTTTTTCTTTCAACTTAGCAATCAAATCCAATCTGCTCCCGTTGGTGATGAGACTGGCCCTTTTAAGGGGGGCTACCTTGACAAAGGAAGTCTGACCAAGCTTAGAACTATCTGCCAAAACATAGGTTTTTTGGGCATTTTCTAAGATGGCCCGCTTGATGGCTCCTTCTTCCATATCTGGAGTTGTAAAGAAGTCTTGATCGACTCCATTCATCCCCAGAAAGGCCTTGTCAAAGTTTAGTTGACCAATTTGATTGAGAGCGACACCACCGATACTGGCATCGGTAGATCTTTTTACTAATCCTCCGATAATGACCGTTGGTATATTTTTTTCAACTAGAGTTGTCGCATGGTGAATCGAATTAGTCACAACCGTTATCTTCGGATTGTTCAGAAATTGGAGCATGAGCTCCGTTGTCGTTCCTGCATCAACAAAAATCACCTCATAATCCTGAATCAGGCTGACCGCCCGGCTGGCAATCAGCTTCTTAGACCGAATGTTTTTGATAGATTTTTCTTGATTGCTCTCCTCCTCCTGCAAAGAGTGGAGGCTTTGGGCACCACCATGGACCCGCCTCAGCTTATGCTCGCTCTCCAATTCATCCAAATCCCTGCGGACAGTAGACTCGGATGTCTGTAAGATTTGGACTAGACTTTCTAGTGAAACAATCTGATCGCGGTTGACTTCCTCTAAAATCACCTGCTTGCGCTCTGATTTTAAGATAAAAATCACTCCTTCTGCAATCGTTTACAGATTCTATTATACAGAAAAATCTGATAAAGTCAAGCACTTTCTGCCAAAAACTTCCAAAAAACTCCAAATTCTTTCTTTACTAAAATAGAGTTCCTGAAGAAGAGATGCTAAGAATTGATAGGCCATTCATAAAAACAGGCTCAAGCTAACCTTTTTACAAATCTAGCATTTCGCTAGCCAGCAAACTTGGCCAAGAAAAAACTTACCCTGCTATTTGCAAGGTAAGTCTATTTTTAATCTTGACGGCGACGTTTGCCAGCCGCTAGTCCCAGGAGACCAAGGGCCATACCTGCCAAGCCTAATTGGCTAGCCTGGCTACCAGTTGCTGGCAACTGCTTAGCAGTTACTTCTGGGTTTACCATGGCTTGACCTTGGTAGGTTCCTCCCTTAGCTAGGGCTAATTGCTCAGCCTGAGCCTTGAGATTTTGGTTTTCTGTTTGAACGAATCCAGCCTGGTTAGGATCTCCTTGAGCTGCCCCCTGTCCTAACGACTGAGGAGCGGCTGCCAAGGCTGCACGATCATTTAATTTAGCTTCCAAGTCCTTGTACTGGCCGTCCAGTTTACTAAAGACTGTTTGGTAAATAGATAATTGAATTTGCTCTTCCTTCAAGAGGGCCTCTTTTTCAGCTAGATTTTCTTGAGCTGTTTTGAGGTTTTCTTGGGCTAAGGCCAGGGTTTGCGGAGCATTGGTCAAGGACAAGAGTTTATCCTTGGCTGCTGCTAGGACTGCCTTGGCTCCATCTAAATCTGCTTGGGCCTTGTCCAACTTGGCTTGAGCAGTCTCATGAATGCTGACTAGTTGAGCCAAACGATCCTTTTCTTGCTTCAATTTATCCTGACTAGCTTTCAGGGCTTCCTCTTTAGGAGCCAGACTAGCTGAAATCTTATCCTTGGCCAGATTGAGCTGGTTTTGCTTAGCCGCTAAGTTTTGTTGAGCCAGGGCCAAGGTATTTTTGGCATCAGCTACGGCTTGGCGGGCATTGCTTAAGTTTTGAGCTTGATTTTGAATATTGGCCTTCAAATCAGCCAACTGGTGATTGAGGATATTTAGGCTAACTTCTTGGTTGGTCTTTTGAACATTAAGGGCTGCCAACTCATTTTTGAGATTGGTAAGGGCTGGATTAACTGCACCTGCCGCACCATTTCTCAATAGGTTTTCAAAGTCAGCCACAGTCATCAAGGTCCCATTGTTGATGCGTTCTGCTAGATTACGGATATTGTGGAAACCAACCTCTGCTGTTCCATTTGTTTGGCTGAACTGGTTGGGATGGTTATTATAGGCTGCTGAAATTGCAGTCGCCTTATTGTCCATCATCTGCACATAATGACCGATTTTCGCAAAGGTAGCAGCTCCAACCTTGGAGTAAATATCGTTGGCATCAAGCTGTCTCTCGTCTGTTGGTAGGCCATGCTGGGCTGCAACTTGCTGATAGAGGGCTTTTTCCCGATGCCAGAAGTCCACCGCTCCTTGCGGAGTGAAGGAAATGGCTACATTTTCATTAGCAAAATACTTGGCATCATGCCAACCCTTAGCCTCAAATAAGAGGGCTTGGATTTGACTTTGAACATTGGCATAAGGGTCTACATAGAGCTCATGCAAGCCAGCCTGACGGCGGTGGGCATTGATGGCCTTAACCATTTCCAGAGCCTTGAGGTTGTTTTCCAAGGTCGCTGCACTGCTAGCACCTGTATCAACATTGACCCCTTCTCTGCTAGCATTCGCATAGGTCTCAAGAGCCTTGTTTGCTGCTTCTCGAATAGCCTGAGTTGCCCCGTTATTCTTGGCACTTTCTAGGAAACCTTGGTAGTTGCCATTGGCAAATGTAACAGAACTAGCTGGTTGGCTTTTTTCCAGTTCAGATACTTGAGCTTGCTTAGCTGCTAGGCTTTCCTTGGTTTGATTCAAGTCCTTATCGGCCTGGGCAACCTTGGCTTCTAGGTCTTTTTGAGCGGCACTTTGGTCGCTAGTCGCTTGAGCTTGCTCTAGTTGACCTTCCTTAGCTGCTAGATTTTCTTGGGCTTGGCTCTCTTGCTTTTGAGCTTCTGCTAACTCCGCTTCTTCTCTAGCAATCGGTGCCTTGGCTTCATTTACTTCCTTTTGAGCCATGTCTACCAAGGATTGTTGGCCGGCCACTTTATTTTCTTGCTCTTTGACATCTGCTTGGGCCGCTTCTTCAGCTTCCTTGGCTGTTTGGACGTCTGCTTCTTTTTGAGCAACTTCTTCTTGGGCAGCCTTGATGTCAGACTCAGCCTTGTCCATATTTTCAGCTGTCGCTTCTGCTTGGAGGGCTTGGGCCTGAGCAACTTGCTCTTCTGCTTGCTCCTTAGCAGCCTTAGCTTCATCGACTTCTTTTTGGGCTTCTTCTGTTGCCTTTGTTTGCTCCTTGACCTGCACATTAGCAGCATCTAGGTGGACCTTAGAGACTTCAAGATCAGCCTCTGTAACTGGCTTTTCAGTTACCTCAGTCGTTTTAGGCTCTTTCTTACTTTCCTTACTTAAGTCATCAGCCTTGACCTGATGAGTCAGGCTACCTGAAATAATAGTCGTTGCGGCAATCCCCGTTGCAACAACGGATTTACCTAGTTTCTTTTCCATTGAGTTTCTCCCCTCGCTTCTTAAATATTTTTTACATAGAAATATATTTTTTATTTTTTCCATACGCTACTATTTTATCACTAATTGGCCTTAATGTTTAGAGGAAAAGCATGACTTTTTTATAGAAATTAGATTACAGTTCTGTAACTTTCTTATATGAGGAGACTCTGTCCAGGAAACTAAGAGGCTGGTCAAAGTCAGATTTAGACTCTTTTTCTAGTTTACTAGTATCAGAAAAGGCATGAAAGCAGACTTTCTATGTCTAGGATTTCATGCCTTTGGCTTATCTAGGACTTGTTTCTTAGCCCCTCTAAAGATTTTCAGTGATAAAGGTTTGGCTGTCCACCACCTTCAGGATAGCTCTCAGGGTATCTAGAGAGGTGAAGAGGGGGATACTGTGGCTAATCGCTGACTGGCGAATCAATTGGCCATGCACATCACTAGTGCGTTTGTTTCCTACTGTATTCACAATGGCCTGGACCTTCCCTGCCTGGACAAAGGCTGGAATATCTCGCTTGCTAGGTCCGCCGATTTTTTCTAGACTTTCTACTTCCAGCCCCTTGTCTCTAAAGAATTTTGCTGTTCCTTGAGTGGCTAAAATGCCATAACCAAGATTAGAAAAATTCTGGGCCAGACCAAAAGCTTCTTTCTTATTATCATCTGCAATAGTAAAGACGATATTTCCAAAGCTGGGTAGGTGGAGGTAGCTGGCTTCAAAGACCTTGTAGAGGGCCTTCTCCAAGCTACGGTCGCTCCCCATGACCTCACCTGTTGATTTCATTTCTGGTCCGAGGAGACTATCTACCTTGGCTAGCTTGGTGAAGGAAAAGACGGGCGCCTTGATGTGAACGAGGGAACTTTCTGGATAGAGGCCGCCTTGGTAGCCCAAGTCTGCTAACTTCTGGCCTAATATCAGCTTGGTTGCTAGTTGAGCCATGGGCAGATTGGTCACCTTGGATAAGAAGGGCACTGTCCGACTGGCCCGCGGATTGACCTCAATCACATAAACATCCTGGTCCTTGATAACAAACTGGATATTCATCATGCCGACACAGTTGAGGCTGAGGGCTAGGCGCTTGGTATAGTCCACAATCTTGTCCTTAACTGTAGCTGATAGATTTTGGGGTGGGTACACAGCCATGGAATCTCCTGAGTGGACTCCGGCCCGCTCGATATGTTCCATAATTCCTGGGATAAGAACCTCTTGGCCGTCAGAAATGGCATCTACTTCGCATTCCCTACCGACAATATAGGAGTCAATTAAGATAGGGTGGTCAGGACTAGCCTTGACAGCTGTCCGCATATAGTTGAGGAGGTCCTCTTCATTTTCAACGATTTCCATGGCCCGTCCACCGAGAACGAAGGAGGGTCTCACTAGGACAGGGAAGGCTACCGCCCGGGCAGCAGCCAGGGCTTCCTCCTCGTTGGTGGCGGTTTGGCCTGGCGGCTGCGGAATTGCCAGCTCTTTTAAGACTTGCTCAAAGAGCTTGCGGTCCTCGGCACGATTCAAGTCGGCTACTTGGGTACCAAGAATGGGCACCCCGGCCTCCTCTAAATCCTCTGCCAAATTGATAGCAGTCTGGCCACCGAACTGAAGAATAACGCCCTTAGGCTTTTCCAAGTCAACTACATTCATGACATCTTCCAAGGTCAGGGGCTCAAAATAGAGCTTGTCAGAAATGGAAAAGTCGGTAGAGACGGTCTCAGGATTGCTATTCATGATAATGGCCTCATAGCCGGCAGCCTGAATGGCCTTGACCGAATGGACCGTCGCATAGTCAAATTCTATTCCTTGGCCAATCCGAATGGGGCCTGAGCCCAAGACCAAAACAGACTCTTTGTCCGACCTGTGAGATTCATTTTCAAAGGCATAGGTCGAATAGAAATAAGGGGTTTGGCTTTCAAATTCGGCTGCACAGGTATCGACCATTTTAAAGACCGGAAGGAGCTTATTGGCCAGCCTCAAGTCTCTGACTTCTGCTACTGTCATCTGCCAAAGCTGGGCAATCTTCTGGTCAGAAAAACCGTAACCTTTGGCTGTCTGTAAAAGCTCCACATCATAGGGGGCTTGAGCCAATTCTCTTTCCAGCTCAACGATATGTAAGAGCTTGTCCAAAAAGAAGACATCAATCTTGGTTAGTCGAGCTAGCTTCTCAATATCATATCCCCTTCTAATAGCTTCTGAAAGGTAGAAAAGGCGGTCATCCTGGGCTTTAACGATTTTTTCAAGCAACTGGTCTTCTGGCACCTGCTCTAAGTCCGCCAGCTCATTATGAATAAGACCATTTTCCAAGGAACGACAGGCCTTAAGTAGGCTCTCCTCAATCGTTCGCCCGATAGCCATAACTTCTCCAGTTGCCTTCATCTGAGTTCCTAGATGGCGCTCCCCATGCTCAAACTTATCAAAGGGAAAACGGGGAATCTTAGCGACCACATAGTCTAGGGCAGGCTCAAACATGGCATAGCTTTTTCCGGTAACTGGATTGAGCATCTCGTCTAAGGTCAAGCCGACAGCGATTTTAGCTGCTAGCTTGGCAATGGGATAGCCAGTTGCCTTGGAGGCCAAGGCCGAGGAGCGGGATACCCGTGGATTGACCTCAATCACATAGTATTTAAAACTTTGGGGGTCCAGGGCTAGCTGAACATTACAGCCGCCCTCGATTTTAAGAGCTCGAATGATTTTGAGACTGGCGTCTCGAAGCATTTGATACTCATAGTCAGATAAGGTCTGGCTAGGAGCAAAGACGATGGAATCGCCTGTATGGATACCGACCGGATCGAAATTTTCCATATTGCAGACCACCAGGGCATTATCTGCCGAATCCCGCATCACCTCATACTCAATCTCTTTAAAACCAGCAATGGAGCGCTCCAGCAAACATTGCGTTACTGGTGATAATTTGAGGCCATTTTCGACAATCTCGCTCAGCTCCTGCTCATTCTCGCAGATACCGCCACCCGTTCCACCTAGAGTAAAGGCTGGACGAACAATGAGCGGATAACCAATCTGGGCCGCAAAGTCCAAGGCTTGCTCAACTGTATGGACAATTTCTGATTCGGGAATAGGCTGATCCAGGCTTTCCATAAGACGTTTAAAGAGGTCCCGATCTTCGGCCTGGTCAATAGCAGATAATTTGGTCCCCAAAAGTTCGATACCTAGCTCTTCTAGCAGGCCTGCTTGGGATAATTCCATGGCCATATTGAGGCCTGTTTGTCCGCCTAATGTAGGTAAAAGAGCGTCAGGACGCTCTTTTCTAAGAATACGACTTACAAATTCTAAGGTCAAGGGCTCGAGATAGACCTTGTCGGCAACTTCCTTATCGGTCATAATCGTTGCTGGATTAGAATTGATTAAAATGACCTTATAGCCCTCTTCCTTCAAGGCTAGACAGGCCTGGGTCCCGGCATAGTCAAATTCGGCTGCTTGGCCGATAACAATCGGTCCAGACCCAATCACTACAATCTTTTTGATATCATTACGCTTTGGCATGCTTCTTCCTCCTTTTTCTGCTCAGGCTAGTCTGCTTGGAACTGATCTATCATTTTCATGAAATCATCAAACAAACTGCTAGCATCGTGGGGACCAGGGGCAGCATCAGGATGAAATTGGACCGAAAAGGCTGGGTAGCGACGGTGACGTAAGCCTTCAACTGAACGGTCGTTAATCTCCTCATGCGTAAGCTGCAAGTCCTCTGGCAAATCCTCGCGGCTAACGGCGAAGCCATGATTCTGACTAGTAAAGCTCACGCGCCCACTAGTCAAATCACGCACTGCATGGTTAAAGCCACGATGACCAAACTTCATCTTGTAGGTTTTGGCTCCATTGGCCCGGCTAAAGAGCTGGTGGCCCATGCAAATGCCAAAGAGGGGAAGCTTGCCCTGAATCCCTTGAATCATGGTCAGGGCTTCTGGTACATCTTCGGGATTTCCCGGTCCATTTGATAGGATGACACCGTCAGGGTGAAGTTGGAGGATTTCTTGGGCAGTCGTATTGTAGGGAACCACTGTCACGCTACAAGAACGTGCTACCAATTCTCGTAAGATAGAGTGTTTCAGGCCAAAATCTACCAGGACCAGATTGCGGCCAGTTCCCGGAATAAAATAGGAGGTCTTAGTTGAAACTTGCTTGATATTGTCCTGGGGCAGTAAGGTCGCCTGGAGTTGCTCCTTTATGTAGCTTAAATCGTCTCCCCGATTCAGCAAGGTTGCCTTCATGGTCCCATGTTGGCGAATCATCTTGGTTAGAGCCCTGGTATCAATCCCGGAAATTCCTGGGATATTCTTGGCTTTTAAAAACTCATCTAGGTTGGCCTGACTGCGCCAATTACTGGCAAGTCGAGCCCACTCATTGACAACAACTCCCTTACAGGTCGGACGGATAGACTCAAAGTCATCTCGATTGATGCCATAATTACCTACCACGGGATAGGTAAAGGTTAAAATCTGTCCGTTATAGGACTGGTCGGTAATCGACTCTTGATAGCCTGTCATACCTGTATTAAAGACCAGTTCTCCTGTTACCTCTATATCTGCGCCCAAGGCCTGTCCGCTAAAGACAGTGCCATTTTCTAAAACTAAGAATCTTTTTTGCATGCGCCCTCCTTTTAGACCGTTTGTAAGTCGATTGAGTGAAACTTCTACTGCTTGCGTCCCTTGAGAACTGCTTCGATAATGGCCATTCGGACAAAGACACCGTTGGTCATCTGCTCTACAATTCTGGACTTAGGAGCTTCTACAAGCTCATCAGCAATTTCAACATCGCGGTTAACTGGGGCTGGGTGCATAATAATGGCATGGTCCTGCATGCGGTCATAGCGCTCTTGGTTCAAACCATGCTCTCTGTGGTAGGCTGCCGTTGAGAAGTCACCATAGGTTTCATGACGTTCATGCTGAACCCTTAGGAACATCATTACATCTACCTTGTCAATGATTTGGTCGATGGTGACAAAGCTACCGTATTCTTCAAATTCTGGTGTCCGCCATTCCTCAGGTCCTGCAAAGTAAAGCTCTGCTCCCAGGCGTTTCAAAATCATCATATTGGACTTGGCTACCCGAGAGTGGGACAAGTCACCAGCAATAGCTACCTTCAAGCCTTCAAAACGGCCGAACTCTTGATAGATGGTCATCAAGTCCAGCAGGCTTTGGCTAGGGTGTTGGCCTGACCCGTCTCCACCATTGATAATGGAGGTGGTGATGGTTGGACTTTCAATCAATTCTTTATAGTAATCAACATGGGGATGACGAATCACACAGGCATCTACCCCCAGGGCAGACATGGTCAAAATCGTATCATAAAGGGTTTCTCCCTTATTGACCGAGCTCGTTTTTACATCGAAATCAAGCAAGTCACAGCCCAACTTTAACTCTGCTACTTCAAAGGCCTTGTGGGTCCGAGTGGAGGATTCAAAGAAAAGGTTGGAAACGATATGCTGGTCATCATACTGGACCTTGGCTCCATTTTTAAATTCAATTCCCCGCTTAATCAAACTAAGAACTTGATCATTGCTTAAGACTTCCATAGAGACCAGATGTTTAAGTGCGATTTGATTGGTAGACATAATTTTCTCCTTACTTGAGTATAGGCATAGTCCCAGCTTTGTTGCTAGGAAGGGTCAATCTACTAGTAGATTCGAGACGAGCAATGGGTAACTGATTTTGACCTAGTGTGAAACGCATTCCCCCTTTCAGGCCTTGTCTTTTGGCTCTGGCAAGAGCAGATAAAGGGCAATTCCTAATAGTGTCGAAAGAGCCACTCCCGAGATTTGCAGACCTGACAGTTGTAGGGTCAAGCCTCCAATTCCAGAAACCAGAATGACACTGGCGATCAGGAGGTTTTTCTTATTATCCATATCGACCTGTTTTTCAATCAGGATTTTCAGACCACTGGAGGCGATAACTCCAAAGAGGGCAATGGAAATCCCACCCAAGACCGGTCTAGGAATGGACTGCAAGAGGGCAGAGACCTTGCCGACAAAGCTCATGACAATAGCTAGGCTGGCTGCACCAGCAATCACATAGACACTATAAATCTTATTGAGGGCCATGACCCCGATATTTTCACCATAACTGGTAACCGGAGGCGCCCCTAGAAAACCAGCAACAATCTGGGCCAGACCATCACCAGCTAGGGTCTTATCTAGACCTGGCTCCTTAAAGAAGTCTTTTCCGGTCAGGCTATTTAGGACCATGACATGGCCGAAGTGTTCGGTCATGGTTACAAAGGCAATGGGAGCCATGGTTAAGATGGCGCTAGGATAGAATTTCAAGCCATAATGAACCAGGGGCAGCCTCATCGGAGGTAGGCTAAACCAGGAAGCCTTCTCTAGACCTGCAAAGGAAATGATTTCCTGGCCAGTCAACCAGCCCAAGACCAGAGCAAAGAGGTAGCCGACAATCAAGCCAAGCAAGATTGGAATGATGGCTAAAATTTTCTTGCCATAGATATTAAAGAGAATCACTGCCAGTAAGGTCACCATACCGATTAGAAAATAGCTAAGATTGTATGCCTTGTCCTTAAGCATCACATCATTGACTGCTGTCGTTGCAAGACTGAGACCAATTACCATGATGATTGGACCGACAACGACTGGTGGTAGGACCTTGTCTATCCAGGCATTGCCAGCGAATTTAACAATCCAGGCAACAATAAAGTAAACCAAACCACCAGTAATGGCTCCTTGGGCTACTGCCCCGATACCATCCGTTTTCATCAGCAACTGCATGGCCGTGATATAGGCAAAGCTAGATCCCATATAGGCGGGGATTTTATACTTGGTCACTGTCAAATGGGCCAGGGTTCCTAGACCACTAGAAAGGAGGGCCACTGCTGGATCAATTCCAACCAAGATTGGAACCAGAACGGTCGCCCCAAACATGGCAAAAAGGTGTTGGAAGGAAAGGCCTAAGAGAAGGCTAGCCTTGGGTTTATCGCTAACATCGTATCTGACTTGACTCATTTGCTAGCGCCCTCCACAATCAGGACCTGATCTCGGCCGTCCTCTTCCACCATCTGAACGACAATTTCCTCACTCAGGCTGGTCGGGATATTTTTACCTACATAGTCCGCTCGAATGGGCAACTCCCGATGGCCCCGATCGACCAAGACGGCCAGGCTGACCCGGGCTGGACGACCTAGACTGACTAGATTGTCAATAGCTGCTCGAATGGTCCGACCAGTATAGAGGACATCATCAATCAGGATGACATCCTTATCTGTAATATCGACCGGCATCTGAGTCGTGTCTTCTTGAACCTTGATATCATCGCGGAAAGGCTTGGTGTCCAACTCTCCCATAGGTAGGTTGAGATTTTCCAACTGGGCCAGCCGTTCCTGGATTCGCTTGGCGATATAGACTCCACGGGTCTTGATACCGACTAGAACCAGCTTTTCCAAGTCCTTATTGCGCTCAATAATTTCATAGGTAATGCGGGTGATGGCCCTTTTCATAGTTAATTCATCGACGACTTCTTTTTTCTTCATTTTTCCTCCTTGGACTAGACCCTGATTTTGATTTGACCATCGGGGAGCATTTCGAGGCTTGCGCCCTTCTTCTCCCTTGACAGGACAAGTTCAGAGTCTTCTAATTTAATTCTTTTCTATTTTTTTGCAAAGAAAAAGCCTCCATCAAGGAGGCTACAGAAAATGAAGATAGCAGTAAAATGAGTGTCCACTTACACTCCACCTCTATCATGTATTTTTCTCAGACTCCTTGGCTGTCTCACAGGACAGACTTAAAGGAACTTATTCGATTGACTATACTATACCACAGTCGAGTGGATTCTTCAAGTAAAAACTGTAAGATTATTCATTTTTTCGGCCCCAAATCAATTTTATCCCATAAAAGATAAAACCAGAAAGCAGATAGGCCCCAAAGATAATCAAGCACATCCGGACTACATAAGCCCAGCCAAACTTATTTACATTTAAGAAAAAGTAGGGAAAGGGATTGTCCTTGGAGTCTGGAATGGGAAGTTTGGTCACGAGGCCATTAAAAAGGGCGAAAACCATATAGATAATAGGAAGTAGAGTCCAGGCAATGGGATCGTACCAGCGGTACTGCTTGGTCTTATCAAAGATTAGGGTATCTAAGAGAAAACCTAGGGGAACAATATAGTGGCAGAGATAGTTTTCCAAACGGTGGAAATCAGTGGTCTTTGAGGCCAGCAGAAAATGATAGACCACACAGGTAATCATGATACACATGGTCACGCCCCCTTTTACCCGTAAAAGCTTGGCCGAGGACCAGTCCTTTCTTGACCGCCGCATCAAAAAGAGCAGATAGCCGGTAAAAAGAAGGACAAGCACGTTGGAAAGGACCGTATAGTACATAAGCATGCCCCAGCCAAACTTGGCAATCTCTAGGTAAACCCCGACAAAGGCCAGCAGAAAAAGCAGACTCCGGTAGGGCAAAATAAATCTTTCTTTCATCTAATTAGACCTTTTTTACAAATTCTGACTTGAGCTTCATGGCACCAAAACCATCAATCCTACAGTCGATATTGTGGTCGCCTTCAACCAGACGGATATTCTTCACCCGAGTTCCTTGCTTGATGTCCTTGGGCGCTCCCTTTACTTTTAAATCCTTGATAACGGTAACGGTATCGCCGTCAGCTAGCTGCTTGCCATTGGCGTCTAGCACGCGCAAGCCTTCCTCAGCTTGAACTTCTTCAGGATTCCATTCGTAGGCACATTCGGGACAGACCAGCAGGGCACCGTCTTCATAAACATAAGGAGACTGGCACTGGGGGCAGTTTGGTAATTGCATATTCTTCACCTTTTCTTTTCAGTTTTACTTGTATGCTATCCTTGTTAGGATACTGGTTTATTATACTCTATTTTTCGGGCTTTGACAATGGCTATAAGTTCTAGCTCTAACTAATCTAGCGGCCCAGGTCCTGTGCCTTTTGGTAGGAGGCTTCTAAGGCCTTAATCAGGCTGGCTCGAAAACCAGTCTCCTCTAGACTGACCAAACCTTCAATGGTCGCCCCGGCTGGACTTGTAACCTGGTCTTTTAACAGGGCTGGATGCAGGCCAGTCTCCTTGGTCATTTGGGCTGCACCCAAGACAGTCTGGCTAGCTAGGCTCAAGGCTAGGTGTCGAGGGAGGCCCAGTCTTACCCCCGCATCTGCCATAGTCTCAATAAAGGTATAGACAAAGGCTGGGCCGCAGCCTGCTAGGGCCGTTGCTGCATCTAAATCCTTTTCCTCTAATTGGATTAGCTGGCCAGCCCGCTCCAGTAAGTCTTCCAGAAGAAGCCGGTCACCTTCCACTACCTTCTCAGAGAGACTATAGCTAATCACACCCGCCCCTACTGTAATGGGAGTATTGGGCATAATCCGAATATAGCGGTGTTGTTGACCCGCTACTGCTGCCAAATCTGAGAGACGGACCCCTGCCGCCATAGAAACCAAGATTAAGGAGGGAGCTTGCTCTAGCTCTTCCTTATGCTCCTCTAGCAAATCCAAGACCTGCTTGGGCTTTAAGCCCAAAAAGATCATGTCTGCTTGGTTAAATACTTCTTGATTGCTAACAAGTCGTCCCCCAAACTCTTGGACTAGTTGTTCAGCCTTTTGGGGACTACGATTGGCCAAGAGAATCTCGTCCTGATCCGCCTTTTTCTCCAAAACCAGCCTGGCCAAGAGGGAGCCCATATTTCCCAAACCGATAAAAGCAATTTTCATTTTCTACCTCCTAATCTGGCCCTGACCTTCTATAATATACTTATAGGTCGTCAGCTCCGTCAAGCCCATGGGTCCTCTAGCATGAAGTTTCTGGGTAGAGATTCCCATTTCACAGCCCAAGCCAAACTGCCCACCATCCGTAAAACGAGTTGAGGCATTGACATAGACCGCAGCGCTATCAACCTGATCTGTAAAAGCCTGAGCGGCAGCCAAATCTTCTGTAATAATGGCGTCTGAATGGTGACTGCCATGCCGCTCAATATGTTCTACCGCAGCCTCTAAAGAAGGAAGGACCTTTACAGCTAGGATATAGTCCGAAAATTCCCGATCAAAATCACCAACTTGAGCCAACTTTCCCTTTATAAAAGAGCTGGCTGAAGCATCTAAGCGGAAGTCAACCGGCTCTTGACCTTGGGCCAAACGCTGGTCGACCAAGCGTTCATAAAGGGCCGGTAAGAAGGAAGGAGCCAGTCTCTCATGGACCAGACAGGTCTCAACAGCATTGCAGACAGAGGGGCGACTGGTCTTGGCGTTATCTACAATCGATAGGGCCAGCTCCAAATCCGCAGCCTGATCCACATAAATATGGCAAATCCCTGTCCCCGTCTCAATCACTGGCACCAGGGCATTTTCAACCACCGCCTGAATCAGACCCGCTCCGCCTCTAGGAATCAGAAGGTCTAAAAATCCCTTGGCCCTCATCAGACTATAGGCGCTAGATCGACTGGTATCGCTGACTAGCTGCAAGCAACTATCAGAAATCTCACTCTGGGCTAAACCTTCCTTGAGGGCAATAACGATGGCTTGAGCTGTACGATAGGCTTCCTTGCCGGTCCGCAAGATGACTGCATTGCCACTCTTGAGGGCCAGAACTGCCGCATCAGAGGTGACATTAGGACGGCTTTCATAGATAATTCCTACCACTCCCAAAGCCACTCTCTTTTTGCTGATTTTCAAGCCATTTTCTAGGTAGGAAGTTTCAATAACTTGACCGACTGGATCTTCTAGTTCAATCAAGGCCTCTATACCAGCAGCCATCTCTGCCAATCTAGCTTGATTCAGATAGAGCCGATCCAACATGACCTCGGAAATCTGTCCAGTAGCTGCTGCCATATCCGCCTGATTGGCCTCTAAAATCTTATCCTGGTGGGCCAAAAGAGCCTGGCTCATCAAGAGAAGGGCCCGATTTTTCTCCTCGCTACTGGCCCGGTTAATGGAGTGTTTAGCCTTTTGTAACTCTTCTAGTAAGATTTCTGTTGTATCCATGGCAATTCCTTTCTAAAATTCAGCTAAGAAGAAGGCAAGTTCCTCACTTAGGGAAATCCAGTCATCCCGATGAATGAGAATCCCCTTGGGTTTCTTGGCCTTAAGCAAGTCTTTCAAGGCCAGCTGGCCCAGCCTGACTCGGCCCTTGCCCAGCAAGCGGCCACTAGTCTGGTCATAGACACTGACGATGTCTTGATAGGAAAAAGAACCCTGACTAGCTAAGACTCCCGAAAGTAAGAGGCTCTTGCCTTCTGCTGTCAGAGCCTGACTGGCCCCTTGGTCCAGATAAAGCTTACCCCGGCTAGGAGCATAGAAAGCCAGCCACTGCTTTTGGGTCCGCATTCGCTTGATTTGGGCAGAAAAGAAGGTCCCCTGGTCCTGCCTCTTAGCTGCATTTAGCAGAGCTTCTTCTGGCAGGGAAGAACAAATATAGACCGGCACTCCCGCATTGGTTGCTAGGGCAGCTGCCTTGAGCTTGGTCAGCATGCCACCTGTGCCATTCTGACTACCCGCATCTCCAGCCATGGCCAGAAGTTTCCTTTCAATCCTGTCCACCCTCTCAATCCGCTGGGCTCCCTGGTCCTGACTGGGATTGGCCGTATAAAGACCGTCTACATCGGTCAAGAGAACCAAAAGATCCGCCTGGACCATGGCTGCTACCTGAGCACTCAAGCTATCATTGTCTCCCACCTTGAGCTCGGCAATCGCGACCGAGTCATTCTCATTGATGATGGGAATGGCCCCTCGATTTAAGAGGACAGCCAGAGCCTGGTGGGCATTTTGATAACGCCTCTTATCCGCAAAGTCATCTTGGGTCAAGAGCATTTGGGCCGAGACAATCTTTTCTGCCAGTAAATGCCGGGTATATTCTTCCAGCAAAAGCCCCTGACCAACTGCTGCTGCCGCTTGTTGGTCTGCAATTTTTCTGGGCCGTTTTCTAAAGCCTAGAGAGGAGAAACCAGCTGCTATAGCTCCCGAAGAAACCAAAATCAACTCATGACCAGCCTCATGGAGCAGGGTCAAATCCCGCGTTATTTTTTCTACTTTACTATGAGACAAACTCCCATCAGGATTAGTCAGAGAGCTGGTCCCGACCTTAAAGACAATTCGTTTATAATCCATACAAGCTCCATTTCCACTAGAATCATGACCTAGCAAGGCCTGGTTTACAATAAAAGGAAGGGAAGGTTTTAGCTGACCTTCTACTTCCTCCTTCTCAAAAATAGTTAGGACCTGGTCTTTCGCAACTTTTCTAAGGTTTCTTGGAAGACTGGGGGTAAATCCACCGAAAATTCTAGGTCTTGACCGGTCCTAGGATGGGTGAAACCAAGAGTCTTGGCATGTAAAAACTGCCCCTGGCCCTTTAGGGTTTTTTTAGGTCCATAGACCGGATCTCCTGCAATGGGGTGGCCAATATAGGCCAGATGCACCCGAATCTGATGGGTCCTACCCGTTTCTAGCTGCAATTCTAGGAGACTATAATCTCCAAAACGCTCCAAAACCTTAAAACGAGTCAAGGCCTCCTTGCCCTTGGCTGTAACCGCCTGCTTTTTGCGGTCCTTTTCACTCCGGCCAATCGGAGCCTCAATGACCCCCAAATCATTAGGAAGATTTCCATGGACCAGGGCCCAGTATTTCCTGAGAGACTTCTTGTCCTTTAACTCCTGAGCCAAGGCCAGATGGGCCTGATCATTTTTAGCAATCATGAGAAGACCAGATGTGTCCTTATCAATCCGATGAACAATCCCTGGCCGCAGGACCCCATTGATACTAGAGAGGTCCTTGATGTGGTACAAGAGGGCATTGACTAGGGTTCCCTGATTATGGCCAGGGCTGGGATGAACCACCATTCCCTGGGGCTTGTTTACCACAGCGACATCCTCATCCTGATAGATGATGTCAAGAGCTAGATTTTCCGGTTGATAGTCCACTAGCTCTGGTTCAGGTAGCTGATAACGAATGACATCCCCTAGCTGGACCTTGTACTTGGCCTTCTTGACCTGGCCATTGACCAAGACCTGGCCCTCTTTTATTTGCTCGTTGGCTAGACTGCGGGACAAGGAAGTCAAATCAGCCAAGGCCTTGTCCAGACGACTGCCAGCAGTTTCAATTTTTATTTTCATTTATTTCCTCTTTCACAAGGACCAAGAGGAGAATCAAGACTCCAAAGGTCAGATAGGTATCTGCTAGATTAAAGACCGCAAAATTTACAAAATCAAATTGGAACATATCCACGACAAAACCCTGACGCAGACGGTCAATAAAATTGCCCAGGCCTCCTGCTATAATCAAAAGGAGACCTGACAAGAGCCAGAGACTGCCCTTGATTTGCTTGATAAAGTACCAGCCAGCCCCTGCTAGAACCAAGAGGGTAATAATCGTAAAGAGGCCCTGCTGATTTTCCAGGATTGAAAAGGCAGCCCCTCGATTTTGCAGATAGGTTAGACTCATAATTGAAGGGAGAAAGGGCTTGACCTGACCCAGAGAGATGTACTTGACAACAGCCAATTTAACCAACTGATCCAAGCCAATCAGGACTAGGCCCAGCAAGGGGAAAAGTATTTTTCTATTCATAAATCCTAGTCCTTCTCCTGAAAATAGGTAGCCATTTCAGCCACAAAGGCCTGGCCGACAGAGCTCAAGTCTACATCTTCTCGCTTGACATAGACCATACGATTATCCCTATGGTCGTCCAGCTTGATAACAGTAATCCCATGAACACTGTTGCTGTCCAAAAAGCCTGAACCCGTAGCATAGGCATCGGTCCGCTCCAAAATCCCATTCAAGGTAGCCCGATCGGTCACATTGAAAATCTGGCAACTATCCTTGGTATCGACAAAGTTCTCAGAGTAATAGAGGTATTCGTCCTTCTCCTGGGTAAAACGAACGGTCGGAAGACCGACCAAGTCCTCCAAGGTCACCTGCTCCTTTTGGACTAGGGGATGGTTTTTCCTTAGATAGATATGGGTCTTAAAGGGAATAAGCTCAACCACTTCTAAGCCCAACTTATTGATTCTTTGCATCACACCCTTGCGATTCTGCTCATTGAGATAGATGATACCGATTTCGCTATGCCCTTGGGCCACCTCATCTAAAATTTGAACGGTGGTTGATTCAAAAATCCGAAAGTTCTTATCATTAGGATACTTCTTTGAAAAGGCTGTTATCAAAGGAGGGAGAAAGTCATAGTGTTGACTGGCGATGGAAAACTCATCTCTTTCCTCTTCTGGATTGGCATATTGATTTTGGAAAATATCAAAGCCCTTGACCAATTCGTGGGCCTTTTCATAAAATTCCATGCCCTTACGGGTCAAAAAGGTCCCGCTACTGGTCCGGCGAAAAATCTTAAAACCCAATTCCTTCTCCAAATCCCTGACAGAAATGGACAGGCTAGGCTGGCTGACATACATCTTTTCTGCCGCCTCTCGAAAGGTCCCACTATTGGCAATGGCGACTACATAACGTAATTGTTGAATATTCATGACTCATTCCTCTTTAAAGTATGGCTATATTATATCATAAAAGCCCCCATAACAAAATCCTCCAGCTAGAAAGGGCTGACTAGCTCCTATTTACAAAACTTCCAGTGGGCTAGACCTCTATTTATTGCTAACTATAATATATCAATATTTTTACTTTGACATTCAAAGTATCTCATATTATAATATGTAAAGAAATTCTATGGAATTTCTATTGGAAAATAGAAATGGCTATTTAAAGGGGAGGACTATTTCTATCGCACAGTCCTTGAAGACTTTCATCACCACATAAGGAGGAAAAAATGAAAGTAATCACACGCTTTAAGTTGCACAAGGTGAAAAAACAATGGGTCACCATTGCTAGCACTGCTGCAATCGCTTTAACTGCCCTAGCCGGTGCAGGAGCTGTCCAGGCTGAGGACAAGGCCAGCCAAACAGAGGCACAAGTCCAAGAAGTCCAGACCGCCCCGAGTGAGCAAATAGGAATCCAAGCTGATCCGGGCCAAGATTTGGAAGCTACCCAGGAAAATCCCGCAGAAACCAAAGCTGAGCAGGAAGTAAAAAACCAAGAGGAAGAAAAGACTCCCCTAAATGATTCCCAGGCCGCTGAAGCAGGGCCTAAAGAAAAAGAGGCGCAGGCGCCAGCTAAGCCTGAAGAGGCCAAAGAGACCAGTGATGAAAAAGCAAAAGAAGCTAGTCCGGAAAAGACAGAGAAAAAGACAGGCCTCATCACCGAAAACGGCAATAGCTATTACTTTGACGAGAATGGCAAGCAAGTAAAAGACCAACTTGTGACAATCGATGGTAGCAACTACTATTTCGACAAGGACAGCGGTCGCATGGCTACCGATACAGAGGCCACCATTGATGGCAAGATTTACTACTTCAATTCTACTGGTAGACAGGTAAAAGACAGGTTTATCGAGATTCTGGATGACACTACTCATCTAGCAAAAACCTATCACTACTATGATGAAAATGGAGAAAAAGTAAAAAATCGTTTTGTTCAAATCACTTATAAAAATTTCCCACCTACCCGCATTATCAAGGGCTCTTGGGTTTATTTCGATGCCGATGGAAACGCTGTAACCGGCTGGCAGGTCATCGATGGGAAAAAGACATACTTTACCGATGGTAGCTATAACAATATCCGCCAAGTCCGCGGTGAAATCTGGAAGATTGATGGCAAGGACTACTATTTTGATAAGAATGGGTCATTAGTGACCAACCGCAAGGTTGTCTATAATGACCAGGTTTATAAAGTAGACGAAAACGGCGTAGCCAGTCTGACCAATGAAGTGGCTCCCGAGGAAATTCCAAATGATTTAAAAAATAGTTTTTATACTAGCAATAAGAGACATACCTACTACTTTGATGCCAATGGCCAAAAAGTCACTGGTTGGCAAACCATTGAAGGCAAAGAATACTTCTTTAAGGAAGACGGCAGACGACTTGAAGGAGAGTTTATCAAGCGCGATGGCAAGGAGTATTACCTGACCAAAGACGACGGTGAAATCGCTCGCGACCAGACAGCCTATCTCGACTCAGAAAAAGGTTTCTTGGGCTTTGACCAAGATGGACAAATCCTCAAAAATCAAATCATCGAAAGATACGGCATCCTTTATCAGACAGATGACAAGGGACGCGCTAGCAATATCACTGCGAAAAATGCTTTCGTCACTGATTACAAGGGTAAAAAATATTATGTCAACGAAAAAAGTGAGTTAGCTAATGGTTTCTACGAAGTGGACGGCAAGAAATGGTACTTCCTCCAAGGTGAACAACTCAAGGGTGGATTTTTCCAAATTGGATGGAACACCTACTACTTTGATGCTGATGGAAAGCGGGCAAACGGCTACCAGACTATTGATGGCAAGAAATACTACTTTGCTCCAGACGGCAAACTGCTAAAAGGAACGGGCCTTGACCAAGACGGAAACACTATTTCATCAAACGAAGAAACAGGCGAAATCGTTGAGCAAGCTGAAGAACAGAAAAAAGGCTTTGTCAAAGAAGATGATGGCTACTATTACTACGATGACAAGGGTGAGAAAGTCAAAGACTTACAGACGATTGATGGTAAAGTTTATTATTTTGATGATAAGGGCAGATTATACAGGAACATTCTTTTTAAACTTGATAGCGGTACCTATTATTTTTCTAAGGAGACCGGAGAAGCTTTAACCAACCAATTTAAGGTTACTGATTATCATGGAACCTACTACTTCGGTGCCGATGGGAAAGCTTTAGCAGGAGGTTATCATACCATTGGCAACAAGACCTATTATTTTCTAAAAGATGGTGAAATGGCTCAAGGCCGATTTGTCGAAATCGATAATGATAATTATTACTTTGATGAAAAGGGGCAGCTTCTCCATAATCAATTTCTTCGTCGCAATAACGGCGCTATCATTGCTTATCTAGATAAGGACGGCAAAGCTCTTACTGGTCTTCAAACTATTGACGGAAAGACATTTTATTTTGATGAGAGTGGCTACGCAGAGCAAGGAAACATCGTAAAAATAGACCAAGACATTTATTATTTTGATCCAGACACTAGCGAAATGGTGACCAATCGTTTTGTCTATAGTTACGAAAAATGGAAATATAAAGAGGCGGCTTGGTATTACCTAGGAGCTGACGGCAAGGCCCTCAAAGGCTATCAAACCATCGATAATATTCACTATTATTTCAACCAAGAAGGAAAACAGCTAAAAGGTCAAGGCTTTGACCATGAGGGAAAAACTGTTTTAACTGATGAACAAAGTGGAAAAATCCTTGAAAAAGATCAGTGGCCAAAGGCTAACAGTTTCAACCAAAGAGCTGACGGAAAATGGTATTATATCAATGATAAGCTCGAACTCGTTAAGGGTTGGCAAACCATTGACGGCAAAAAAATGTACTTCCGCGAGGACGGCAGTCAGGTCAAGGGAGAATTTATCGACATTGATAGCAAGCGATACTACTTTGACCAAGACAGCGGAGAAATGTGGACCAATCGCTTTGCTGGCAAGCTTGAACGCAATGAAGAGTTCCGCGCCAACTATACCGACTGGTACTATCTAGGTAGTGACGGTGCTGCCCTGACCGGTCCGCAAATCATTGACGGGAAAGAATATCGCTTCTACAACAAGGGAAAGCAACTAAAAGGAGTTGCCTGGCTAAATGAGGATGACAGATATTCATTTTACGATAGAGACACTGGTGAACTCGTTCGTAATGATTTCCACTATGTAGGAGCTCGTTCCTTCAACACCTACGCTCCTTATCTCAATGGCTATATTTATCTAGATGCTGATGGAAAGATTGCTCGTGGCTGGCAAACTATTGATGGCAAAAAGATGTATTTCGAGCAATTTTCCGATGCTGGTGAAGGAAGGATTTACCTCCAAGTCAAAGGGAAAATTCTTAAAATTGACGGAAAACTCTACTACTTTGACGAAGACACGGGTGAAATGGTGACCAATCAAAATGTCTATTATAAAAATAAAGACTATCGAATAGATGAAAACGGTGTTGCTACTGCTGTGGATGAAGATTTAGACGAGACTTTGCCCACTAACAAGAAAAATACTTTTTATCTAAGTCATAAACAATATTGGTATTATTTCGATGAAAATGGAAAACCAGTGACTGGTTGGCAAACAATCAAGGGACAACGTCTCTACTTCACTGAACGTTTCAGACAAGTCAAAGGAGATTACGTTACTGTAAACGGCAAGAAGTACTATTTGGATGGGGGAAGCGGTGAAATTGTTCGTGATGCAGTGGTTCAAATCGGTGATTACCGCAACAACACTTACAGCTACTTTGACAAAGACGGACAGCTAGTCAAAGATACTCGTATCAATTACTACGGCAAAATTTATCAAATAGATAAAGACGGAAAAGCGACTGAAATCAAGCAAATCAACACCTTTGCTAGCGACGAACAAGGGAATTGGTACTATTTTGACGAAAAAGGAAGCAAAAAAAGCGGATTTCAAGTAATCAACGGTAGCAAGTACTATTTCGATACCAATGCACCCTATGCACAAGTCAAAGGACAACTGATTGAAATCGGGGGCAAATCCTACTACTTCGATCCTGCTAGCGGCGAACTTTGGACCAATCGTAGCCTGAGCTATGAAGGGAAAAATTATCAAATAGATAAGGACGGGGTAGCGACCTTGGTTCAATAAGCTTGACAAGGGGCTCAAAGGAGTCCCTTGTTTTTTCAAAGGAAAAGAGGTATAAAAATGGATAAAAAAGATCTTTTAAGATTCCTTCCCTCCAAAAAAGCTGGCTATTTTTTGGCAGCCAGTCTCCTTGCTAGCTTGGCTACTAGCAATCCCCTTCTAGCAGACCAAATCCAGCAAGGGGAGGCAATTACTGAACAAAGTCAAAGTGCTAGCCAAGAGGACCCCGTCGCAAATACACAAGCAAGCCAAGAAGAAACTGAAAATTCTGTCGGGCTTGAAGCAGGCCAGACAGAAAGGGACAAGCGAAGGAATGAACAGGCACAAGATGGAGAGCAAGAAGCCGAAAGCAAGGTGACAGACACAGCAGAAAGTCAAAATGCTCCCCAAGAGCAAGAAAGCGAAGAGCTAAAGGCCCAAGAAAAGACCGAAGAAGATTCAGAAAAGCTGGATAAAGCACTGGCTAGAGAGGCTTCCGACCAGGCTCCTAAGGCAAATGGCTTCTATCAAGGGGCTGATGGAAACTGGTACTACTATAAGGACAAGCAAGAACCAGTCACTGGCTGGCAGACCATTGAAGGAAAGAAAATGTACTTCCGCGTGGACGGCAGCCAGGTCAAGGGAGACTTTATCTATGACAATGGCAAAAAATATTATTTCGATCAAGACACAGGCGAACTCTGGACCAACCGCTTTATTTATAAACCCGGTTCTAATGACCATTATAAGAGTTTTACCAACTGGTACTATCTAGGAACGGACGGCACTCCTCTTACGGGTTACCAAACAATTGATGGCAAGAAATACTACTTCAACAGTTCAGGAGAGCAACTGAAAGGAACAATCCTTGGCGAGGACGGAAAGCTGATTTCAGCAGACCAACAGACCGGAGAAGTGATTGAAACCAAGGGTTTACCAAAAGCAAATAGCTTTTACCAAGACGCTAATGGAAAATGGTACTATTATAATGATAAGCAAGAACGGGTCACTGGTTGGCAGACCATTGACGGAAAGAAAATGTACTTCCGTAAAGACGGCAGTCAGGTCAAGGGAGACTTTATCTATGATAATGGCAAAAATTATTACTTTGACCAAGATAACGGTCAAATGTGGACTAATCGTTTCGTCCAAAGCCCTCATTTCGATTCCTATTACAAATATTACTATAAGTATTGGTACTATCTAGGTGGCGATGGTGCCACTGCGACTGGCTATCAAACCATTGATGGAAAAGAATACTATTTTTATAGAAGTGGTATGCAAGCTAAAGGGCATGTTGTCAGAACTGAAATCGGTGACAACTATAATTATTACGACGATGAAAGCGGTGAGCTAGTACGCAATCAATTCCGCCGAATCTATGATTTCACATTCTGGTTGGAGCATATCCCCTTCTATGCAGGAAGAAGAGATTTAGGAGTCTACATGTATTTCGATGCTAACGGTAAGTCTGTCTCTGGTTGGCAAACCATTGACGGCAAGAAAATGTATTTCCACATTTTTCCAGATAGCTCGATAAAAGCGCCTGTACAAGTCAGAGGAAAACTGATTGTAATCGAAGGAAAATCCTACTACTTCGATCCCACCAGCGGCGAACTCTGGACCAATCGTAGCCTGAGCTATGAAGGAAAAAATTATCAAATAGATAAGGACGGAGTGGCAAGCTTGGTTTAAGGAACTCAAGTAAGCCCCTGCCCTTCACAAGGCAAAAGAGAGGAGAAAAGATGAAGCAAAAAATGATTTTCCAAGAGATAAGAAAGCAAAAACTCCCCTACCTACTGGCTGTTAGTATATTGCTGACCTTAGCTAGCAGTAGAGTCATTCTAGCAGAGGAAAGCCAAGCAATAAAGGAAACCGAGCAAGGCCAGACCATTACCATAGAAGGCATAGACTCGAGCCAAACCGAGAGAGCCACTAGCCTAGTCCCAGCCCCAGAGCCAGTACCTAGTAGCAATCGCTTTGTGAGCGGCGCCGACGGCAACTGGTACTACTACAATAGTCAAAATCAGAAAGCGACCGGCTGGCAGGTTATTGACGGGGTTCAGCTCTACTTTGACCCAGAGGGCAGACAAGCCAAGGGCAAATTTGTCAACTTTGGCGGCGATAGCTACTATTTTGATAAGGATAGCGGCCGCATGTATGCCAATGAAAAGGCCACTATTGACGGTAAAGAATACTACTTTGATGAAAATGGGCGCCTGCGCAAAAATCAATTTTACTATGTCTATATCCCAATCAGCCGCTATATGTCAGACTTCAGCCACTTTATCTATCTGGACAATGAGGGGCAAAAGGTGACTGGCTGGCAGACTATCAATGGACAAAGACTTTATTTCGACGAGCGCGGACACCAAATCAAGGGCAACATCAAAGAATTTGACGGGCGTTACTACTACTTCGACCTTCATACCGGCGAGGCCAAGAGAAACACTCTCGGACAGTATAGCCTTGGAAAATTCAGTGGCGGACGTGTTTTTGTAACAGAGGACGGACAATTAGCCTCTGGCTGGCAAGTCGTTGACGGCAAGAAGATGTATTTCCAAGACCAGGGACACACTTATCCAACCCAAATCCGTAATGAACTAGCAACCATCGACGGAAAACTTTATTATTTCGACGATAACGGCCAACTTCTGACCAATCAAACCATTCAATATTACGACAAAACCTACCAGCTCGACCAAGACGGGGTAGCGACCCAAATATAAAAAATCTCCCAGTTTTATTAAACTGGGAGATTATCTTTTTTTAGATAAACAACCTCTGTGCGTTCAACAAAGCCTAATTTGCCATAGAGTTTGCGGGCTGCTTGATTCTCTTCTTCAACGACGATTTGGAAATCCCAATTGTTTTTTTCCTGCAAATCATTGATAAGACTTTTCATTAGATAGGTTCCAAAGCCTTGCCCCTGATATTTCTCATCAATAGCTAGGCCAAAAAGGTGATTGACCTTGTCTGAACTATCTACTGTAGCTGAGCCGATAAGTCGCTCCTTATAGGAAAGGACATATAAGAGAGTAGCGGGATTTTCCACTGACTGCTGGGCATAGAGACGGGCCGTCTTAATATCATCAGCAAAAGCCTCTGACTGAAAGCTAGCAATCTCCTCAATCATACTAGCGTCTGCCTGCTTAAGCGCTAGGGCAGGATTTTCCTCCAAATCATCGTACCTTTTAGAGGTTTGGGTCAGCCAAATTTCACTTCCGTCTAGGAGGCTCAGTTGGCAATTAGCACAAAAATCTGGCTGACTAGCTAGGAAAACTTTTTCTGTCACAAATTCCAAATCAGTCAAGACATAGCGGGCAGCCAAATCGTCTAACTTTTCCAAAAGCGAGGTCATCAAACCCTGTCTACGATGGCTTGGTCGAACATAAAGGCTAACTTCTGCCTCATGTGGCTCATCAGCATAGAGATAGGCAAAGGCGACTAGATTCTCTGCTTCATAAGCTAGTAGAAAAGCAGGCATGCTTCTATCCACATTGTAAGTCGTTGCCAGATAAGGCTGACTAAAACTTCCGTCAGCTTGATGGCAAATTTCCACCAAATCCTGCATGTCTTCTACTTCTTTAGTTGTCGGATTGACAATTTCTTTGACAATCATAAATTCTCCTGTTTTTTATTACAAACTTGCTAATCTTTTTATCGTCCATAACTAGATCTTTGAGGATTAGATATACAAAAAGCCCTCTTGACAAGGGCCTTGATAATTATTTCGCAACTGGGTATACTGATACTTGTTTCTTGTCGCGACCTTTGCGTTCGAAGCGTACTACGCCTTCAACTTTCGCAAACAAAGTGTCGTCTCCACCGCGACCAACATTTACACCTGGGTAGATGTGGGTACCGCGTTGACGGTAAAGGATAGATCCACCGCTTACGGTTTGTCCGTCAGCTGCTTTAGCTCCAAGACGTTTTGCTTGTGAATCACGTCCGTTAGATGTAGAACCTCCACCTTTTTTGTGGGCGAAAAGTTGCAAGTTAGCAAGATTCATTTTCAACATAATGTTTTTCCTCCGTTGTTAGTTTTCTGTGATAAGTCTTGTTTGGACGAACTCGCTAGAGTCCTCCGATAAGTTTGCCATACCTAGGAAAAATGATTCAAAGAAAAGTTGAGTCATCTCTCTTTGGTGCTCTGGTAGATTCTCTGGGATTTGGACCCTGAAAAAACCACCGGCTTCTTGGTCTAATTCTAAGTTGGGCTCATAACCTGCGAATTTCTCAATCGAATTGACAAAGTTAATAGCTAGGGTCGAAGCCGCTGCACACACAACATCTAAGCCGTATTCACCACTTGCAGCGTGTCCACTAATCTCTGCTCGCCTCAGCTCACCGTCTGCGGCTCTTTCAAAGACTGCTTGTATCATGTGTTTTACCTCAAAAATTAAGCCTTGATATCCTTGATGACAACTTTTGTATATGGTTGACGGTGACCTTGTTTACGGTGGCTACCTTTTTTAGGTTTGTACTTGAAGGTAACAACTTTCTTTTGCTTACCTTGCTTTTCAACTGTTCCAACAACAGTAGCTCCCTCAACAAGTGGAGTTCCGACAACAGTCTTTTCACCACCAACAAGAACAACTTCGTTAAATGTCACTTCTTGACCAGCTTCAACGTCTAATTTCTCAACGTAGATAGCTTGACCAACTTCAACTTTCACTTGTTTTCCGCCAGTTTTTACGATTGCGTATGTGCTCATTATGCACCTCCTATGATTTTTTGGGGATTTCCCCGATTTTGTGAAGACTCGCCTTGCATCGTGGGACAAACCTCTTAGACGATGTTCGAGCGGTTGCACAGGCTGTGCATAGTCAACTCTCTAAGTATAGCATGATTGACAAGGAATAGCAAGACTTAGGGGTTATTTTTTCCGCTTCTTGGCAAAGATTGGCTGACCGTGCTCATAGAGGAGAATATCCGCTTTAAATAGCTTGATAAAAAGACCCAAATAGAGCTTTTTCAGTTTAAAAAAGCAAAATAACATTAGGTGAAAAACTAATAGAAAGAGAGCAACAATGATAAATTTATGATATGTTTCCTCTAATATTTTTATATTAAAAGGAGGAAATATGTAAACGATGATAGCAACAATGATTATCATTAACCATAGAAAAAAACTACCCCAAAGGATTTGTCCTAGTAAGTAAAGAGCTTGCAGGATTTTGTTTCTTCGGCTATAGATTTCCAGGTATGCTTTAGTATGCTTTTCAAAAGCTGGAAGAAAGACACTCCCCTTGTGATTGCTATATTCTCTTAATTCTGGCTGAGCATGATAGCCCGCTAAATGAAAGAGCTTATAGAGTAACTCTCGCATAATGAGATAAGAAGCGACTGGAAAGAACCAGTAAACTCTTGTAACTAAGCCCCAGGCGGAGAGAATGATATTTGCTGTTGCTAATAGGAAGAATAAAAAAGTCAACATCTGCCCCTCCTAATTCTCGCTAGCCAGGCGCTCCTTGAGATAGGCTTCCGCTGCTACCATTGCCTCGTCTGCTTGGCTAGCGTTTAAAATATGTCCTGCACCAGCGATTTTCACAAGTCGGGCATGGGGAAAGGCTTGCTCTGCCCGCTCGGCGTAAGATAGAGGGACAATGTCATCATCCGTCCCTTGGATAATCAAGGTTTCCTTCTGAAATTTTGTCATAGTCTGATAAATATCATAATCCAGTAAATTTTCAAAATAAACTTTGCCGAGATTGCTACCACGATGATTGTAAACAGCTGGAATGTCCTCTTTGCTCTTAAAGAGTTGACGGGCATCATCAAAAAGGACAAAGGCTGCATTCATGGTAATGAGCCCCTTAATATCTGAGGCATGCTCAGCTGCAACCAAGGTCGAAACCACGCCGCCTTGGCTAAAGCCTGCTAGAAAAATGTTGTTGGCATCTACGTAATCCTGCCTTTTGAGCGTGGCCAGAACGGCATTGAGGTCGGCTTGCTCAGTAAAGACTGACATCTCAAGCATACTGCCACCGCTCCGACTAGATTGGCTGCCACCGACAAAATCAAAGGAATAAACCAAATAACCTTTCTTTGCTAGAGCTTCAGCATAGCCGTCCATAAACTCTAAAGTATTGCCAAAACCGTGCGACAAGATAAGCAAGGGCAACTTGTGGTCTTGATAACCTGCCGGCGCAGTCAACTGTCCATAAATATCATAATTATCACGTTTGATACTAAAATTTTCCTTGACAAGATTTTCATTGGGCAGAAGCTCGACCTTGCTTTGGCTGGAAGTTTCTTTTTCCTCCCAATGACTGCTACCTGTGCTTGATACGGTAGTCATTTTCTGAATATCTTTTTTTGCTTGATTTTTGGGTAAAAAGAAAAGGAGAGTTACAATTCCCGCCAGCAATAAAAGGAAAATTGCCAGGAACCAAAGACTTTTCTTTTTTATCATAGTAAGCCCTCAATCAAGTCATCGACTTCATCGCTCTGGACTTGGGGAGTAATTTCACTAATCTTGATTCCCGCTACTGCTCGCTCAACCAAGCCCTCAATATCTAAGCGCTTTTCGTACTGCTCGACGTTTTTAATCTTGGGATTGGTCTTGGGCCGGTCAGGCGCAAAGATGGTACAGCAGTCCTCAAAAGGCTGGATAGAGAGCTCAAAGGTGTCAATTTTTTCAGCAATCTCAATGATTTCCAGCTTGTCCATAGTGACGACTGGTCGAATAACTGGCGTTGTGGTCACGGCGTTAATGGCCTGCATAGACTCTAAGGTCTGGCTAGCTACCTGGCCTAGACTTTCCCCATTGATAATGACTAGACCAGCCCGTTCTTCACGAATGCGGTCGGTAATTCGCATCATAAAGCGCCGGGTCAGGGTCATCAGATAGGCTTCGGGCGTTTTATTTTTTATTTCTTCTTGTATCTCGGTAAAGGGGACCTCGATAAACTGGATGTTGCCGCCAAACTTGGTTAATTTACGGGCCAAGTCCTGGGCTTTTTTCAGGGCGCCGGGACTGGTATAAGGGGGGCTAGCAAAGTGGACTGCCTCAATCTCAACCCCTCGCTTCAGGGCCAGGTAGCCTGCAACAGGCGAGTCGATACCGCCAGACAGCATCAGCATACCCTTGCCAGAACTACCGACTGGTAAGCCTCCTGCTCCCTTAACGGTCTCATAGGAAAGGTAGGCTGCTTCTTCGCGGATTTCCACGCGCAACTCCAGATCTGGCTTTTTCATCTGGACCTTGGCATAGGGTAGGGTCCGAAAGACCGTATCACCCAGGGTCTGGTTGAGCTCGCGGCTATCTAGTTCAAAGCTGTGGTCACTTCTCCTGCTGGAAATCTTAAAGGTCATCCCCTCCTGGTAGATGGTTGGCATGAGCTGGCTAACAGCCTCAATCAGGGCAGCTCTTGATTTTTCAATCCGATAAGAGGGAGAGAAATTTTGAATCCCAAAGACCTGCTTGAGCGACTCGGCTACTGGCTGATAGTCTGCCCCATGGAGGTAGACATGGGCCCGGTCTCGATCTGCCATGACCTGAACCTGGGGATAGATGGATAAGACATCTTGGATATTTTTCTTGAGTTTATTGATAAAACGCATGCGGTTCTTTCCCTTGGTGGAAAGCTCGCCATAGCGAATCATAATTTCTGAATATTGCATATTTGGTCTGGGGAGCTGGGCCGCCTTGACTGGCTTAGAGCTAGACCTCTTCTGCTCCTGTCCTTTCTTTCTTACTTTAGTTGGGCTTTTATCTGACCTTTTTGGTCTGCTGGTAGATGATTTTAAAGGTGGTCAAAAATTGCTCTATCTGGCTCATATCATTTTCCAAATCAAGGCTGATCCGGACCGCCGTTGTCGCTAGCTTGGCTGGAACACCCATGGCAATCAAGGTTCCTGCTGGCTTGCCGGCTTTTGAGGAGCAGGCGCTGGTTGTCGAGATATAAATCTCGTAATTTTCAAAGGCATGGACCAGAACTTCTCCCCTGACTCCCTTGAGTCCAAAGGTTAGGATATGGGGGGCAAACTGGTCCTGGCCTGAAAAGATGGTCACATCTGGATAGGCTGCCAGACCTTCTTGGAGGACACTCTTCATCTGACTGGTCTTGTGCCTAAAATCCTCCATTTTTTCCAAGGAAATACGGAGGGCCTTGGCTGTCGCTGCAATAGCAGCTAGGTTTTCTGTGGTCGCACGCTTGCCAACTTCTTGCCCTCCCCCATGAAGGAGGGGGGTGATTTTCTTACCGGACTTGATATAGACAAAGCCTAGGCCCCGCAAACCATGAAATTTATGGCTAGAAAAGCTAGCAAAGTCCACCCTGTCCGTCAGATAAGTCTGGGTCGGAATTTTGCTGACGGCCTGGACCGCATCGACATGAAAGGAAATAGTCGGCTTATCCGCCAGTAAGTCTGAAATGGCCTGGATAGGCTGGATAGAGCCCAATTCATTGTTAACAGCCATGACAGAGACCAGAATCGTATCTGGCCGAATCAAGTCAGCCAGGGCTACTAAATCAATGAAACCTTGCTTATCAACTGGAGCTAGGTCCAGCTCAAAACCTTGCTTTTTTAACCAGAGGGCGGCTTCCTTGATAGCGGGATGTTCAATATCTGAAACGATAATGTGCTTGCCAAACTGGGCCTTTTCAAAGGCGACTCCCTTGAGGACCCAATTATCCCCTTCGGTCCCTCCTGAGGTGAAGAAAATTTCCTCCTCCTTCTTGCCCAGTAGCTCTGCTATTTGCCTGCGAGAGGCTGCTAGGAGGCGACTGGCCTGAGTCCCCAACTGGTGGAGACTAGAAGGGTTGCCCCAAATCTTGCTGGCCACCTCCTGATAGGTGGCTAGGACCTCCTGGTAGGGGCGGGTGGTTGCTGAATTGTCTAAATAAATCATTTTTTTCGGTACCTTCACTTAGAATACTCCTATTTTAACACGAAATGAAGCAAGGGACAACTAAGGAAGCCAAATGAAAGCAGAAGCTCCAAGAGTCTTGCGATTCTTGGAGCTGGCAGATTTCCTATAAGTAGCTGGTCTATCCTCTACCTACTGGCTAGGCTAAAAATAAAGCCTGTCTTTTCCTGGCTTACTAGGCTAGAGAGGGGTCTTTTTATAATCTTTTTAGATATTCTTCAATCAGGTAGGCTGTTTCTTCGATTGATTTATCGGTCATATTGATGGTATGGGCCCCGTATTTTTTAAAGACCTCTTCTGAATACTCTATTTCCTGATAGATCTGAGCCAGGTCGCTATAGCTGCTGGCCTGGGACAGGCCCAGAGAATCTAGGCGCTGGCTTCTAATCTTGGCTAGCTTATCCGGCTCACAGGTCAAACCAATCAGCCTCTTTCTATCTACCTTGTCTAGGAGCTGAGGCAGGGGAACTTGTGGTATCAAGGGAAGATTGGCTACCTTATAGCCCTTATTGGCCAGATAGATACTTAAGGGAGTTTTGGAAGTTCGAGAAACTCCCAAGAGGACTAGGTCTGCCTCCAAGAAACCCTGGGGATTTTTACCGTCATCATACTTGACCGCAAATTCGATAGCAGAAATTTTATTAAAGTAATCCCCATCCAGACGGTGGATAACCCCAGGAACCTCAATAGGACTCTGTCCTGTTTTTTCCCTAATGATTTCAAAGAAGGGACTCAGCAGATCCAGATAGGCCAACTGGTGCTTCTGGCTAAATTCACGCGCCAACTGAGCCAGCTGGGCGTTTACCAGGGTCGAAAGAACCAAGGCCTTATCCTTACAGGCATCTTCTAAGATAGCCAGGAGCTCTTCCTTACTGGTCACAAAGGGAAAGCGATGGCGATTATCAAAGTTTAGGTCTGGGTACTGGGCCTTGACTGCTGCTAAGAGCTTGCGCGAGGTCCCACCCAGAGAGTCCGAAATGGTGTAAATAATGATTTCTTTTTGCATAAGGGCTCCTATCTATCTACTTCAATCTTTCTAGCCTCACCGATGATAAAGTCAAGGAGGCTGGCCCTGCTGACACTGCCTACTAGTTCTCGACTTCCATGTCCCTTAAGGACCGGTAGGGAATCAACTGCCAAATCCTGCAATATGACAGCTGCTTCTAAGACGGTCATCTCTGCCTGGCAGGTCTGGATATGGGGCTGGCGGGTCATACAAACCGCTATGGGGGTGCTAGCAATCTTGGTATTGAGAGCAGCCCTCAAGAGGTCCTTGCGCGATACCAGACCCAGCAAGTCCTTGTCCTCATCTAAAACGTAGAGGACATCGGCATCATACATGAAGAGCTGGATAATGGCATCTTGAATCAGAGTATCTGGTGGCAAAAGCAAAGGCGAGGTCATGACCTCTGCTACCTTGGTCTGAAAGGTCTCAAAAAAATAGAGACTTTCCAAGTCCACTCCAGCATAGGTATAGCCAACCTTGGGCGTGGCCTTGAGCAAGCCAACCAGGGTTAAAAAGGACAAGTCAGCCCTCAGGGTGGAGCGGGAGATGGCTAAGACTTGAGCAATCTTCTCTCCACTGACTGGCTGGTCTTCCTTGACAATGTCTAAAATTTGTTTTTGGCGTTTAGATAATTTCAAATCCTTTCTCCTACAGTATCTCTATTTTTCAGGGCTAATCAGCCTCTGCTAGTTGCTGGCCGGTCTTACTTTTGTAATAAGTGGCTCATTTCTGTCTATTTATCTTAAATAATAGCATATTTATCCCCTACAAGTCAAGAAATCTTCTTTATATTTTTGCTTGACAAATATATAATGGATATATTACAATGTTTTTAAAATAAATATGACACATATTTGGAAAACGGAGGTAGAATATGTCTAAATGGATTTACTTCTTTGAAGAAGGCAGGAGTAAGGACAAGCATTTGCTGGGTGGCAAGGGGGCCAATCTAGCCGAAATGAGCCACCTAGGACTTCCCGTTCCAGCCGGCTTTACAATTACTACCCAGAGCTGCATCCACTACTTGGAGGAACCCGATTTTTTCACTAGCCATTTACAAGAGGAAATTTTGAAAGCGGTCTCAGAATTGGAGCTAAAAACAGGTCGCTCCTTTATGAATAAGGAAGGCCTCCCCCTATTGGTCTCTGTTCGCAGCGGGGCTGAAGTTTCCATGCCTGGCATGATGGATACCATCTTAAATCTAGGTTTGAATGATGAGCGGGTCAAGGATTTGGCCGAATTAACCAATCGCCACTTTGCCTATGACTGCTACCGCCGGCTCTTACAGATGTTTGCCGATGTAGTCTACGGTCTAGCCAAGGAAAGATTTGATGAGCAACTTGACCAAGCCCAAAAGGAAAATGGCAAGCCCGTCCAGGACTTCTCTCAGCTCGAGCAGGAGGCCCTGGTTGAAAGCTATAAGAAGGTCTACCAAAGTTGCCGCAAATCCTTCCCGCAAGATCCTGCTGACCAGCTCTTTGCGGCGGTCAAGGCGGTCTTTGCCTCCTGGAATAATCCGCGGGCCAAGATTTACCGACAGTTGAATGCCATTAGTGATAAGCTAGGAACAGCGGTCAATGTTCAGATGATGGTCTTTGGTAATAGCGATGAAGAAAGCGGAACTGGTGTGGTCTTTACCAGAAACCCTGCCAAGGGACAAAAAGAGTTGTTTGGAGAATTTCTCTTAAATGCCCAGGGAGAGGACGTGGTTGCTGGTATTCGGACCCCAGAGCCTATCCAAGCCCTGGCCCAGCACTTGCCCAAAGCCTATCAGGATTTTAAGGACTATGCCCAAATTCTTGAGCGGCATTACCGTGACATGCAGGATATTGAATTTACCATTGAACGCGGGCAACTCTTTATCCTCCAAACCAGGGAAGGCAAGCGGACAGCCCAGGCTGCCCTCCAAATCGCCCTTGACTTGGTCGAGGAAGGACTGATTAGCCAAGAAGAGGCCCTGCTAAGAATCAACCCTAAATTGGTAGACCAGTTGATTCACCCCGTCTTTGAGCCAGAGAGCCTGGAGTCAGCCCAGCCTATTGCCCAGGGTCTACCAGCCAGTCCCGGTGCTGCTTGGGGCAAGCTAGTCTTTACCGCCCAAGATGCCAAACGCTATCATGAAGAAGGACAAAAGGTTATCTTGGTCCGCCAGGAGACCTCACCAGAGGATATTGAGGGCATGATTGTTAGCCAAGCTATTGTAACTAGCCATGGTGGCATGACCTCCCATGCCGCCGTAGTGGCTCGGGGAATGGGGACCTGCTGTGTGGCTGGTTGTAGCGATTTAAGCATCAAGGAAGAGGAAAAAATCGTCCACTATGGCAAAAAGAGCCTAAAGGAGGGGGATATTATTTCCGTTGACGGCTCCTCCGGTAAGATTTATCTAGGGGCTCTGCCGACCAGTCTGATTGAAAAAAATGAGAATCTAGAGCAAGTCCTGCTCTGGGCCGACCAGCATGCCCAACTAGAGGTCAGGGCCAATGCCGAAACCATTCCGGACTTAAGGACAGCCATCAAGTTTTCAGCCAAGGGGATTGGTCTGGCTCGGACAGAGCACATGTTCTTTGGCAAGGCTAGAATCCTGGAAATGCGGCGTTTGATTTTGGCCGACCAAGAGGCCGACCGCAAGGAAGCCCTGGTCAAACTTTTGACCTTCCAGGCCGAGGATTTCTATCAGATGTTTAAGGAGGTGGGAGACAGGCCACTAGTCATCCGCCTACTGGATCCTCCCCTACATGAATTTCTCCCCAAAGAAGATGTTGAAATAGAGGAAGTGGCCCAGGAACTAGGCAAGAGCCCTAGCTTGATTAGGGAACGTATCAAGCAGCTAGTCGAAACCAACCCCATGCTGGGCCACCGTGGTTGCCGTCTGGGTATCAGCCAGCCAGCAATCTACCAGATGCAGGTTGAGGCCGTTATCTCTAGCGCCATTCGCCTCCAGCAAAAGGGCCTGGCTATCAAGCCAGAAATCATGATTCCCCTAATCGCTGAGAAAAAAGAACTGGACTATCTGCGAGCCCTACTTGAAGACCACATTAGTCATATCTTTAAAAAATACTCTGCCCAGGCCTTCCCTTATGAAATTGGAACCATGATTGAGCTACCTCGGGCCTGCCTTATCGCCGATCAACTGGCTCAGGCTGCTGACTTCTTCAGCTTTGGTACCAATGACTTAACCCAGATGACCTACGGTTTCTCACGAGATGATATTGGTAAATTTATCAACCACTACAAGAACAAAGAAATTATCAGCTTCGACCCCTTCCAGACTCTGGACAAGGAGGGAGTGGGTGAGCTGATGCGCCTAGCTGTGGAAAAGGCCCGCAGAATTAAGCCCCAACTAGCTATTGGCGTCTGTGGAGAAGTCGGGGGCGATCCTGCTTCCATCTCCTTCTTAGAGGAAATTGGGGTCGACTATGTCTCCTGCTCTCCTTACCGCATTCCTGCTGCCCGCCTGGCTGTGGCCCAAGCTAGCCTACTCAAGAAACTAGAACAAGAAAGACATCAAGCCTAGCTGACTAATCCCTAGCTCTCCTCAAGCTTGCTATTTTTCCGAGACATTTCCGCTTAAAAAATGTATAATGTAAGGAAAGAAAGGAGATTATCATCTAGCATGGAAAATTATTCTCGCAGCAAGAAGCCTGCAAAAGGGCCTAAAAAGGAAAAAACGCCTGCCCGCCACCAGATTAAAAAAGGTCTCTCGGCCTTTCAAAAGACCCTGGCCACTGTGGGGAGTATCTTGGGCATTATCACTGCTTCTATCACCATTATGACCTTTATGAATAACAACAAAGAGCAAAAGACCGACTCCAAGACCAGTCAGTCTACCACAACCATTATTCGAGAGGTGGAAAAAGAGACAGAAAAAACCAATCCCAATACTACTGATAATAGTAGCCAGGAGGCTGGGCAAGATCAAACTGGCCCTTCTTCTAGTTCAACTAGCCAGCCAGCAGAGGAAACCAATCCCTCTAGCAGCAGTCCAGAGCCTGCAACTAGTGGAGAGGCAACCCCTGCTAGCCAAAGCAACTAAAAAAACCTTGACCATCAGGAGCATTTCCACATGGTCAAGGTTTTTATCTTCTAAAGAAAGGTGCTTTTCAGGCCAGTCTAGACCTTTTGATAGAACTAAAAGACCACTTTGACAAGCTAAGCAAATGGTCCAGCCGCTCAAAACTACTTCCGATACATCTTAAATTGGAGATAGAGGTCATTATAGATACCCAACCATTTAGAGCCTAGGGATTGATAAACTTCTAGGCGTTTCATGGTTTCTTCCTTGGGATAAAAGGCTTCGTCCTCTTGAATCTCCTTGGGTAGCATGGCCTTGGCTGGCAAGTTTGGTGTTGAATAGCCGACATAAAGGGCGTTCTTATAGGCATTTTCAGGTCTTAGCATGAAGTTGATAAACTGGTAGGCAGCTTCCTTATTTTTTACGGTCTTGGGAATGACGATATTGTCAAACCAAAGATTGCTAGCCTCAGGTGGTACCACATAGCGCAATTTATCATTCTTATCCAGCATCTGTCTGGCCTCTCCAGAAAAGCTGACCCCGATAGCTGCATTATTTTGAATCATATAGCCCTTCATCTCATCAGCCACAATAGCCTTGATGTTGGGGGTTAGGCTGTAGAGCTTATCGACCGTTTCTTGGAGTTCTTGCTCATTTTTGGAGTTGAGACTATATCCCAGGGAATTAAGCCCCAGTCCCATGACCTCACGCGCCCCATCAATCAGCATAATCTCATTTTTATAGTCAGACCGCCAGAGATCCTCCCAATGCTCGGGTGCTTCCTTGACCAGCTCACTATTGTAGATGATGCCTAGGGTCCCCCAGAAATAGGGAACGGAATAGCGGTTCTTGGGATCAAAGGGCTGGTCCAAGAAGTCGGACCCGATATTTTCTAGCCCCTTAATTTTTGAGCTATCCAGTGGAACCAAGAGCTTCTCAGACATCATCTTGGAAATCATATACTCACTAGGAATGGCAATATCGTAGGTTGTGCCTCCCTGCTTGATTTTGGTGTACATGGATTCGTTGGAGTCAAAGGTCTCATACTGGACCTGAATGCCTGTCTCCTTGGTAAAGTCCTTTAACAGCTCCGGATCGATATAATCCCCCCAGTTAAAAATTACTAGTTTATTACTGGCATTGCTATTACTCTTAGACTCTAAGTGAAGAGAGAGGAGCCAGAGGGCTAGGATAATTCCCAAGATACCCATTAAAAAGGAATAAAGCTTTTTCATTCTGTCTCCTTTTCACGTGAAATAAAGTAATAACCAATGACCAAAACAATGCTAAAGAGAAAGACCAGGGCGGACAAGGCGTTGATTTCCAGAGAAATCCCCTGACGAGCCCGAGAGTAAATCTCAACTGACAAGGTTGAAAAGCCATTACCGGTCACAAAGAAGGTTACGGCAAAGTCATCCAAAGAGTAGGTAAAGGCCATGAAATAACCCGCAATAATAGCCGGTGTCAGATAAGGAAGCATAATCTCCTTGAGCATCTGAAACTGACTGGCCCCCAAATCATAGGCTGCCTTAATCATATCATCATTCATCTCCTGCAGACGAGGCAAAATCATCAAAACCACAATCGGAATAGAGAAGGCCACATGACTGGCTAAGACTGAAACAAAGCCCAACTGAAAGCCAATCAGGGTAAAGAGAATCAGAAAGCTAGCCCCAATCATGACATCCGGAGCTACCATGAGGATATTGTTTAAGGCCAAAAGGCTTGCCTGCCTTCTCTTTTTCGCCTGATAGATATAAATGGCCCCAAAGGTCCCAATCAAGGTGGCCAACAAAGAGGATAAAAAGGCCAAAAAGAAGGTCTGAGTCAAAATCAGCATCAGGCGACTGTCGCCAAAGAGATTTTGAAAATGGGTCCAACTAAAGCCTGTAAACCGATTCATATCGTCGCCAGCATTAAAGGCATAGGCAATCAGATAGAAAATAGGTAGATAAAGGAGTAGAAAGACCAGGCTGAGATAGCCCGTCGCTAATTTTTTCATCGCTCTCTCCTCTCTTTAGTAATCCACATGGTCAAGAGCATGGCCACAATCAAGACTAGGCCAATGGTTGAACCCATACCCCAATTTTCAGTCGTCAAAAAGTGCTGCTCAATGGCTGTCCCTAGGGTAATCACCCGATTTCCACCAATCAGGCGAGTCAGCATAAAGAGACTGAGACTGGGGATAAAGACGGATTGAATCCCACTTCTGACCCCATTCATGGACAAGGGAAAGATAACCCGACGGAAGGTCTCCCAGCGGGTCGCTCCCAAGTCAAAGCTGGCATTGATGAGATTTTTATCCAAGTCATCCAGGACATTAAAAATCGGCAAAATCATAAAGGGCAGCTCGATATAGGAAGCCACAAAAATAAAGGAAAAGTCCGTAAATAAAATCTGCTTGGGACCCAGGCCCATAAAGGACAGAAATTGATTGATTGAGCCTTGTTGACCGAAAATCCCGATAAAGGCATAGGCCTTAAGCAGCAGATTGACCCAGGTTGGTAGGATAATCAACATAAGCCAGAGTTGGCGGTGTTTGAGCTGGGTCAGGAAAAAAGCTGTCGGATAGCTAATCAAAAGGGTAACTAGGGTAATAATCCCAGCGTATAAGATGGAATTAAAACTCATTTTCAGATAGGTCCAGTTGGGCGCTCCAAAAAAGGTCCGATAGTTGTCCAGAGTAAATTGTCCTTCTAAATTGAAAAAAGAACGAACGATAATCAGGGCAACGGGTACCAAGACAAAGAGCAGGACCCAGAGAAAGTAAGGGAGGGCAAATAGACTAGAGTTTGTTTTCTTCATCTCTTTCCTCCTCAATGGCGTTAATCAGACCGGCCTCCTGCTCTTCAATTTCCACATATTCTTCAATCCGAGCATCGAACTCTTCTTCCGTCTCATTGAGCCGCATGATGTGAATGTCCTCTGGCTCAAATTGGAGCCCGATAATTTCCCCGACAATAGCCTTGCGGGTGGAGTGAATCATCCATTCATTGCCTAGTTCATCGTAGGCGATAATTTCATAGTGGACCCCCCGAAAGAGCTGGGTGTCTACCTTAACTTGGAGCTTGCCCTCCTCTGGCAGGGTAATTCTTAGGTCCTCCGGCCGGATAACTACTTCAACAGCCTCATTGGGTCTCATCCCCCCATCCACTGCCTCAAAGCGCTTGCCATTAAATTCGACCAGGTAGTCCTCAATCATCCGCCCAGCAATAATGTTGGACTCACCGATAAAGGTGGCTACAAAGTGATTGATGGGTTCGTCGTAAATATCAACAGGACTTCCTGACTGAACGATTTCCCCCTCATTCATCACGAAAATCCAGTCACTCATAGCCAGGGCCTCTTCCTGATCGTGGGTGACAAAGACAAAGGTAATGCCCAGTCTTTGCTGTAATTCCCGCAGTTCATACTGCATGTCTGTCCGCAATTTCAAGTCCAGGGCCGACAAGGGTTCATCTAAAAGGACCAGCCGAGGTTGGTTGACAATGGCTCTGGCAATGGCCACCCGCTGTCTTTGGCCACCAGACAATTTCCGAATGGAGCGATTTTCATAGCCGTCCAGGCGGACCATTTTTAGGACTTGGGCTACCCGCTCCTTGATTTCCTTTTTATCAGTCTTTTTTAAACGCAGGGGAAAGGCTACATTTTCAAAGACATTCATGTGGGGAAAGAGCGCGTAGGATTGAAAGACGGTATGGACATCCCTTTTATTGATAGGAATGTCGTTGATTCTGACCCCGTCCAAATAAACATCACCGCTGGAAGGATCTAAGAGACCAGCGATGATATTGAGAATGGTTGATTTACCAGAACCGGAGGCTCCTAAAAGGGTATAGAATTTCCCTTCTTCCAGCTCAAAATTGATATCTCTGAGGACTGTTGTATTGTTGTCCTCAAAAACCTTGGAAACATTCTTGAATTCGATGATTGGCTTTTTCAATTTTCATAAATTCCTTCTTTATTTTCAGCAGATAGTCTGGCAAAATCAAAGTCTCTTGTGACTGGGATAAAAGTTGCTAGCAGGTAGCTAGCTTTTGAGCCTTTACCTGGGCCTGTTCAGGGCTGACTTCTATCCCAATCCCAAAAAGAAGCTGCCTGCCCCTAAGGACTCAGGCAGCCTCACTCTGATAAAAAGCAGTTCTTAATCTAGGGCTGGGTCTCCGATAATTCTGACCTCAGGTTCCAAGCGGACACCAGAATTTTCAGCTACCTTGTCAATCACATGGGCAATCAGGTCCTCATAGTCCTTGGCGCTCCCCTCTGCCACATTAACCATAAAACCAGCGTGCTTTTGAGAAACCTCTACTCCACCGATACGGTGGCCCTTGAGCTTAGCTTCTGAAATCAGCTGGCCAGCAAAATGACCATGCGGTCTTTTAAAGACCGAGCCACAACTCGGGTATTCCAGGGGTTGCTTTAACTGGCGCAGGTGGGTCAGACGTTGCATTTCCTGACCAATAGCCGTATAGTTACCAGGAGCTAGGGCAAACTTAGCCGATATGACGACTTGGCCCGACTCCTGCAGGACCGAATGCCGATAGCCAAATTTCATCTGCTCTGCACTGAGGGTCTTAATCTCTCCTGAAGGCGTCAAGACCTTACAAGAAAGCAGGATATGGGCAATTTCGCCACCATAGGCTCCTGCATTCATAAAGACTGCACCGCCGACACTTCCAGGAATCCCACAAGCAAACTCAAAACCAGTCAGGCTATGGTAGTGAGCCAGATGGGTGGTCTCAATCAGATTGGCACCAGCCTCGGCCTCCAAGGTATAACCATTGATGGTAATGGAACTCAGCTTATCAAACATAATGACAAAACCGCGAATCCCCCCATCACGAACAATCAAATTGCTGGCATTACCCAAGACCAACCAGGGAATCCCTTGAGCATTAGCAAATTTGACTACCCGAACCAATTCAAAGCGATTTCTGGGAAAAACCAGATAATCAGCCGGCCCGCCCACCTTGGTATAGGTGTATTTTTTCAAGGGCTCATCAAAACGAATATCAAGGCCCTCAAGCTCTGTTTTTAATAAATCAAGATTAGTCATTTATTCTCTTTCTTTTTTTACAAAAGTCACTCCTTATTATACCAAATTTATGAGACAATGACGATAGAAATGAGCAAAAAAACTGACCGAGGTCAGCTTTTAATCTTTTTATAATTTTCTGGTAACGTAGCGTTGACTTTGGTTGAATAAGGTATTACGAACCATATAAAAGGCTCCCACAGCTGTAAAGAGATAGAGCAAGGCAAGATTGAACCAGTATTGACCCGGAACATCAGTATTGGTAAAGACAGCCTGATTCACATACTGGAAGCCTTCGCCTAGATATTCAAACCCTAGTTTATTGGCCTTTAAAAGCTCCATGGCCGAATCCAACTGCTGGGCCACAAAGGTCATTACAATCATCAAGAGGATACTGATGACCAGCCCCTTCTTGCTCACTTTCTTACCTAGCAGTTCATAGCCCTTAATCGTACAAACTCCCATAACAATGCCACCCGCAACAGAAACATAGCCCATCTGAGCAACTAGGAGAATGACAATCAAGCCGATAAGACTACCCAAAAAGGCTCCAACTATCCCTGCCACCATATGTTCTGACTGGTTATCGTATTCTTGATTATCCAGAGAATGCGAAGCAGCTAGGCTCTGAAAACTGGCTGGGGAGAGGATTAAAGCCTGGTTGCCCACCTGGTAGACATCAATCTGACCTTGCTCACCACTCTGCTCGCAAACATTGACAAAGCCCCGTTCAGTCAAGAAGTTTAGGCTGGCTTCTAGGGCCTCCTCTAAATAGTTTGCCGCCTTATTTTTGGTCATGGCATTTTTGACTAGGCAGGTAATCTTATAGCGATTAGCATCGACTCGGAGCAAGCTCTTGGCTTGGTCCTTCCAGTCCCTTAAAACTTCCTTGCCATCTAGCCCCTCGGCCAGACTTACCGAAAAATAAATGCTGTACTGATTTTGCTGACTAGCTTCAGTGATATAAAGATTATAGCCTTCCTTCTGACCAAAAATTAAACCAAGCTCCTCATCAAACCTTAGGCCTAGTCTTTCAGCCAGAGCTCTGACTTCCATATTATCCATCTATGCTTCCTCCTTTTTCTAGCTATATTATAGCATAAGTCAGGACAAAAATATAGACCGCTTTTCTTTGAACCCAATGACAAGAATTAAAGAGTCTAAGCTATTCTTCTTTAGCGACTTTCCTTGGGATACATGGAATCATAAATATCCTTTAGCATATCCTTAATTTCTTGGACAGCGACTTTGGTAATTTCTTTTTCTTCTTCGGGACTTATTTCGATACGGGTATCGCGATGAGAACTATCAACTGTATCATATATCCCTTTCCTTCTTAATGTCATGTCTCTCAACAGAAATTGATAAACGCTTATTGTACGATCTCCTTGGCTATAATTAAAATGAACTTCAATACCATCTGATGCTGGAATAAGCTTTAAGTTTCTTTTTTTAGTAGTCAGACTAGTCACCCAGTCGGTCATTTTAAGATTATAATCGTCAATTTCATAGCCGGCCTTTCTTAGGGCGGGAACATACTGCTTAGCGCCTATTAACTTCTCATATCCTGTGATAGCTACTAGTTGCTCATAAACCGTACCATGCTCATAGGAACGCTTGAAAGAAGCGTAATTATACTGATTAAAACAAAAATAGAAAGCCCTAAAACAAGAGACACCAGCAAGGCTCTTATAATTGTCTTGGATTTTTTCAGTCTAGTAAATATTTTCATAAGATTTTTCAATTTCATTTCAAGGAATTAGCCTGCAAACTTAGCTCTCTCCCTATCAGCTCCCCACTAATAAAAAAGATTGGAATCTTCCAATCTTCTACTCTTCTACTCTGACCCCTTGGCGGTCAACGCTTAGTTCAAAAATTTCTCCCTTAAAATGGGCTTTTTCTAGTCGACTTTGGATTGCTTGAGCCTTATTTGTCGGAGCTAGCACCATTACGGTTGGGCCGGCTCCGGATAAATAGGTGGCATAGGCTCCGTTTTTGCGGGCAATTTTTTTAATGGCCGGAAATTCCCGGACTAGTTTTTGACGGAAACGTTCATGAAAGAGGTCAGACTCAATCGCCCGACCTGCCGTCTCCATATCCCCTTTTAGAAGGGCAGCAATGGCAACATTGGCAATAGAGCTGGCAGCAACAGCCTCCTTATAGGAGAACTTAAAGGGCAGAACCCCCCGGCTATCCCGGGTTTTCAGCTCATAACGGGGGATAAAGGCGATAAAGCTAGCTTGAGGAAAATCAGCCTCAACCGCTGATACCCGTCCCCGAACGTAACTAGAGACAACTAGGCCACCAAAAATAGCTGGTGCTACGTTGTCGGGATGGCCCTCGCTCTTGGTGGCAATTCGGAGCTTCTCCTCCTTAGTCAGATTTAGTTGGGCCAGCTGATTGGCCAGCTCAATTCCAGCCACGATAACCGAGCTGGAAGAGCCCAGCCCCCTAGCCAGAGGAATATCACTGGTCATCTTGAGCCGGTGGGGCTTTAAATCGGGAGCGATTTGGAGGGCCACCTTGATAAGGAGATTACGCTTGTCCTTGGGGATTCTGGGATTTAAATCATGCTCAATCAGCCAAGCCTCCCTTTCTTCCAAAACTTCAATAGTCAAATATTTTGAAACAGCTACCCCTACCGAGTCAAAACCTGGTCCAATATTGGCACTGGTTGCTGGTACAATAATCTTCATCTTATTCTCCTAAAACTTTAAAGGTGTTCAACAACTCAAAATCAGCCACTGACTGGAGGGCAGCTGTCACTTTTTCAAACTGATTCTTATTGATAGAGTGGGTGATAATTACCAAGCGGGCCTGTTTGTTTTCTGATTCCTGTTGCAGGATTTGCTTAAAGGATACATCTTCCTTGCTAAAGATTTCCGCAATCTTCAAGGCTTGACCTTTTTGGTCTGGTGTCAGAATTGAGAAATAATAGCTACTTTGAATATCTTCTGGTTGGGCCAGTAGGACTGGGCGTTTATATTCATTAAAGGCCTTACCAACGGTTTGGTCCTTCAAGCGGCGGACAATCCGAATAATATCAGCTACGACACTGGTAGCGGTTGGTTTTTGTCCAGCTCCTGGTCCATAGTACATTGACTCGCCGATACCGATTGACTCGACAAAGACAGCATTCATGACCCCATTGACACTAGCTAGTGGATGGGACTTCGGCAAGAAGGTTGGAGTTACTTCAGCAACAATCCCTGACTGGGTCTCTTCGATAGAGCCTACTAGCTTGATGACATAGCCCAGCTCTTGAGCTACCTTAACATCTTCTGGGGTAATCTTTCGGATACCCTTGTGGGCCACGTCTTCAAACTTGACATCCATACCAAAGGCAAACTGGCTGAGAATCACCATCTTGTAGGCTGCATCAATCCCGTCCACATCATTGGTTGGGTCACTTTCAGCAAAACCAAGTCGTTGAGCTTCTTCTAGGGCCTGCTCATAAGACCAAGCTTCATCGACCATTTTAGTCATCATAAAGTTAGAGGTACCATTGACAACCCCCAAGACCCGGCTAATCTTGTCTGAAGCCAAAGAGTTAACCAAGGTCCGCAAAATCGGGATTCCCCCCGCTACTGCTGCTTCATAATAGAGGGCCAAACCTTTCTCTTGAGCCAAATCTAAGAGCTCGCTACCATGAACGGCAAGGAGGTCCTTATTGGCCGTTACTACATGCTTACCAGCTTCCAAAGCCCGACGAATAAAGGTCCGTGCTGGCTCGATACGCCCCATCAGTTCAACTACAATAGCGATTTCTGGATCTGCTAAAATATCCTCTATATCTGTTACAAAGTTAAAGTCATTTCCTGCTGCTAGCAGTCTCTCTTTTTCAGCCTGGTCCTTGACCAAGACCTTGGCAATCTCAATCTTATTCTGAGCAGCCAGGCTAATCTTTTCATCATTTTCCTTTAGTAAAAATGGTACACCACTAGCAACCGTCCCAAAACCAAGTAAAGCAATTTTAATAGACATGATGAGCTCCTTGTCGAATTTTCTTATATACAAGCTATATTATATCAAAAAATATTCTAAATACATACCCAACAGATTAGATATTTGATATAATTGTAACATATCAAAAAAAGATGGAGAATCTTATGTCCGCAAAGCACACAGGAAATCGCTTGGCCCGACGCAAAGCACAAAAAAGAACCTATCGCCTTATTCTAGTTAATGTCTTACTCCTAATCGCCCTGGTTATCAGTGGCTTTTACCTAATCAAACAATGGAGCCCCTCAACCAGCAAGAATACTCTGGCAAGCAGTAGCCCGGTCAACCAGAGCCAGACCGCAACTACTAGCTCCAGTCAAACCAGCGATTCCAAAAATCAAACCAAGGAAGAGGAGAAAATCAAGTGGGTCAAACAGGACAATCCTGTGAAAATCCCTATCCTCATGTATCACGCTATCCATGAAATGGATCCTTCCGAGGCTGCCAATGCCGGTCTCATCGTCTCTCCCCAAACCTTTGAAAGCCACCTTAAGGCTCTAAAAGAAGCGGGATACTATACCTTGACACCAGCAGAAGCCTACAAGGTTTTGACCGAAAATGTCCTACCAGAAAACAAGTCCAAGGTTGTGTGGCTGACCTTTGACGATAGCTTGGCAGATTTCTATAGTCAAGCCTTTCCCCTCCTAGAAAAGTATCAGATGCGGGCAACCAACAATGTCATTACTGGCTTTGTCGAAAATGGTCGTGCCGATATGCTGACCCTGGACCAAATCAAGGAGATGAAAGAAAAAGGCATGTCCTTTGAAGACCATACCGTCAACCATCCCGACCTGTCAGCCTCAAGCGAAGAGAGTCAAACTAGCGAGCTACAAGTCTCCAAGCAATATCTAGATAGCAACCTCTCACAGACCACCACAACGGTTGCCTACCCTTCAGGTCGCTATACGGATACTACCCTACAAATCGCGCAAAATCTAGGCTACAAAATGGGGCTGACAACCAATAATGGTCTAGCCTCTGCGGCAGATGGCCTGCTGTCGCTCAACCGCGTCCGCGTTAATCCCACAACCACTGCCCAAGATTTACTCAATGAGATTAGCAACTAAGCTCCATACTCAAGTAAAACAAGCTCCTTGATGAAACCATCATCAAGGAGCTTTATTTTTACCCTAAATAACCCTGCCTCGCTCATAAGAAGCATTATAAAGTTTCAGCTCATCTTCGGCACGCAATTCTTTGGCTGCCATCTGTAACCAGTTCGGATTAGCCAGCAAGGGACGACCAAGACTGATAATATCTGCTGCTTCTGTCTGCAAGAGGTAGTCAACCAGCTTAGGATCATTGAGCAAACCAACAGCGCTGACCGCAACATTTGCTCCTTCTTTAATGGCTTTGGCTAGGGGAACTTGATAGCCTGGATAAATCTTACTTGGTTTAACTTCAATTAAGCCACCCGAGGAGACATGGACCACTTCTACTCCGTCTGCTTTCAGCCATTTAGCAAGCTGGATAAACTCTTCCAACTTGGTTCCCTCTTCATGATACTCGTCGGCCGAAATGCGAACCCAAAGCGCCCCCTGAAAGACCTGCTGAACAGCCTCTACTACTCGCCCTAACAGGCGATAGCGATTTTCCAAACTACCGCCATATTCGTCCTTACGCTGATTCGTCAGATTAGAGATAAATTGATTGAGCAAGTAGCCGTGAGCCGCATGTATCTCAATCATATCCACTCTTGCCTTGGCTGCAAGCTGGGCTGTATGTTGAAACTTAAGAACAAGTTCATCAATATCTGCTGTGGTCATGGCACGTGGCTCACCATATTCTGCACTGTAAGCTAGGGCTGATGGAGCGATTAGGTCTTGACTAGCGGTCGCCTTGCGACCTGCATGATTGATTTGGATGCCTACCTTGCTACCAAAGTGATGCAAAGTTTGGATTAAACTTGCTAGGGCCTCAGCTTGTTCATTATTCCAGAGTCCCAAATCATAGGCCGACAGGCGGCCGTTAGGGTCAATAGCATTGGCTTCAATAGTAATTAAGCCGACCCCTCCAAGGGCCCGTGCTCCATAATGAATCTTATGAAACTCAGTAACCCTTCCATCTTCAGCCTTTACCTCATACATACACATGGGCGCCATAGCCACCCGATTTTTTAGCTCTAAAGAACCCAAGCTTAGGGGAGCAAATAATTTTGTTTTCATAGCCATATCCTTTCTGCTCTATAAATTTTAACATTTTTTAAAGTATACCATATTCTCAAAATAAAAAACGAGAAAAATTAACAGCGATATGAGAAAAATTTTCTAGTAAAGAAAAAACACTAGACCAGCCATTAGATAAGCAAATATTTCTTTCTGAACCCTAGATAGTCCATCGCCGTCTCTTAGAATATTAAGCAAGAGAAAGTGAACTTATTCCTAAAAAGGAATAGAAAGAGCCCAAAAAAGCTAGCCCTAAAGCTAGCTTTTTTCTATTTAGACTTAATATAATTGATCCCATCAGCCTTAGGTGCTACTGCCTTACCAAAGAAGGCGGCCAAGACAACGATTGTCAAGACATAAGGCGCAATCTGCAAGTAGACCGCTGGCACATGTGACAAGAAAGGCAGTTGACTACCAATAACAGCCAAACTTTGAGAAAGACCAAAGAAGAGACTGGACAGCATGGCTCCGATTGGACTCCACTTACCAAAAATCATGGCTGCTAGGGCGATAAAGCCCGGTCCAATGATGGTTGTGGCAGCAAAGTTAACAGAGATAGACTGGGCATAAATAGCTCCTCCTACTCCGCCTAAAAAGCCAGAAATCATCACACCACAATAGCGCATGAGGTAGACATTGATTCCCAAGGTATCCGCAGCCTGTGGGTGCTCACCGACTGAGCGCAGGCGCAGACCAAACTTGGTCTTAAACATAATATACCAAGCCAGGAAGGAGAAGACAACAGCCAGATAGCCCATCAAGCTAGTATGCTTAAAGAAGATGTCCCCAAGCACTGGAATTTTGGATAAAAGCGGAAAATCAAATTTACCAAAGGAAACATTGATGTTGTCCGTTTGCCCCTTGCCATAAAAGGCCTTGACCAAAAAGATTGCCAAAGCTGGAGCCATCAGGTTCAGAACGGTCCCACTGACTACATGGTCTGCTCGAAAATGAACTGTCGCCACCGCATGGATTAGTGAGAAGATAAGACCAACCAGGCCTCCAACCACTAGAGCAAACCAAGGGGTCCAAGCACCAAGACTTGGTGCAAAGGTTAGGTTAAAGACTACCCCTGAAAAAGCACCCATAACCATGATACCTTCCAAGCCGACATTGACCACTCCGGCATGTTCAGAATAAGCTCCTCCGATAGAAGTAAAGATAAGCGGAGCTGCGTAGATAAGCATGGAGGAAACCAATAAACCTAGCATTGTAACAAAATTCATCTTACTTGCCCTCCTTAGCTTGTTTTTTAACTTTGACAAAACGCTCGATTAGATAATGCACGCTGACAAAGAAGATAATCGAAGCAGTCACAATGTTTACCAATTCGGCAGGAATCGTTGCCGCATTCATACCAGGAGCTCCTACTTGCAAGACCGCAAAGAGAAAGGCTGCAAAGAGGATACCAATTGGAGAATTGCTAGCTAAGAGGCTAACCGCCATACCGTTAAATCCAACTGCTAGAGAGCTTCCTTGGACATAGACATTCTGGAAGGTTCCTAGCCCCTCTACAACCCCTCCAATACCAGCAAGGGCACCGGAGATAATCATAGATAGGATAATGGTCCGCTTGGCAGACATTCCTGCATATTCACTGGCATTAGGATTGAGACCAACTGAGCGAATCTCAAAACCAAGAGTTGTTTTCTTTAATAAGAACCAGATACAAGCCACTGCGATAAAGGCAAAGAAGATACCGATATTCATTCGCGAGTTGCTAGTCAAGGCCCGCAACCAATCCGTCTGGTAGCTAGCATTGGCCCCTACTCGAATACTAGAGTCAATACTTTGCATGACCTTCTTGGGAAAGCTATGGATAAAGGCATTGCCAACATAGAGAACGATGTAGTTCATCATAATGGTCACAATCACTTCACTAGTACCCAGATAGGCCCTTAAGAAGCCTGGTAGAGCTCCTACTAGTCCCCCAGCTACAGCTGCTAGAAGGACGGTAAGGGGAATCATGATGACCCTTGGAATATCTGGAAAAGATAGGGCAAACCAGCCGGCCAAGAGCCAACCAGCCAAAGCCTGACCAGGCAGACCGACATTAAAGAAGCCAGCACGACTTGCCACCGCAAAACCTAGGGCGATTAAAATAAGCGGCCCCATAGCTCGGAAAATTTCTCCCACACTACGAAGGGAGCCAAAGGCTGTTTTAAAGAGTTCTTCATAACCCCAAATCGCATCATAGCCAAAAATCCACATGACAATTGCTCCCAGCAAAATTCCTAGGACAACTGAAATCAAAGGAACAGCTACTTGCTGCATTTTCTTAGACATGTACTTCTCCCTTCTTAAGCTCACCACCAGCCATTAGAATACCTAGCTCTTGCTTGTCGGTCTCTTCTGGCTTGACAATGCCTTGAATTTTACCGTCATGGATAACGGCAATCCGATCAGATAGGTTGAGGATTTCATCTAGCTCAAAGCTGACAACTAGGACAGCCTTGCCTTTATCCCGCTCCTCAATCAAGCGTTTATGGATGTATTCAATCGCTCCCACATCCAAGCCCCGAGTCGGTTGACTAACGATGAGAAGGTCTGGATTGCGATCCACTTCACGGGCAATGATGGCCTTTTGCTGGTTTCCTCCAGATAGGGCAGAAGCCGGTACAAGCTCACTAGCAGCCCGAACATCAAACTCTTCCATGAGCTTACGAGCATAAGAGGTAATTTGATTGTAGTTGAGAACGCCTCTATTGCTGAGCGGGGCCTTGTAGTAGGTCTGCAAGGCGATATTTTCTGCCAACATCATCTCAAGGACCAGACCATCCCTATGCCGATCTTCTGGCACATGACTGACCTGCATTTCCGTAATTTTTCTTGGTGATAGACCTAGAACTTCCTTGCCCTTAATGCTGACGCTACCAGACTTGACCTTGCGTAAACCAGTAATGGCCTGAATCAGCTCGCTCTGACCATTTCCATCAATCCCAGCAATTCCGACGATTTCACCGGCTCGAACATCCAGAGAAAGGCCCTTAACGGCAAGGACACCACGATTTTCCGCCACTTCCAAGTCCTTGATTGACAGGACCACATCCTTGGGTTGGGCAGGCTCCTTAGCCGTTGTAAAGGAGACCGAGCGTCCGACCATCATTTCAGCCAAATCCTTATTGGTTGCTCCTTCGATACCGACTGTTTCGATACTCTTTCCTCGGCGGATGACCGTTACTCGATCGGCTACTGCTCGAATTTCATCTAGCTTGTGGGTAATCAGAATAATTGATTTCCCTTCCTTGACTAGATTTTTCATGATATTTTCTAGTTCTTCAATTTCTGAAGGAGTCAAAACGGCTGTCGGCTCGTCAAAGATTAGAATATCTGCACCACGATACAGGGTCTTAAGAATCTCCACCCTTTGCTGGGCACCGACAGATATATCTTCGATTTTGGCCCTTGGATCCACAGCTAGACCATAACGTTCAGACAGGTCCTTGATTTCCTTAATCGCCTTATCCAAATCTAGGACACCAAAGCTGTTGGTTTTTTCACTACCCAGAATGATGTTTTCAGCAACCGTAAAGGCCTCTACAAGCATAAAGTGCTGGTGGACCATTCCGATACCTAGAGATGCAGCCTTGGATGGAGAATCCAGTTTCACAGGCTGACCATTGACGAGGATTTGACCGCTAGTCGGCTCTAAAAGACCGGCCAGCATGTTCATCAAGGTTGACTTTCCTGCTCCATTTTCTCCCAAAAGCGCATGAATTTCACCACGTCTTAGGTTGAGATTGATTTTATCATTTGCAACAAATTCACCAAAAACCTTGGTAATCTCTCGCATTTCAATGACATTTTCATGTGCCATGTGATTCTTCCTTTCAGAAATAAATTTTATGTCAGTAAAACCTATTTTTAAAATAGGCTTTACTGAGACAAAATTTCGTCTCAACTCTCAAAAAAGCGACCACCAAGGTCGCTTCTTGAGTGATATATATCTTATTCTGCCGGAACCTTGATACTTCCATCAAGAATTTTTGCTTTCGCATCCTCAACGGCTTTCTTAGCATCCTCAGAGAGGGAAGTTGTAGTCAAGTCTACACCACCATCTTTCAGACCGTAAGTAACTGTCTTCCCACCTGGGAACTTGTCTTTAGCTGTCTTGTTTGCAATATCCTTAACAGTTGCTCCAACTTGTTTTAGGGTAGAAGCTAGGACAAAGTTTGACTCTTTTCCATCTTTAGAAGTGTATTTTCCTTCGTCTTTTTGGTCGCGGTCAACACCGATTACCCAAACTTTTTCAGCTTCTGGACGAGTTTCGTTGATTGATTTTGCTTCGTTGAAGACACCTGCACCAGTACCACCAGCTACTTGGTAAACAACGTCTGCACCAGCAGCATATTGAGCAGCTGCAATGGTCTTCCCTTTAGCAGCATCACCGAATGATTCAGCATATTTAACATCAATCTTGATAGATGGATCAACAGATTTAACACCTGCCTCAAATCCTTTTTCAAAACGAGTCAAAACAGCACCCTTGATTCCACCAACAAAACCAATCATCTTGGTCTTGGTGGTCTTAGCGGCAGCAACACCAGCAAGATAAGCAGCTTCGTTATCTGCAAAGAGGGCAGAAGCTACATTGCTTTGGTCCTTGATTTCGTCGTCGATGATGACATAGTTGATGTCTGAATGGTCTTTAGCAGCAGATTCAACAGCGTTTCTCAGCGCAAAACCGATACCAAATACCAGCTTGTAGTTGCTTGAAGCAGCTTGGTCTAAGTTGTTGGTATATTCAGACTCATTGGTAGACTGGAAGTAGGTATAGCCATTGTCTTTAGAAAGACCATTATCCTTACCCCATTCTTGGAGACCCTCCCAGGCTGATTGGTTGAAGGACTTGTCATCAACACCACCAGTATCTGTAACGATAGCAGCCTTCAAATCTGTCTTGGCATTGCTATTGTCAGATTTTGATGCGCGGTTACCACATGCAGCGAGTCCGATTGCTGCGACAGCTACTAGACCTAGGCCTAGCCATTGTTTCTTGTTCATTACTGAACCTCCTAAATAAGATATGCAACCAGGGTTGCGAATTTTTAGTTTGGTCTTGGGACCAGCTTTACCAACTATTCCAAGTCAGTAAAAGAATAGGGAAGTAATTCCTTGACCGTCATCACGACCGTCGACTTATTTTTAGCGACCAGGGTCACCTTTAAATCCTGAGGGAAAAACTCTGCCATCACCTGACGACAGGCTCCACATGGAGAAATGGGCTTGTCCGTTTCTCCGTAGACAATCAGTTCTTCAAAGTCTAAGACTCCTTCAGAAACTGCCTTAAAAATGGCTGTCCTTTCGCCGCAGTTGGTCAGACCAAAACTGGCATTCTCGATATTGACACCAGTGAAAATCTGCCCCCCCTTGGCAAGCAAAACAGCTCCAATCGGAAAGTGAGAATAGGGAACATAGGCCTTCTTACTCGTTTCAATTGCTAAATCAATCAAATCAGTAGTCGCCACTAACCTTTTCTCCCTTCATAATTGCTGGGCCAGCAGAGCTTCCAATTCTAGTCGCTCCCGCCTCAATAAAGGCTAGAGCATCTTCATAAGAACGAGCTCCACCCGCTGCCTTGACCCCCATGTCGGGGCCTACTGTCTGGCGCATGAGAGCGACATCTGCAACAGTTGCTCCGCCAGTTGAAAAACCAGTAGAGGTCTTAACAAAGTCCGCTCCGGCCTTTTGGGCAACCTGACAGGCCAAAACCTTTTCCTGGTCGCTCAAGAGACATGCTTCGATAATCACCTTGACTAGCTTGTCACCACTGGCCTCTACTACCGCCCGGATATCCCTTTCCAAAAGGTCCAAGTCCTGGGATTTGAGGGCACCAATATTGATGACCATATCGATTTCATCCGCCCCTTGTTCGATAGCGTCCTTGGTCTCTAAAGCCTTGATTTCAGGTCGGTTGGCTCCCAGAGGGAAACCAACAACCGTACAAACCTTGACCCCACTTTCAGCCAAGGCCTGGGCCGCAAAGGCCACCCAGGTCGGATTGACACAGACACTGGCAAAGTTGTACTCCTTGGCCTCCTCAATCAGCTGAACAATCTGCTCACTTGTAGCATCGGGCTTTAAAAAGGTATGGTCGATATATTTATTTAATTTCATCTTCGTCTCTCCTAAAAGTTAAGCGATTACTTCAATGATTTCACTTACTTTTTTCGGCTCATTACTTATTTTAACATTTTTTTTGAATTCTGTAACTAGTTCTTGGGAAATTTTTTGGTTGGCATAGATTTTGGCCAACAGCTCGCCAGCGGCGACTTTTTCACCAACTTTTTTCTCAAAAACAATCCCAGTTTCAAAATCCAAATCGTCTGACTTCACAGCCCGTCCAGCTCCCAATCTCATGGCAAAAAGACCAAATTCCATGGCTGGCAAGTCAGCGATATAGCCAGTCTCATCCGCCTTAATTTCTAAGACAAATTCCGCCTGGGAAGGCCGGTACAAGTCTTGCAAGTCACCCCCTTGGGCCTCAACCATTTCTTCAAACTTTTTCAGGGCTGAACCATCCAAAAGGTGGCTATGAACTTCTTCTAGACTAACTTCCAGATCAGCTAGACCCAGCATGATTTGGGCCAGGCGGCAGATAAAGTCACTAATATCCTCGCGCCCCTTACCCTGCAAGATTTCCAAAGCCTCTAGAATTTCCAAGCGATTACCGATTGCCCGCCCCAAAGGCTGACTCATATCGGTAATGACCGCAACGGTCTTGCGCCCAACAGCCTTACCTAAATCAACCATGGTCCGAGCCAAGACTCTAGCATCTGTCAGATTCTTCATAAAGGCCCCCTCGCCTACTGTCACGTCCAGTAAGATACTGTCTGCACCGGCAGCAATCTTCTTACTCATAACCGAGCTAGCGATTAGGGGAATGGTATCAACAGTTGCTGTTACATCGCGCAGGGCATAGAGGAGCTTGTCTGCCTTGACCAACTGATCTGACTGGCCGATGACAGAGAGCCCCAGCTCTTGGACCTGCTTGATAAAGTCCTCTTGGTTCCGCTCTACCTCAAAGCCCTTAATTGACTCTAGCTTATCAATTGTCCCACCAGTATGGCCCAGGCCTCGACCACTCATTTTAGCAACTGGAACACCGAAACTAGCTACCAAAGGAACTAAAATCAAGGTCACCTTATCTCCTACCCCTCCGGTAGAATGCTTGTCTACCTTGATGCCAGCTATTTCAGATAAATCAATCTGCTCACCCGTTCCCACCATGGTCATGGTCAAGTCAGAAATTTCTCTAGTGGTCATTCCCTTAAAATAGACAGCCATGGCAAAGGCCGACATTTGATAGTCTGGGACCTGACCCGCCACATAGCCCTCAATCAGCCATTTAATCTCCGCGCTAGACAGCTCTAGGCCGTCCCGCTTTTTTTGAATAATATCAACTGCCCGCATTTCTTCTCTCAAATCCTTCCTTCATGATTCGTAAATTGCCTACTGCTCCCTTTTTCTACTTAGACAAAGATTGTTTTTTAGAGCAAATAACCCACATTCACTTTTGGCTCTGCAAGATATAGTAGCCCTTGTCTTTTTTTAAGACCTGGCAGTCACCAAAGACCTCTTCCATCTTGCTTTTAGCGCTAGGTGCTCCCTGCTTTTTTTGGATAACGATAGTCAAATCACCACCAGTTACTAAATGGTCATAAGCAGAGGAAATAAGCTGGTGGACTACCTGCTTACCCGCCCGGATAGGAGGGTTGCTGATGATGTGCTGAAACTGCCCTTCAACCTCTGAATAGAGATTTGACTGAAAAATTTGAGCTTCAATATGATTATTTTCAGCATTTTTTCTAGCCAAGTCTAGGGCCCGCTGATTGACATCAACCAGGGTTGCCACCACTCCTTGGGCTTTGACCAAGGTCAAGGCCAAGGGGCCGTAACCACAACCCACATCTAAAAGACTCTCCCCTTCTTTAAAATCCAGGCAAGAAAGCAGGACCTGACTACCATAGTCAATCATCCTCTTACTAAAGACTCCGGCATCAGTCAAAAAGGTCAGCTCCTGACCCAGAAGTTGGACCCTTAATTGGTGAATATCGTGCTTTGCGTCCGGATTTTCTGCGAAATACATTTTACTCATAAAACTATTTTATCATATTCATCTAGCTTTTGTAAATCGTTTACATTCTCTTATTAGATATGCTATACTAGGTAGTTAGATAGGAGTGTAGTGTAAGATGACCAACGAATTTATTCACTTTGACAAAATCAGTCGTGAGACCTGGCAGAATTTACATCGAAAGGTACCAGCTCCCCTGACTGCCCAGGAACTTAATTCTATTAAAAGTTTTAATGATGAAATCAACCTCCAAGATGTTGTTGAGGTCTATCTCCCCCTGACCTACCTGATTCAAATCTACAAGCGGTCCAAGGAGGATTTGGCCTTTTCTAAGGGAATCTTCCTACAAAAAAATCTAAAAAAACGGCCCTTTATCATCGGTATTTCAGGTAGTGTGGCCGTCGGCAAATCAACAACTAGCCGGCTCTTGCAAATTCTACTATCCAGGACCTTTGAAGAAGCCAAGGTGGAATTGGTTACCACAGACGGTTTTCTCTACCCCAACGCCCTTTTAGAAGAAGAGGAACTCTTACAACGCAAGGGCTTTCCAGAAAGTTATAATATGGAGCTCCTCCTCGACTTTCTGGATCATCTGAAAAATGGGCAAAACTACCAAATTCCTGTCTATTCACATGAGATTTACGATATTGTCCCAAATAAGACCCAAAAAATCGAGGCGGCAGACTTTGTCATTGTCGAGGGAATCAATGTCTTTCAAAATCCACAAAATGAGCGATTATATATGACCGACTACTTTGACTTCTCTATCTATGTAGATGCCGAAGTCCAAAATATCGAAACTTGGTATCTGGACCGCTTTACCAAATTGCTGGACTTGGCCAAGGATAATCCTGACAACTACTACCACCACTTTACTCAAAAACCTCTAGAAGAGGTCATTGACTTTGCCCGCAAGGTCTGGCAGACTATCAACCTAGTCAATCTGAAAAACTATATCGAGCCCACCCGCAATCGGGCCGAGTTAATTTTACATAAGGCTGCCAATCATGAAATTGACGAAATTTATCTAAAAAAATAATTTAGGCTTGTCAAACACGACTTTTTCAAGTATAATGAGATAGTTAGTATTAAATGGAGGTGAAAAACTTGGCAAACATTAAATCAGCTATTAAACGCGCTGAATTAAACGTTAAACACAACGAAAAAAACTCAGCTCAAAAATCAGCTATGCGTACTGCAATTAAAGCATTTGAAGCAAACCCAACTGAAGAACTTTTCCGCGCTGCTTCTTCAAGCATCGACAAAGCAGAAACTAAAGGTTTGATTCACAAAAACAAAGCAAGCCGCGACAAAGCACGTCTTGCAGCAAAACTTGCAAAATAAGCTCTATGGAGCTTTTTTTCTTGCTCTGAAAAGGAAAAGATTTTTATGAAAATCGTTATTATTGGCTACTCTGGCTCAGGCAAATCAACGTTAGCGAAAAAACTTGCTCAGCATTACTCCATTCCTAAACTTCATTTGGATACCCTGCAGTTTAAAGCAAACTGGGAAGTCAGTGAGCGCGAAGATATGGAGAATAAGGTTGGCGATTTTTTAAGTAAAAATACTCATTGGGTTATTGACGGTAACTATTCTTGGTGCCATTATGAAAAACGGATGGAGCAGGCTGACTTGATTATCTTTATGAACTTCAATCGCTGGAACTCCCTCTATCGAGTGATTAAACGTTACCTTAAATATCGCGGGAAAGTTCGTGAAGACATGGCAGCTGATTGCCCCGAAAAACTAGATTGGGAGTTTATTCGTTGGTTTTTAAGAGACGGACGAAAGAAAACTGCTCGTGAGCGTTATGCAAAAGTATGTCAGACCTATGCAGATAAAATTACCATACTACATAACCAAAAGGAACTGGATCGTTTCACAGAAAACCTAAAGTAGTCACGGCATTTTATCCAGCACAAAGTTTTTCCAAACTTTCTTCCACAATTTTTGGTAAAATGTTAGCAAGAATTTTGAAAGAGGTTTTAGCTATGGAAAATCAAACTTTATTTCAAGCCTTTGAATGGTATTTACCCGACGACGGTCAGCACTGGACGCGGCTCGCAGAAGCGGCACCTGATTTGGCAGCCAAGGGGATCAGAAAAATCTGGCTACCTCCTGCTTTCAAGGGAACTGGTAGTAACGATGTCGGCTACGGCGTTTATGATCTGTTTGACTTGGGTGAATTTGACCAAAAAGGAACTGTTCGCACCAAATACGGCAGCAAGGACCAATATCTCCAGGCTATCGCTGCCCTCAAAGAAAACGGCATTGAACCCATCGCTGATGTCGTCTTAAATCACAAGGCAGCCGCGGATTACACCGAAACCTTTACAGTTGTCGAAGTGGCAGCTGACGACCGAACGCAAGTGCTTTCTGAACCCTTTGAGATTGAGGGCTGGACCCATTTCACCTTTGAAGGACGTCAGAAAACCTACAATGACTTTGATTGGCATTGGTACCACTTCACTGGTACCGACTACGATGCCAAGAGCCAAAAGTCTGGTATTTACCTCATTCAGGGAGACAATAAGGGCTGGGCTAGCGATGATTTGGTTGATACCGAAAATAAAAACTACGACTATCTCATGTATGCTGACCTTGATTTCAAGCACCCTGAGGTCGTCCAAAATATCTACGATTGGGCGGATTGGTTTATCGAGACCACTGGTATTCACGGCTTCAGGCTGGATGCAGTCAAGCACATTGATTCCTTCTTTATGAAAAATTTTATCCGCGACATCAGTCAAAAATACGGCCAGGATTTCTATGTCTTTGGTGAATTTTGGAAGGGTGATAAGACTGCTAACGATCTCTATCTTGAAAAAACCGACTACCAAATCGACCTGGTCGACGTCAAGCTCCACCAGAATTTCTTTGATGCTGGAAAAGCTGGAGCTGACTATGACTTGCGGACTATTTTTGATGGGAGCTTGGCTCAAAACCATCCTGAATCAGCCGTTACTTTCGTAGATAACCACGATACCCAAAGGGGACAGGCTCTAGAGTCTACTGTGGAGGAATGGTTCAAGCCGGCTGCCTATGCCCTGATTTTGCTGCGAGAGGCTGGACTGCCTTGTGTCTTTTATGGAGACTACTATGGAATTAAGGGGGACTATGCCCAGACTGACTTTAAAGAAGTTTTGGACAAGCTACTAGACATCCGCCTTAATCTGGCCTACGGGGAAGAGAGAGACTACTTTGACGACCCCAACTGTATCGGCTGGACCCGTCTCGGGCAAGAAAACGCTCAACCAATCGCGGTTCTTCTAAGCAATCATTCTGCTAACAGCAAACGCATGTTTGTCGGTGAAAATCGGGCTGGGCAAGAATTCTCCGATTACTTGGGCAACTGCTCTGACACCGTCACTATTGAGGCGGACGGCTGGGCAGATTTCCCCGTCAATGAAGGATCACTAAGTGTCTGGTCTGTAAAATAAGACAATTTATTTCCTTATCTTATGCCATCTTGAATAAAAAAAGACAAACCAGAATAACATCTAGTTTGTCTTTAATCTGAGAACTTCCTTAATGGGAAGTTCTTTTTTGTAGATACGTTTCAATAAAAGGTTGATAAGATTGCCAGATAGGCATAGGGAAAAGCCAGCAAGTAGTCCTCTTGGGCAAAATAAGGAGCCAGCTTCCTATCAATATCCCAGTTATTTTGTAAAATCAGGATTTGTCCAGAAGCCTTGGCTTGCGCAAGGTCTGCCGCTGCCTCTTCTAGCTGCTTGCTATTGACGGTCAAGAAAATAAAATCATAATCCTGCTCAACTTTGCTCACTAGTCGTGGCTGAAAAAGATATTCTTGGTATTCCTGCTCTCTTTCGCAAATCCTTCAAAAACAGGCGGAAACCCGCCTGATATTTTTTCAATTTTTGCTCACGCACCAAGACATCAACTTCATTCTTTCTCGACAAGAGCCAAGCGTAAGTCAGCCCGATCGTCCCTGCACCATAAATCAATACTTTCATCGGCTATTTCTTTTCTTATTATTTTTACTATCCATTTTGATAGCAATCTTTACCTCAAAGATGGTACCCTTGGGGCGATTGTCCTTGACCGTAATGGTCCCTTTGAGGGCATCAGCGATTTGCTTGGCTAGAGACAGGCCCAGCCCAAAGCCCCCTTTTTGTCGGGTCCGGGCCTTATCTACCCGATAAAAACGATCAAAGATTTTCTTCTTGTCCTCGGCTCCAATCCCTGGTCCATTATCCGCCACACTCATAAAGAGGTAGCGTTCATTGGCTGTAATGGTAAAGGAGATTTCTCCATCGTCTTCGGTATATTTAACTGCATTATCAAAAAGGATAGTCATCAGCTGCTTGAGCAGGGTGCTATCGGTCTTAATCATCTGGCGCACCCGGTTTTCATAATGAAAAACCTTGCCATTTTCTGAAGCGATAATGGCATAGTTGGCAAAGGTGGTCTCAAAAAAGCTGGGCTCAATATCGGTAATTTCAGCCTTGATTCCATCGTCCCTGCGGGCCAGGTTGAGGAGGTTGGTCGTCAGCATCCGCATATTTCTGACCTCCTCTAGGCTGGATGCGATATTTTCACTGGTGTCCATAATGGTTGCCTCAGGCTTACGAAAGAGGGTTTCCAGACGATTTTGCAGAACGGCCAAGGGGGTCCGCAGCTCATGGCTAGCATTTTCCACAAAGGCCTTCTGCTTTTGCATACTCTCTAGGAGGGGCTTGACACTCACTCTGGCCTGATAGATACTTGCAACAATGGAAATCAGCCAGAAACTAATCATCACGACCACGATTAACTGTTCATGGCTCTGGCTGGTCTGCTCCAGCTGATTGATGTTAATCAAAACGGCCGCATACTTGACACTGGGAATGTCGTTGCTGGGGTCAATATCAAAGAGCAACATCCGGTAGGTTTCTTCCTGACCATAGCTATTGCTGACCTTGACCTGGCTGATTTGATTGAGCTTTTTCTTATCAAATTCAATCTTATCTAGACCTAGAAAATTGTCTCCTGTTGTGATTTGTTTATAATTTTCGTCAAATAAAATGGCTTCTGTATTGGCACTGACACTGGGTTTGTTCTGGCCGTCTGGCTCCCCTTCGGCCTGATGGGTTTTATCAGCAGGACCTGAACTCTTGTCGGTTTGATTATTATTTTGTGGGCTGGCCACATTGTGCTCCAGGCCCACAGCCCTGGTGAGGGCCAAGTTTAAAACAGAGGCTGGACTTTGACTGAGCCGCGTCAAATTATCATCAACGGTTGTATAGAGCCCTGAACGCATAACCTGGATAATCAAGAGGGTCATGGCTGAAAAAATCAGGGTAAACACGCCAAAATAGCGAATGAAATAGGAAAAATCATCCGCATATAAGGTCTTTTTAAGTTTATTCAGCATCTTTCAAAATGTAGCCGACACTACGAAGGGTTTGTAAATTCTTCGCAAAAGTCGTTCCTTTCAGTTTTTTGCGAATTTTCGACACATAGACTTCTACGACTGAGATAGTTGTATCGCTATCAAAGCCCCATAACCGGTCAAAAATCTGGGTTTTTGGTAGGATAACATTTTGATTTTGTAGGAAGTAAACTAATAAATCAAATTCTTTTCCTAGCAATTCAACCGCTTTCCCATCTACTAGGGTCGCATTGGTCGATAAATTGACCTTGACTTGACCGTAAGAGAGGGTGTTTTCATTGAACTTACCTGAACGTTTGAGCAAGGCCTGAATCCGCATTTTTAACTCTTCCAAATAGAAAGGTTTGGTCAGATAGTCATCTGCCCCTAATTCAAAACCATGCCCCTTGTCGTCCAAGCTTTCCTTGGCTGTCATGATAAGGACTGGAGTGGTGACTCCCTTGGCCCGCAAATCTTTCAAGACCTGGAAACCGTCTTTTTCTGGCAACATGAGGTCCAGCAGAATCAAGTCATAGACTCCACTTTCGGCTTCGTAAAGCCCCTCTTCACCATCAAAGACCTGCATAACATCTGCAAAATCATCCAAAAAGTCAAATACTGAATTTGAGAGCCCTAGGTCATCTTCAACTAATAAAATCTTAATCATATCTTTCTCCTTCCAATCTCAGAAAGCAGCTCGCTTTCTACCTATCTAGAACTTGGAAATCCCTTTGCTAGAGAGCTAAAACTAGCTCCAGCTGAAATTTCTTCTTTTCTATTATATCATGACTTAGCCTAAATTCTTAAGAATTTGTTGTCTTTGATTGATTATTTTCTTGAGAATTGTCCTCTTTTGTTGTTCCATCGGCATTGGCAGGTTTCTTATTTTTACTTCTGCCACCTTCTGGACCAGCTTGGTTTCCATTTCCTTGGGGAGGCATATTGCCATTGCCAGGGCCCATATTACCTTCTCCATTAAAGTCTTGAGGAGGACGATTTCCTGCTCCTGGTCCTGCTTGATTTTGTCCGTTTTGATCCTGTGGTCCATTATTATTGACCTGGCTAGGGTTGCCTGCTTGAACAGCCTGCTGTTGACTTCTCACAGTCACTGCTCCCAGGCTAAAACCTCCAGCCAAACCAAGAGCCAGAGAAGTTCCAGCTACTAGACTGAGCCACCACTTAGGGCTTCTCTCTACTACGACCATTTTTTCATTATTTACTTTTTCTTTAGACATTCTGTTATTTTTCCTGCTTTCTATTTTTTTATGATTTTTTCTAGGGCTATTCTACTAGCTAGGGTGAATTTCTCAATCTCACCTCATCACATCCTTTCTTTAATATAATACTATCTTATCCGTCTTTTCTTAAACAGTGCTCAATTTTTTCTTAAAGGATGCTAAAAGAAAAGAACTGGCCAAACCAGTTCTTTTTCTCTTAGATAGTAGCCTGGATAGCTTCTTGGACAGCGGCTTTTTCACGCTCAATCAGCTCAACCCGGGCAGCAATTTCCTTGATTCCCATGCTGATGTTGCGGCTAATGGACAAATCAGATAGTTGAGGCTCAAAGAAGGCCTTAAATTCTGCTAATTTTTCAGCTGTTTTAAAGACATTGGCTGGATAGATAACAAAGCGGTCAAAGCTCATATCGCCACCCAAGGTTGCCTTAATCCAGTTCCAATTTTCCTTACTCCAGCTCCAAACCCTGTCCTGGGCGAAATCTTGGCGGAGGAAGTTGAAATACCAGCTAGCCAGGTCTTGAGGTTTTACGATTTCCTTATCTTGCCACTTGACTAGGAGGTCTTCCAGGGTGCTCTTGTCCTTGGTTTGGGAGAGGGCACCTAAAATCTGCATCTTAAAGGCCACATCTGTCGTTTGAACATAGGTATCTAAGTAAAGTTCGGTCAGAGCCTTGCTTTCATGATGCTTGACTTGGTTGGCCAGGACCTGACCACGAATGGCTGCTGGTAATTTCTCCAGCTGGTTCTGGTAGTGGTCAAAGATTTGGCTGGCCTTTTTAGAAGCTCTTTCGTCATCCGCATGAATCATCTGAGCAACAACTACTTGCCGGACCAATTCGTCCTCATCGCTTTCACCAGCCTTCTTCTCAAAGCCTAGTCGATCAAAGTTATGCTGATTCAAACGGATAGTCAAGTCTTTAAAGGCTGCTTCTGCTGGACTTTCAGGATCTAAGAAGCGCTCGATAGCTGCCAGGGTTTGGGCCAGGGCATTGACTACCATATTTGACTCTTCCTTAGCTAGTTTTCCGAGAACAGGCAGAAGCTCTGCATAAGAGATTTGGCCACTTTCAGCCAAGAGCCTGCGCTCTTGCACTACTTGGAGCTTGCTGGTATTGTCCAGCTGGTCTAGGTTTTCCAGGAGGTCATCTAGAATCTGACCTTGATAATTGGTGATGTAGTGGGCTGTATTTTCGGTATTAAAGCGAAGGGCGCCCTTGTTTTGGGCTGCGAGAGCGCTATAATTTGGAATTTCCAGACTTTCACTGGTCAGGGTATCAGGCAGGCCAGTCCAGTTGCTATTGAGCGGAATGGGCCAGATGCGTCCCTTGTCCTCATGTTCCCCGATGAAGAATTGTTTTTGACTCAACTTCAGAGTATCATTTTCCAGGCTGACATTCAGGACAGGATAGCCAGGCTGTTCCAACCAGGCATCCATAAAGCCAGCCACATCACGATTGGAGCTAGTGCTCAAGGCTTCCCAGAGGTCTAAACCAACGGTATTGCCATACTGGTGCTTTTGGAAATAGGCATGAAGCCCCTTAGCAAAGGCTTGATCGCCCAACCAGCGGCGCAGCATATGCATCAGGCGGCTTCCCTTGGCATAGACGATAGCCGCATCAAAGAGGGTGTTGATTTCGTCTGGGTGCTTAACCTCGACATGGACGGATTGGACGCCGTCTGTGGCATCACGTTTGAGGGCATGGGGTGCTCCAGTGGTTTGGAAATCTTCAAAAATCTTCCAGTCAGGCTCAATCGCATCAACTGCCACATACTCCATCATGTTAGCAAAACTTTCATTGAGCCAGAGATCGTCCCACCATTTCATAGTAACCAGGTTACCGAACCATTGGTGGGCCAATTCATGGGCCACAACTAGGGCTACAATTTGCCGGTTGGCAACTGTTGAGTTTTCGTCGACCAAGAGATAGATTTCACGATAGGTAACCAGACCCCAGTTTTCCATGGCACCTGATGAAAAGTCTGGAAGGGCCACTTGCAAGGCCTGAGGAATGGGGTATTTGACCCCAAAGTAGTCCTCGTAAAAGTCAATGACTCGCACAGCAATATCTAGGGCAAACTCTGAATTAGCCAAAGGATGAGCCTTGGTCGAATATACTCCGACCAGGGTCCCATTTTTGGTTTTCTTGGTTAAGCCCTGCAATTCTCCTGCTGCAAAAGCCAGAAGGTAAGAGGACATGCGTGGTGTGGTAGCGAACTTCCAAATCCCTGTCTTTTTACGATTTTCAACCTCAATCTCAGGCATGTTTGATAGGGCCACATCTCCCTCTTCCTGGTCGAATTTCAGAGACAAATCAAAGGTGGCCTTGGCTTCTGGCTCATCGACACTTGGAAAGGCCTCCCGGGCAAAGTGGCTCTCAAACTGGGTGGAGAGGACTTCCTTTTTTTGCCCATCTACTGTATAGTAGGAGGGATAAATACCGGTCATATTATCCGTAATCTTTCCCGTGAACTGGACCAGTAAGGTCACTGGACCGCTGCTGGCTAGCTGGATATGGAGGGCTTCTGCTGGGTCGTCCACTTGAAAGTCACAATCCTTACCTGCCACTTGAACCGACTGAATGGTCAAATCCTTCTGATGGAGGGAAATCTTACTATCCTTAGCCAGACCACTTAGACTGACCCGCCCTGAGAAAGTTTTTTCTTTTCGATTTAAGTCCAGAAAAATATCATAATGCTCTGGAACAAAAGTATCAATAAAACGTGCAACTGCCTGCATGATTATCTCCTTTAATTATAGTTCTTTTATCCTTTCTATTTTAACATAAAAATCCAAGAAGATAAAAAAGAAACTAAAAGAAGGAGGCCGCCATCCTCGGACTTGACTTGGCGTCTGGCTTTTTATGAGCAGGATATGTTAGCCTTGCTAACACAAACGGATTAGTAAGGCTTGCTTTCAGGTCGGACTTAGCCTACTTCTAGCTTGGATTGTAACTGACTTCTTAGAAACAAATAGGCCCCGCCCGAAAATCAGGCGAGACATGTATTATCTATTTGTATTTTAAATCATGGTTGGGCTAAGCTGGGCTTATAATTCAATAATTTTTCCTGTTTCAAAGTAGACAACCCATTCACAGATATTTTTAGCATAGTCCCCAATCCGCTCTAGGTAGGAGATGACTTGGAAATAATCGCGTCCAGTCACGATAGCTTCTGGATTGTTTTTGATTTCCTCGGTTGCTAGTTCTCGAATGCGGTCAAAGTATTCGTTGATTCGCTCGTCCTGGGCTGCAACAGCATAGGCTTGGTCGGTATTGCCTGACAGATAAAGGTTAAGGGCCTCTTCAACAAAGTTCTTTACTTCCCGGCCCATCTTACTAATCTCATCTTCGACAGACTTGATGCGCAATTCCCCCTTCATGCGGATAGCGGCCTGGGCGATTGAAACAGCATGGTCGCCCATTCTTTCCAAATCGCTACTAGCCTTAAGAACAGTGATTACTGTCCGCAAGTCCTGAGAAACGGGCTGTTGGAGGGCGATGATTTCTAGCGATTTCTTTTCAAGTTTGATTTCGTATTCATTTACATCAGCATCATCATTGATGACTTCCTTGGCCAACTCCCGATCGTGTGAGACAAAGGCCCGGACGGTCCGATTGATTTGCGAGAGGACTTCATTTCCCATCGCATAGAATTGATTATGAAGTTTCTCTAATTCCTCTTCAAATTGTGATCTAAGCATATTCTTTCCCTTTCTGATAATAAGTCTTGGCTCTTAACCAAATTTTCCGGTGATATAATCCATGGTCTCTTCTCTTTCTGGACTGAGGAAGATGGTCTTGGTCAGGTTGTACTCAACCAGATTGCCATCTAAAAAGAAACCGGTTCGGTCAGATAAACGCGAAGCTTGCTGCATGGAGCGAGTTACCAAGACCATGGTATATTTTTCCTTCAAGCCGTAAAGTGTCTCTTCAATCTTGCCAGCAGAAATAGGGTCCAAGGCCGAAGTTGGCTCATCTAGTAGGATAATCTTGGGGTCAGTTGCCAGGACCCGGGCAATACAGACCCGCTGCTGTTGCCCTCCAGAGAGACCCAGGGCTGAGTCGTGCAAGCGATCCTTGACCTCATCCCAAATGGAAGCTCCTTTAAGAGAATACTCCACTGCCTCGTCTAAGACCTTCTTATCCTTGATGCCCTTGAGACGTAAGCCATAGACAACATTTTCATAGATAGACATAGGAAAGGGATTGGGCTGTTGAAAGACCATGCCGATTTCCTTACGCAAGTCAACCACATCTGTCCTAGGGCTATAAATATTGTGGCCATTATAGCTGATGGCCCCGGTCAGGGTGACTTCTGGATTGAGCTCGCCCATTCGATTGACTGCCCGAATTAGGGTAGACTTGCCCGATCCTGAAGGACCAATCAAGGCCGTAATTTCATTAGGATAGAAGTCGATAGACACTTCATTGAGCGCTTTTTTATTATTGTAATAAACTGATAAGTCTTTTACCTGTAAAATAGGTTCTGTCATCTTCTATCCTTCCTAACCAAAACGACCCGATACATAATCACTGGTAGATTGTAATTGTGCGTTTTGGAAAATTTTCTTGGTCGCATCGTACTCGATTAAATCCCCCAGGTAGAAAAAGGCGGTGTAATCACTCGAACGGGCTGCCTGTTCCATACTGTGGGTCACGATGATGATGGTGTAGTCCTTCTTCAACTCTGCCATGGTTTCTTCCAGCTGCATGGTCGCAATCGGATCCAAAGCCGAAGCCGGCTCATCCATAAGGAGGATGTCTGGCTTGACAGAGATAGCCCGCGCGATACAGAGCCGCTGTTGCTGCCCGCCTGACAAAGTCAGAGCTGACTTATGCAAGTCGTCCTTGACCTGGTTCCAAAGGGCAGCCTGCTTGAGCGAGGTCTCGACAATCTCGTCTAATTTAGCCTTGTCTTTGACACCTGCTCTTTCATGGGCGAAGGTAATGTTCTTATAAATAGACTTGGCAAAGGGGTTGGGTCTTTGAAAGACCATGCCGATATGCTTGCGCATTTCGTAAACGTTGATTTCTGGGCGATTGATATCGATTCCCTCATACCAAATCTCGCCAGTTACCCTAGCAATATCAATCGTATCATTCATCCGATTTAGACTGCGTAGATAGGTGGACTTGCCTGAGCCCGAAGGGCCAATCAAGGCCGTAATTTTATTTTTTTCAAACTGCATATCAACGCCCTTAATCGATTCATTGCTACCGTAGTAGACATGGAGATTCTTGGTTGATAGGGCAACTTTTTCCTCGGGAATGCTGATGATATGCTTTTCATCCCAATTATATTTTGACATGATGGCTCCTATTTTTTAGCAGATGTTAATTTTGCATGTAGTTTATTTCCGAGAGTCCGGGCTGATAGGTTAAAGATGAGGATAAAGATTAAGAGCACTGCGGCACTACCAGCAGAGACCGCAACGGCATCAGGGATAGTCCCCTCACTATTGACCTTCCAAATGTGGACAGCCAGAGACTCAGCCTGACGGAAAATCGAAATGGGGCTGGTGACACTGAAAATATTCCAGTTGGACCAGTCAAGGGCTGGAGCTGATTGCCCAGCTGTATAGATCAAGGCTGCCGCCTCACCAAAAATCCGCCCAGAAGCTAGGACAATCCCTGTGATAATCCCAGGCAGGGCCTCAGGTACAACCACATGCTGGACCGTTTCCCAGCGAGATAGACCCAGGGCCAAGCCCGCCTCACGTTGGGTATGATGGACCGTCCGCAAGCTATCCTCAATGTTTCGGGTCATCTGGGGCAGATTAAAGACTGTCAAGGCCAGGGCCCCTGAAATAATCGAGAAACCATATTGAAACTGGACAACGAAAATCAGATAACCAAAGAGTCCCACTACTACTGAAGGCAAGGAGGACAAGATTTCGATACAGGAGCGGACAAAGCTAGTCACCGGTCCTTTCTTAGCATACTCAGCCAAGTAGATTCCCGCTCCAAGAGAGAGGGGAATGGAAATGATTAGAGTGATAACCAGAAGGAAAAAGGAATTATAGAGCTGGATTCCAATCCCTCCTCCTGCCTGATAAGAAGAAGACTTACCAGTCAAGAACTTCCAGGAAACATGGGGCAGGCCCCTTACCAATATATAAAGGATTAAGGCTGCCAGAATGGTGACGATAATCCCTGCAATCGCATATAGAACACCCGTAGCTAATTTATCCGTTTTTTTAGCGTTCATAATTTCTCTTACCTTCTCTTGTGATGAATTTAATGGCAGAATTAAAGGCCAGACTCATTAAGAGCAGAACCATAGCCAAGGACCAGAGGACATTATTATCCACTGTTCCCATAACGGTATTTCCAATTCCCATAGTCAGAATAGAGGTTAGGGTGGAGGCTGGTGTTGTCAAGGAAGTCGGCAAGACCGCTGAATTTCCGACCACCATTTGGATAGCCAAGGCCTCACCAAAGGCCCGTGCCATGCCAAAGACTACAGCCGTGAAAATACCAGATTTGGCTGCATTTAAAACGACCCGCCAAATGGTCTGCCAGCGAGTGGCACCCATGGCATAAGAGGCCTCACGATAGTGCCTAGGAACAGCTCTGAGGGCGTCTGTTGTCATAAAGGTAACGGTCGGTAAAATCATGACAAAGAGGACGAAAATCCCTGATAAAATCCCAAAACCAGTTCCTCCAAAAATGGAGCGGACAAAGGGAACGATGACCTGCAGACCGATAAAACCATAAACAACAGAAGGAATTCCTACCAACAGCTCAATGGCCGGTTGGAGAATTTTTGCCCCCTTAGGAGAGACCTCGGTCATAAAGACCGCTGCCCCAATGGCAAAGGGAGTCGCAATCAAGGCCGATAAAATGGTGACGATAAAGGAGCCTAAAATCATGGGTAAGGCACCATAAGCTTTAGCTGATGGATTCCACTTTTGACCAAAGAGAAAGCTAAAGACATTGACCTTGTTGACAGTGACGGTGGAAATTCCTTTAGAAATAACAAAAATCAAAATCATGAAAACGATAAAGACAATCAAACAGAGACTTAATAGGGTAATCGTTTTACCGAATTTTTCCAATCTAGAATTTTTTGAAGGTGATACAAGCTTCTTAGCTAGTTCTTGATTTTTCATGTTTCTCCCTTACTTAACAGTTACATTACCGTCAGCATCCTTGCTGACCTTCATATCGTTAATCGGAATATAGCCCATCCCTTTAATGACCCCTTTTTGGACCTGATCAGAGAGGACATAGTCCAGAAAGTCCTTGGTCAATTCGGTCGGCTCTCCCTTGGTGTACATGTGCTCGTAAGACCAGAGGGGCCAATCATTAGTCGTAACATTCTCAGCAGTTGGTTTAAAACCATTCAACTGAATCGTCTTGACCGACTTATCAACGTAGGCAAAGGCTAGGTAGGAAATGGCGCCTGGAGTTTGAGCAACGATAGACTTGACCATGCCATTAGAGTCCTGCTCCTGGCTTTGAATGGGACTAGCCCCCTTCATCACCGTCGTATCAAAGGTTGCTCGAGAACCTGAACTGGCTGCCCGGTTGATAATGGAAATTTCCAAATCCTTGCCGCCCAGCTGCTTCCAGTTGGTAATCTTGCCTGTAAAAATCCCTTGCAACTGCTCGAGGCTGATATTTTTTACATCGACCTGCTTGTTGACAATGACTGCTAGCCCAGCCACGGCTACCTGATGATCCACCAGCTGGTCGGCCGCAATACCCTCTTTTTCTTCAGCAAAAACGTCGCTGTTCCCGATTTGGACTGCCCCCGACTGGACCTGGGAAAGTCCAGTCCCTGAGCCTCCTCCTTGGACATTGACAGTCTTGCCCATGTTTTCACTGGAAAAATCATCTGCTGCCGCTTCGACTAGGGGCTGCAAGGCGGTTGAGCCAACCGCAGTGATAGACTCCCCTCGATCAATCCAGGCTGCACAGCCAGACAGACCCAGCAGCGATAGAGCAAAGACGGCAAATAAGCTTCGTTTATATCTTTTTTTCACTTTTTGTCTCATTTCCAATTTTCTTTCCTTTTGAAGGCTTTCACATCTTCCACTATACCATAGATAAAGGCTTTTGAAAAGATGTTTTATGACTTAAAACGCAGGCCCTTGGGAAAATAATTTTTCAGGGTCTGATTGGCTACTTTGGCAAAGCCTAGACCATTGCCCCCGGCAAGAATTTGGTACCAACCGTTGGGTGTTTTCTTTTTTAAAGGCAGGCTTTCTCCGGCCACATACTTTTGAAAGTCCTCTTCGGTCAACGAGAAACTCTCCTTGACCTGGCTGGGTTTAAGGCTAAGCCCCAAAGCAAAGCTAGGTTCAAAACGTTTCTTCTTAAAAGTCCCTAAATGTAGACCGTTACGGGCTATCTTTAACTTGGAGACATCTGGCAGACCTAGCTGCAATAGATAGAGTTCCTGACCAAAGGTCTCTAGCACCCCTTCTAAATCGACCTTCAAGTGTCCCTTAGCAAAATCTTTCCATAAGGCCAACTGCTCGGGATTGAGGTTTGATTTAGCGGGCCTAAACTTCCCAGAAGGATTATGACCTAAAAAGCGGAACTTGGCCACGAACTGCCCCTCTCCCTTGAAATGATGGGGGTACATTCGCCCCGTCTGAGCCAGGCCTAGACCTTGACTCATACCATTGATTTTGGGCAAATCCAACAATTCTAGCTCATAATTTTCTAATAACCAGTTTACAATTTCTTCGTTTTCTTCCGGTGCCCAGGTGCAGGTCGAATAAACCAATTCTCCCCCCTCAGCCAACATCTTGACGGCCTCTTCTAAGATTTCTCTTTGAAGCTTGGCGCATTGACTAGGATAGTCCAGGTCCCAATAGTCCATAGCATCGGGTTGTTTGCGAAACATCCCCTCACCTGAACAAGGGGCATCTAAAACAATCAAGTCGAAATAGCCCTTAAAAACCTGAGCCAATCTTTGGGCCGACTCATTGGTCACCAGGACATTATTGGCCCCAAAGCGCTCTATATTTTCCACTAAAACCTTGCTGCGCTTTTTGCTGATTTCATTAGCAACTAAGAGGCCTGTATTAGCTAAATACGATAGAAGATGGGTTGATTTTCCTCCCGGAGCTGCTGCTAGATCCAAGACCTTGGAGCCCTTTTTAGGCTGGGCTAGCTGACCCACCATTTGGGCTGCCGGCTCCTGGGAATAGACCAGACCTGTCACATGCTCAATCGACCTACCAGACACCTTACCATAATAGCCCCAATTAGTCTGGGGAATGGGATGTTCAAAGGTCTGCTGGACTTCCTTGAGAGGATTGACCCGAAAGGCTGATTCTGCTTCTAAGTCAAAACTAGCAAAAAAAGAACTAGCCTCCGCTCCCAAAAGTTGCTTGTACTTGTCTTCAAATCCTTCTGGAAACTGCATCTAGTCCTCCTTTTTGATATAGTTTTTAAATTCACTTATTTTTTCCTTAGGCAGCATAATAACTCCTTGACGAGTCTGGAAGTCTGGCCTTTCTCCATCAAAGGTTAGGAGACAATAGCCCAACTTTTCCCCCATAACTGCTGCTGCCGCATAGTCCCAAGGCCAGATATAGGAGAGATAGGTCAGCAACTGGCCTGATAAGACCTTGGAAAAACTAATTCCAGCACTACCATATACCCTGACACCCAAGGTTTCCTTGGCCAAGTCAGCGACTCCCCAGTGATTGCTCTCCAGCATGCCTGCATTGGCCGCCAATAAAAAGTCAGACAAGGGTTTGTTTTGAAAAGGAGGCAGCTTTTTTTCATTACAATAAACGTCAAATCTACCACCACCATGGTAGATTTCCCCACGGCTGACATCGTAAATAATCCCGAATTGTCCCACACCATCCTCAAAGTAGGCCAGCATAATGGCATAGTCCCTTCTTTGGGTGACAAAGTTTGTAGTCCCATCAATCGGGTCAATAATCCAGACCGGGCCCTGGTCAATCTGATGGCGCAAGCCCTTTTCTTCTGCCAAGATTCCATCCTGGGGATAGCGGGCCAAAATCCGCTCCACCAAAAAGTCCTGGACTTCCTGGTCTAGTTGGGTCACCAAGTCGGTCGGACCAGACTTGGTCTCCACCTTGAAACAATGGTCCTGGTGGTCCAAAAGATAAGCGCCAGCCTGATAGACCAAGTCCCTAGCAAAGGCAAATCTATTTTCCAAGAGAAATCATTCCTTTCTCCTTACTTTTGGCCGCTTGCACAGCCCGATAAAGAGAGTAGCCACTAGCCCGTTCAAACTCACGGTCCAAGCGCTTTTCCTCTGCCTTACTGGGCACGACCTCTTTAAAAGCCGCATAAGAGACCAACAATTTCTCGGCTGCTAGCTTATCCTCATAGGCCGCCTCAACATGATTGAAAAAAGAAAGCACTGAAGCAAGCTCTTCAGTGCTCCACGATAAATCTAGTGGGTAACTATAATTTTTATTCATACTTTACTCAATTTCAGCTTTTAGGGTTGCATTTCGCAGCTCTTGCTGGCGATAACTGCGCGGTAAAAAAGCACGGATTTCATCTTCATTAAAACCGATTTGCATTCTCTTGCCGTCTAGAATAACTGGCCGCCGCAAGAGGCTCGGATTTTCCTCAATGAGTCGAATCAACTCCGAGATAGATAAACTTTCTACATCCAAGTCTAATTTTTGAAAGATTTTTGAACGAGTTGAAATAATATCATCGGTCCCATTTTCAGTCAGCGACAAGATATGCTGTAACTCGGGCGCCGACAAGGGACTGGTCATGATATTGTGCTCTTTAAAGGGGACATCATGGTTTAACAACCAAGCCCGCGCCTTGCGGCAACTGGTACAACTCGGTGATAAAAATAATGTAATCATGCTTTTCTCTTCTTCATTGTTAATAACTATTTCTATTATACTAAATTTTATGAGACTTGACTAGCACTTTCTGACATTTCTCATTATTCTTTAAAGGAAAAGCCGGGAAGAATCCCTTACTTTCCTAATTTTTCCACTGCCTTGCAAACTTTTCATCTGCTTCTAGTTGTTCTACCAGGGCCTCCACACTATCAAATTTTACCATATCCCGAATCTTATCCAACCAAAAGACCTGGATGGTATCTCCATAAATATCCTGAGAGAAATCAAAAATATTAGCTTCAAAGCGTAACTCGGTCCCCTCAAAGGTCATGTTCTTTCCAACGCTGGCCATACCGCGATAAAGTTTGCCATCATGCTCCACTTCAACCACATAGACCCCGTCTGCCGGTAAAATCACCCGATCCAAGGGAGCAAGATTAGCCGTAGGAAAACCAATTGTCCGCCCACGCGCATCTCCATGGACCACCATGCCCCTGGTGGATAAGGGATGACCCAATAACTTGGCCGCTTGAGCCACCTGCCCTGCCAGAATGGTCTGGCGAATCCGAGTGGAGCTCACCTTTTCACCCTGCTCGGTCACAGCTGGAACCACTACAAAGGGACCAGAAAAATATGTCGCCAAATCCTCAACACCCTTGCAGTCTGAGCCAAAGTGATAGTCAAAACCAGCCACCAAGGCCCTAGCCTTTAGTCTTTTCACATACTTATCAAAAAACTCCTGGGCCGTATGCCGGGCAAAACGACTGGTAAAATCAATCAAATAGAAATAGTCTACCCCTAAATCAGCCAACTGTGCTGCCCGCTCCTCGGGCGTGGACAGGTGCAAAAGCAAGTCCGGCTTATAACGAACAAAGGCCAACTTAGGCGACTCAGGAAAGGTCAATAGGGCAATCTTTAAGCCCTGCTCCTTGGCTAATTTTCTAGCTTCTGCAAACAGGGCCCGATGCCCCTGATGAAGGCCGTCAAAATAGCCCAAGACCAAGACCGTATCCTCCACCTGTTCAATATCATATTCATTTTTTATTCTAATCGTTTTCATCATCTACCTATTTTATCATAAAATATCAGAGAAAGACCTTTTTAGGCTTGTAATCGGAACCCCTTTTTTCTAAAATGGCAACCAGGCGCTCCTGATAAAAAGCAGCTAAGAGTGGAGCTGCTGAGGACCATTGAATAAAACGACCAAAGCCAACTTCCTGCAGGTCCTGCTCTGACAAGTCAATCCTTTCCAAATCACCAATTCCCAACTCCAAGGGTTGTAGGAAAGATTGATCCTCCTTATCCATTTGCTCTGCAATTTGAGCGAGGGTCAAGGAGTTAGCCAAGTCCATACCAGCCGCCTTGGTCCGTGTCAAGTGTGACATGTGGCTAGCATAGCCCAGCTTTTGGCCCACATCAACAGACAAGGTGCGAATGTAAGTCCCCTTGCTGCATTTGACCCGAAAGCTGAAGAAAAGACAATCCTCCCTATAGGTAAGAGGACTGGTCCGCTCAAAAGAGTAAATGGTCACCTGCCGCTCGGGACGCTCCACTTCCTGCCCTGCTCGAGCGTATTCATAGAGCTTGCGCCCGTCCACCTTGACCGCTGAGTACATGGGGGGAATTTGCGTGATTTGACCAAGGAAAGATTGCAAAGCAGCGTCCACTGCGCTTTCTTCGATAGCTTGACTCACAGGTGTTTTCTCAACAAGCTCACCACTGGCATCTTCTGTTGTCGTCGAAAAACCAAGGCAAATTTCGCCCTCATAGACCTTGCCTTCCTCTTGCATATATTCAATTAAGCGGGTCGCCTTACCGACCGCAATGGGCAAAACCCCGACCACATCAGGATCTAGCGTACCACCGTGCCCAATCTTTTTGGTCCCCAAAATCTTGCGTAGCTTAAAAACCACATCATGCGAGGTCATCCCCGCCTCTTTTTTCAAGTTGATAATTCCGTTCATGGTAGTATTATAGCATATTCAGATAAGAAAAAGAACAGACGGAAACCGCCTATTCTTCAAGATATAGTCCAAAGCCAGTCGTGACTTTTTCAAAGCCAAATTTTTCGTAAAAGCGATAAGCAACTTGCCTGTCAACCCCAAGTCCGCTATTGAGAGTCAGGGCTTTGACTCTATTTTGCTCTGCGATTTTCTTCAACTCATTCAGCAAGGCAGTCCCAATGCCTTTTCGACGGCTCTCCTGACGGACAGACAAGGCAAGAATACGAAAATAGCTTCCCTCATCTTCAAAGAAACATAATTGCACATAGCCTAAAAATCCAAGAATTTCCTCCTTCTCCTCGGCGACTAAACAGCCATAAGTAGAATTTGACAAAATATTTTCCAAACGCTGGCTCAGTAATTTCTGTGTCGTTGGATAGCCCAAATCCTCATAAAGCGGAAGCAAGGCGGATACATCTGCCAAACTTGCCTGTCTAATTTTCATAAGCTTTTCCTATCTTTAAAATAGCAATTAAGAGCTTCCTACTCCCCCTTCAAGGCCTCAAACTTCTTTTTCATGGTTGGGTTTTTGCGGGTCAGTTTTTTAACGGAGACATCGTCCAGCTTGTTATTGGCCAGACGCAGCTGATTTTCACTGGTGAGCAGGGCCGACTTGACCGCTTCCATCCGCTTGATTGCCTTGTCAATCTCATCAATCGCTTTGCCAAAGTTGGTGCTGGCTGAATTGTAATTTTTGGCAAAGGCGACCTTGAAGGTCTCTAAATCTTCCTCAAAATGGGTAATATCAATATTTTGCTCCCTAACCAGGGCCAGTTCCTGCTTGTATTTAAGCGAGTTAAGGGCTGCATTTCGTAAAAGTCCAATCAGCTGGATAAAGAACTGGGGCCGGACAACATACATCTTTTGGTATTCATGGCTGACATCCACAATCCCCGTGTTAAAGTAGTCGTTGTCAGCTTCCAACATGGTAACAAGCACAGCGTATTCACATTTCTTCTCGCGCCGGTCCTTGTCCAATTCCTTATAGAAATCACTGTTTTTATGCTTGGTCTTGGTTGTATCGGCCTCATTTTTCATCTCAAACATAATGGAAATGATTTCAACACCATTTTCATCAAGCTCACGGAAAATAAAATCTCCCTTGGAGCCCGAAGCGCTCGACACCTCATTATCCTTGCCAAAATAAGCGCGGGGAAAGGCATAGGAACGTACCTTGTTGAACTCGCTCTCGGCGTATTGCTCCAAGCTCTCACCGATAGCCTTGGTTGATTGCTGGGCCTTAAAATTCTTGTAAAACTCTACCTGCTCATTAGCGGCTTTCAGCTGGGCCTCATAATTTTGCTTGACCGAGGACAAGGACAGCTCATTTTCGGTCGACTGCAAACGGAGCTGATTTTTAGCCTCATCCCGCTCCTTTTCAAGAGAAGCCAGCGATTTTTGCAGTTGATTTTCATGTTCCAAACGGAGGGTCTCAAGCTGGTTTTCCAGCTTTTGCACTTCCTTATCCTTATCCAGCAAGCGTTGCGCCAAGTCTTGCTCCACCTCTTTTTTGAGCAATTCTTTCTCGGTCGCAAAGGCTTCAATCTGGTGCTGCAAATCCGCAATTTCCTGTGATTTTTCAGCAAGCAAGGCCTGTTGCTCGTTGGCTGCCTTTTGCTGAGCCAAAGCCAACTCCTGCTCCAAGCGGGCATGGATTTCACTCTCAAACTCACTGGTGCGCACCTGCGCTAAAAGCTCGCTGTACTGCGTTTCATTTACCGTAAAAATCGTCCCACAATGGGGGCATTTAATTTCGTTCATGGGCTACCTCGTTAATTCTTTTTCTTTATTTGATATAGTATACCCGCACCTACTACTCCAACAACACTTTTTACGCCTTTTTTTAACCAAGATTTTCCAATTTTTTCATGTTCTCCACAAAACAACATCTTTTCATCATATACTTCTTTCTGACATTTAGGCCATTTGCATTTTTTTATTTCCAAGTTTTTCATAATCTTCTCCTTCTATCCCTTGTAATTTATTAGTCTCCAGTAGATTACTAATCTTTTCCGATATATCTTCTGTTAATTTTAAAACATTTCCGCTATCTCCTTTACTTGCATTGTCAATCTTCCATGCTATTGATTTTTTGTTTTTCCCAATTTCCTTTAGTAATGTTTGTTGAATGAAAGCATTGTAATTAGCAAGGCATGCCATGATAGGCTGTTTTTCCCCTAAAATTGTATAAGCAATAACATTCAATTGAACAGACAAGTTTAAATAAGTCATTGATTGTTGAAGAAAAATATTTATTCTGTCTGCTTCTTTCTTTTCTGTCTTTGGGTTAACAAAGTTTATACTATCATGATAGACAGCTAACATCAACTTAGCGATTGTATCATTATTTGTTTTGATTACCGAAAAAAGCAACTGCTCTCGTAAAGATTTATCAGAAGTTGTTAACCCCTCAATAATCATCTGACGCGCGCTAAAAAAAACTGCATATCTATCATTATACTGCCCTTGCTCAACTCTTTCTACTGAACGATTCAATTCATCTAATCGTTCAACTATTGTAGCTAGTTGTCCTTGGATTGCCGATAATTCTAATGATGAGCCTAAATTATTTACAAGTCTTTCTTCAAGAGTAATAGAACTTTGAAATTTTCCAGTGGATACATCTTTTAGAACAGCATATGCTTCACCTGTCTTTTTCTTTATACCAAATTGCCACTCTCCTGAATTTAATTTTGCTTGTGCATATTCTGATAATTTTGCAACATATTCTTTTTTCTCCTTTCCATTATTATTTACCAATTTATCTAATAAACCAGCTTTTCCCATATAAGAATATATACTCTCAGTTATCTTATTATTCACTGATAAAATTGCTGCTTTTTGTAGTGAACTTAGAGAGTATGATGAAAAATCATAATTATATAAATCTTTTGAGAAAATATCTATGTTCAAATCTTTTACCAAAGGTAAATAAACTTCAAATTCATTCATTTTTTAATCCCCTTATATAAAACTTATCCTCCCCCATTATACCACATTCCCACAACTCAAAAAAGCAAGCGCCTCTACTAGTGCTTGCTTTTGAAGTTGCTTAAATCGGTTGATTTTCTTCTTGTCCTAATTTCCAACTGGTAGCACTGCGACGTTCTTGGATAAAACGGCTATAGATGCCGTCTTGGGCTAGAAGTTCCTGGTGCCGACCTTGTTGAACGATGCGTCCTTGATCCAAGACCACGATTTGATCGGCATTTTGGACGGTCTTGAGGCGATGGGCAATCATAATAATGGTCTTATCATGGGTTAGGGCCTCAATAGCCTGCATTAGGGCTTCTTCGTTTTCTGGATCAACATTGGCTGTGGCCTCGTCCAAAATAATAATCGGAGCGTCCTTAATAATGGCCCGAGCAATGGATAGGCGTTGTTTTTCCCCACCCGAAAGGCTGGCTCCACCTTCACCAATCTTGGTCTCGTAGGCTTCTGGTAGGCTCATAATAAAGTCATGGCAGGCTGCCTTTTTAGCCGCAGCCACTACTTCCTCATGGCTGGCACCAGGCTTACCAAACTTAATATTGTTCTCAATACTATCTTCAAAGAGGTAGACATGTTGAAAGACAAAGCTAAAATTGCGAATCAAGCTATCATAGCTATAATCTTTCACATTCCGGTCTCCCAGATAAATACTGCCTTGGTCCACATCCCAAAAACGGGCCATGAGATTGCAGAGGGTAGTTTTACCGCTACCTGAGGGACCAATAAGAGCGGTTGTCGTTTTTTCAGGAATGGTCAAGCTGACATCGTCAATAATTTTTTTCTGCTCATAAGAAAAGTCAACATGATTGAGTTGCAGAGCATAATGGCTAGGTTCCATCTCTTCTCCCTCAATATCCATGGGTTGGATGGCCAAGATTTCCTCAACCATGGCAACCGATAGGTCTACCGCCCGTAAAAGGGAAGAAAAACTACCGACACCATCCAGACTTTCATAGACCATAAAGGAGCTAATCAGCATCATGATACAAACCAGCAGATTCATGCTGCCATCTAGGTAAAAGTAGATGGACAAGCAAGACATGCCTAGGCCAGTCAGCTTGGTAACAATTCCTTGGCTTGCGATATAGGGTACTGTAACCAGAGTCGTCTTGGTATCCACTCTTTGCTTGGTGTCAATCGAGTGGGAAAGTTTTTTGGCCGAGGACTGGACCATATTATAGTTTTTGACCTCAGCAATCCCCTGGCTATACTCAAGTATTCGCCCAACTAAGTCCTCATCTGCTTTGTGCTTTTTGTCAATGATAGGAGCTACTTGCTTACGCATGAGACTATTGGGCAAAAGAAAGAGCAAGAGACCCAGCACTAGAAAGAGGCCGATTCGCCAGTCATAAAGGAGGACAAAAAGGGTAATGATAGCGGCGGTCAGAAAGCCCTGACTCGTAATCATAACCACCCTGGTTGCCACATCAGACAAGGCCTCCAAGGTATTGGTTGTTACACTGGTAATCTTACCCAGACTGGCTTGATTAAAGTAGCCCATGGGCAGATAGCGGAGATGCTCGGCAATCTCAATCCGCTTCTGAGCACAAGTCCGATAGCCTGCCTCGGTCTGCAACATGGTAATTTTCAAGGTTAGGAAAATATTTAAAACAATGGAGGCTAGCATGATGGCCAGAATCAGACCAAGAGTGCCTAGGCTCATATTTTTTTCCAGCAGGGCCATGACTAAAAGCCCAATCGCTGGAATCCGAAAGGCGATAACAAAGGCTTTTAAGACCCCTAGGTAAACAGATAAATAAAATTGTTTTCTTTCTTTTAAGTCACAAAAGTTAAAGAAACGTCTCAAGGTGTCAAGCATGGGCCAGACCTCCTTCTAGATTAGATTCTCCATCTTTAACTGCTATATGGGCCTGCCACATAGCATGATAGAGAGGGCAGCTAGCCAATAGTTCCTGGTGCTTGCCACAAGCTTCTAGCTGACCATCCTTGATAACTGCAATCTGATCAGCCGTCACAATGGTTGATAGACGGTGGGCAATGACAATCAAGGTCTTTCCTTGGACTAAGCGAGCTAGACTAGCCTGAATTTTGGCCTCATTTTCCGGATCGGTATAGGCAGTTGCCTCATCCAGAATGATGATGGGAGCGTCCTTGAGCATGGCTCTGGCAATGGCAATCCGCTGACGTTCCCCGCCTGACAAGCGACCACCTGCTGGGCCGACCAGGGTATCAAAGCCCTTTTCCAGCTGCATAATAAAGTCATAGCAACCACACTTACGAGCAATCTCTATGACCTCTTCATCACTAGCCTGGGGCTTACCCAAGCGAATATTTTCCATAATGCTTTCATCAAAGAGGTAGTTGTCCTGGGTGACATAGGCGATGTGCTGGCTATAATAGTCCAGAGGTATCTGCTTGACATTGACCCCGCCTAGGTAAATAGCCCCCTTGTCAACATCCCAGAAGGAGGCCAGGAGTTTGGCAATAGTAGACTTGCCACTGCCTGAAGGACCGACCAAGGCCGTAACTTCACCCGGCCTAATCTCTAGTGAGAGCTGGTGAAGAACTTCCTCATCCTCTTGATAGCCAAATGATACCTCCTCCATCACCAGACTAGAATCCTCGATTTCTTCTTGCAAATATTCCGGCCGCTGCAAATCCGCCTTTTCTAGGATAGAGATAATCTGGCCAAAAGTGCTAGCAATCTTGCGTAAGTCATCCATATAGCTGGCCACTAGGATTAAAGGAGTTAAGAGACTAAGGGATAGGATAATCAGCAAGATTAAATTGTTAGCAGAAATCCAGCCCCTTAGGTAAAAAAAGCCCCCAGTTGGCAATAAAAACAAGAGGTTAGCTGGCAGGACCGCTGTTAAAAGGGCCATTTCCAACTGGCACTTGCGCATCCAGTCGATAAAACAGTCTGCTCCAGCCTTGGCTGCTTGAACAAACTTATCATAAGAAAATTTTTCCTTACCAAAAACCTTGATGACCTCAATCCCATTGATATACTCTACAGCTGTATCATTGAGGACCTTGGTCTTTTCCACCGTATTTTCAAAGTCCCCTTGACTCTTACGCATCATATTAGCATAGGCTAGGATAGCTATCGGAATTGTCAAAAGAGACAGGAGGGTCAAGCGCCAGTCAATCATTAGCATAGCGATTAGAACAACCAGAGGGCCTAGTAGGTTAGAGGTAAACTCTGGAATCAGGTGGGCCAGGGTAGTCTCTGTCGCATCTACCCGCTCAACAATGATATTTTTATAACTACCTGACGATTGATTCAGGACCTCTCCTAAAGGCAACTTGGCCATCTTTTCGGTCAAATGATAGCGCATCTCCGCCAAAATAGCAAAGGTGGCCTTGTGGGACAGGGCAGTTGAAAGAGCATGAAAACCCCAGTAGCCCAGCCAGCATAGACCTATCCATAGACTCATTCCCAGATAAAAATTCCAGTCTTGATTGCCAGCTAGCAGTTGGCTAATGATATTTCCAATGAAAAAATATGGCAAAAAACCGCTAATGACCGAGGCAAAAGCGAAAATCAAGCTAGCCACAAAGTAAAATTTATGAGGCCTGATAAACTCTAAAATCCACGACAAAAGCGATTTTTTCTTTCTGTCAACCATTTCTTTCCTCCTCTATAAGACCAAAAAATTTTGGCCAGTCAAAAAGCATAGTTAGATAGTCACAATATTTCATTGCTTCCTCCTTGGTCCAATCCTGAGCCAAGGGTTTGAAAAAGGCGGTATAGTAAGTCTCTAGGGCTGATTCCAAATACTTTTTCTCCAACAGATACTTGGTTTTTCCAGCCTGATGAGCCTTCAGCAAATAACCATAAGTCTCCTCGACGTCATAGCGGGTCGTTTCCTTTTGGAAATTCATTCGGCTTGTCCCCTCCGATTTAAACAAGAGCAACTGCATATCTTCCTTATGATTAAAGAATAGCTCCATGGCTGCTCGAGTATCCTCAATATTATAGCCACGAAGTTTATATAATTCATCCTCAGCTAGCAGTCTATCGTATTCTTCCTTTTTTTCGGCTGCTACGGTCGCAAAAGTATCCAAAGTCGGCTGAATAAGAGCGAAAAATAAATCTTCCTTGCCCTTAAAGCGCTTGTAGAGTGCCCCTGTCGTCACACCCGCCTGCTGGCAGATCCTTCTGACAGATGCCCCACGATAACTGAATTTGGTGAATTCTAAGCGTGCACTAGCTAAAATATCTTGTCTAATCTTGTCTTGTTCGACTTCCATGGGCTCCCTTCCTTTCGGTCGATAACATAGTTATCAACTTCCTATTTATATTATAATTTCTGATAATGTCAATGTCAAGTAAAAGTAAAAACTATTCACAAATCAAGCAGATTGGGAATAGTTTCCTTTTTTATTTATCTTCAATCGGTCTTAAAAAACTAGCGAGCACCTTTTTCAGTCCAATTTCTGGGAAATTGATTTTCAGCTCCTGCTTGTCGCCTGTGCCCGACACCTCAAGCACCGTCCCCTGGCCCCATTTCTTATGCTGGGCCAGATCACCAATGGACCAAGTGACTGCTGGGCTCTCGCTGTTGGCTTGCTTGCCAAAAGGCAATTGACTTGAGGAAAAAGAAGTTGGCCGTGCCTCTCGCTTGCGCTCCTGAAGCGCCTCTTGCAAGCTCATTCCTTGCCCAAACTGCTGGGTGCTGCTATTAGCATAAGTCACCTTAAAAGCACTATTTGCCGGCCTGGCCTGGCCTTGGTAAGCCAGCAAATCCGAGGAAATCTCCGTCAAAAAGCGAGTTGGACGGTTGAAATTGGTCTTCCCGTAGAGCAAACGCGAATTGGCATTGGTCAAAAAGAGAACCTCTTCGGCCCGAGTAATCCCTACATAGGCCAAGCGGCGCTCTTCTTCTAGCTGGTCATCATCTTCTGTAGCTCGGCTTAAAGGAAAGACATTCTCCTCCATTCCGATGATAAAGACCACTGGAAACTCCAAGCCCTTGGCTGCATGGAGGGTCATCAAGGTCACCTGGCTATTCACCTGGTCCCCGTCATCCGTATCAGCCACCAGGGCCAAGTCGTTGAGAAAACGACTCAGCTTGTCCAGGCCACTTTCTTCCTCTCCCTCTTCTACCTTCTCATCAAAGTTTTTAGTAACAGAGAGAAATTCCTGGATATTTTCTAAACGGGCCTGACTTTCCAAGGTATTTTGGATTTGTAGGGCCTCAGAATAGCCCGTCTTATCCAGAACTTGCTCGACTAGCTCTGTCAGGGGGAGCCTATCCAAGGACTCCCGCCAGGACAGAATAAGCTGGGCAAAATTAATCAAGGCCTGGGCCGCCTTACCCTTAATTGATGAAAAAAGAAGATTTTCAGCCGCTTCTAGAAGCGAGAGGCCCTGCTCTGTTGCAAAAGTTCTTAATTTTTCAACCGTTCCAGGTCCTATCCCTCTCTTGGGCTCATTGATAACCCGCTCAAAGCTAATATTATCCCGAGGATTAGCTATGAGGTTCAAGTAGGCAATCAAATCCCTGATTTCCTTACGGCTGTAAAACTTGGTCCCTCCCACCATGGCATAGGGGATATTGGATTTGAGCAGGGCTTCTTCAATGGTCCGCGACTGGGCATTGGTCCGATAAAGCACCGCAAAATCTTGGTATTTGTATCTTCCTTGAGATAGCAATTCATCAATCTTTCGAGCAACAAAGAAGGCTTCGGCCTGTTCATCTTCGGCCCGATAATAGATAATTTCTTGCCCTTCCTGGTTTTGGGTCCACAGTTTCTTAGGCCGCCGATTGCGATTATTGCTAATGACATCATTGGCTGCTTGAAGAATTTTCTTGGTCGACCGGTAATTCTCCTCCAGCAAGACCAGCTTGGCAGTAGGATAGTCCTTTTCAAAGTCCAGGATATTTTGCATATCCGCCCCCCGCCAGCCATAAATAGACTGGTCAGCATCCCCTACCACACAGATGTTTTTAAAACGAGAGGCCAGAAGCTTAACTAGCTGGTACTGGGCATGGTTGGTATCTTGATACTCATCCACATGGATGTATTGATAGCGCTGCTGGTAATAAGTCAACACATCTGGATTGCTATCAAAAAGGCGCAAAGTCAGCATAATCAAGTCATCAAAGTCCATAGCCTCCGACTGGCGCAATTCCTTCTGATAGGCCGTATAGCACTGGGCAACCACCTGACTATAAACATCTCCAGCTAGCTTAGTGTAAGCCACTTCATCAATCAAGTCATTTTTGGCATTGGAAATGGTCCCCAAGATAGACCGCTCATTCCACTTCTTGGGATCGAGATTCAGACTTTTAAGAATTCGCTTCATCAAGGTCCGCTGTTCTCCAGGATCCAAAATGGTGAAATTGCGATTATAGCCGATATGATCAGCTTCCCGCCTTAAAATCCGCACACACATGGAGTGAAAGGTCGCAATCAAGCAATCCTCGGTCGCCGGGTTTAAGAGGGCTGCCCGCTCCTTCATCTCCCGTGCGGCCTTATTGGTAAAGGTAATGGCCAGGATATTCCAAGGGTTGACCATTTTTTCATCAATCAAATAGGCAATCCGGTGGGTCAAGACCCGGGTCTTACCAGACCCTGCCCCAGCCATAATCAAGAGGGGGCCTTCTGTTGTCTCAACAGCCTCAGCCTGCCGGTCATTCATGCCTTTTACTAAAGGATTCATCACTTCTCCTACTTCTACTTTGTATTAAATTCTAATTTTCAATCCTCTCTATTCTACCATAATTCAGATTTTTAGGGCAAAATTCTTAGTAGAAAGAGCAAAAAGAAGCCGAAAGAGGGCCTCTGTTTGAAAAGTCTTAGAAAACTTGTTATAATCATGAAAAAGACTACCAGAGAGGAGCTACCATGCGCAACCCTGCTAATAATCTCAAACTAGCTGAACGCGGAGCCATTTTAGCCATCGCTGTCTATATCGTCCTATCCAGCAGCAAGATTATCATGGGCTCCTTACTAAACTCCTCCAGTTTGGTAGCCGACGGTTTTAACAATGTTTCTGATATTGTGGCCAATCTAGCAGTCCTTATCGGACTCAGAATGGCCCGAAAGCCCGCTGACAAGGACCACCGCTTTGGCCACTGGAAAATTGAGGATTTGGCCAGCCTCATTACCTCCTTCATCATGTTTTTTGTCGGTTTTGATGTTTTAATTGACACCCTACAAAAAATCATTTCTAATAAGGAAGAGCCCATTGACCCCTTGGGAGCCCTTGTCGGTTTACTGTCAGCCATCATTATGCTGGGGGTTTATATCTACAATAAAAATCTAGCCAAGAGAGTCCAGTCCAAGGCGCTTGATGCCGCAGCCAAGGACAACTTGTCAGACGCTGTGACCTCTCTAGGGACCAGTATCGCTATTTTGGCCAGCGCCCTGAACTTCTCCATTGTCGATAAGATTATGGCCATCATCATCACCCTCTTTATCCTAAAAACAGCCTATGAGATTTTCATGGAAAGCTCCTTTAGCCTGTCAGACGGTTTTGATGAAAAATTGTTGGCCAGCTACCAAGAGGCTATTCTCCAAATTCCCAAGGTTAAGGCCGTCAAATCCCAGCGCGGGCGCACCTATGGTAGCAATATCTATCTGGATTTGATTCTGGAGATGCATCCAGATTTATCTGTCTATGAAAGTCACGATATAACTGAGCAGGTCGAGGAACTTCTTAAAAGCAAGTTTGGCGTCTTTGATATTGATATCCATGTAGAGCCAGCCCCCCTGCCCGAAGACGAACAAGCAGAAAACATCTACCAAAAACTCTACAAATACGAGAAAATCATCCTATCTGAAATTCCCGACTACGAAAAATTACTGGCTGATGACTTTACCTTTATCAGTCAGACCGGCCAAGTCAGCAAAAAAGAAGCCTTTCTAAAGCAGACCAGCCAAGGAAACAACCACTTTGAAAACTTTGAACTGATTTCAATCAGTCAAAAAACCAAGCTTATCACCTATGACCTAGCTGGTGCCCGCCATTCTAGCATCTGGCGTCGACATGAAAACTGGCAAAATATTTATCACCAAATTACAAAAAAAGAACAGGATTGAGGCTTTGATTAGCCCCCAAGGTTAGACTCTTCTTGTCTAACCTCGGGAGGCGAGTCACTTGGCCTTCCTGTTCTTTTTCTATAAAGGAGGTAACACTCCTGCTAATCGTCTATCCAAGAAGATGCTCTTTTAAGCAAAACTACTTGGTCTCAAGAAAACCAAATTTCTTGAGTGGCAATAGACGAAAGGCAATCACTCCCTTGACCTGCTTACTTGGAATCAAACCAAATTTACGACTATCATTTTCATCCTGCCGATTATCATTTAAGATGAGGTAGGAGTCAGTGGCAACCTGATTTTCCTCACTTTCAGTCAGGGTTTGCAGGGTGAAATCATGGGTAAAATAACCGCTACTATCAGCACTTGTCAGATAACGCTCTTTGAGACCGGTCAAATAGCCCTCTGTTTTGATTTTATTATTTAGATACAAGACATCGTCCATATAGGTGACAGAATCCTTGGCCTTGGCAATCACCCGACCAGTGTAATCTTTTCCGTCAACTTCATACAGGACCAAGTCGTCCCGCTCAACAGAATCCGTCCTCGTAGCCAGAACTAAATCCCCCTGATTAAGGTAGGAATTGGCATCTACCATCCTAACCCGATAAGGAGTAAACACAAAACAACGAAGAAGAATCAAGACCAGACAAACCAGCCCTAAAATCAATAAATTACGAATTAAATCTCTCTTTACCATCTAAACACTCTTTCATAAGATACAAGGCCCGTTAAGAAAACGAGAGAAATTTAGGAAACCTGACGAAGAAGCCTCAGCTTCTAGGAAGGTTTGTCTAATTTCCGAAGTTTTTAGGGCATGTTCAATTTCATAAGATATGAGGGCATTAGCGCCGCCTACAAGCAGATGTCTACTGCATCTTGAAGTCACTACTATCTCGTTAGCGAATTCTCCTCGCTGAAGCCCGAATTCAATTATAAGATACAAGGCCCGTTCGCAGACTGCTTCATCGCTATTGCCAAACGCAATTCTCTGAAACGAAAGTCACTAATGTGCCCTTTCTACAGCCTGCACTAATTTTACAAGCAAAAAATATCGTTTTGCTTGTAAAATGTCGAAAAACGAGAGAAATTTAGGAAACCTGATGAAGAAGCCTCAGCTTCTAGGAAGGTTTGCACCTAAAGGTAGTCTTAGCTGTAATTGGCTAAAGCCAAAACAGCTACCTCTCTAATTTCCGAAGTTTTTAGGGCATGTTCAATTTCATAAGATATGAGGGCATTAGCGCCGCCTACAAGCAGATGTCTACTGCATCTTGAAGTCACTACTATCTCGTTAGCGAATTCTCCTCGCTGAAGCCCGAATTCAATTATAAGATACAAGGCCCGTTCGCAGACTGCTTCATCGCTATTGCCAAACGCAATACTCTGAAACGAAGGCCGGCTACTTTTATTCTATTATACCATTTTTTAGTAAATAAACAAAATAGGTCAAAATGAGAAAGAGGACTAGAAAAAGCTAGATTAAGGCTGATGTTTTGCTCAAGCTTATAACTTAACAAGACTTACAAAGCCAGAAAGAATAGAAAACTAATGCTTCTGGACCACTAGCTCAGCTTATTTAAAATCCAAAAGGACAGGACCAGATTGGTCCTGTCCTTCATTTAACTTTTCGCCATCTGCTAGAGTTGACAGAGAGCCTGATTAACGAACGGTGCGGATACGCATAGTGTTAGTTCCACCAGTTCCGACTGGTACACCAGCCACGATTACGATGTTGTCTCCTGATTCAACTAAACCTGACTCGAGGGCAACCTTTTCAGCCACTTCAAACATGTCATCTGTTGTACCTGGTTTTTCAGTAATAACTGGAATGACACCCCAGTTAAGCATCAAGGAACGTTGTACCAACTCATCGAAGGTTACAGCCAAGATGTCTGCATCTGGACGGTATTTAGAAATCAAACGTGCTGTATTACCTGATTCAGTAATGGTAACCACCAATTTGATATCCATTGAGCGAGTAGCATCTTTCACAGCTGAAGCCACAACCTCTGTCTTGTTTGAACGAGCAAAGTTATCAGAGTTGAGACGACCATATTCGTTCAAGAGAGTTTGAGCGTTCTTGTCAATTGTTGCCATAGTAGTAACAGACTCAAGTGGGTATTTACCGTTAGCTGACTCACCTGAAAGCATGGTTGCGTCTGTACCGTCGATAACCGCATTAAAGACGTCAGATACTTCTGAACGGGTTGCTCTTGGCTTTTCAGTCATGGTTTCAAGCATGTTGGTTGCAGTGATAACCACTTTACCAGCCGCATTAACCTTAGTGATAATCATTTTTTGGTAAACTGGAACCATTTCAAATGGTACTTCGATACCCATGTCACCACGCGCAATCATGATACCGTCAGCTGCTTCGATGATTTCATCCAAGTTATCAATACCTTGTTGGTTTTCGATTTTCGCAAACAATTTCACATGTCCGTTGCCAGTTTCTTCACAGATTGAACGAACTTCGTTGACATCTTTAGCTGTCCGAACAAAGGAGATAGCGATAAAGTTAATTCCTTGTTCCAAACCAAAACGAATATCGTCATTGTCACGCTCAGCAAGTGCTGGGAAAGGAATCTTAGTATTAGGGATATTCACACCCTTTTGCTTAGCGATGATTCCGTCGTTTTCTACTTCGACTTCAAATTCACGACTAGCTGCATCCTTAGCAGTTACACGCAAACCAAGTTTACCATCGTCAATCAGGATTTGGCGACCTACTTCTACATCATCAAAGATGTCCAAACCACCAGCAACGTTAAGAGCAATCAATTCGCGGCTAGACTGGATTCCTTGCTTGGTCGCTACACGAATCTTTTCACCAGTCTTGTAAGAATACTCTTTAGCGTCACCTTCAAACAATTCAGTCCGGATTTCTGGTCCCTTGGTATCCAAGAGGAAACCAACTCTTTGACCTGCGATTTCTTCGGCCCGCTTAACGGTAGCCATACGCTCACCTTGCTCTTGGTGGTCTCCATGTGAGAAGTTGAAACGGAAGGTGTTGGCACCAGCTTCGATTAGCTTGGCAATGTTTTGAGCAGATGCTTCTACATCCAGTCTTTCACCCCAGTAGCCGTCATCTCCAAATTTTTTACCGCCACGAATTTCGACAGCAGGACCTAAAGTTGCAACGATTTTAACGCGTTTGTTCATTTCTTATGAAACTCCTTTTTTCTATTCTGGTCTTTTATGACCACTATAATTAACTAATAAATATTACGAAAGTTCTCTGTTCAACTGAGCCAAGTCTAGGTCAGCTACATGGGGATTGTTAACCACAATCTTACCGTCATCAGTCAAGCCAAATAGGGCTCCTTCTTCTGCTGTACCCAGGATTGGGTTTTCCACCATTTGCTCATTGCGGATACCAACGGCCAAACCACCGCGACCTTCCTTGAGCAACTTGACAGCGTGAGCCCCCATACGAGAAGCCAGTACCCGGTCACGAGCGGTTGGAGAACCTCCGCGCTGAACGTGACCTAAATCGGTAATCCGCAGATCGGTTTCGTCTCCAGCATTCTTAAGCTTTTCAGCAAATTCACGCGCTGACATCACTCCTTCAGCCAAAACGATGATATTGTGGCGTTTTCCACGCTCATAGCCCAGCTTGATATTCTTAACGATGTCCTCAATCTCAAAGCCTTCTTCTGGAACGATGATTTCATCTGCCCCTGAAGCAATCCCCGCCCAAAGAGCAATATCACCGGCATTGCGGCCCATTACTTCGATAACGAAGGTCCGACGGTGGCTAAGGGAGGTATCGCGAATCTTATCAATCGCCTCCATGGCTGTCGTTACAGCTGTATCAAAACCAATGGTAAAGTCTGTTCCAACGATATCGTTATCGATGGTTCCAGGAACGCCGACTGCTGGGAAGCCATGCTCGGTCAAGCGCATCGCTCCATGGTAAGAACCGTCTCCACCAATCACGACGACCCCTTCAATCCCATGTTTTTTCAACTGTTCAATCCCTTTGAGTTGTCCCTCAAGTTGGGCAAATTCAGGATAGCGAGCGGAGTGCAAGAAGGTCCCACCACGAGAAATGATGTTTCCGACAGAAGCCCCGTCCAACTGATGGATATCACCAGCAACCATTCCAGCATAACCATCGTAAATTCCGTAGACTTCCATCCCTTGCGAAATCGCTTCACGGACAACCGCCCGAATAGCAGCGTTCATTCCGGGGGCGTCCCCTCCACTGGTTAAAACAGCAATACGTTTCATTTCGTTTCTGCTCCTTTTTCTTTTTAACATTCTTTCTGATTATACCACAATCGCGGGGAAAATACTCTCTTTTTCCCAAATTTTTAGCGATAAATCGTTTTCATGCTGATTTTTTCCAAATCGGCCTGGAGCTGGCTGGATTTTTCGACTTTTAAATGGGGTGCAGAGACGGTTTGCTTGTCCTCCTCATAGCGGAGAATAACGGGGATATTCCCCTGGTATCTTTGGAGAATTTGGGCGATTTCCTGGTCTCTTTCATGGTTTTTAAGCTGGATCCAAAAACGTTCCTTGACCGCTTCTTCCAGCTGGTTTAAAATCATCTGCAAACGGCCGTCCCTTTCCTGAATTTTTCCAGTTAGATAGTAAAAATTCTTTTCTTCTAAGTGGCTAGCAAATTGCTGGTAGCTGGCTGGAAACAGGGTGACATCCAAGCGATTTTTGGTATCGCTGACCTGTAAAAAGGCCATATTTTCCCCCTTCTTGGTCCGGATAACCTTGATGGTCTCCACTTGGACCAGGATGGTTGCCTGGCTATCCTGCACCAAATCAGCTAGAGCCGTGAAGGGGTGCTGGGCTTCCCTGCTTAAAGCCAGCAAGGGATGGTCGCTCAAACCTACGCCAAGCAGGGACTGCTCTAGCTCATACTTTTCGCTTTGGCTATAGTCCTCGGCCTCAATCCAGCTATAGGTCTGATCGGCAAAAAGGCTACCCAGTTCCTTGACAAAAACGATGAGATTGGGTAAATTTTGGAGAATTTTTTGGCGATTAGACTCAAAAAGATCAAAAAGTCCAAGTTGAATGAGCGGGGTCAAAAGCGGAATTTTCTGGTAGTTTTCTGGCAGTTTGAGCATAAAATCTTCAACGCTCTTAAAAGGTCTATTCTCGATAATCCAATGCGCAAAATCGCGGGGCAGGCCCTTGATATTTTTGAGCCCTAGGAAAATCTTTTGTTCCTGAAACTTGTCATAATAGGGAATGCTATTGATGCTTAGGGGTGCTAGCTGAAAGCCAAAGTCCAGAGCATCGCTAATATAGTCGCTACTGGAGTAGTTGAGCATGACCTGGAAAAAGACATCTGGGTAATGGGCCTTAAAATAGGCCAACTGAAAGGCCAGGGCCGAGTAGGCATAGGCGTGACTGCGATTGAAACCATAGCCCGCAAACTTCTCCATCACTGCAAAAACTTCCCTGGCCTGGTCTTTAGAGTGCCCCTTTCCCAAGGCGCCTGCAATAAAGTCCTCTGCCATTTGGTGCATTTCCTGGGCCTTTTTCTTGCCCATGGCCCGCCGTAAAATGTCGGCCTTGCCCAGACTAAAACCACCAAATTCTTGGGCCACCTGCATGACCTGCTCTTGATAGAGCATGATTCCATAGGTGGGTAAGAGAATCTCAGCCAGACTATCATCGACTAGCTCTACCGGCTCCTGGCCGTGCTTGCGCTTGACAAAATTATCAATATAATCACTCGCACCCGGCCGATTAAGACTGGTAGTCGCTACGACCTCTTCAAACTTGGAAGGCTGGACACGCTTCAGGAGATTGATGGCTCCGGCCTGCTCAAACTGGAAGATACCCTTGGTTCTACCAGCTGCAAAGAGCTTTAGGGTGGCCTGGTCCTCCAAATCAATCTGCTCAATCTGAATATCTAAACCATATTTATCCTTAGTTAATTCCTGCATTCTTTGGACAAAGGTTAGATTGCGCAAGCCTAAAAAGTCCATTTTCAAAAGCCCATTGCTCTCGACTCCATGGGCATCGTACTGGGTGATGTACATATCTTCCCCGTATTTGAGGGGGAGATGGTCGGTCAAATCATCATCGCTCATGACGACCCCGGCCGCATGAATAGAGGTCTGGCGGGGATTGCCCTCTATCTTCTTAGCAATCTCAAAGGCCTTTTGGTATTCGGGCTTACTATTGATAAGCTGACGAAAGGAAAGTTTGCCCTCATAGGCCGAGCTAAGATTGTCCCGAAAACTAATCTTTCGGGTCATATTGGTCAATTCGTACTCGGGAACACCAAAGCGCTTGAAAACATCCCGAATAGCCTGCCTGGCTCCAAAGGTCGAATAGGTCACGATTTGCGCCGCATGGAGGGTCCCGTAGCGGTCTCGGACATAGCGGATAAATTCTGGCCGATAAATATCCGGAATATCGATATCAATATCGGGCATGGTATAGCGCTCTAGATTTAAGAAACGCTCAAAAAGGAGCTTGTTTTTCACTGGATCGATACCAGTGATTTCTAGGGCATAGGCTACCAGACTACCTACAGCCGAGCCCCGGCCCATCCCCATATAGTAACCCTGGCTACGACCGAAACGCAAGAGATCCCAGACGATTAAAAAGTAATCATCAAAGCCCATTTTATGGATAACGGTCAGCTCTTTTTCTAGGCGCTCCTGGTAGACAGCAGCAAGCAAGCCCTTGGCCTCAAGTCCAGCCTGGGCCCTTTCTCGCAACTCCTCGACAGCTTCTCGCTCAGGATTGAAACGGGGAAGTTTTAGCTGGTTATTGATGGCATAGTCAACCCCTGCTAAAAGCTTATTAAGGTTAGGCAAACACTCTGGATAGGTCTCTGCAAAGGCCGCTTCAAACTGGTCCTTGGATAGGAGAAACTCCTGGCTAGGCAGGGGGCCTACCTCACTCAAACTAATATTTTGCTTGATGGCCTGGAGCATCTGCAAGGTTTCCAAATCCGAACGGTCAAAATAACGGACCGTGTGTAGGGGGAGGCAGGGTCGCTCCAATTCCCTCCTAGGAGTTTGAGGGAAGACTCCAATATAAAAAGAGCAGGGCAAATCCAAGCCTTCAATCCCCTCATAATAGGGAACAATGACCGCTAGCCCTTCCAGGAGGTGACTCATATCCTCCCAGTTTTTCTTACCTGTCATCTTGAGACTGGAAATCTTCATCAGATTGCGATAGCCCTGACTATTGAGGGCCAAGAAACGCAAATTGAGGCTCTCTTCTTGGTAGTCCAGATTGACTTCCAGCCCTAAAATTGGCTGCAAGCCTTGAGCCTTGGCCTCTTCCAAAAAAGAAAAAGCCCCATATAGATTATCCACATCCATGATTCCCAGATGTTTATAGCCCAAATCCTTGGCTGATTTGACGTATTTTTTTATAGAAATCAAACTATCCATAAAGCTATAAACAGTTTTGGTATCTAATTGGGTCATCTCTTTGCTCCTTGCAGTCTTATCTCCTCTTATTATACTAGATTTTGTCAAAAATAGCACCTGAATAGGGGGCCTGCTTCTGATTTCATTCCCCACCCAGAGTTGATTTTTAGCGCTGTAAATTGTATACTGGAAAGAGAAAAGTCCCTTTATAAATTTCGGACCGTTCCTAAATATCATTTAGCAAATCGATGACTGACACACCAAGAAAAATTCCCTAGAAAAAGGAAGTTCTATGACTAAAATCCCTTTGCTTTACTTGGAAAAACTATCCAAGACTTACGGCCACTATCTAGCCTTAGACGCCATTGATTTAACCCTAGAAGCTGGACAAATCGTGGGTCTATTGGGACCCAATGGTAGCGGCAAGACCAGCCTCCTTAAACTGATAAATGGTCTCTTGCAGCCCGATAGCGGGACCCTTTTAATCCAGGGCCAAAAGCCCTCCCTAGCCAGCAAAAAGATTATTTCCTATCTGCCGGATCTAGATCACTTTCATCCGGACATGAAAATCAACCAACTAGTCGGCTATTTTCAAGACTTTTATCCAGATTTTAGAGCTAGTAAGGCTCAAGAGCTCCTTGATGAGTTGGCCCTTGATGGCCAAAGGCCTTTTAAAGACTTGGACAAGGCCCTAAAGGCCAAGGTCAAGTTAATCCTGGCCATGAGCCGCCAGGCTGACCTCTACTTACTCGATGACCCTATCTGCCAAGGGGACCCCGCTAACAGTGCTTATATATTAAGAATCATCAAGGAAAATCGTCCCAAAGAAGCCTCAGTCTTAATCGCTAGCCACCTACCGGTGGACTTGGAAGAGATTTTGGATCAGGTTATCTTTATCAAGGCCGGAAAAATCTTGCTCCATGAGCCAAAAGAAAAGCTCTATCAAGAGAAGCAAGAAAGTATTGAGCAGATTTTTCGCTTTCAATACCGTTTATAAAGGAGGCAAGTATGTTTGGAAAATTATTAAAGCATGAACTAAAAGCTAGCTATAAAATCTATCTTATCCTCTTTATTATCCTGGGAGGCTTTAGCCTCTTGACTGGTCTTTTGGGGATGATTTTTAATAGGAGCGATAACAACACCACCTTACTCCTCCTTCTCCTTATCTTTTTAATGATTGGCTTTATGGCTATTGCCCTCCTAGTGACCAACCTCATGGTTTGTATTCGCCGCTTTTATCGGACGGTCTTTGGAGCTGAAGCCTATCTGACCTGGACCTTGCCTGTCAATCCTCATCAGGTTATCCTCTCCAAGCTGACCAGCAGTATGATTTGGTATAGTCTCAGTCTCTTTGGCCTGATTTTTGCTAGCCTGGCTATCTTCTTATTAGCTAGCCCCAACAATCTGAGCTATGCCCTCCATACCCTAAAAGCCATCTCTTCTTGGTCAGGCTTTACCCTTCTTTTGAGCCACCTAATTAGCATGTTAGCCAACTTTCTCTATCTTTATCTGGTAATTTGCTTGGGACAACTGGCTCAAAAACACCGGCTGGCCCTTAGTTATGCAGCCTTCTTTGGGCTCTGGGCTGCAATTACCATCCTTGAATCTCTCTTTTTAATCAAGGCCGAAAGCCCCTTTGCCTACTACCACTATTTCTATCCTATCTTGCGTCTGCTGGATCCTAGTTATCACGCGCCAGATGAGTTGCTACTCTTTGTCTGTATCTACGATTTCATAAAAATAGGACTCTTTTATAGCGGTAGCTATCTTATCACCAAAAATAAACTCAATCTCCAATAAAAAACTAGCTGTCAACCCTATTTATGAATAGAGTTAGGCAGCTAGTCTTTTTTTCTGGTAGCTTATTTTTTGATTAGCAAGATGAAGTTCCGTTTGACTAAGTGGGGCAAGCTTGAGGCTGGACAAGCACCTAGCCCTGTGGCTAGTCCCTTTTTAAATACCTAATCGTTTTTTTCATCTGCTGGCGATTAGAAAAAACAGTAAGGCCGCCGACAAGTGCCGTTCCCAGCCCCTTGAGCGGTTGATAAATAGCCAAGAGGAGGCCTGCTCCCAGCAAAAGATAGCCGATTCCCAGTCCAAGCTTGGAATAGGTCAGCGCTTTTTCAGGCCTTGGATAGGTCTCCTCAGCCATCCGCCTACTCATATTGCTTAGCTTACTATTGTGCTCTTTGAGCAAGTCCTGTCGCTTCTCCTTTTGCCTTTTCAAATATGCTTCTTGTTTCTTGAGCAGGTCTTGATTTTTTTCAAGAACTGTTTTTTTATGGCCTGTCATCATTTTCTCCCTTTGGTAAAATATTTATAAATCCTGTTTTTTAAAGATTTGAAGGCTAAACCAGCCAAAGACTACTGTTTGAGCAAGTGTAAATAGGATGTAGAGCAGAGTTGTCGCTATATCCGCCACTCTGGTCAGATTAAAATCTAGAACAATAAAGTCAAACAAAGCATTGCCCGGTAGTAAGGAGGCAGGAAGAGTAGTAAAAGTTACATAAACCATAAAGGCGACCACCCCTGCAAAAATAGAACGGCGCCAATAGATAGCAAGACTGACAAATTGGATGATGGCCAGAGAAAGCAGAAATTGCACAAAGAAAGTCAAAAGGAAAGACCAGACAAGGCTAGCGGACACATTCCCAAGGCCGTGTAGTAGGCTAGATTCCACAAACAGCAGGCCATAATAGAAAAGGAGATTAGCAAAGGATAGGATAGCAAGCGTGATATTTTTCAAGATGAAAAACTGAGCGCGCGACAGGCCCTTAGTCAGCCTGGCTTGATAATGTTTTCCTGTCAAATCACTCCCCAAAAAGAGAAGAGACATGACAAGCGTAACAAGAAAAATCGCGAACGAATCAAAAGTCCCCTTAACGAGAGACTCCATCCCCGTCAAGGGACTTGTAGTAAGAAATCTTGGTATGAGAGACTGATTTCCCGCAATACCAAGCAGGCGCCCAAAAAGATTTAGCTGAACATAGATAAAAAATAAAATGGTTGTCGCTCCAAGCACTCTAGAACGCCTGAGCTGATAAAAATCAGCCTTGATAGCATCAATCATAGTCCACTTCCTTTGCAATCAATTATAGGTCCTGCTTCCTAAAGATTTTTAGGGCAATCCAGCCAAAGATTGCGGCTTGTGCTATCATAAAGACAATGAAAAAGAGACTGGTCGTCACATCAGCCGCCTTGGCCATGGGAAACTCGATATTGATAAAGTTGAAAAAGGCGTTGTTTGGAAGGAGTCTAGCCGGAGTGGTCAGACTTGCTGTAAAGATGATAAAGCCAACCAGACCAGGAATAGGCGAATGCGTCCAGTAGCTAAAGAGATTGACCAATTGAACAACTGCTATAGTAACGACTAGCTGGGCAAGGAGGGTCAAAAGGAAGCTGAAGAAGAAGCTAGCTGACACTTGTCCAATCCCATTCAAAAGGCTAGACTCTACAAAGACTAGTCCATAAAACAGGACGAGATTGATAAGAGAGAGAAGAGCAATCGTTACATTCTTGGATAGGAAGAATTGTCCCCGCGACAAGCCCTTGCTCAGGCTATTCTTGTAGCGTTTATTCATCAAATCGCCCCCCAAGAGTAAGAGAGCCAGAATCAGGGTGAAAAAGAGAATGCTATTAGAATTAAAGCTACTCTTCATCAAGGCTTCCGCACCTGTCCATGAACCAGTAGACATCTGAAACTTAACTTGTCCGTCCATCATCACAGACATATCTACATCATTACTGGTCCTGAAGAAAACCAAGGTCTGAGAATAGATAAAGAGAAGAATCTCTGTCCACCAGAAAATTTTAGAGCGAAATAACTGATAAAGATCGGATTTTACGGTATCAAACATGCTTAGTTCTCCTCTTCTACTAGGTTGGTAAAGTAAGACTCAAGACTGGTCTTTTCATCATGAATTTGGCTGACATCAATATCCTCCTGTACCAAGGTCTGGACAAGAATCTTAATCTGGTCTGCCCGCTCAAAGATATGGATTTCGTTCTTGCCCACTACCTTAAAGCTCATACCCAGAAATTCTCTAATTACACGACTGGCTCCCTCGATATCTGAAGTTTTTAGAACGATGTATTCATCACTAGCCGCCTCAAACTCTTCCTTGCTCATTTCCTTTATCAGCTGGCCATTTTCGATAATACCAAACTTAGTGGCAACTTGGTAGAGCTCAGCTAGGATATGACTGGAAATAATAATGGTCGTGCCGTATTTTTCGTTGAAATGCTGAATCATCTTTTTAAATTGGCTCATACCGATAGGATCTAGCCCATTGGTCGGTTCATCTAAAATCAAGAGGTCAGGACGCGAGAGAAAGGCAATAGCAATCCCCATACGTTGCTTCATTCCCAGAGAAAAGGCGCGGAATTTCTTCTGCGGGTTATTTTCCAGGCCGACAATGCTTAAGACATCCGGGATAACCGTGTCCGCATTAGGCACACCGTAGGCCTTGCAATAGTAAGCAAGATTTTCATAGGCGGACAGATGCCCGTAAGCTACGGGATCCTCAATAACGGAGCCCACGCGCTTGAGGGCCTCATTCCAGGTCCGCTCATCTCTTGAGCCAAAGATTGATACCTGACCCTCGTCCGCATAGACCAGACGGGTCAAGATTTTCAGAAGAGTGGTCTTTCCTGCACCATTTCGCCCAATCAGACCATAAATATCCCCTTTTTTAATGGTCAGGTTTAAGTTTTTTAAGGCAGTTTGTTCCTTATATATTTTTGTGAGATTAGTCACTTTTACTACTGTTTCCATAGTATTCCTTTCGTTTTTCGCTTATTTTAAAAATGCTAGAGGCCTTGGCCACATGCTATACCTCTATCATACCATTTATTTTGGCTAAGTTTTTTTCCTAATTCTAAAAAGTTTCTAAACTTTTTTGACTTCTGACAATTTCCCCCTATTTTTCTTGGTATATTTCAAGCGCACAGGCGCTTTCTTCCTTTCTTCAGCTAACTTGCCAATAATCGCCAGGGCTCCAAAGGCCACAATCGAGCCCAAGATAAGGTATTTTACTTTTTTCATAGATTATCCTTTCTAACTTTTATAACACCCAAAATTGGTAAAGGTTCCAATAAAGGATATTGACTAGCATGATAAAGGCGGTTGAACTAGTTGCAATCGTGAGAGTCTTACGCGCCTTACTGGTAGATTTAAAGGCAGAGCGCCAAGCGACCGGTAAAAGAGTGCTAACAATCAAGAGCAGTCCTATCACAAGGAAAAGCATGAATTGCCAGCGACCAACAGCTGTTGAACCGCTTGTTTCAATAGCTACAAAGGCAGTCATAAAGTTGACCGGCACAATGAGTACAAGCCCCGCAGTCACATAATACCAAATCTTCCAAGCTAAACTGGCAGCTTGTTGATTTTTCTTGCGGAAAATCAAACGATAAAGTTTAAGAATAAAACCGCCGATATAAACGAGTAAGGCATAAACTACCGCCCCTGCTGCCAAAATCAAAGTGCCATAATCCTTCATCACATCCCACATAGACAACTTAAGCCAGTCAGTACCTCGCGTGCTGATTACATAGCGACCCTGGTTTTTTCCTGCCGTCCAGAAACCAAGTATCTGACTGATAATCGGGAAAGTATCAGGATTTTCAATATAAGAAGTTGCAAGTACCATTTTATCCAGAGACAAAGGACCTCGGTGAATGGTACGAGCTATACGATAAAAGCCAGGCTGGAAATTTCCCAGGTCTTCTTTAGAAGCTGACTTTGCCTTACCGTAAAACAATTCAAGCATTTTACTGGTATAATTCATTTCTCCACCTTGGTTGACCATGACGATAGAGGCAATACCGGATTTCAAATCAAACATAAGACTAGCTGTAAAACCTGTTGTATTCCCTCCATGCCCAAGAACTCTAGTGTTTTCATACTCTATTGACCACAGTCCGTGAGCATTATTTGGAATACTTGAGTTTGTATAAGTGGAAGTCGTGCTGTAAAAAGTTTCCCACGTTTCTGCTCGTTTAAAGAGCGTCTCCTTGCTCAAGAGGGCTTGGGCAAAAAGCTTAAGGTCTGACATTTTCCCAACAGCCCGCCCTGCTGGATAAAGCCCTACTTCAAAAGGTGTCAGCCCCTTTGACTTACCGTTTGCATCATAGGCTTTTTCTGTCTTGCGTTTTTTCTGTACATAGGCATTATCTGACAAATCAGGTTTGAGGGCGGTATACTTCATATCCAAGGGCTGGAAAATATGCTCGTGCACATAATCCGCATAAGACTCTCCGCTGATTCGCTCCACGATATAAGCCGCCAGAGCCGTTCCATAGTTGGAGTAGGACGTTACTGTCCCTGGCTCATGGCTCTGTGCTGGCTGCTCCCCCTTCAGTAATTCTTCCAAACTCTTGTCAGCTCCCATATAAAGAACTGTCTCATCAAAACCGGCTTGGTGATTCATCAAATCCAACATGGTAATAGGTTTGTCATACTTAAGAGTTTTTAGGAAGCCTTTCGGTAGATATTCTCTAATGTCAGTTTTTAAGTCAATCTTCCCTTCTTCCCAAAGCTGCATGACACTGATCCAAACAGTGATTTTGGTCATTGAACCCCATTCAAAGACAGAATCGTCATCTACTGCTAGTTTCTTTTCCTTGTCCATATAGCCAAAGTTATGTTGATAGAGAGTATTGCCCTCCTTGTCAATGACAGCTGTTGCCAAGCCTGCACTGGTCTTTTCGTGCTCCTTATAGTAGTCCTCAATCTTCTGACCGATTTGGTCGTAAGACGTGCCTGACGGCAATTTTTGCTCATCAGCGTAAGTGTGCCCCGCTCCAAGAGCGACCAAGCCACAGGTTACCAGCGCCACAGCGCCCTTCAAAAATGATAGTTTCATCATTTCCCTCCTTTAATTTTGATGACATTTAAAAATATTTCCCATGCTTATTGTGAGTCCAATTCCAGCGTTTCTGCCCTTAACTCTTTTCGCTTCTTTTTTAGATTGTCTAAGCCCTCATTCACTAGTCTGAAAGTTAGGCAAACAAGAAAGGCTAGTAGCCATTTGATAATCATGTGTTTCTCCTTTGTTTTGATTATATTTCTAGTTTAAGGACTAAACTTCAAATATTTATCAAGCAATTCTAAAATATTTCTAAAGTTTTTTGAACAGATAATAAAAAACCAGCAGAAAAACTGCTGATTTGATTGAAACACTTATTTTTTCTGCTCGCCCTTAGTCAGCCAATAGGCTAGGACTAGGAGGAAGGGAGAGGCAAAAAGACTGGTTGGTCCAGCTCCAAAGGAGGCCAAGGGAGTGATTCCTGCTAGCATAAAGAAGGGCAGGGTCAAGCCTCCAACCGCATCCGCCACCCCATGAGCAAAGGCTGGTAGCCAAATGGTCTGGCTCCGCTCATAGTAAATATCCCAGATAATTCCTGTTGTCACTGCATTGATACAGTAGGGAAGGAAATTTATCAGGCGCTCACCCAGAGTCAGATTGCCCATTAGAAGCAGCAAGGGCAGGTGCCATAGGGTCCAAATCAGCCCACCTAGAATCCGGCCTTTTGTTGAACCGTATTTTTGCTTCAGATAGGGGTAGAGAATCCCCCGCCAGCCTACTTCTTCACCCAGGCCAGCCAGACTAATAACTAAGGTCCAGACAGTAAAAATCATCAAAAGCGAGATAAGAAGAGAACCACTCAACTTAAAGACAAAATGTTGCGGAAAAATTAAAAAATAAATAAGCGCGGGGACAAAAATAGAAAGGACTGTCCAAAACCAAGTAGCCAGATAATCAGGCCACTTGCTCGCCAACTTCAACTTCCAGCCAATCTTCTTGACAGGCGTGCCGGCTAGAAAGGCAGCTACCATTGGAGCCAACATGCCGAGTAAAGAAAAGAGGGTACCTAGATTTTTTTGATTGCTGGCGATGAAATAAACAGAAATGAGTTGTCCCAGAGTGCCTAAACCAAAAGCCCAAAAGAGGAACTTTTTAATCTTGGAGGTCGAAATAGAATCTTGCATTGAAAATGCTCCTTTCCTTTTTAGTTCTATCTTTGGCTAAACTTCAAAGATTTTGAAATTTGGGATAAGTAAGATAGTTTCAACTATCCTACTTATAAAAGCCACCACTGGTACAGAGACCAGTAGAGAATATTAGCTAGCATGATAAAGGCTGCCGAGCTAGTCGCGATGGTCAAAAAGTTCCGTGCCTTGCTAGCTTGTTTGAAGAGCGAAGGCCAAACAAAAGGAAGAAGACCACTGGCGATTAAGGCAAGGCCGACTAGGGCAAAAATCATAAATTGCCAACGACTACTTGCCGTGGAAGCCGTAGCCTGAATGGTTGAGATAGCGGTCATAAAGTTGACTGGCAGAAGTAAAATCAAGGCTCCCGTTAGGTAGTGCCAAAGTTTCCAGGCCAGAGGAGCCGGGTTCTGCTCCTGCTTACGGAAAATCAAACGATAGCATTTGATCAAGATAGCTCCCAGATAGGCTAGCAGGACATAGGCCAGGGCCAGACCTGCAAAAATCACAAAAGCATAATCCTTGATGACATCAAATGTGGACATTTTGACATAGTCAGAAATAGGCAGGCTAATCACATAACGACCATCCTTTTCTCCAGCTGTCCAAAAGCCCTGGTGAGCAACAGAATGACTAGGATCGGTGATATAAAGGGTGTGGGAGGTCATTGGCACCATCTTCATCAAAGAAAGCGGTCCCTGATTAAAGGTGCGGGTGATACGGTAAAAACCAGCTTGGAAGTTCTTGACCGCCTCTTTAGAGGCTGATTTTTTCTTACCATAGATGAGCTCAGTCATATCACTAGTAAAGGTGGTCTCGTGACCTTGATTGACCATGATAACCGAAGCAATTCCTGACTTCAAATCAAGCAAGAGACTAGTCGTAAAGCCGGTGGTATTTCCACCATGACCTAGAGTTCTAGTATTTTCATACTCTGTCGACCAAAGACCATGGGCATTGATGGGGATATCCGCTTCTGGGTACTTATAGCTGGCGCTATAAAAGGTCTCCCAGGTTTCGGCCTTCTTAAAGAGAAGCTTTTTTTCAAGCAGGGCCTGGGCATAAAGTTTTAAATCAGACATTTTCCCGACTGCCCGCCCAGCTGGATAGAGGCCTACCTCAAAGAAACTAGAACCCATTAGCTGACCCTTACTATCATAAGTCTTTTCTGACTTGCGCTTTTCTTGGACAAAAGCATTATCCGATAGGTCTGGTTTAAGGGCGGTATTTTTCATTCCCAAAGGCTGGAAAATATGCTCGTGAACATAGTCTGCATAGCTCTGACCGCTCACGCGCTCCACGATATAAGCAGCCAGGGCCGTACCATAGTTAGAATAGGCAGTTACCTGACCAGGCTGATAAGTTTGGGGTGGCTGATCTTTCTTTAGTAGCTCCTCCAAACTCTTATCATGACCCAAATAAAGGGTTGTTTCATCAAAACCTTCTTGATGATTCATCAAGTCCAGCATGGTCAGAGGTTTTGAATACTTGAGATTTTTTAAGAAATTCTTGGGGAGATAGGTCCTAATATCGGCCTTGAGGTCGATTTTCCCCTCTTCCCAAAGCTGCATGACACTGACCCAGACTGTGGTCTTGGTGGTTGAGCCCCACTCAAAGACAGAATCATCGTCTACTGCTAACTTCTTTTCCTTGTCCATATAGCCAAAGTTCTGTTGATAAAGTGTCTTGCCGTCTTTATCAATGACGGCCGCTGCTAGGCCAGCACTGGTCTTTTCATTTTTATGATAATAATCCTCAATTTTCTGACCGATTTGGTCATAAGCAAGGCCCGACGGCAACTTTTGCTCATCTGCCCGAGCATGTCCTGCACCAAAAGCTAGCAGACCGCAGGTCACTAAGGCTAGGCTTGCTTTTAAGAATGATTGTTTCATCATTTGATTCTCCTTTATTTTGATTACACTTCTAGTTTATCGACCAAACTTCAAATATTTATCAAGCAATTCTAAAATATTTCTAAAGTTTTTTGAAAATCAAATCTACTATTTTCGAAAGAAGCAAAGAAAGCTTGAAATAGTAGGCTTTCTAGTAAAACATATATTTATTTGTTTTACTGGTAAATATTTGTCAAAGGAAGACCCAATGGATATAATAGAAGAAAATGGTAAAAGAAAGAGAGTTACTATGGCGCGGATTTTAATCATTGAGGATAATTCTGATATCCAAGAAATCTTACTCGACCACTTGGGTGGGGAGCATGACATCACCCCTGCTTACTCCGGCACAGAAGGATTGAGCCTCTTTGCGACGAGAGAATTTGACCTCATTTTACTAGACATCATGCTGCCGGGCAAGACTGGAAATGAGGTTTTAAGTGACATTAGAAAAAGTCACCAAATCCCCATCATCATCATGACTGCCCTCAGCGACAAGGGCTTGGTCAGCCAGTACCTACTTGCTGGCGCCAATGACTACCTTGTCAAACCCTTCAATCTTGAGGAAGTCCATGCCCGTATCGCTGTCCAGCTTCGCCAGCTAGAGCCTGCGACCGACAATCTGCGATATGGCAAACTTTCCCTGGATAGAAACCTCTTTGAAATCAGAAATGGAGAGGCAAGAGCTCGTTTGTCTAAGAAAGAATTTCTCATCTTGGAAAAACTTATCGCCCACCCCCAAAAAATCTATACCAAGGAAGAACTCTATGAGCAAGTCTGGGGGGAAATCTATATGGCAGGTGATAATACCCTCAATACCCATCTCAGCAAGCTCCGCAAGAAATTAGCAAAAATCGATGACTCTCAGGACTATATCGAGACCGTCTGGGGCTTGGGCATTCGCTTGAAAGGAGATAAATCGTGATTTTTCTTATCATCAGCCTAATCTTTCTCTTGCTTTTAATCATCAGCCTCGCCCTCTTTCACTCCTACCACCGCTCACTCCTGCGTCAACTGACGGCGGCAGTGGCTAGTAAACACAAAAGCGGTAGCCAGAGTCGTCTCCTGACACCAGCAGATAGGGCAGACTTTCAAGCTCTCACGCTTGAAATCGACAGCCTTTTTGATGACTTACACAAGAGCAATTCCCTGGCCCAAGAAGAAAAAAAGACCCTGGATAGGGTCATCAGCAATATTGCCCATGACATACGCACGCCCCTGACAGTAGCTAGTGGCTACACCCAGCAGCTTTTGAAAACGGCGGGCCCACAAGAGGCAACTAGTCTAAAAAAAGTAGCCACCCAACTCCAGGTCGTATCCAACCGCCTTGAAGATTTGCTGGAATACCGCCGGCTATTAGAAGGCGCTGTCCGCTCGGAGCTTACGACCTTTGATTTGTCTCAGCTAACCACGCGCGAAATCCTCCAGTATTACGATGCCTTTCAAAAGGCAGGAATTGAGCTGGAGCTAGATATTGACGATAAGATTGAAGTCCTGTCCGACCCTACCATTTGCCAACGCTTTATCCAAAATCTGATGAGCAATATTCTCAAACACGCCAAGGAAGAAGCCCATATCTCCCTCAAGCTAGAGGACTCCTTTATCCTATTGTGCTTTAGCAATCAACTCAAACAGCCCATTCAGCGTTTGGAGCGCTTGACCAGTCGTTTTTATTCGGAAAATATGTCTCGTTCAGAAGAGTCATCTGGCTTGGGCCTCTATATCATCCAGCAGTTGGTCGAATTGATTGACGGCGAACTCCTCTTAGAGGCTTCCGAGCAGGATTTCACTGCCATTATTAAATTAAAAAATCATTTATAAAATAAAAAGCCGACTTTCCTACTGCAGCCTGAAAGCCTGGCTCTATCATATCTCTAGCTGTAAAAGTCCTCTATCTTATGGGACTTTTTTGACTAGAAAAAAAAAGACAAGACCTCTTGGTCTTGTCCAGGCTTTAGTTTTCGTCACCCACTAGAGTTGACAAAGATATTTTTAAAATAAACGGAAGACATGGGATTCGAACCCACGCACGCTTTTACACGCCTACTGCGTTTCCAACACAGCCTCTTAAGCCTCTTGAGTAATCTTCCATGATAGAGGTCAGACAAATAACCTCAATGGAGCCGGTGGGAGTCGAACCCACGTCCAGACACCTGCCAGCATATTTGTCTACAACCATAGGCTATGTCTTATTTTAACTTAACTTTGACACATAGCTCAAGTCCAAGCCAAGCGAGTCTATCAATCTCTTGCAGGGCCGCTAGACCAGACCCTACCGTAGCTTGCTAAAATAAAGACCTAGCATTAGACACAAGCCATCCAAATCAGGTCACGCCCGCTGGTTTTTAGGCAGCTAAAGCGTAAGAATTATTATTTTTTGCAGTTATATTTAACTGGCGTTTTACATCCGCTAGATGAGTCGCAAAATATGCCTCATAATGCCTGTCGAATCCGTAACGACCCCAAGACATAAAAATATTATACCATAAATTCTAGAAAATGCAATTTGAAAAGACGAGAATATATAAATAAGGTTTGGGACCGAGGCCCAAACCTTATTAGATTAACGTATTCCCAAAGCAATGCGGGCATAACGGCTCATTTTTTCAACGGTCCAAGCTGGATACCAGACCAGCTTGACCTCAACCTTACTTACTTCTGGTAGGGTCCGCAGGGCATCGTGGATTTGGTCAGTCAAGAGATCTGCCAGAGGACAGCCCATGGTCGTCAAGGTCATATCAATCTCTGTCTCTCCATTTTCGCCATTGAAACGAATTTCATAGATAAGGCCCAGATTGACAATATCAATTCCTAGCTCAGGGTCAATAACCTGCTCCAAACTTTCCAGAATTCGATTTTTGATGGCATCGATTTCTTCTGCTGTATATTTTTTATCTGACATAGCTTTTCCTCCACTCTTGATAGTTTATTCTTATTCCTCAATAAAGTCGCGCAAGGGTTTGCTGCGGCTTGGGTGGCGCAATTTACGAAGGGCCTTGGCCTCAATTTGCCGAATCCGCTCCCGCGTCACATTAAAGACCTTGCCCACATCTTCTAGGGTCCGCATTTTTCCATCGTCCAGACCAAAACGCAAGCGCAGGACGTTTTCTTCGCGGTCAGTTAGGGTATCGAGGACCTCGTCTAGCTGTTCACGCAAGACGACCCGAGTAGTATAGTCCACTGGATTTTCAATGACTTCATCCTCGATAAAGTCTCCCAGGTGGCTATCATCTTCTTCACCGATAGGGGTTTCCAGAGAAACAGGCTCCTGGGCAATCTTTAGGATTTCACGAACCTTGTCAGGAGTCATATCCATACGTTCGGCGATTTGCTCTGGGCTTGGATCCTGACCTAGCTCTTGAAGGAGGTTCCGTTGCTCACGAACCAACTTGTTAATGGTTTCGACCATATGGACAGGAATCCGAATCGTTCTAGCCTGGTCAGCAATGGCCCGGGTAATGGCCTGACGAATCCACCAAGTAGCATAGGTTGAAAACTTGAAGCCCTTGGTATAGTCAAACTTATCCACGGCCTTCATGAGTCCCATATTTCCCTCTTGAATCAAATCAAGAAACTGCATACCGCGGCCGACATAGCGTTTGGCGATAGATACCACCAGACGCAAGTTAGCTTCTGCCAAACGTTGCTTGGCCTCGGTGTCTCCCTGCTCAACCAGAATGGCTAGCTCCTGCTCCTCTTCATTGGTCAAGAGTGGCACAACCCCAATCTCCTTGAGATACATCCGGACTGGATCGTTGACCTTGGCTGAATTACTTCCTAGCAATTCCTCATCGCTCAAGTCTGCTTCTTCCTCCTCATTGTTTAGGACCCGGGCACTTGGATTGCCGGCCTTATCGGTAATGGAAATTCCTGCATCTTGAATCCGTTGCAAGAGGTCCTCAATCCCATCTGCATCCAAGGTAAAAGGAATGATGAGCAGATCATTGATTTCGTCATCGACTGCTACACCTGTTTTCTTATGGTTGCGGATAAATTCTGCAACCTGGACATCAAATGTTGTTACTTCTTTTTGTTTTGTAGCCATTCCTACTCCATTCTTCTTTTTTGAGCAATTAAACGCTCGATTTCCTGTATTGCTGCATCGTGGTCCCCTTTATGAGAGGCTTCACGAACATTTTTACTAATCAGCTGATTGTCCTTGCGGAGCAACTCCTTGTCCCTTGTGGCTTCTACCTCTGCCAACTCCTCAGTTGCCACTTCCTCAGGTAGGTCCTCTTCCAGGACCAGATACCAGGCCTGCTGGACCGCCTCTGACTGCTGGGAAAGGTCCTGAGGAGTAACCTCCCCATTTTCCTTAAGAATTTCAAACAAGACCTGTAATTCTGCTGTATCAAAGGTAAAATCCTCTCTTAGCCGATAGTCATTCAAAATCATAGGATGACTAATCATTCGGCTAAGTAGGTGGTTTTCCGCCTTGTGCAGTCGAGATAGGTGCTTAGCTAGGGGTAAGTCATGAGGAAGCGGAGCCGGAGCCAAGCTACTAGAGTAAGTGGTCTCCCCAGCTTGTCGACTGGACAAGCGGCTATTATTTACCGCCTGCTCTACCTGTTGGTAGTCAAAGTCCGGTAGCAATTCAGCCAACATGTAAATATAGGAATTCTGGGCCGTAATCGACTGGACTCCTGCAATAATCGGGGCCAAACTTTCGACAAACTCAATCTGGGCTTGAAGATTTTCGATATTTTCTGGCTTTAGATAGCCAATCAGAAACTCCACATTACTTATTCGCGTTTTGGTCAGCAAATTTTGCAAGTCCTCAGCTGAATTTTTAGCGATAAACTCATCCGGGTCCATCTGGTTAGGAATCTGGACAATCTCAATGCTTAAATCCTGCAACTCCTCTAAGGCCTTGGCTGTGGCTGCTTGACCAGCCCGGTCGCCATCATAGCTAAGGATAAGTCGCTTACTATACTTGCTTAAGTGGCTGACATGCTCACGCGTCAGAGCTGTCCCCATGGAAGCCACTGCATTCTCAATACCTGCCCGGTAGGCCGCAATCACATCCATAAAGCCTTCCATCAGATAGACCTCATGGTTCTTTTTGATAGAGGCCTTGGCCTTGTCTAAATGATAGAGTTCATAACTCTTATTAAAGATAGCAGTCGAGCGACTGTTCTTATACTTGGCTAGCTTTTGCTCCTGCTGGTTTTGGCGCCAAATCCGACCTGAAAAGGCAATAACTTGCCCTTGATCATTGGTCAAAGGAAAGACAATCCGATCCTGAAAGGCATCATAGACTAGATTATCCTCTGCCAGGTTAAAGAGGCCAGAGTCCATCATGGTCTGCTCAGAAAATTTCTGCTGCATACTCTGATAGAGATAGTTGCCCTCCCGCGGGGCAAGGCCCAGATGAAAATGCTGAATGACCTCATCTGTCAAGCCACGCTGGTGGAGGTAAGAGCGGGCCTCCTCCCCCATGGTCGTCGTCATCAAAATAGCATGATAAAACTTGGCCGCCTCCTGGTGAATATCATAGAGACCTTGATGGGGGTGGCTTCGTCTTGCCTGCTGGCTAGGTCCTTCTTCTATCTCTAAGGCTAGGCCCGAGCGCTCGGCCACAATCCTGACCGCATCCATAAAGGTGACGCCCCGATAGTCCTCGATGAACTTAAAAACATCTCCCGAACGACCGCAACCAAAGCAATGGTAGAACTGCTTATCCTCTACCACATTAAAAGAGGGGGTCTTTTCTCCATGAAAGGGACAAAGCCCTAGGAAATTACGACCAGCCTTGGTTAGGGCCACCGACTCTCCTATGACATCAACGATATTGACGCTATCTTTAATTTCAGAAATTTTTTCCTTTTCCAACAAGGCCAATACCTCCAATTTATCATAGAATATCAACTTATATTTTATAATAAAATCAAGCAAATGTAAAACATTCTAAATCATCTAGCTTGAGAAATTATTAAAATTAAGCTATAATGTAGACTAAAATAAAATTTCTGAAAGGAAACCACATGCTTAAAGAATTGAAAAACTTTCTCCTTCGCGGTAATGTTGTTGACCTTGCCGTTGCCGTAATCATCGGTGCTGCCTTTGGAGCAATCATCACTTCTCTTGTAGATGATATCATCACTCCGCTTATCCTAAATCCACTTTTGGAGGCTGCACAGGTTGAAAATATCGCTGCCCTTACTTGGAACGGTATCCGCTACGGAAGTTTCATCAGTGCTATCCTCAACTTCCTCATCATTGGTACTTCTCTCTTCTTTGTAGTCAAGGCTGCTGAAAAAGCACAAGGTCTTACTAAGCAGGAAGAAGAAAAAGAAGAGGAACCTGCTGGTCCAACTGAACTAGAAGTTCTTCAAGATATTAAAGCCTTGCTTGAAAAGCAATAAAATAGATGGAAAAAGCACTGAATCATTCAGTGTTTTTTGCTTGTCTTAAAAAGGGAAAGAAAAAACAGGTCGAAACCTGTTTTTTATAGTCATTAGAATTTCTTGCGCTTACGAGCTGCTTCTGATTTACGTTTACGTTTTACAGAAGGTTTTTCATAGAATTCACGTTTACGTGTTTCTTGAAGAGTACCAGCTTTCGTAACAGCACGTTTAAAACGGCGAAGAGCGTCGTCAAGAGACTCATTCTTACGTACTACTGTTTTTGACATTATTTTCACTCCCTTCAAGTTAGAATTCAGTTTATTTTAACACAAGGCGCCCTCTCTGTCAAGATATTTTTGTCAAAGGAATGTGGTAGCCTTTTTTAAAAAAGTTAAAAATTGCTGGAAAAATTGATAGAAGGCTTAAATGGAGGTTAGGAGAAAATGGACACTTAGCTCTCTTTTACCTAAAGAGATTGACTTTCCTCTAAAAAAGGAGAATAATAAGGACAGATAACTTTTATGCTTAAGGGAGAATAAAATGGAACACGACCCACTAACTAGCTACTCTTTCTTTCTGGTAGGCCTTTTCCTGACCCTCGTGATAGATAAGATTCCCAGTCGAAGATTTTACTCCTCCAAGGCCAGTCAAGAGGAGCAAGACCGAGACCAGGAGAAATTCTTGGATATTTACTTTGCCCTTATCTTAGCTCTGGCTACAGCCTCCTTTCATCATTTTTTTATTCCTGCTGCTTGGGGCATTATGCTGGCTCTACAAATCCTTCTTTATCGAGAAACCGGCTACCTTAGGCATGGCCTCCTCTTGCTCTTGCCCTTTATTTTGACTGTGGGGCTTGCTTTCTTGACCGACTCTGGCCACATAAAACTTGGGGCCTTCCTGGTAACTAGCTTTCTTGGTGGGCTTTACCTCTACCTCCTAAACCGAACAGAAGAATGATTTCAGCACTGACTTTAACTGACAGCAAAAAGGCCTGTAAACACTGTCAAAAGAGTTTTCAGGCCTTGCTGATTTCTTATAAGGTCTTTTTCTTCTTGGCAATCTTGCTGAGGCTGACTTCCTTGACCTTCTCATAGAGGAGAAATTCCTTGAGGAAATCCTGGTCGCTTAGCGAGGGTTGGAGTTCCACTACATATTCGAGCTGGAGACTTCGATTGCCCTCTATTGACTTGATACTAGCCAACTCCTGCTGCTTACAGCAGCGACTAAAGAGGGCCTCAAAAAGCAGTTCATAGTCAAAGTCAGCTGGTAGCTTGATTGTCAGATAACGCCTGGTCTGGCTGACCTGACTAAAGCTAGAATTTTCAAAGATAAATAGGGCCAGGGATAAAAGTAAGGTGAAAAAGACTGCCAAGCTGACATAGCCCATTCCTGTCGCGATACCAATGGCTGTCGCAATAAAGATTGCTAATAATTCCTTGGCTCCTCCTGCTGCTGAACGAAAGCGAATCAGGCTGAAGGTCCCGGCTACCGCTACACTGGTTCCCAGATTTCCATTTACTAAAAAGATAATCAGGGAAATAATGGTGGGCAAGAGGGAAAGGGTGATGACGAACTCCTTGGTATAAATGGTCTTGTATTTATAAACCTTGGCCAGCAGCAATCCTAGCAAGAGACTGACTCCGAGAGAGAAGATGAGCATCAAGGGATGGACCTTGACATCCTTGGCTAGAAAGATACTGTTAAATAATTGTTCAAGCACTGGGTAACCTCCTTAGGATTTAACTAACTTGGTTAATCTTTCTTGGCTCTTGAGGTAGGCCTTGCCATATTTTGAGAAGGATTGATCAAGCAGTTTGTACTTCTGGAGGGCCTGGGTCAGCCAGGTCGGGTAGGCACCAGCAACCTTGACTTCTAAAATAACCTTGTCCTCCTCTAGCAGGGGATAGCCATAGCGGCCGGCACTGATGTCCAAATCATAGTCCCGATAAAGGAGCTGGGAGTCGACCGTCAGGCGTACCTTGTGCTCCTTTTTAGCCTTGAGGGAATGGCGCTGATAGGCAATATACATCTTGGGCTTCAAATCAAGGTAACGATCTTGAAGTCGAGCCAGCTCTTCCACCACTCGCTCATCATCAATGCTTTCATCCTTGATTCCTTTTTCAATAAAGTTCAAGACAGAAAGAGGATTGGAAACTAGGCGGTACTTGTAACCAACTTCATCTTCCTTCTTTTTGATTTCTAGGAAAACTTGACTGTGGTCGGTCGGCTGGGCTTCATAGGTCCGCATTCTAATCTTTTCACGGCCATTAACCCTGGCCAGAGAATCCTGGATGACTTGATAGTCATCTGTATCAAAATAGATATTGGTAATACTTGACTGGGCATAGTCATCATCTACCAGATAGTCTTTGAGATCTTCCTTAAGACTGGCTAGGGTCGCCTTGTCTAAGATATACTTGGTTTCGATGCGTTTAAAGTTGGTTTGTAATTTTTTCTTGGTCATAGCTTTTTCCTTTCTTATTCTACATTTGTAGTATATAGCTTTAAAAATAAGGGAAGCCTTGATTCATAAATAGAATCTCACTTCCATGCCTTTAATCTTTTGAGAAAAGTTGGCGGATAAGTCTTCTTTTCTCCTAGTTCTGGTCTACCTGGCCCATTAGACTGGTTCCAAGATAGCTGGTCGATTTTTGCAGAGACTGATAAAGTCGCCAGAAGGAATTGACAATAAGTCTCAGGCGCTCCCACTCCTTTCCTTGCTAAATCAGCTTTTTTACTTTCTACAATTGTAGTATATGTTTATATTCTACAATTGTCTTTTTAATTTGTCAAGCATTATTTTTAAATTTTTTGAAAAATAAAAAAGATGGACTCGGAAGGCTTCCGAGTCCATCTCATTCTTATTGGCTTCACGTAGTCCAGTGGTCTGTATCAGCGACTGGAAAAGCAAGGCTAATCTCAAGCTTGAGATGTTAAGAAGGCAAGGCTAAGGGCTAAAAGACTTGTAAGCCTAGTAGCTATTTCCAAGAGCTTTTAGAAGCTCCAGACTTGCTGCCTTAGCAAGCCAAGAGCTAAGCTAGTCATCATCCTTATCGTCATCATCGTCCTTGTCATCGGCATCATCATCGTCGGACTTACTGCTAGCTCCGCCTTGCTGGGCAGAAGGGGCATAGTTATTAGCAGTTCCAGCAGCTGGAGCTTGGTTAGAGGCAGCAGTTTCTGGAGCCTGACTTTGACTGGCACTGCTTGGCTCGGCCTGGCTGGAGCTAGGTGCTGGCAGTGTTTTCTCGACTAGACTGGTCTTATTAGACCGAATAATGGAGCCATCCTTCATCCGAACATGGTATTCATAGCTGACCTTGCCATGAGAGAAATGGACAGTATAGGTCTCTTTCTGTCTTTCAATCTTAGGATTGCTGATGTCCTTGCTGGATAGGCCAAGATCCTTGAGGCTGGCCGCTAGGGCCTCTTCTGGGCTAAGCTGCTTTTGGGTCTGACCCTTATCCTTCTGCCGGTTCATTGCTAGCTTTTGCTGGGTCTTTGGAGCGGAACCAGCTTCAAGGGCAAAGATGGAACTGGATAGGATAAGTAAGATTGGAAGGGCCAAAAGACAGACACTAGAGAGGAACTTGCGGGGCAGACGGCTGTCCATAATGGCTACAATCCGTCGTTTTAACTTAAATTTATCGGAGTAAAAGCAGGTACTGAGGACCTGGGGATTTTTCTTGCTCCGGTCAATCATGGTCAGGATGGTTTCCCCATAAAAGGAACGGTAGGCCATATCTTGCTCCCGTAAAACAGCAAAATCACAGTACATCTCACCGGCTTCTTGAACTTCCTTACAGGAGAAATGCACGATTGGATTGAACCAATAGAGGCATTTTACCAAGATGACTAAGAAATTCACCAAAATATCATGGTGTTTGTAGTGGGTCAATTCATGCTGAAAAATCAGGCTTAATTCTTGCTCTTCATAATCTAACTCAGGCAAGATAATCATCGGTTTTCTAAGGCCGACCAACATGGGACTAGGTGATAGGGGATAGTGCAGAAGTTCAAAATTCCCCTTGATTCCCAATTTTTCCTTGGCTAGGATCAGCTGGTCGAGCAGGGCTGGATCGTCAATCTTCTCCCCCCAGCGAGCCAACATTTTCCTAAACTTAAAGTAGGCCAGGATATATTTGCCCAAGTAAAAGAGACAGCCTAAAAGCCAAATGACCAGGAGAATCTCAAACCAAGGCAGATCCAGGAGCTGGCTCCACCAGTTACTGCTTGGACTGGCTTGACTGGCTACTTCTGCCTCGCCTACTCTTACTAAGCCTTCTGTCACAACCGGACTGGTATTTGCTGCTTCTAGCGGTAGCTTAATCAAGCCCCCTCCTACTTGTGGTCGCCAAGGAAAGATAAAAGCAATAATCGTTAAAATCCAGACAAAATAGCGGACCTTAATCGAAATTCTATTTTTTAAGAGGCCAAAAATCAGGCCTAGAAACAAGACTAGCAGTGATGTATATAGACTTGTTAGTAAAAAAGATAGGATTGCATACTTCATATCCACACCTCAAATATCTCCCTTTATTTGTTTAAAAGATCACGTAATTCAGCTAAGTCAGCTTCCGAAAAGGAATTGGTCTGAAAGAGGGTCTTAACCAAGCCACCCATGGACTGGCCATGGTGGCGCTTGATAAAGTCAGAGGTCTCAAGGGCCAGATAGTCCTCCTCGGAAACCAAGGCCCGGTACTGGCGCTCCCGCCCCTTTCGTACACTGGCTAAAAAGCCCTTTTCGGTCAGGCGAGCCAAGACCGTCAGTAGGGTCTGGGGTTTCCAGTGGTTTTCCTCTCCCAACTTGTCCATAATCTGGGCTGAAGTCGTTGGCTCAGGTAGCTGCCAAATAATCTTTAAAATGGTAAATTCTCCGTCAGGTAAGCGTTTAATTGTCTTGTCCATAGAAGCTCCTCTCTTATAAAATTTCTTGTCTTCAAATATATTCTACATTTGTCTAATTAAAAAGTCAAGCAGATAGTAAAGAAAAGGCTCCTTTATTCAATAAAAACAAGCTCTTCTCTGCTTTCCCTAAATTTCCAGCTTTTCTTACCTAGGATAAATAAAAATTAAAGGAGATAGCAAAATCTCCAAAAATGCTGATATAACAGGATTTTTCAAGATCTTTCTTGGAGAAAAAACCTTGATATTTTCCTCTTTATCCAAGTTACTTTTAGACAATTTTAAGGTTTCTGTATAAAAATAGATAGCAAATAGGATACTATTAGATTTTAAGGAGGAAATCATGAAAAACATTTCTAAACTATCCTTAGTGGCTCTCCCACTTCTTTCCCTTTCCCTTCTAGCTGCTTGTGGTTCACAAAGCAGTAAGACCGAGCAATCGTCTTCTGAATCAAGCTCTAGCGTTTCTTCTTCATCTAGCTCAAGCTCAAGTAGCAAGAAGGATGCTTCCGTTAAGGTTGACGGCAATGGTGTTGAGGTCAATGCTGGAGACAGCGACAAGGATGCAAGCACTAGCACTAATGGCAACGGTGTCGATGTTAATGCTGGAGACACCAACGTTACCGCAAACGATGAAGGTGTGAATGTCAACGCCGGCGATACTAGCGTCAAGGTTGGTAGTGACGGTACTGTTGATGTCAATACTGGTCAATAAGCCTCATTTTCGATAAAACTAGAAAAAATTCCGTTAAATCAGTGATTTAACGGAATTTTTCTCTTTATTTTTCCTGACCCAATCAGGCTAGTAGCTGATGAACTTGGGACTTCTAGTCGTCAAGTTAGTTACTCTTTTTCTAAGTCCCAGTAGGTTTTTGCCCTTAGAAAAAGAGACTGACTAAGGTTAGAATGGCCAGGCCCCCTTGTTTAAGTAAAATCTTCGGATCACTGGTCCAGGCTCCATAGGCGGCCACAAGGATGATGTAGGCCATCAATAGGCCCAGCCAGATGGGATTGGGCTGGATGTAGAGGGCAATCAAGATCAGCAGGCCCAGAAGGCCATTATAGACCCCTTGATTTTTAAAGAGAGTATTGAGTGATTTTCTCTCTAGCTCGCTTTGCTCCATCCCAAAGACACGCGCTGTCGTCGCAGAGGCTGTGGCAAAGGTTTCCAAGTATAAAATATAGAAAAATTCTAAGGCGACCAAGGTCCCCAAAATAATGGTAAATAGTGACATATCTTCCTCCTAAAAACTTACCTGCCCAGTATAGCATATTTTTCTTTTGGCTGTCGAAAATCTTGCTCACAATCGGTCTTTAAGCCCCTTGAAATAGGGCCGTAGCAAAATCATGCATTTCCTTTTCATCTATGATAGAATCGTTAGTAGATGGAGGTATTTATGTTAAAATATGATTTAATCGTTATCGGCTTTGGAAAAGCTGGTAAAACCCTGGCAGCCAAAATGGCCACACTCGGCAAAAAGGTCGCCCTAGTTGAACGTAGCAAGGCCATGTATGGGGGAACCTGTATCAATATCGGTTGTCTGCCAACCAAGAGTCTCTATGTCTCTGCTGAAAGAGGACTTTCTTTTGAAGAGGCCATGAGCGAGAAAGATGCCATGACTAGCCGGCTCAACGCCAAAAACTATGGAGCAGTTACTGGGGCAACTGTCGATGTAATCGATGCCCAAGCCTCCTTTATTTCCAATAAGGTCCTAGAACTAAGGGCTGGTGATGAAGTCCAGCAAGCAAGCGCAGAAACTATCCTAATCAATACAGGAGCTGTTTCTAATCTTTTGCCAATTCCGGGTCTGGCTGACTCTAAAAATGTCTTTGACTCGACTGGTATTCAAAATCTAGACCAAGCACCGAAACGTCTGGGTATCCTGGGTGGGGGAAATATCGGTTTGGAATTTGCCGGTATTTATAACCAACTAGGAAGTCAAGTAACCGTCTTAGACGCCCTAGATGTCTTTTTACCTCGGGCAGAAGAGTCTATTGCCAGTCTAGCTAAACAATATCTAGAAGAAGATGGTATCGAAATCCGCCAAGGGATTCGGACCAAGCAAATCAAAAATGAGGGCGATGAGGTAGTCGTTGAGACCGAGACAGAAACCTTCCGCTTTGATGCCCTCCTGTATGCGACAGGTCGCAAGCCAAATGTTGAGCCCCTACACCTTGAAAATACAGATATTCAACTAAGCGAACGGGGAGCCATTCAGGTAGATGAGCACCTTGAAACATCTGTTCCTGGTGTCTTTGCTGCGGGAGATGTAAATGGTGGCTTGCAATTCACCTACATCTCCCTAGACGACTTTAGAATCCTCTTTAGCTATCTGGCTGGTGATGGCAGCTACACTCTCAAGGAAAGGAAAAATGTTCCTACGACCATGTTCCTCAATCCGCCACTGGCTCAAATCGGCTTGACCGAAAAGCAGGCACAGGAAGCTGGCCTACCTTATGCAGCCAAGGAAATCCCAGTAGCTGCTATGCCTCGAGGGCATGTCAATGCTGATTTGCGGGGAGCTTTCAAGGCTATTGTCAATACCGAAACCAAGGAAATTATCGGTGCAACTATTTTCTCTCAGGGGGCAGAGGAAATCATCAATATCATCACCGTAGCCATGGATAATCAGATTCCTTATACCTACTTTACTAAGCAAATCTTCACTCACCCTACCCTGGCTGAGAACCTCAACGATTTGTTTGCTATTTAAGATTTTTATAGAGAAGCGGGTCAGAAGTTATTTCTGACCTACTCTTTTTTACCTTCTTTTCCTGGAAAATTCGTTAACTTCCTAAAGAAAGTTCTACTAGGCTTAGAAGGGAAATTTAGTCTAAGAAAAACCAAGCAAAATAACAAAAAGTCAATTCTGACCTAGCTCCACCATAAAATTCTTCTAGCTTAATTTTATAGCTTATATTTATATATAATGCGCATTGGAAAGTTATTTGGGGAAATTCTTTGATTTTCTTGTCTTTGGGGGCTGTATTTAGCCTAATTTATGATAAAATAGGGCTAGCTTATTTTTTAATTGGAGAATCTTATGTCTGAACTATATGATATTACCATTATTGGCGGGGGGCCTGTCGGACTCTTTGCTACTTTTTATGCCCACCTCCGTCAAGCCAAGGTCAAGTTGATTGACTCCCTGCCCCAGCTAGGAGGCCAACCGGCTATTCTCTATCCCGAAAAGACGATTTTGGATATCCCTGCCTTTCCCCAGCTGACCGGCCAGGAATTAACCGAGCGCCTATTGGAGCAAATCAGTCAATTCGACACCAGCATCTGCCTCAATGAAACGGTCCTCCAACTGGAAAAAAAGGAAGACCACTTTATCATCAGTACAAACAAGGGCCAGCATTTCTCAAAAACCCTTATTATTGCTATGGGGGGCGGAGCCTTTAAGCCCCGACCCTTAGAACTAGAGGGAGCGGAAGGCTTCAGCAATATCCACTATCATGTCGCCAATATCCAGCAGTATGCCGGCCAAGAAATCCTTATCCTAGGGGGAGGAGACTCGGCTGTAGACTGGGCCTTGGCCTTTGAAAAGATTGCTCCGACCCATTTGATTCACCGCCGGGATAACTTTCGTGCCCTAGAGCATAGTGTAGAGGCCCTAAAGCAGTCCTCTGTCCAGCTACATACTCCCTACCTGCCTAGTCGCCTAGAAGGGCAAGGAGACCACGCCAGCCACTTGGAGATTAGTAGGGCCAAAAGCGGGGAAAGTCAAAGCTTGGCCTTTGACCACCTCTTTGTCAATTACGGCTTCAAATCCTCTGTCGGTAATCTAAAAAAATGGGGGCTGGAACTAGAACGCCATAAAATCAAGGTCAATAGCAAGCAGGAAAGTTCTGTGAGCGGAATCTATGCTATCGGTGACTGCTGTACCTATGAGGGCAAGATTGACTTGATTGCGACCGGCCTGGGTGAGGCTCCCACTGCTGTCAATCATGCCATCAACCAAATCTATCCCGATAAAAAAGTCCAGCCCAAGCATTCGACCAGCTTATAGGCTGATCTCAAAGCCAAGAAAAAGGAAACTAGTTACTTACCCTAGTTTCCTTTTAATTTTTAGATAATATAAGTAGGCTTAATCTTGTCTAAGGCATTGGCTCTCTGCCCTGAGCCTAGCTTGGGGCTCTGCCTTTTCAAACCTATATAAAAATGGTAAGGGCCAGCCAGTCTTTCTTTTCAGAAATAAGTCCTGGCCTCTTCCCATCTGTTTGAGGAGGTTGGGAGCTATCCTAAGCTCCTCCTTCTTTTTATCTACTTTTAGTTGAAAATGCTGGTCCGGTAATCATCGGTCAACTCTTGGTATTCCTGGAGCAGGGCCATTTTCAGTGAATTAACTCGAGAATTGCCCTGGGTGATGGTATTTGCTTCAAGGTCTTTCTTGACGGCCTGATCCATCAGATTTTGAATATCTTGATAAGAGCTGATCTGGTGGTCCTGGCCTTCCCAACGGATGTTAATAGCTTTGAGCGGTGTTTGACTAAAGCGCTCATAATGCTCCTGCATCAGGGCCTTCTTATAGGCGGTCAGGCTATTGTATTGGCCCTGGGTAATTTTTGAGACGATATAGTTGTCATTAAGCTCTTGCCCGGCCTCTTTGGCCTCCTTATAGTACTGGTTGGATACATAAGGAAGGAAGCCACCTTCATAACCCTTGGCTGCTAGGAGTTCAAAGGCCATACGCTTGAAGAGGAGGCCACCTGGTGAACCTGTCGCATTTTCACCTGAGGCATAGATTGGGGCCAGCATGCTGACCTGATTATAGACATTGCGGCCAATTTCTTTTTGCTCACCATAGTAGCGTTTGACAACTACTCCTTGCTCAATCAGATCGGCAACTGTCTGAAGATTGAGCTTGGACCATTCTTCCTCACTAAATGGTCTGAGGCGATTCTTAACATGGCGGCCATCTGCCAGGTCTTCTAGCTTATTAAACCAGCGCTTTTGGGCCTCCTTGCCACTATCAATCACACTCTTACCTTCGGCATAATCCAGCAGGTAAAGGAGGTCAAAGCGGCCTGCGAAATAAGTCTGCAAATCTGCTTGATTTTGGAAGCGATCATTGGACTTGTTGTGGATGCGCTTGGCCTGCTTACTCCAGTCCAAGATACTATTGAAGCCAAATTCTTGTTGGTTATGGCCCCAAGAGGACTGGAGCATACCTTGGGCAAACTCCTCGGCTCCTTCGCTATCCCGCCGACCATAGTTATTGAAATAGAAGCGTCCGTCGTAGTTGTGGACCATTTCATGGGTCCAGACAGAGGCATCATAGTCAGAGAGGATGTCTCCAACAATCATATTGACCCGGGAGCCCGTAGCATAGGCCTGGGCCCCATTAGGCTTGAAGTACTGGCTGATAGGGCCGAAGAACTCGCGGATAGACATGGCTGGTTGGTCTGGATTTTTGCCGTTTTGGCCAAATTCCCCATACCAGTTGTAGCCTGAATTTGGAATAACGTAGCCTCCCCAGGTTGGCAGGGCGCTGGTCTTGACCAGCTTTTCCTTGCTAGCAGCTGGTGCTAGGCGGTACCACATGTCCATGTGACTTTGTTGGCGGTCTGCCAAAAGCTTAATCCGTTCACGATAGGCCGTCTCACTCAAGTCACTATGCCTTTCTCGCATGCTAAAGGTGATGGTGGACATATTTGAAGTGATAAAGACCTGGCCCTTGTCCAGGGTCAAAAGCGGTAGAATGTAGGCTTGATAGGCTGAATCTTGCAAGCGATCATAGACCTTATAAGGAGCGTCAGCGACTTCCTTGGACGGCCGTTCTTCTTGGATTAGGTGGTCCTTGGTAGCTTCCCTGAACCAACTATAGGCATCCTGCTGGCTAAAGAGCTGGCGGTTATAGTCTAGGAAGGCCAGGAGGTCTTTTTGGCCAGTCACATCACTCAAATACCGCTGGTAGCCAGCAGGATTATTCTTAATCAAGAGATCTTGATACTTGCCCGAACCCAGCTCTACCAAGTAAGAAATCGGATCCTGCCCCTTGCCATAAAAGGCTGCCAAGTGGTTGGTGACCAGAGGACGGATATTGATTGGGCCAAATTGTAGGCGATAGAGGCGGTTGAGGTAGGTCAAGCCTAGAAGGAACTGGACCTTGTTTTCCTTGAGGTAGCTGACTAGGGCTTGGTCTAGCAGGGGATTATCCTGGGGCCGAGCACTAGAGGCATGGAGGAGCTCTTTGAGATAGTTGGCTAGCTGGGTCTTACTATCTGCGAATTGTTCATCTAGATAGAGGCGCTTTAGCTTGTCCTCCCGCTCCTTATCATTAGCCAGACCTAGACTTGCTGCTACTTGGTCCGAGTAAAGGTCCACACTAGTCAATTCTGGTAAGACTTGGTTGATAATCTGATTAAAGTCCTGGATAAACTGGTTAGGAGTGTAGAGTAGGTCAGTTCCCTTAATCTGGTATTCTTGCAGATTATCGGGTTTGTGGGCTTCTTTTTTGGTCAAATCAAGATAGTCGACTGTCTGGTCCTTATAGTGGAGGAGCAGGCGGTTGATATCCTTTTGCAAATCAGAAACGATTTCCTGGTCCTTCATGGGTAAAACTGAGATAAGTTCGGTCTGATAGAGCTTGCTGGACTTGTCTACTTTATTTCCATAATGGACTAGATACTCCTTGTTATAGAAAGGTAGGAGCTTTTCCATATTTGCATAGGCAATAGCCCGATCTGCCTGATAGGCTGGCAGGAGACTGTAATCTGTATCATGACGATTAGGGTCTAGCAGCTGGCTAGCTGTATCGGCCAAGCTGACCTTGATTCCCATAGCAGCAATCCGCTCCTGACTTTCTGCAGCAGTCAAAGCTTTTGGTGTCCAGTGTTGCTCAACCTTACCGCTAGCTTCTGGAGTCAGGGCCACATCGACCAAATCTCCACGAACAAAGGCCTCACCTAGGGCACCTGGGTCTCCATAAGCCTTAAAGCCATTTTGTACCTCAACTGCACTGACAACATTTTTCAGGCGACCATAGGTCCAGCTACTTGCTAGAATACCAGCTGTATAGCCTCCACTACCGCTATTTGTTACCCTACCCTTGACATAGGAATCAGAGATAATGGAGCGGGTCTTATAATCCGAGCTGGCTCCTCCAACCAAACCACCGGTCCGGTAGTTGTTATTATTAGGCTGATTGACCTGAATATCAATATCGGCAAAAGAATGGCTGACACTGCTGTTGGACTCTAGCTGGCCAATCAGACCCCCAACCGTTGAAGAACCTCCGGTATTAGCCGCTGCATCCAGCTTACCTGTAAAGGAGGCCTGGTCAATCCTAGTCTGGTCACTGGCCTTGAAAATCAAACCAGCCAGATTGCGGACAGCCTTGAGTTGCCCCTGGGCTGCAACATTGCTGATTTTTGCCCCACTTGCCTTTTGGGCCAGACTGGCTAGATTTTCCTGTCCCTTGATGTCCACCTCTTTCAGGGCCAAGTCGGTCACGCTCCCTCCCTTGATGTGGGCAAAGAGCGGAGCCTTGAGGCCAAAGATAGCATAGTTCTGTCCCTGATGTTGACCAGACAGGCTACCTGTAAAATCACTGGTGATATAGCTAGTTTGACCAGCTGGCAGAGCAAGGCTGGAGGCATCTAGATTGGCGGCTAGTTTAAAGTTACCGGCTGGATTGGCAGTAATCGCCTTGACTAGTTCAGAAAAGTTAGAATAGGCATTATCGACCGGAGCCAGGACCCGTTCGATATAGAAACGATGGGAACTTTGGTATTTTTTCCGCTCATTTTCCTGGACCAATTCAGCCAGACCAGCGGTTATTTGGAAGAACTGGCGACCATCTTTTTCAATTTCTTGAATGGCTGTAACCGGCAGCAAGACGTCCTTGAATCGATCGGCCTTGACCCGCACATAATAGTTGGACAAATCAGTTGGTGCCTGCTCTAGATTTGGTTGGCGGACAAACTGGTCCCCTTCCTTGCTGTAGAGCTCAACTCCCTTGACTTCCTTTAGCTCAATTTTCTTGTATTCCAAGTTGAAGTCTGGACCTGCCACCTGCTCCTCTACTGGGCCTTGCCCTAAATCATAGCTGATAAGGGCAGCTAACTGATAGTCTATAAAATAGTCTAGCCCATCTAGCAGGATTTCCTTTTGCTCCTTATCCAAGGTCAGCTCTCTAAGAAGCTGGCCAGCCTGATAGAGACGGAGCTTGATGGAAGTAAGGCTTTGATCCTTATCTACTAGCTGATAAGATAGGCGGACCTGGCGATTGTCTGGATCCTTGATGACCTGGATAAAGCTCAGACTTGGTTTGCCTTTTAGCTTACCGTCCAGGGCCTGCCGGGCGCTTTTCACTTGCTCAAGGGCTTGATTGATGTCAGCCTGCTGGGCTTGAGGGTCGTCTAAAAGCAACTGAGCAGCAGCCAAGGCCTGGTTGTAAGCCTCTTTCTTGGCCGAATCGGCCAGGCGGTAAGAGTCGCCCGTCTGAACCTGGTTTTTTAAGCCGAGCTCTGTTTCTAGGGCTGTCTTATCTACTACTCCGTCTAATTGGGCCTTGGCCTCTTGAATAGCCGCCACCAATTTATCTACCTGGGCTTGGTCTGTCAAAGACGCCTCTAACAAGGCTTGACCAGCCTGAAGAGCCTCATCATAGGCCTCCCTATCTTCTGACTTGTCCTGCAAGTAGCGGTTGGAAGCCTTGATTTGGTCGGCCTGGGCTAGTTCTTCTAGTAGGGCATCCAGCTTAAGGCTATCCTTACTTGGCTCAACTGGAGCATCCTTGGGTACAAAATCAGTCTGCTGAGCTCGTCCTACCTTAACGATTTCGGCCTGGGCTGGACGAACGACCTTGCTAGAAACTTCCTCGGTCTTTAGTAGTTGTCCCTCGGCCCAGTATTCCTGGCTCACAATCAAACGCTCACCAGCCTGACCGGTTTGAATGACTTGCTCAACTCCTAGGGGTAGATCATCACTAGGCACTTCCTGGCGCTCAAAGGCGATGGACTCTGTCCGGCTGACCTCCTTGATGTCCAGTTTGAGCTCTGGCTTTGGCTCTTCAACGGGAGCATCCTTGGGTACAAATTCTGTCTGCTGGCCCCGGCCTACCTTGACAATTTCAGCCTGGGCTGGACGGACGACCTTGCTAGCAACTTCTTCGGTCCTTAGTAGTTGCCCCTGGGACCAGTACTCCTTCATTTGAATCAGTCTCTCACCAGCCTGACCGGCTTGAATAACTTGCTCAACTCCTAGGGGTAGGTCATCACTAGGCACTTCCTGACGCTCAAAGGCGATGGACTCTGTCCGGCTAAGCTCTTTTACCTCCTCTTTGGCAGGTGGGGTAACTGGAAGACTAGGTTTTGGCTCCTCCTTACCCGCTTCCCTTGCTGACTCCTTGCTAGTGCTTTGAGCTAGGGCTAGTTGCTGGATTTGACTGCCCTTTAGGTAGCCCAGATATTGATAGTTTTCAATACTAGCTGGGGCAGGCAAGGAACTGCCAGGGGACAAATCAAAGCTTTGATTAAAGGCTGCCAAGGTCTGATTGCTGATGGCTAGGGCTGATGGTGATAGAAAGTAGGCCCCTGTTCCGGTCAAAACTAGGAAAGTAAGAGCCTTTTTGCCTCCCTTTTTCCCCTTGGCTAGAAAGACAATGAGGAGGGCTGCCCCCGATAGGGTCAAGAGGGAAGGTAAGAGTTTGGCCTCCCCGGTTTGAGGGAGTTGCTTGCCCTGATTGCTCCTAGCACTAGTGCTGAGCACTTGAGAAGAGCTTCCCTTAGGACGATAAATCAGGTAATAGGTCTCTTCCTTATCCCCCAAGTCCTGGGGCAGGCCATGGACTAGGAGGTCTTTTTCTGCCTGCGACAGTTCATCCTCTGCTACATATTTGTAGTGGATAGAAGGACTAGCTTGGTCGGCTGCAACTATTTCTGCTCCCGCTCCTCCCAAGACAAAAAAGGCTGCTATCGTTGTTGATACAAGCCCGACTGCTAATTTACGGAAAGCAAAAACCTGCTTTTTTTCCTTAAAACTTTTCATTTTAATCCCCTTTTAATTTCTAAAAACTCCTACTCTCATTGTACTCGATTATAGTATAATATTCAACTATTTCCGACATTTTTTTACTCAAAAATGTGTTTTTTCTATTCTGAAGGGAAAATTTCCTGCTTTTATGATAGACTAGACTTAATGAAAGCCAAGAATGGAGGAAACTATGGATATCAAAGTAATTGCGACCGATATGGATGGAACCTTTCTTAACTCCAAAAACGACTACCAACGCCAACGCTTTGCCCAGCTCTTTGTTAGATTAAAAGACAAACAGATTAAGTTTGTCCCCATCAGTGGCAACCAATACTACCAGATTCGCTCCTTCTTTCCCCAGCTAGACGAGCAAATGACTATTGTCGGTGAGAATGGAGCCTATATCGTCGAGGAAGGGCGCTTTATCAAGAGCTATCGCCTGCCCTTAAAGCTGGTCCGTATCATCCTGGACTACCTGATTTCCCATGGCCTTGAAAGGGAAATGATTCTCTGTGGTGAGAGAGCCTCCTATATCCTCAAAGATGTTCAGCCAAAGGCTCGGGACTTCTTTGCCATCTACTGCCAGCGCTTGGAGGATGTGGCTAGTTTCGACCAACTCCCCCAAGACCACTTCCTCAAATTTTCCTTCAATACACCACTAGATATTACCCAAAAGGTCATTGACGACCTCCACCAGGTCCTAGGCCAAGAAATCGAAGCCGTCACGACCGGTCATGGAAATATTGATATAATCGCGCGAGGGACCCATAAGGGCCGGGCCCTGTCCTATCTTTTAAAAAGGTGGGGCTATGGCCCTCAAAATCTGATGGCCTTTGGCGACAGCAATAATGACCTGCAAATGCTGGAGTTAGCTGATTATAGCTATGCCATGGCCAATGCTGACCCAGCCGCCCTAGCGACCGCTAAATTCCAAACAGCCAGCAATGACCAGGCAGGCGTGCTGGAAGCTATCGAAGCCTATCTAGATAGGCTAGAAAAAGATAAATCTTAAACATCAAACAAACTCCCCCTCTAGTCAGCAGACAAGGAGCCTGCAAACTAGAAGGGGAGTTTGTTTATTTAAAACTTAGGGTTCAAAATCCCAAATCAAGCCCAGCAAGGATTAGACTGGAGAGGCTTAGTACATGCTTCTCCCCGACTTGGTCTCTTCCACTTGCTGGATAGAGTCCCAGTGCTCGACGATTTTTCCCTCTTCATCAAAGCGGAAAAAATCCATGGTGACATATTCTCGATTATCAGGTGCACCCCAGACCTGGTGGGTATGGAGGGCTACCAAATCATCCTCAGCAATCGCTCGAACAAAATCGACCGACTTATCGGGGTATTCGCGCTGCATGCGCTCAAAATACGCTATAAACCCAGCCTTGCCATCCTCTACAACTGGATTGTGCTGGAGATAGCTATCACCAACATAGAGTTCTACTGCTTTTCTGGGGTTTCCCTCAAAAGCCGTTCTGTAAAATGCAATTGCTCTTTGCTTGTTTTGCTCTAATTTACTCATCATCTTTATCTTCCTTTTCTAAAACGACAACCACTTTTCCCTTAGTTTGCCCCGATTCAATGAGGGCATGGGCTTGGGGTACTTCTTTCAGTGAAAAAACATGGGCTGGTGCTACTGGCACCTGGTATTTATCAATATAAGCAAACATTTCATTTATTTTTTCCTGCGAGACATTACCAGAATAAAAAGTCGTCAGATAGACATTATTTGCCAGCTCAACGATGGGGTCGAATTCGTCCAAATACCATTGTCCACCCAGCTGGCCAACACTACAAAGAATCCCTTCTTCTTCCAAATGCTGGAGCGAATTTTTTATCGTTTTTGGTCCAACTAGTTCGAGAATTTTGGTAAAAGTTTGCTCTGTTTGTAGCTGACCATCTTTATCAAGTACCACTTGGCTATAGCCTGCTGACAAAAGCTGTTCTTCCTTTGCTTGATTTTGTGTGCTAGCCACCAGCACGAGGTCAGGAAAGCAGGCGCGCAAGAGCCTGACAAAAGTCATACCCGCCGCACTTGTCGCCGCTCGAACTAAAACACGGTCATCTTCTTTGATATGTAGATTCTTCATGGAGCCGTAGACCGTATAAAAACTCTCTGGCACCGCCGCCAAATCCGCCCAAGACAAATTGGTCTCCACAGGATAAATTTGGTGGTCAGGTAGAAGGACATATTCTGCATAGCTACCGTCAAAAGCCCGTCCCATTTCTCCCATGATAGAGACAATGGTCTGCTCCTTTGGAAAATGCTCGCTTTCAACGATTTCGCCCACACATTCAATCCCCAAAATACGGGGAAACTTCACTGAGGGCGACAATCCTTGACGAGTAAAAATTTCTGAACGATTGAGCCCAAAGCCTTTTACTTTAACCAAGGACCAACCTTTTTTCATGCTGGGAAGGGCAAGCTCTTTATACTCTAATACTTCTGGACCACCAGCCTGCGATACAAGAATAGCTTTCATAATCTTTCTTCTCTCATTTCTTCAATAAACCCTGCTTAGTCAGATACTCACGCGCAACTTTCTCGGCTGACTTCCCCTCAACCTTGACTTGGTAGTTCATCTCGCTCATCTGGCTAGCTGTGATTTTTCCAGCTAGCTTATTGAGAATTTTCTTCAACTCGGGGTGCTTTTTCAGCGTTTCTTGACGCAAAAGCGGTGCCCCTTGATAAGGAGGAAACAGCTGCTTGTCGTCTTCCAGTACCACCAAGTCGTATTGGCGCAACTCACTATCGGTCGAATAAGCGTCCGTAATCTGAATATCGCCCTTTTGAATAGCTTGATAGCGCAAGGCTGGCTCCATCGTCTTGGCTTCTAACTGCAAATGGTACTTGCTGAGCAAGCCCTTATTTCCGTCTTCACGGTCGTTAAATTCTAGCGTAAAACCAGCAGTCACTGTATTTTCTACTTTTTTCAAGTCGGAAATAGTTTTGAGACCCTGCTTTTCAGCAAAATCACGCTTGACCGCCACCGCATAGGTATTTTGATAGTCCATAGGCTGAAGTAGCGCCAGCTTATCTTGCTCTAAAATTCCCTCACGCGCCGCCTCATAGACCTGCTCCGGATTGTTGGAAACTTGCGGTGGTTTTTTAAGTAAGCTCGACGTTACCGTCCCCGTAAACTCGGGATAGATGTCAATGTCGCCCTTTTTCAAAGCCTCATAGAGAAAGCTAGTCTTACCAAAATTAGGTTTGGTCTCCACCGTCAAGTTTGAATTTTCCTCGATAAGGAGCTTGTACATATTGATAAGAATTTCAGGCTCGGGACCGAGCTTGCCTGCCACGACTAGCTTTTCCTTTTGCATATTTTGGAAAAGGGCTGGCGCGAAAGAGCCAGTAAGCCCCAATACCAAGACCAGAAAGGCAAGCAGAATTTGCTTGAGCCTAGCTTTTTCCAAAAACTTGATACCATAGTTAAAAAGAAGAGCCAGAGCGGCTGAAGACAGGGCCCCAATCAAAATCAGACTGCTATTATTGCGGTCAATTCCCAAAAGAATAAAGGAGCCCAAGCCTCCTGCCCCAATCAAGGCAGCCAGGGTGGCCGTTCCGATAATCATAACCGCCGCCGTCCGAATGCCCGACACGATGACCGGCAGGGCCAAAGCAAGCTCAAACTTTTTCAAACGCTCCCAACGGGTCATACCAAAGGCGGTTGCCGCCTCTATCAGATTGGGGTCAATTTGCCCTAGTCCTGTTACTGTATTTTGCAAAATAGGAAAGAGGGCATAGATGACCAGCGCCGTAATGGCTGGCGCAGCACCAATTCCCATGAAAGGAATGAGCAAGCCTAAGATAGCTAGGGAAGGTAAGGTTTGAAAAATTCCTGTCAGCTGCAAAACCACCTCTGACAAACGCTTGGAGCGATGCAGCCAGATACCCAAAGGCAGAGCGATGAGCATGGCAATTAACAGAGCTGCAAGAGAAAGCTGCAAATGCTGGAGCAGGGCTGCCCACCAGTCGCTTGAGCGCTCCTCAAAGGTGCTTAGTAAATCTTTCATCGGACTTCCTCCCCTTCAAATAAACTCTCAACAAAGGCATTCTTAGGCGCTTCCTTGATAGCGTCTGGCTTGTCACACTGAATCATCTGTCCCTGCGACAAAATGCAAATGCGGTCTGCCAAAGTCAGCGCTTCTTTCATATCATGAGTCACAAAAACAATGGTCAAACCTAATTTTTGATGCAGATCCTTGGTCAAGTCCTGCAACTGGCGCCGCGAAATCGGATCCAAGGCCGAAAAAGGCTCGTCCATTAAAAGAACTCTGGGCTGGGCAATGATGGCCCGCAGGATACCAATTCGCTGCTGCTCTCCACCCGAAAGCTCGCGCGGATAGCGATGCAGATATTTGGCCGGCTCTAGCCCAACCTGCTCCAACAAAAGCTTGGCCTCAGCCACACGCTTATCCTTGGTCCAACCCTTAAGCTCCGGGATGAGGGTGATATTTTCCTGGACTGTCAGATTGGGAAAGAGGGCGATTTGCTGGAGGACATAGCCGGTATTGAGGCGTAAATTTCGCAAGTCTTCCTGCTTAAGCTCCTGATTATCCAGCAAAATCTGTCCCTCACTCGGCTCAATCAAACGATTAAGCATTTTTAAGAGGGTAGTCTTCCCGCTACCACTAGGCCCAACCAGGACAAAAAACTCTCCGTCCTCAATGGTCAGCGATAGGGGAGCTAGGACCTGATTATCCCCATAATTTTTACTCACTTTTTCAAAGGTAATCATCGCTTTTTCCACCTTTCACTCTCTTCCACCTCCTGCAAATTCTGCAAGATTCGCTTCAAGTAGCCATCTACTTCTCTTTTTTCAGTCTCTGAAAAGCCCTTATAAAAAATACTATCCAAGAGCTGGCTAACATCCTGACCTACCTGCTGCTGGCTTTGCCCCAGCTCGGTCAAATCAATCAAACGCTTGCGCCGATCCTTGGGATGGGGGTAACAATAAACCAAGCCCTGCTCCTCAAGGCGCTTGAGCATGGCTGTCAAACTATTATTGGCTAGGCCAGTCCTCAAGGCCAAATCGGTCACAGTTAGGGGCCTTTCTAGCCACAGACTGGATAAAATCTTGCCCTGCTCAGCCGAGTAGAGGGCCCGCCCATCGGCGGCTAAGAGTCGATTAAAAAGGCGACCATTTAGCAGACGGATTTGCAGGGTCAGATAACCCCCATTTTCAAACTTCTCTTTCATCAACATCTCTTTCTATATAGAAATAATTCACTAACAATATTACCATATGGAAGTAATTTTTGCAAAAAAAAGAAGCCAGGTAAAATAACTGATGGACAGTCATTCTAGCTAGCTCCTTAACTCATTCGCTTTATAAATTATTTATCCAGGCTAAAGTATCGACTGGCCTTGAGATTTTTCATGGTCCAAAGAGCCAGAAAACTCAGGAGATAGAGGCCTGAAAGAAAGATCATTACCATGGAAGCACCCGATAAATCAAGGATTTTCCCGATAATAACCGAAGAAAAACCACCGATAGCCCTTCCCACATTTAAAATCACATTATTGGCTGTGGAGCGGATATGATGGGGATAAAGCCGGGTAATCATGGCCCCATAGCCAGCAAACATTCCGTTGACAAAGAAGCCGACAATGGCCCCGCCGACCAACATGGTCGTCATCGAATTTGCATATTGGAAAAGGAAAACGCAGACCGAAGAGGCCAAGAGGAAAATAGAATAAACCAGACGGGGACCCCACTTATCCAAAATCTGACCAAAGACCAACATCCCCAAACACATGCCCAAAATAGTTGAAACCATCCAAAGGGAAGAATCCTTGACCGAAATATGAAGACTGGTCTGCACAATAGTTGGCAGCCAATTCATCATTCCGAAATAACCGGCAATCTGGACCGTTGTCATAACCATCAGGGCCAGGGTCTGGGCTGCTAGGGCAGGACGATTAAAGAGCTGACTAATCTTGACCGGCTGACTGGTTTCCTCGGGGTCTTCTGGCCGACCAGACCGATCCCAAATCTGCTGATCATCAATAGCCAGCACCATCCAGATAACCAAAAGAATCGGGGCCAAACCAAAAAGATAGAGTCCTCGCCAGCCCAGGGCCGGAGCCAACCAACCAGCCAAAACAGCTGAACTAATGGCCCCAATCTGCCCGGCAATTCCATTTAAGGAAGAAATCTTACCCATCTTATCAGCCGGCACGATACCCGCCATGATGGCAATGGCTACCCCGTATTCACCACCGACTCCCATACCAGCGATAAAACGCAGTAAATAAAGATAGTAGATATTTTGAGTAAAATAAATCAAGCCCGTTGCCAGCGAGAAGATGAGAATGGTCCACTTAAAGACCTTGAATTTATGATAGCGGTCCGCTAGCAAACCAAAAATCAAACCACCAGCCAGCATACCTAGATTGGTAAAGGTCCCAATCCAACCCCCTGCTGTACTGGAAATCTCCAGGTCCTTGATGATGGACGACATAGAAAAGGCCAGAAACATCACATTTAAGTCATCTGTTCCTGAAGCGACAATCGCAGCGGTCAAGGTCCGCCAGTTATTCTTGTCTAAAGACAATTTTGACATAAGTTCCTCCTTAAGGGCAGCTCACAGACTGCCATTATTATTGAATACCCTTTAAAATCAAAAACTCAGAGCCAAGGCCCTGAGCTAAAAGTCTATAGCAAAATGAGAGGTTAGTCCAACTATCCCCAATTTTTCTGACTTTCATGCCTCACAGGACACGTTTAAAGCAATATTAACTGATATAAGTATAGAGGAGAAAGGAGCATTTGTCAAGAGCCTTGATAGCTTCAAAGCCCTGCTTGCTCCATTTTGAACCCTTCCGCCCTTTAAAGCTTCAATCCAAAACCTTCTCCCACTGCTTAATCCAGACTGAAAAGAACAAAATCCCCTGAGCTTCTGCTCAGGGGATGGATAGCCTTGACCATTAAATTAGGATTTATTTCTGATTTTTTTGACATTACGGTTCATCAAGTGCCTAGCAAGATGGCGATAAAATAAGGATTTAATGGGAGACAGTTCCTGCTGGTGCTCTTTTAGTAAATCATCTGGACAAGCATAAATACCAAAATCCTGATTGATTCCCTCACTTTGAATATAGGTATTATTTCTTTCAAAATCAATCACCGGATGATGAAAATCTTTGACAGCCATGCCATAACCACAAAAGGCACCCGAACAGCTAGCATTCGTCGCTTGAAGTTGCGAAAGATACTTTTTGTCTAAAATAAAGGCTTCTAACTCATACCAAACTCCATCCAAATCTACTTCTACCCAGCTGTGAAAAATATTTTGAGGAGCATTTTTATAGACAAAACCAGTCATCGCACCTTTTTGCAATTCCTTGTCAATGGTAAAGCCATGTATGCGACAGGGAATACCGACCCCACGAAGCAGTGCCATAAAAAGAGTTCCCTTGGTATTGCATTGTCCATAACCATCCGCCAATACTTTCGATGCTGAAATACTGTCATCAACATTATAACCAAAGAGAATCTCGTCACGAACAAAATTGTATATTTGCTGGATACGATTGTATTCATCCAGCATTTTCCACTGCCTATCATTTATCAGCTTTTGGATACTTGTAGCAGAAAAATCTAGCATAGGTGTTTCAAGTAAGTATTGTTGCATTCGCTCTTAACCTCACACATTCAAAGATTATGCCAGCTGCGTCCGTTCATGCCCCCACATGAAAGACTTGTCTTTCAAATTCTAGCTCAGGCATGGCTGCTTTTAAGTCAGCACCAATTCTTTCCAATGCCGCAAGCCGCATATCAACAGAAGTCTGGGCATTGCCCTGAATGACAAAGAGGGCGTTTTTGCTGGTTTCATCTAGCTTGTAATGCTCCGAGTCTCGGACATCCAACCAAGCCATAATGCCTTTTTGGTCCCGATAAACAAAGTCGGTCTCTGCCACATGCTTAGCATTGGAAGAAATGGGATAAAAAGTGTCTTCTTTTCCACAAAGGGTGACCGTCAGCGGAAAGGCTACCTTATCAAAGTCATGGGCCCCTATGGCAAGCAGAGAAGTCAGGGACTCCACATTATAAATATCCACGATACTATTGATACGAGGAAGGCTACCCCTGCGCTTGATATTTTTAATCAGGGCCAGGGCCGTCGGAGAATTTTTCTTGACACTTCGACCTACTTGGGCAATCATCTCCTGATAGCCCTCAATGGTCGGGTTAAGCTCCACATCTTCCAAGTTTACATTTAGCGCCCACTGCTCTTTTTCCTCTAGTTTTTGCTCAAATGTTTGGGGTAATTCGGTTTCTGGGTCAAGGTTTCTGGCAATCCCAAGCACTACATCCGTAACACCCAGCTCTGCCATACTCTTATCAAGCAAAAATTCCATGATAAAAGCCTCCTTTTTTTATTTAATTATAACATATTTGTTATATTTATTCACTCGAAAACAAATTACTAGACTAGGAAAGCTTAGATCTTCTCCAAGACTCCTACATTAGAAACACAAGTAGGCTATAACTGCAATGATTTCTCACTGTAGCCACAGCCTATTTTCTACTATACAGTTATAGTTTTACTTCTATTCCTATCCTTTCAAAAAATCGAACGCTGACTCCTTCCTTACTAACAATCAGAAATAATAGTCGTCATCATAGTTATCCCACTCATCATAATCTGGATAATTATACTCAAACTCTTTTAAAAGGGCCTTTATTAATTCTTCTCTGATCTGGTCATCACTTAAGCTCTTCACATAGGCAGTGACTTCATCGACCTTTTTCTGTCGGAACATGGTATAATCAGCTTCCCATTGCTGATAGCGCTCTTCTTTTTCACGTTCCTCCTCTTCCCATTCTGCAAGAACAGCATCTGCTTGTTCAGGGAAATGATAAAAATATAAGGCAACCATATGTTTACAAATCACTCGCCTACCTGCCGCAAATGGGCAAGTACAACTTGACTTTCTAGGATGGTTGATATTGATGACAACATTGTAAATATTGTCTTGCGAACCACTAACTTGCCCCTTACAAACACCAACCTCACTCTCTTCTCCACTTAGCACTGCCTTGCTTTGATAATAGCCCAATCCTCTACTAAAAGAAGCATTACTAGCTAAGTGAACCAGTTTTAAGTCATCCCAAATACTCATATAACGTCCTCCATTTATCCATTAATCTTCAAAAACTCTCGCTGCTAGAAGCCCAATAATTTTTGTATGGACTGACGGCAAACCACAGCCTTGCATCAAGGATTTTTAGTCCTCTCTCTCCAACACCCCTATACATTCCACATGATGTGTTTGCGGGAAGAGGTCAACGGGTTGGATTTTGCGGAGCTGGTAGCCCAGTTCTTGGTAGAGTTTGAGGTCGCGCGCCATGGTGGTGACATTGCAGGAAATGTAGGTGATTTTCTTAGGCGCCATCTCAACGCTGGCTCTGATAAAGCTCTCGGTCAAGCCTTTTCGCGGTGGGTCAACGATGATGACATCCGGCTGGATGCCTTGCTTTTGCCAGTCCTTCATGGCACTTTCTGCGCTGGCGCAAACATAATGGGCGTTGGTGATGCCGTTAAGTTCTGCATTACGCTGGCTATTTTTTACAGCCTCAGCCACCACTTCCACGCCATAGACCGCCTTGACCTGCTTGGCCAGAGACAGCCCGATGGTCCCGATACCCGAGTAGGCATCAAGGACCACACTATCTGCGGTCAAGTCTGAAAAGTCAATGGCCACCTGATAAAGCTGCTCTGCCATTTGAGTATTAACCTGGTAAAAGGCTGGCGCAGCAATCTCAAACTCATTGCCCAGCATGCTATCGGTGATAAAATCCTGCCCGTAAAGGGTACGAAATTCCTTACCAAAAATGGCATTGCCTGCTTGGTCGTTGATGTTTTGCATGACCGACTTAATGGTCGGAAATTGCTCCACTAGGCGCTCAATCAGCTGCTCCACGCGGAAAATCTTGGGACGGGTCGTCACCAAAATCAGCATCATTTCCCCGCTATAATACCCGCGCCTGACAACGATATTACGAATGAGCCCCGAGCGCTCTTTTTCATCGTAAGGCTTGAGGTCAAAGCGGCGCAAGAGGTCGCGTACTGCTAGAATAAGTGCATCAATTTCTGGCTGCTGGATATAGAAATCCTCAATTGGCAAGAGGTCATGGGAGTTCTTGCGAAAGAAACCCGTTTCCAGCTGACCCTGAACACGACGAACAGGCACCTGGGCCTTGTTGCGATAGTGAAAGGGTTGAGCCATACCCAGGGTTGGAGCGACTTCCACATCAGAAATCCCTGCAATTTTATAGAGGCTATCTGCCACCTGCTTTTGCTTAAACTTGAGTTGCTCTTCATAGGCTAGATGGCCCAAATCAGCAATCCCTGTCCGCAAATAAGCCACATCAAGGTTTTCCTTGCGATGGGGCGATTTTTTTAGCCATTCTTCTACCCTTCCGTAGGCAATCTTTTTATTGACCTTGAGTATCCGCATAAGGATTTTTTCCCCAGGCAGGGCATTTTCAATAAAAAAGACCAGACCCTGGGCCTTAGCAATTCCCAGACCTTCGTGACTCAAGTCAACAATTTCTACCTCCAAGAGGTCATTTTTTTTCAACATGATGGTGCTTCTTTCTAACTTTAATCCTATCCCTATTATACTTGATTTGTCGAATTTTACAAAGAATATTTTTTCTCGACAAAAGGATTGTTTTTACAAGCAGAGTCTGCTATACTAGATTTGAAAAGTTACAATCATGTTACAAAAAGGGAGAAAAAAATGTTTGATCATGAAAAGTTACAAAGGAGACGTCTGGCCTTAAACCTGAGGCCCAAGGATATTTATCTCATTTTAGGAATTAGTGCAGCCACCTACTCCTCCTGGGAGAGCGGGGCCCATGACCCTGATGAGAGCGAAATCCGAAAGTTGGAGTTGATTTTTGATGTGGAGCGGGATTATTTTATTGACAAGACCCACATTATCGGTGTATTTCCCAAGCTCACAGAGAAAAATAAAAAGCTGGTTCAGGACTATGCTTATCAACTCTATCTCAAGCAGGAAGAGGCCGAAACGTTGAAGCCTTAACCAGCCAAAAAGCCCACAAGTTCTTAACTTGTGGGCTTTTTCATGCTTATTTATCTTCTTACTTTTAACGCAGACCTAGCTGGGCTAGTTTATTCTTATAGGCCTCAAAGTCGACCAAGAGTCCTTGTCCACCGTACATATCAAAATCATCAACCCAGTCGCCATATTCGGGAACGGTTACCCGTTCAATCCCGTTTTTAGCGCTGGTAATGGTTGAGAGACCGTTGGTTAAAAGGAAGGTATAGGGAATGTTGGTCGAGGTCAGGCCAAAGACCTTACCCAGGGCTTCCGATCCGGTAAAGAGCTTGGTTGGATCCTTGACCTGCTGCAAGACAGCAGTCATGACCTCTTGCTGGCGCCGAGTCCGACCAAAGTCTCCCTCATCGTCCTTCCGGAAGCGGGCATAGTTGAGGAGGGTCCGGCCATCCATACGTTGCTGGCCAACCTTGATGGTTTGGTTGGGCACTACCCCGTCCTTCATATTGAGGTCATCAGGAACTTCTACCTCACTGACCGGCTCGCCATCAATGGTTGAGAATTTGGCATCCATGGCGACCCCGTTTGGAAAGAGGGTATCAATGGCTGTCGCAAAGGTTGAGAAGTCGACCATAGCATAGTATTTGATGTCAATATCAAAATTATCCTTGAGCATTTCGCGGACCAACTCTGCCCCCTGCTGCTTATTCTGCTCCCCGATGGTATAGGCAGAATTAAGCTTTTGGTCATAATAGGTATTGTAGCTATCTTCCTGGCTGACACCGTCAATATGGACTAGGGTATCCCGCATAAAGCTGACCATTTTAATCTTCTTATCCTTATTGCCGACATTGACCACCATAATGGTATCGGTCCTAGTTTCATCGGAAGTCTGACCAATCCGGCCATCCGTTCCCAAGATTAAAATATTAACCCCGTCCTTGGTATCTTGTCCATTGAAGGTCTCGACCTGGGCTGGTTTGGCATTGGGATTACTTGTGACCGAAAGCAGACCCTTGAGGAACATAAAGAGCATGCCCCCTAAGACTAGGAGTAAAAAGAGGCCGACCCATTTGAGGATTCGTTTGAGATTCCACTTCTTTTTTTTGCGCGGTCCTTGAGGTTTAGCGCCAAGCGGCTCCTGCTCCTTTTTAAGCGAGGTCTTGCGCCTAGCCTGACTCCTAGACTGGCGCTCAGGATACTTGGGAAGGCCCTCGTCTGTCAGTCCTGGCTGCTTTTTCAGCTGCTCCTTAGGGCTGGCTGGCCTAGCTGTTCTCGAAGAGCTAGTTGGGCCAATCTTGCCTTCTTTTTTTCTTAGTAGATAGTCGTATTCTTGTTTTTCACGATCATTTAGGTAATGATAATTTTTGTAAAGATAGTCAAGGCGTAGTTCCTCATGATGACTAAGGTTACCTGAATTTTTTGTCATATTTCCCCCAATATCTATGAAATGAGATAGACATCATATTGGCCGAGTACCTTATAGGAAATGCCGATGGTCTCTAGCTCCGCAAAGGCATACTGGACCAGCTCGGCTTGGCTATTATTGATGTCAATAATGAAAAAATATTCGCCCAAGGCCGTTTTTAAAGGCCGGCTTTCGATTTTCGTCAGGTCAATCCCCCGCCAGGCAAAGGTTGATAGGGCCTTATAGAGGGCCCCAGGTAGATTATTGGGCAGGGTCAAGGCCAGGGTAATCTTCCTCTCCTCCAAGGACAAGTCAAACGGTCTCTGTTCATGTCCCAATATCCAAAAGCGGGTGAAATTTTCAGCCATCTCCTGGATATCCTGGGCAATAACCTCTAGGCCATACTCCTCGGCTGCCGAATGGGGCGCAATGGCCGCATAAGGCTCCTCGGCATGCTCTGCTACAAAGCGGGCCGCATAGGCCGTACTGGCGGTAATTTCTAACTTGGCCTGGGGATAATGTTCCTCGATGTACTTCTTTCCCTGGGCCAGGGCTTGTGGGTGAGAAAAGACCCGTTCAATCTTTTTTTTAGGGCTAGTCGCCAGCAGTTGCTGCTTAATGGGCTGAACGATTTCAGCAATCGATTGAATTTCGGCCTGGTGAAAGAGATAGTCCAAGGTCTCATGGACACTCCCTTCAATCGAATTTTCCACTGGGACTACTGCATAGTCCACCTGGCCTGCCTCATAGGCCTTGATAACCTCAGTAATATTAGGGCAGGCCTTGAGCTCTCCTTGCGGAAAAGCCTTTTGGGCCACCTGGTGGGAAAAAGAGCCCTTGGGCCCTAAAAATGCTACAAACATTGAATCATCTCCGCTATTTCTTGAGGACTCTTATCAAGTACCTCAATAGTATGGGTTGCCACAGCCTCATAGAGGGCCTGGCGTTCCTCAAAAATCTTTTGAAATTCCTGCCGACTATGGTTTAAAAAGAGGGGACGTTTGGCTTCTTGATCTGCCTGCAAACGTTGATAGAGCCGGTCAAAGTCCAGCTTTAGAAAAATATTGCAGTCATTTTGGGCCAATAGTTGTCGGTTATAAGGAGCAAGAACAACCCCACCCCCTGTCGAAATGACTGGCACTTGTTGCTCCAGCAAATCCTGCAAGAGCTGGCTTTCGAGCCTGCGAAAGGCGGTCTCTCCCTCTTGAGCGAAAAAATCCTGTATGGGCTGGCCAATCTGCTCAGTCAGTAGGGCGTCCATGTCAGAAAAGTCAGGGTCTAACAGGTGCCCCAAGGTGGTCTTTCCGGCTCCCATAAAGCCTAACAGCACTTTAGTCATGCTTATTTAACCCTTCTAAATCTGTAAAGAAGCTAGGGTAGCTCGTGTTGATAGCCTCTGCCCGTTCTAAGTCCACCTCTCCCTCCTTGACCAAGAGGGCAGCAATGGCTGTCATCATACCGATTCGGTGGTCACCAAAGGTATTGACCCGAGCCCCATGCAGGGGAGTCTTGCCCTCGATAATCATTCCGTCAGCTGTAGGAGTAATCTTAGCTCCCATGGCATTTAGGGCGTCGGCCACCACCTGAATCCGGTCGGTTTCCTTGACCTTGAGTTCTTCTGCATCAGCAATTACCGTTTCGCCACTTGCCTGCGTAGCTAAGAGAGCAATAATCGGTAGCTCATCAATCAGGCGGGGAATAATTTCCCCCTTGATAAGAGTTCCCTTGAGCTCAGATGTCTCCACAGTGATACGGGCTGACTTGGCTACGGGGTCAATCTGGTCTAGGCTGATTTTGCCCCCCATGGCCTTAATCACATCTAAAATCCCTGTCCTGGTCTCGTTAATACCGACATTTTCTAGGACAATCTTAGAATGAGGGACAATCAAGCCAGCTACCAACCAAAAGGCTGCGCTGGAAATATCCCCTGGCACTCTTACCTCTTGGGCCTGGAAGGTCTGGCCTCCGCGAATCCGAATTTCCTTGCCAGAGACAGAAATCTGACCACCAAACTGCTGAATCATATCTTCTGTATGGTTGCGGGTCAGTTCCTTTTCTAAGATGACCGACTCTCCCTCTGTCTGCAAGGCCGCAAAAATCAGGGCTGACTTGACCTGGGCCGAGGCTACCGGTAGTTGGTAGTGAATGGGCTCTAGCTTTTTCTTCCCCCGCAATTTCAAAGGAGGAAGGTCTCGCTCGGTTTGTCCAGCTATCTCTGCCCCCATCTGTCTGAGGGGAATCGTCACCCTATCCATGGGCCGCTTGGATAGACTGTCATCACCGAACATCTCCACTGCAAAGTCCTGACCGGCCAAAAGGCCTGAAATTAAGCGAATCGACGTTCCTGAATTACCCATATCAAGAGGATTTTTAGGTGCCTTAAGACCAGAAAAGCCCCGGCCCTCAATCCTTACCACCTGACCGTCATCCTGAATATCCACACCTAGGTCCCGAAAGACCTGCATGGTAGAGAGGACATCTTCCCCCCGTAAAATATCATAAACCCTTGTTTCACCCTCAGCCAAACTTCCAAAAATAATGGAGCGATGACTGATTGACTTATCACCTGGAACCTTAAGGCGACCTTGAAGGCCCCTACTATTTGTCTGTAATTTCATGGAAAACCTCATCAATCGTATTGCTACTATTTTACCATAAAAATACATTTCCTGCTTAAAAGAAATGGAAGAGGGGATTATGACTATTCTTATGGTTGATTGGCTATGAAAATACTTCAACTCCTTGACATTATATATATATATATATAATAGAAGTATAAAAGTTTTAGGAGGCTTATTATGAAAAAGCTAAAAATTATTGCCCTTTTCTTATCTATCTTGTCTATCTTTATAATGAGTGCTTGCACCAATTATAAGACAGATAATTCAACTTCAACAAGTTCCCAATCTCAAAATGAGAAAAAGGAACAAAAAACATGGACTTATAGAGGAGTTAAATTCTCTGTTCCTGAGGATTGGGAGCATAAAGAATCCGATGACAAAGATACTAACTGGTTTTATCCTAGTTATGGAATGTTACAAATTCAAGCCAAAGAATTTGATGGAAACTTTGAAAGTGCTTTTGTAAGGCAGATCTTTAAAACGGGGCTAGAGTCGCATGAACGTATAATTACACGCATTTCAAACGAAAAAGAGACATCTATAAATGGTAAAACTTTCTTTATTTATGACTTTACTTATAAAGATGATAAAGATGCTAAAATGACTGGTAAAATGTTCGTCTTCACCCATAATCATCATTTATTTTCTTTTATGCTAGGAGCATATGATGACACAAACAAAGATTATTTGGAAGATTTTGAAACCTTATTTGATTCGATAACGCTTGAAAAAGCTGAAACAAACACTTCCTCCTCATCTTGGGAAAGTTCATCAGAAAGTAAAACAAAAAAAGAAAAAGCAAGTCCTTGGAATAAGGATACTATGACTTTGACTACCAGTGAAGGTATTTTAAAAATTGATAGAATTGAGAGAGCGAGCGATTATGAAGGTAAACCAACTATAAAGGTTTATTTCACTTTAACTAACAAATCCTCAAGAGAACAGTATGCTCAATTATTATACCTAAAAATGGTTAATGTTAAACAACTATCTGAAAATACATCAAATGATTTACAATATGCTATTTCATCATTTGATGACCAAGAAGATAACCACCTTCAAGACAATATCTTACCCAACGGAACAATATCTGGAGTTTATTCTTACAATTTAGAAGATGAGACGCATCCTGTAGTCTTTCAATTTGAAGAAAATTATAGTGCGGTTGCTCTATATACATATGATTTGCAATAGTCTATCGAATATTTTAGACTCCTCATATTCCGGTATTCTATTCAACTCTAAAAATCAAAGAAGTAGGCCACAGCCTACTTCTTTTAAATTCATCTAAATATTTTTTAATCCTAATTCAACAACTCATGCACAGGGTCAAAGATAATGCGCTCGATGTCCGACAAATAAATAGAAAGCTGTTGCTGCTTGGCAAAGAAGTCGGATAATACCGCATTGGCTTGGATTTTTTCACCGAAAGCCTGCATTTTTTCCTGCAATTCTGGCGTTGGCATTTGTCCTGTCTGGGCCATGACTTGTAGCTCACCTTGAAAGGCTAGGTAGTCGTCCAAGATTTGCTTGGCCTCACTATCTGCATCCACCGCTTTCTTGCTTTCAGCGACTGCTTGGTATTCTGGTAGCTCACGCAAACCACGCGCCAATTCATTGGCTAAATCATAAACATTTGACATCGTTTCCTCCTCAGTCTAAAAAGACTTGATATTTTGTATTTTCTCTTACTATTTTAGCAGATTTTTCTAAATCTTCACGGTTTTTAAAGGTAATTTGTAAAATTCCGTTGATGTCTTCCCGATTTTCCTCGTTGATTCGGATATTGACAATCGAAGTTCCTCTTAGTAACTCCAAAATTCCCAGGATAGCATCTTCTTCATCGGGAACATTGATAAAGATGTCGTAGAAACTATCCACACCAGCCCTTTTATGGATTTCCATGGCCTTGCGCAATTCCCGTCCATGATTGAAAAATTGCCAAATGGCCTCTTCATCTCCTCTTTGCAAAAGCTGGGCAACCTGGTCCAGGCGATTTTTAAAATCTTCCATCCGCTCAAGAATGGCTGCGCGATTGGTCAAGAGAATACTGGTCCACATGCCGGGCTCACTCTCGGCAATCCTGGTCATATCCCGAAAACCACCGGCTGCAAAATGCTGGGTCATGGGATGATCCTTACGATAGTGGCCGGCCTGCTCCATCAGGCTGGAAGCGAGGATATGAGGAAAATGACTAATCTGGCTAGTAACCAGGTCATGCTCGCCGGCCTCAAGCTCAATAAAGCGGGCCTTGAGACCTACTAGGACCTCCTTCATCTCCTCAATGGTTCCCGGCTGGGTCAAACTTGAAGGGCTAAAGATATAATAGGCATTTTCAAACAGGGTCACATCGGCTGCGATGGCACCCGATTTATGGCTCCCTGCCATGGGATGACCTCCCACAAAGCGGACTGGCCTATCCTGCAAGCAAGCCTCGGCCTCAGCTACAATCTGAGCCTTGGTCGAGCCCGCATCAGTAATCAAAACCTTATCCTTGAGCTCCAGCTGGGACAGGACCTCTAAAAAGTCCAGGGTCTGCTGGATGGGCAGGGCCAAAATGATGACATCAGCCAAGGGGGCAAAGGCCGCAAAATCGTCTGTCACAGCATGAACCATGCCCTCTTTAAGGGCGATGTCTCTGGACTCTTGACTCCGATTATAGGCCAGAATCTCATAGTCTGGCTGGCCCCTTTTAATAGCTAGGGCTAGGGAGGAACCAATCAAGCCTAGACCAGCAATATAAATGACTTTTTTGGGCATAATCCCTCCTTACTTGGGCTCCACAATAAAAGCTAGGACAATCGAAATGAGGATGATAAGGAGGACCAGGGCTGTAAAGCCCATATAGGTCTGGTCCTTAGTCTTAAAAAAGATAAAAAAGGTAGACAGAACACGAAAAATCGGGGTTAAAATCAGGATAAAAAGTCCCAGTAGCATCAGAGAAAGCCCGTCAAAAAGACCATGGCTGGTCAGATAAAGCAAGGGATTAAAAGCATCCAGGTCTTCCAGCTTAAGGGGAGCTTGATTACCCAAGAAAAAGATGGACAAGCCCACTAGCATCAAGACCAGGCTAAGGATAATCCCATTGCGCAGGATTTTTCCCATGACTAGCTCCAGTTGGTCCTTTTCTTCTTCCAAGAATTTATCTGTCATCGCATACCTCGCATAAACATCTGTAGGCCAGTCACCAGGAGAACCAGTAAGAAAATCCAGCGTAAAAGCTTGACTGGTAGATGGGGCATCAAGCGACTTCCTAGTAGGGAGCCTGCAAGCACCCCTAGGGCAATAGGAGTGACTAGAACCGGGTTAATCTGACCGATAAATAGGTAGAAAATAGCTGAGGCTGTGGCTGTAACTCCCATCATAAAGTTAGAGGTGGCCGAGCTAGCCTTGAGGGGCATTTTCATAACCGTATCTAAGGCCAAGACCTTAAAGGCACCAGCTCCAATTCCAAGCAGGGCCGACACGACCCCAGCAAAAAACATGACTGTCGAACCAGCTGCCACACGATCCACCTGATAGTCGACCTTCTGCCCCAGACCCTTATCATAGTAGGAAGCTGCTAGCTTGAGCTTTTGAGCCCAGGGGTCGGCCTTATGGTTGATGTCTGTCTCGGCTTTGGAGCGAATCTTCTGATACATATTAAAGGCCTGAAAAAGCATGAGGGCCCCATAGAGTAAAAAGAGAATCTGGGCATTGGTCACAACCGATAGCATGGCTCCTACAAAGGCGCCCAGGGTCGTGAAAATCTCTAGAAACATGGCTATCCGTAAATTGAGCATGTCGTCCTTGAGATAGGCCAAGGCAGAGCCCGAGCTAGTAGCCAGAACAGCGATAATCGAAGCCCCGACCGCATACTTAATGTCAACTCCAAAGGCCAGGGTCAGGACTGGTGTAATGACAATCCCGCCTCCCAGGCCCAAAAGCGAACCCAAGAGGCCCGCAAAAAGGCCGACCAGAAGCATGGTTAAGATATAGGTCCCCATCTAAAAGTCCTTTGTATAAGCCCGGTGGGCTTCCACCGCTGCCTTTAATTCCTCTAGATTATCAGAAGAAAACTTGTCTAAGATTTCGGTAGCCAGCACTGTAGCCACCACGCTCTCCATGACCACTCCTGCTGCTGGCAGGGCCGTAGGATCACTGCGTTCCACAGTCGCCTTATAGGGCTCATGACTCTCAATATCCACACTCATCAAGGGTTTGTAAAGGGTCGGAATCGGCTTCATTACGCCCCGAACGATAATCGGTTCACCGTTGGTCATCCCGCCCTCAAAGCCACCGAGATTATTGGTGCGACGGGTAAAGCCAGCCTCCTTGGACCAGAGAATCTCATCCATTACCTGGCTACCCTTGAGCGAGCCAACCTTGAAGCCCAGGCCAAATTCTACTCCCTTAAAAGCATTGATGGAGACGACCCCTTGGGCCAACTTAGCATCCAATTTTCTATCCCACTGGACAAAGGAGCCTAGACCGACAGGAACACCCCCGACAATGGTTTCAATCACCCCACCGATGGTGTCTCCATCCTTTTTAATCTGATCAATATAGGCCTTGATTTCTTCTTCCTGGTCGGGATTAACAATGGCTACTTGAGATTTTCTAGCTGCTTCCTTGATTTGAGCAATGCTAAGTCCGTCCTTAATCTCAATATCAATTCCCCCAAAGCGGACGATGTGGCTGGCCACTTCAAGACCGAGTTCTTCCAAGAGACGCTTGGCCACTGCTCCGACAGCCACCCGCATGGTTGTTTCCCGCGCGCTAGAACGCTCCAAGGAATTGCGCAGATCAGAAAAGCGGTATTTAATCCCGCCAACCAAGTCAGCATGACCAGGTCGAGGCTTGGTAATCTTACGCAGATTTTTCTTCTTTTCCTCAACGTCAGCCACATTCATGATTTCCAGCCATTTTTGATGGTCAAGATTGGTGACATTGAGGGTAATAGGTCCCCCCATGGTCAGACCATGACGGACACCCGAGGTAATCTCGACCTGATCGCTTTCAATCTTCATTCTGGCACCACGACCATAGCCACCTTGACGCCTTTTTAATTCGGCATTGATGTAGTCAGCTGTAAGAGGGAGTCCAGCTGGAACTCCCTCGATAATAGCGGTCAAGCGGGGGCCGTGCGACTCACCTGCTGTTAAATATCTCATTTTATCTCTCCAAATATTCTTTCATTTCTGTTAGGGGAAGTTGATGGATTTTGACTGAACCGATTTCAGGCACCAAAACTAGCTTGATGCTATTTCCCCGCGCCTTCTTATCATGGACTAGGGCCTGATAAAGGGCCTGGCTGTCCCAGGAATCATAGCTGACAGGGAGCTGAAATTTCTGACACATACGGACAATCTGGTCGGTCAGACCAGAACGGACCAAGCCCTTCTTTTCGGCAATCCGAGACACCTGGACCATACCTAGGGCTACTGCCTCTCCGTGCATGACCTGGCCATAACCAACTGAAGCCTCAATCGCATGGCCGATGGTATGACCGAAGTTTAGGTAGAGACGAACACCATTATCCAGCTCGTCTTCAACCACAAGTTTGCGCTTGACTTCACAGGAACGATAAATCAACTCTTCTGCCCGATCCAAGATGGACTCTGGGCTACCATCCATCTCCTCTAGCTCCTTCCAGAGTAAGACATCATCAATCAGACCATACTTGACGACCTCACCCATACCCTCGATAAGTTCTCGCTTGCCTAGAGTCGAAAGGACCTGCGGGTCAATCAAGACCCCATCTGGCTGGGCGAAGGTTCCAACCATGTTTTTAGCCCAAGGGGTATTGACCCCGGTCTTACCTCCAATGGAGGAGTCCACCTGGGCAGTTAGGCTGGTTGGAATCTGGACAAAGTGAAGGCCCCGCATATAGGTTGAAGCGACAAAACCGGCCAAATCACCGACCACACCGCCACCTAGGGCCAAAATGCCGTCACTTCTGGTTAGGCCGACCTTGACCAAAAATTCATAGACCTTATTGACAACCTTGAGGTTCTTACTGGCCTCTCCTTCTAAAAAGTCAAAAACATAGGTTTCAAAGCCTGCATCCTCCAAGCTCAACTTGACCTTTTCAGCATAAAGACTGGCTACATGGTTATCTGTGATAATCACGACCTTCTGGGGCTGCCATAGGCCAGCCAACCACTGACCAGCCTGGGCTAATGAATCCTTTTTAATGATAATATCATAGGGATGGTGGGGTAGATTTACAGTTAACTTCATAGGGGCTAGTCCCTCTCATTTCTCTTGATATTTTTTGCTTAATTCCTGCCAGATAAGTTGGGTCGGCATGGCTTGTCCCGTCCAGAGCTCAAAAGCACTGGCCGCCTGATAGAGCAGCATGCCCAGACCATTGACTGTTTTTAAACCTTGGGCCTTGGCCAGGCTCAAAAAGGGTGTTTCAAAGGGTTGGTAAATCACATCTGCCACTAGGAGTCCTTTGGGTAAGATTAAGTCGGAAGGAATGGGAAGGCTCCGGCCATCCATTCCTAGACTGGTCGCATTGACCAATAGCTGGGCTGAGGCTAATTCATCCTCTAGGTCTGCCCTATTCTCTATCGACTTTAGATGGATAGGAACTCCAGTTTCTTCTGCTATGGCGGTATATCTAGCTGCCATTCTCTCTAGAGAAGCTGACCGGCCAAAGACAGTGATGGCTCCGGCCCCATCTAAGGCTGCCTGGGCAATGATGGCGGTCGCTGCTCCTCCTGTTCCCAAAATCAGCATCTTCTGCTGCTGGATGGAAAAGTCAGCCAGGCTCCTAAAGAAGCCCCGACCGTCAGTGTTATGGCCAAGCAAGAGTCCGTCACGATTGATGACCGTATTGACCGCCCCAATCATGCGGGCTTCCGGACTGAGTTCATCTAAAAAAGGGATGACCGCCTGTTTATAGGGCATGGATAGATTGATTCCATACATATCATAGCGGCGAATATTGGCCACCGTCTGGGCCAGGTCTTGCTTCTCAATCTCCCAGGCCAGATAAACACCATTTATCCCCAGCCTCTCAAAGGCTAGATTATGGATAAAGGGGGAAATGCTGTGCTTGATTGGTTGAGCCACGACAGCCGCCAGACGAGTATGACCATCAATCCTCATCACTTAGAATCTCCTGAATTTTTTTCATATTGCTGAGGGACAGTTGGCCCGGAGCACTGGCCTCATCGAGGCTGGCAAAGGTCCAGCTAGAGCCAGTCAAGTCACCAACCAGGCGCGAATAGCGGCCCAGAGAGCCCATCGATACCGTCACATACTCTTGCTGGGGATTGAGGGTCTTAAAGCCTAGAGTGTAGTTCATCAAGTCCAGCACATCCTGCTCATTTTGAGCCAAAACGGAAACCTTGACCACCTTAGGTGTCAGACTGGTCAATTCGGATAGAATCTCCATCAAATCCTCTGGGGTCTCCTCAAAATTATGGTAGCTCAAAATCAGATTGGAAAATTCCAACATCTGCTCAAAGACCTGCTTATGAGAAAAATATTCAAAATCGATATAATCAGGCTGGTAGAGACTAGCAATTTCCTTGATGGTGCTGACATACTCTTCATCTGTCAACTGGATATGCCCCCCCTCCTTGCGAGAGCGAAGCGTAAAAATCAATTCCCACCCAGCAAACTTTTCAAAGATGGCCGGTGCAACGGTTAAAATATCTTCCTTGGCTAAATAGTCGGCCCTCCATTCAATCAAGTCCGCCTCTGCATAACGACTGGCGTCAATCTGCTGGACTTCTTCTAAACTTTTGGGCATGACAGGAACTACTAATCTCATTGGTTTACCTTAATTGTAAATACTTTTAAGTAATTACTACTTTCGTCTTTTTTATTGTAAGTGAAATCTGCTGGCAAGCCCCATTCCACAAGGAAATGATACTTGACTCCTGCAAATCCCTTATCGAGTTCTTTTTTAAACTTCTGGCGGGAGAGATTGGCGGCATTGGTACTAGCCACAATCAAGCCCCCTTCCGCTAAAATATCTAAAGCTTGGGCAATGAGCCGGTGGTAATCTTTGGCGACCGAAAAGGTCTCTTTCTTATTGCGAGCGAAGCTCGGAGGGTCCAGAATGATCAAATCATAAACCAGACCATGACGTTTGGCATACTTAAAGTAGGCAAAGACATCCATAACCACAAATTGATGATGATCAAGGCTGAGCCCATTTTCTAGAAAATGAGCCTGGGATAGGTCCCGACTACGCTTGGCCAAATCAACCGAAGTCGTCTCAAGGGCTCCCCCCATGGCTGCTGCCACAGAAAAGGCCGCCGTATAAGAAAACATATTGAGGACTCTTTTGCCAGTTGCCAGACCCTGACTTAGACTGGCCCGCACATCATGCTGGTCTAGAAAAATTCCAGTCATCAAACCGTCATTTAAAAAGACCGAATAGCGGATGCCATTTTCTAAAATCGTAAAAGATTCAGGGGCCGCTTGGCCGTATAAGTGGGCCGATTCATAAGCAGGCCCCTTAAAACGAATCTTTTCATAAGCTCCCAAAACTTCTGGGAAAACTGCACGAAAAGCTTGACTAATCTTTTCCCTTTGCTCAAAGACAAAGAGATTGTACCAGGAAAAGAGGGCATAGTCACCATAAAGATCCACGCTGAAACCTGCAAAGCCATCTCCCTCCTGATTAAAGAGGCGGTAGGCTGTTGTTCCCGCATCATCTCGGTAGGACTGGCGCTTGGCCTTGGCCTGCTCAAAGAGGGCCCTAAAAAAGGCTACATCCAAATCCAAGGCCTGCTTGGCAAAGACCCAGCCCACCCCCTTGTTTTGGGGAGACAGATAGGCCCGAGCCAGAAACTGACCCCTTTGGTCCATTAAATCAACCAGCTGATGGTCCAAGTCTAGGTGGGGAAAGTCCTTTTTTTCCAAAAGGAGCTGGCCCTTTTTAATCTTTTTTTCGGTGGCCAAACTGACCCTAAGCTTTTTCATAGTTCATATTATATCAAATATTTAGAATTATCTCAAAAAAATGACGACCCACTTCTTAATTTACCTATTCAATTAAAAATGTGATATACTTAGGAGAGAAAATTTTAGGAAATAAGACAAGGAAGTAGTTCTGTGAAAAAAATCGCTCGGAATTTACTCAATTTTATGAGTACAAGACTAGGGTTTGTCTTGACCTTACTAGTGGTCTACTGGCTAAAAACCATGTGGGCCTATGCCATTGATTTTAATTTAGACATTCAAGGTTTATACCAAGTATTTTTAGCCTTTATCAACCCCCTTCCCCTGGGCCTCCTTTTGATTGGACTCGCCCTTTACTTCAAACGTAGCAAGCTCTTTTATAGCGTCGCCATCCTCATCTATTTGCTCCTTTTTATCTGGCTGATTTCAAACGCCATTTACTATCGGGAGTTCAGTGACTTTGTGACGGTCAATACCATGCTAGCCTCCAGCAGTGTTTCAGCTGGCTTGGGCGAAGCCGCCCTAGAGCTCTTTCGTCCCTGGGATATCATCTACTTAATTGATATTCCCATCCTGGTTTACCTCTTTTATAAGAAGCAAATCCGTTTCGACCAAAGACCCTTCAACAAGCGGGCTAGCTTTGCCATTACTGCCCTATCAACCATGCTCTTTACGGCCAACCTCTTTCTAGCAGAAATTGACCGGCCCCAGCTCCTGACCCGCGGTTTCTCCAACTACTATGTTGTCCGAGCTTTGGGTCTTCCTGCCTTTTTAGGTTATAGCGGTAACCAAACCTACCAGGCCAATAAAGAACGCTCCAAGGCTTCAGCCGAGGATTTGAAACCTGTCGAAGACTATGTTAAGAGCCACTATGCAGCCCCTGACAAAAACTACTTTGGTATCGCCAAGGGCCGCAATGTCATCTACCTACATCTAGAGAGCTTCCAGCAGTTCCTGATTGACTATAAGCTCAAGGCCCAGGACAAGGAATATGAAGTGACCCCCTTTCTCAACTCACTCTACCATTCCAACTCGACCCTGGCCTTCTCCAATATCTTCAACCAGGTCAAGGCCGGTAAGACCTCTGATGCCGAAACCATGTTAGAAACCGGGCTTTTCGGGCTCAACCAAGGTTCCTTTATGGTCAACTACGGGGGAACCAATACCCAACAGGCGGCTCCCTTCATCCTCTCCAAGCAAGGTTATACCTCTGCGGTTTTCCATGGAAATGCAGGTAGCTTCTGGAATCGGAATACCACCTATAAACAATGGGGCTACAACTATTTCTTCGATCAGTCCTACTTCTCTAAACTAACCAGTCAAAACTCCTTCCAATATGGACTCAATGACAAGATTATGTTTAAGGACTCCATCAAGTATCTGGAACACTTGCAGCAGCCCTTCTATGCCAAGTACATCACCGTTTCCAACCACTATCCTTATACAACCAGCCTGATTGGAGATGAGATTGGTTTCCCTCAGGCGACTACCAAGGATGAAACCATCAACGGCTACTTCGCCACTGCCAATTACCTAGACTCTGCTGTCAAGTCCTTCTTTGACTATCTCAAGGCAGCCGGACTCTATGAAAATTCGATTATCGTGCTCTATGGGGACCATTATGGTATCTCTAACTCCCGCAATCCGGCTCTAGCCCCTTTACTAGGTAAGGATTCAGAGACCTGGTCAAGCTATGACAATGCCATGCTCCAGCGGGTGCCTTATATGGTAGTCGTCCCTGGCATGAACTCTGGTAAAATCATCGATACCTTTGGCGGACAAATCGATATTCTTCCAACCTTGGAACACCTCCTAGGTATCGACTCTAGCAAGTACCTCCAGGTCGGGCAAGACCTCCTTTCAGCCCAACACCAGCAGATTGTAACCTTCCGCTCAACCAATAATTTTGTGACACCCAAATATACTAGTTACAGCGGACGAATCTACAATACCCAGACTGGAGCTGAAATTACCAATCCTGATCCAACGACCCAAAAGGAACTCGAAGATGCCAGAAACGCAGCTAATAATCAGCTCAAAATGAGCGATACTGTCCAGACCGGCGATTTAATCCGCTTCTACCAGGGCAACGATTTGGGCAAGGTCAATTCCAAAGACTACTCCTACACCCATTCGCTCAAGGCCGAAGAAAAAATCGAAAAACAAAAAGGAGACCAGTCAACTAGCCTCTATAGCAAACGAGGAAATGTCTCAACCGCAGACCTCTTTGACTCTCCAAGCTACCGCGCCCTTCACCCCGAACAGTTTGAAACGACCAGTTCCCAAGAAGGCCAAGCAGACAGTAGCTCATCGAGCTCTTCAAGCTCCAGTCAAGAAAAGGCTGGCCCTTGATAGACTAAGTCCAATACAGAAGAACCAGAAGTTACAGTCCCCAGACTTGGCCTCAAAAAGCCAAGCTAGCAGGGTAGACCCGTTAACTGCTGGTTTTTCTTTTAACTTTCTTTCCTCTTTCTAACCATAACTTCAAGCCCGCCTTAGTAAAAAATCGGCTAATTTGAAATTTTTTCAAATTAAGGCTTGACATGGAACGCGTTCCAGCTGTTATTCTATTGATAGAAAAGAAGAAAGAGGTCATTTTGATGAAGATTAAACGTGTATTTTTAGATATGGACGGTACCCTACTAAATAGCCAGGGCCAGGTAAGCAAGAGAAATGCTAGACTGATTCGTCGGGCTAATTTACCAGTCACCCTGATTTCCGCTCGGGCTCCTATGGAAATGAGCCAAGCCATTGATACATTAGACTTGACGGATTTACAGGTCGGCTTTAATGGCGGACTAATCTATCGCCTAGAAAAAGGAAGAGTCCAACCCATCTACAGCCAGGTAATGGCCCAAAAGGATGTCCAATACCTGCTCAACTACATTCGCCAGCATTTCCCCCAGGTAAGCCTATCTTATTATGACCTAAATAACTGGTATTGTGATAAAATAGATGAAGGTATTCGTTACGAACACAGCTTGACCGGGCAAGGACCCACCTTTATCCAAGACGAAGCCCGCTTTCTCAAGGCTCCTATCAATATTTTTAAAATCATGATGATTTCCTTTGACCAAGAAGAAATTCAAGCCCTAGAAAGAACCTTGAGACAATTAGGAATGGCTAGCGTCAGCATTCAACGCTCCGGCAAGGCCTACCTCGAGATTACTCACATCAAGGCCAAAAAATCCGCTGGGCTGACCTATATCTTTGAAAAAGAAAAACTAAGTAAGGAAAACACTGCAGCCTTTGGTGACGGTCATAACGATCTTCCCATGTTAAATCGTGTAGCCTATCCAATCGTCATGAACAATGCCCTAGCTGAGATTAAAAAGGTAGCCTATCGGGTGACCAAGTCCAACGATGAGGACGGAGTCGGCTACGGTATCCAGAAATACCTCGTCAAAATCTAAGCTCTAGAAAGAAAGGAGGACCGCTCATGGCCAGTATCCGAGAAATTGCCAAACGGGCAGGAGTCGCTGTCGCCACAGTGTCTCGGGTCATCAATCATCATCCTCATGTAGCGGACGAGACCAGAAGCAAGGTCCAGGCAGTCATCGATAAACTGGGCTATGTACCCAACCAGATTGCAAGAGACCTCAGTCTTGGAAAAACCTATAAGATTGGTGTGGTCATTCCTCATACCCGCCACCCCTACTTTAACCACCTCATCGAGGGCCTCTTAGATGCAGCCAAGGATAGCGACTATCAACTAGTCTTTATGCCTTCTAATTATAGCGAGGAGCTTGAAAAAAGCTATCTGGGACAGCTCAGACGGCGGGCGATTGATGGTCTCATCTTTACCTCTCATGCCTTGAGCCTAGAGCAAATCGCTCACTATCACGACTACGGCCAAATCGTGATGACTGAGCCCCTGAATAAGGAAAGTCCCCTATCTAGCGCCTATATCGAACGCCTATCTGCCTATACCTCCCTATTTCAATCTTTTAAGAGCCAGGGATATGGGGAAGTCGTCCTCCTCTTTTCACGGAATAGTCCTATCTCTGCAACCTATCAAGAAGGCATCGCAGCCTACCAAGCTGTCTATGACAAGCAAGTTCCCAGAACTTTTGGAAAAATTGATAACTATCAAGACGGATACAGGCTAGCTCAAGAGCTTATCAAGACTTCCCAGACCCAGCTTATCTTGGCCACCAGCGATGATGTAGCTGCCGGTATCCAGCAAGCTTATTTGGACCAGAAGGCTCCCTTACCCAGCCTAATCGGTCAAGAAAATATGTTGACTAGCCAACTCTTGAAAATCCCCACCATTGACCACAAGGGCTATCAATTAGGAAAAATCCTTTTTGAGACCGCCCTATCCCAAGAGCGCCAAGAAACCAAACTAAGCTCCGAAATCATCTGGCGCTAAATTAAAAGAGCCGGCCCCAAGGGCTGGCCTTTTCATACCCCAGTCGCTCCAGTAGAAAGTCTCTTGTCAATAAGGATAAATTTTCTTTTAGTTTAAGCCCACTTTTTGGCTTGAGGAACAAGCTAGTTTGAGAGCCTACTCCTACCAATTCTGGACCCTAGATAAACCAAACTCATTGACAAAAAAGGGCTTTCATGCTATATTGGGAATAGGGATGATTATTTGTAATTAGAGGTCCCAAACTTCTAATTGCAAAATTAAAATATAAGGGGAGAATTATGGAAAAGTTTAAAGTTTTTGTCCTAGTCCTTCTGGGAGTAGCTATTTTGATTGCGGGTTTACCTGTCTTGGTGAAAAGTTCCCATATTCAAAAATATGAAAAAAGAGTTGAGAAAAAAATCCAACTCCTTAAGACTAACAAATACTTAGATATAAAACATAAGAGCTGAGAAATTCTCAGCTCTTATTTTCTTGTGGGGTTGGGGCCACCCCTTGGGATAGAAGTCATTATTCCCTCCCTTTATCACATTCTAATATTTTACAGTTTACCCTTTTTCCTGCTCTTTAGCAAGAAAAAACGGGACTGGAACAGAACTCATTCCTAAAAAGGAATCGTTCTTAGTCCCAATCTCGTTCTTGGCATATTTTATTTTACAATTTCAAAGACGCTGGCAGTTAGGTCTTCTACATAGAAGGGACGCTTGGTCCGGCTATTGCCGGCAATCAAGCGGAGCTTGTCTGCTTCTTCTAGATAGTAGGGAAGGCCTGACGCATTGAAAATGACTAGGTAGTCCCTTTCGTCTCTGATTTCAAAGATAACTAGGCCGCTATTGGTTTGGGCCGAGCGTACATAGACATGCTGGTAGATTTCTTCATAGGTCGGGTAGGAAAATTCCTTCCTACTGGTCTTGAGCTGGATGATTTGCCGGATAAAGTCCTTGCTGGCCTGGTTGGGTCCCAAGAGGTCCCAGTCGACCTGGTTGACTGCATCCGGTGCATTATAGCTGTTCATGGCCCGTGTCTTGTCTGCTTCTGTAAGCTGACCTTCTGGTCCAGTTGCTACTAGCTTGGTCCGCAGAAATTCTTGGCCGAGCTCGATAAAGGCCAGTCCTTGCATGAGGATATTCATGGCTGTTGCTAGCTCAACTCGCTTGGTCCTAGTGACTAGATCGTCATAGGGATGAAGCTCAGCTAGAAGGTCATGCAGGTTGTAGTTATCATGAGCTTCGACATAGTTGACCACCTGATTAGGCATCAGATAACTACCTAGCTCGCCGCTACCTAGAATGGCCTTGGCAATAATATTCTCGGTTCCCTGGCCACTGACAAAGCCTGCTTTGAGGCCACCAAAAACCTCGGCCCCCTTAATGGCATCCCGCTGATTATCATTGAAAAAGCCGATATCTAGCAGCTGGTAGGCATTGTCTTTTTTAGCCTTGTCTTGGGGCAAGAGACCACTACCCATATCCCAACCCTCGCCATAGGTCAGAATACGGGGATCAATCTTATCTAGCTGGTCGCGAATCATCTGCATGGTTTCAACATCGTGAATGCCCATCAAGTCAAAGCGGAAACCATCGACATTGTACTCCTCTACCCAGTAAAGGAGGGAGTCAATCATATACTTGCGGAACATCTCATGTTCGCTAGCTGTCTCACTACCAACACCGGTCCCATTTTGAAAGGAACCATCCAGATTCATCCGGTAATAATAGTCGGGAACAGTAGCCTGGAAAGGAGAATCGAAAGTCGAATAACTGTGATTATAGACAACATCTAAAATCACTCCAATCCCAGCATCGTGGTAGGCTTGAACCAGGGTTTTAAAGTCTCTGACTACTTGGCCTGGATCATCAACTTGACTGGAAAAGCTACTTTCGACCACATTATAATTTTGTGGATCATAGCCCCAGTTATAGGTGACCTGGCCATTCTCATCATAGTCCTTATGGCGATCAGCGACGGGCTGGAGCTGGATGTAGTTGACTCCTAGTTCCTTGATGTAGTCAAAGGTTGTCGCCTGACCAGCCTTATTTTTCGTCCCTTTTTGACAGGCCCCAAGAATGGTCCCTCTCAGTTGAGGATCAACTCCAGAAGTCTCGGATTGGCTAAAGTCACGCAGATGCATTTCATAAATAACCGCCTGGCAAGGGTTGTCCAAGCGCCAGGGAGCATCTGTTCCATGCTTGACCTGAAAACCGTCTAGCTCTCTGTCTTTAGGACTTAGAATGACTGAGCGTTTCCCATCGGCTGTAGCCGCATCACTATAAGGATCGCGACTGATGACCTCCTCATAGTCAAAGGTGAGACGATACTGGTAAGCCCGACCCTTTAAATCTTCCTGGACGGTCTTAGACCAGACTCCGATAGTATTATTTTTATGATAATAAGAGAAAATTTGTCCCCGCTCCAAGGGATAAACCTTCCAGATAGGGGCATTTTTGCTGCTATCCTTGTAGAGCAAGAGTTCTACCTTACTGGCTGTTGGAGCCCATAGTTTAAAGCTGGTCTCCTTTTCTTGATAGCGGTAGCCCAGCCAGTCCTGGTAGGCCCAATGGCGATCAAAATCCCGATAATGGAGGGCCATATCAAAGGCATGAGGATTGCGATGATAGTAAGCATGACTGGTCATAGCGGCCTGCTTGGAATAATAGACCTGGTCATCTCCTTCAATCAACCAAACCTCTGTTACCAGGTGGGCTGGCAATAAACGAATGGTATAGTCTACCGATTGGCTGGACCAGTCGGTCTTTTTCACAATCAAATGAACATAGTCCAAGGGGTGCTCACTCTGATAGGACAGGGTCCCACTCCGACCAAAATAGTCAAATTGGGCGAATTGGACTTCTCGCCCCAATTCGTCCTTCTGCCACTGCCACATATCATAGGGTTGATAATCCCCGGCATGATTGTGATAGTGGACTAAGACGCGATAGTTTAACATGTCATTTCTCCGCCTCCTTTATTTGTTTCCACTAGCCTGACCGTACTCCAAGGAAAGAGCGTCAGTGCTAATCTCCTCAACATTGGCAAAAAATTCCAGGTGATGGTGAAGCACTTCCAGTTCGACCGGAGTATCTCCCCCATACTCACCGTCCAAGTTGAGCATAAAAGGTGCCTTCTTATCTAAAATTTCTAGTTTTATTTTGCTGGTTTTTAAGTATTCAACATTGACATCTGTCACATGCTGGCCGCCCTTAAGGGCCTGAATCAAAAGACCTAGCATATCAAAAAGCTTGGCTGTCTTGACCAGGATAAGGGTAAATTTACCATCATCTAACTTAGCATCAGGGGCCAGCTTTTCAAAGCCGCCAATCGAGTTGGTTAAGGCCACAAAGACCAGGGAGACCCGACCTTCAAAGACTCCATGGTCATGGCTGACCCGAACCTTACGAAACTGTGAGCGGGGAAGCATTTCTGCCCCCTTGGCCACATAGGCAAAGTAGCCCAGCCGGGTCTTGACCTCACTGGGAACACTATAGGTCAACTCTGTCAAGGTCCCTGCCGCTGCAATATTGATAAAATACTTATGACCGTAGGCCCGACCAATATCCATGCGAATCCGTTGATCCTTAGCAATAATCTTGGCCGCTTCAATGGGATTGCCCATGGGAATTTTTAGGGCCCGAGCATAATCATTGGTGGTGCCGACTGGGATAAAGGCCAACTTGGGTCTAACCTCCAGGGGGGCAATGCCGTTGACCACCTCATTGATGGTCCCGTCTCCCCCTGCAGCAATGACTAAGTCAAAACCAGCCTGAGCGGCCCTGGCTGCCTCATTTCTAGCAGAAAAAGGCTCTGGGGTCGTTTGATAGGCAGAGGTTTCATAGCCGACATCTTCTAAGACATCCAGCACCTCAGCAATATTTTTCTTCATAATTTCCTGACCAGAGGTCGGGTTATAAATGAGCCTTGCTCTCTTTCTTACTTCCTTCATTGTCAATCCTTACAGGCTCTCCAGCCAAGCTTCGTCTCGAATCTCTAGTCCCAACTCTTGGGCCTTGCTTAATTTACTTCCGGCATCGGCCCCAGCGATAACGATATCTGTCTTTTTGGAAACACTGGAGGCGACATTGGCCCCTAGACTTTGGAGTTTTTCCTTGGCCTGGGCCCGGGTTAAATTCTCTAATTTTCCTGTTAAAACAAGGGTCTTGCCAGATAGGAGGGCATCTTCAGCCACCTTTTCACCCAGATAGGCTAGATTGACTCCTGCTTCCACTAGTTCAGCCAGCAAAATCTTTGAACCTTCCTGACTAAAGTAGGTCGCTAAACTCTCCGCAATCACTAGCCCCAAGCTGTCAATGGCTGCAATCTCTTCCGGCTTGGCCTGGGCTAACTTCTCTATATCGTGAAATTTTTCCAGCAAAATCCGACTGGCCTTGCTACCTACATGGCGAATCCCTAGACCAAAGAGGAGCCGCTCAGCCGAATTTTCCTTGGAGGCCTGAATGGCCTGATAGAGCTTGCTGGCAGACTTTTCCTTGAAGCCCTCTAATTGCAGGAGGTCGTCTGGGGTCAAGCGATAAATGCCAGCCACATCCTTGACCAAATTTTGGGCAAAGAGCTTTTCAACCACTGCTGGGCCTAGACCCGTAATATTCATAGCATCGCGACTGGCAAAATGAGTCAGCCCCTCCTTGATTTGAGCTGGACACAAGGGATTGATACAGCGAAGAGCTACCTCATCTTCAAAATGTATGAGCTCCTCTTGACAGCTAGGACAGGTCTTGGGAATGCTTAGCTTTTCCTGGGAAACTCGTTTACTTTCAACTACTCGCAAGACAGCAGGAATAATATCACCGGCCTTGTAAACAATCACCGTATCCTGCATGCGAATATCCTTTTCTGCGATATAGTCCACATTATGCAGAGTGGCCCGACTGACCCTTGTGCCAGCTAATTGGACAGGTGTCAAGTTGGCTGTCGGTGTCACCACTCCTGTCCGACCAACCGTCCAGTCAACGGATAAGAGTTGGGCTTCTTTTTCCTCAGCAGGAAACTTGTAGGCAATCGCCCACTTAGGAGCCTTTACGGTAAAGCCCAGCTCCTCTTGAATGGCCAAGTCATTAACCTTAATCACAATCCCGTCAATATCATAAGGGAGCTGGGGACGCAGAGCCTCAATCTCTTGGATAAAGTCCCAAACCTGGTCCATAGACTGGGCTAGGATATAGCGGTCATTGACCTGAAAACCTAGACTAGTCAAATGCTCTAAGACCCCTTCTTGACTTTCCTCGCTAGAAGGACTGGCCACCTGGTAGAGGAAGGTGGCTAAATTACGCTGGGCCACCACTCCAGTATCTAGCTGCCGCAAGGTCCCTGCCGCAGCATTGCGCGGATTGGCAAACTCTGCCTCTCCTTGCTCCTGGCGATAGCGATTGACAGCCTCAAAAGAGGAACGAGGCATATAGCACTCTCCTCTGACAGTCAGGTTGCTTGTTTCTGCTAGGGTCAGGGGAATGTCCTTGACCCGCTTGAGATTTTCTGTAATATTTTCACCGACTGAACCATCTCCTCGAGTGGCTCCGGCCACCAAGACCCCATTTTCATAGGTCAAAGAAATGGACAAACCATCAATCTTTAATTCACACAAGTAGGAAAGGTGAGGAAAATCCTTGCGGACGCGCCGATCAAAGTCCTCCAGCTCTTGACGTGAAAAAGCATCCTGCAAACTATAGAGCGGATACTGGTGTTGGTATTTTTCAAAACCTTCTAAAACCTTTCCCCCAACACGATGGGTCGGGCTGTCTGGTAAAATATCTTGCGGATAAGTAGCCTCTAGTTGAACGAGTTCTCGATAAAGCTGATCGTAGTCACTATCTGATACACTTGGAGCATCACTAGTATAGTATTCATAGGCGTAGCGATTGAGCAAAGCCACCAATTCGGACATTCTATCTTTCATAATATTATTGTATCATAAAAACTAAAAATCTTCTGCTTTTCTCTCTTCATTTAAGGAAAAAAAGCTGAGAAAATCCCAGCTTCATTTTGCTTCTATTTTTAATAAAAATTAAATCAGAACAAGACCTCCCAACCCTACTGGACCGGACTCTTATCCCTTACAAACTTCATTCTTTGAGTAGTTTAAGCTGCCTTGCAATTCGCTCCATCAGGAAACCACCAACCATTAGCGAAGCAAATTCACCCAGACCTGTCGTGAACCAGGTCAAAAGAAAAGGAAGCTTGCTTATGATATGCAATTCTAAAGCAATCGTAAACATGGATAGGGAAAAGAAAATCGCAAAGTAAAAGAAGGCCTTGTTAATCAGTCCATTAAAGAGATAGTCCTTCATATACCGTCTAAAGAGGAAGACTCCCAAAGATAGAAAGACCAAGGTCGAAGCCCCACCCACAAAAACATCTATCAGGCCAAAACTAAAAAAGTTGGCCAGCATACAACCCAAAGTCACCCCGATGATGTACTTGGGCCGATAAAAAGCCGTAAAATTCATCATCTCGGACACCCGAAACTGGTAGGCCCCAAAACTAAGAGCATTCAGGGGAGGGGTCAAGGTTAAAACCACATAAATCGCTGCTACAAGAGCAATCTGGGTCAAATCACGAACAGTAAAATTTTTCATTTTTTCTCCTTTAGCGGTCCTACCGCTTGTAATATGCTTGACGAAAGAAGCAAAGCGCCAAGGGCTAATTAAGATACAAAGGGCGTTAAGAAATCCGTATAAAAATAGGGAGCGCGACGCTGCTTCGATGAAGCAAGGCAAGCGAGTCTTTTTTACTAGGATTTTAGCCCGTGTTCAATTAACAAGATACAAAGCCCGTTAAGAAAGTCTCAGCAAAAATAGGAGATGGGACGAAGGAACTCCAGTTCCTAGGAGCATCTATCTTTTTTGCCAGACTTTTAGGGCGTGTTCGATTATTAAGATACAAAGGGCGTTCGCAGTCGCAATCAGTATCGGGAGGTAAACTCCTCGCTACTGAACGAAAATTCCTATGAGAATTTTCTATGCGCTGCATTAGCTCGAATTTCAAAAATTATCGTTTTGAAATTCTCACGTCAAAAAGCGACTAGAATTTTAGGAAACTTGACGAAGGTTCCCTAGAACCTAGGAAAGTTTATCTAAATTCCGAGCTTTTAGCCCGTGTTCAATTACAAGATACAAAGCCCTTTCACTGCCCTCTTATCTTGAACCTTAAATCTTAATTAGCTTTTTCAGTATAGCACAAAAAATCTAAAAAGTGGTAATATTGATGTTATAGTAATTTAAAGAGGAGTAGCAAGCAAGAGAAAAAACCTCTACGGGGCTTCTGGGGCGTTCTAGTGTAGGTAGCGAAAAAACACGCCTTAGCGTGCTTTATATATTTCTTTTCTATGTCCTACCTCTAGGGCTAAGATAAGCAGTTCTTCGTCTCGTATATCGCAAATTAAGCGATAACTACCGATACGGTAGCGCCATTCATTACTTCTGTCCCCAGTCAGACCTTTTCCATGTTGTCTAGGATTGTCAGTGTTTGCTATGTTTTTTTCAATCCAGGCAATAATAAGCCGTTGAATGCTCTTGTCTAGCTTTTTTATTTGCTTTTGCGCTCGCTTAGAAAGTTCTAGCTTATACATATCAAAGCCCTAGCTCTTTCTTAAAGTCATCAAAAGAAACGGTTTGAGGGTCTGCCTCATGCTCTGCTAGTGCCTCATGATATAGTTTTAAGTCTAGTTCGTTTTCTATCTGTTCAGCTAAAGCAGTCTTGAAAAGTTCTGATAAGGTCTTACCTGTTAGCCCGGCATAGCCCCTAAAAAATTCTTCTTCTTGTTGATTAAGCCTTAATGATATTGTAGCCATGTTTTTATACCTCACTTTCTATTCACCCTTTATGTACTACATTGTAGCACAATCGAAGTTGAAAAGTCAATACCTTGCTATAACCTAACCAAAATCTAGCCGTATTCTTGCCCTACTCCCTATAAGCACCTATAAAAGCATTTCTAGCGCCCTAGAGACCCTTAAAAGATACCTAAAGGCTTTTGCTCTCCCCCCTCTTTGATTTCCATGCTTTCCGCTACTTAAAAGCTACTCTAGCGTAAAAAGGGAAAATATGGTAGACTGAATTTATGAAAAAATACATTAAGAGTTTTTTTGACAATGAGGTTTTGTCCTACCTCTTTTTCGGGGTAGCGACGACTGGAGTTGCTATTGTCACGCGCTTGCTGGCTTATGAAGTAACCAGCGAGGAAATCTTCTCAACTATCTTGGGTAATGTCGCTGGAATCCTCTTTGCCTTTGCAACTAACGATACCATCGTTTTCAAACAAAAAAGACAGGGTTGGTTTGCCCGCCTCATCAAATTTACCACCGCCCGCTTGACCACTCTCTTTCTCGATGTCGCTTTGACTTTCGTTTTCGTAAAGACCTTTCCGGGTCTAATCGGCCAGTTCGTCAATAATGATATAAAAAAGGTCAACACCATCGAAACTTTTATTGCCCAAATTCTCATCATCGTCCTCAACTATGTTTTCAGTAAATTATTCGTTTTCAAAAATGACAAAAAAGAGCCCAAATGAGCTCTTTTTTTCTTACAGTTCTAAGCTTGGATTTTCCTTGGTCAAATGAGTAATTTCTCCTGTCAAACCAAAATAAGCTTGCAGGAGGTCCTGCATTTCTAGCATGGCTGCTTGGGCACGCTGGCCTTGCTCCTCATTGATAGCCTCAATCACCAGCACCGCCTCCTTGGTCTCCTCAGTCAGCATGGTTCTTTGGGCCTCCCGCCAATTCAAACAGCGACAAACCGCCCCAGCTTCATCATAATAAATAATTTCCTCTGGCAAGGCTGGCGCATCACTGTCAGCCCCTAGGGGAAAGAAAGGCTCGCCACCTTGGGCCTTGCCCAGATAGAGACCAGCTTGAATCTTGGCAAGATCCTCACCCCCACAAGGCACCGCATAAGACAGAGAAACGCTATTATAAATATCTACCAAAGGATTGATAGGGTGGAACTCCCGCTCCTGACTGACCCGCTTGAGTAGGGCCTCAATAGATGAACGCGCCCCCTTTTTGGTTTTGAACTTAGCAAAGGCCTGACGCCATTCTTGAATGACCTGGTTTTGCGTAAAAGGCTCCTCAGAAATAAAATCCTGGGCCCTCTTTGCCCCCTTAGCCAACAAGTCCTTAAAATAAGGGTCCTTACTTTCATCGACACGATTGTCCAAGCCCTTAACAATCAGCAAACTAATCTGCGCTTCCGGAAACAAAGCCCAGAAGTCTTGCTCGATTGTGATGTTCATGTTGCTACCTCTTCATATTTTCTTTTTTGTCCTTTTTTGACTCGCTCCCAGTCGCTGGTGACGTTTTCTCTGACTTTGGCTAGCATGCCCTCTATTAAAAATTTCAACTTATTCATCAAAGTTTACTTTAGAAGTGTCCCTGAACTCCTTACATAGTTTTCGTCAATATACATTATAATTTCACAAATTTTTGAAAGTAATTCACTATCCTTATGCGTTGATGTGAGCTCTTTTTGAATTTTTTTTAAAGAGCTGTAAATATAATCTAATTTATATAATTCCTTATGCAATCCCAATATTGAACTACATTCTTCTGCCAACCTTTTTTGTTTTTCATTTAATGCATTATTTGTAACTATTGCACCTGATTTATTTCTATAAAATAATTTGGAAAATTCTTTCGATAATGGATCTAAATTTTTAGGAAGTTCTTTCTCCTGCTTAGTCTTATTACAAATTGGACAAGCCAAAGCTAAATTTTTATAATTATCTCTTTCAAGAGGAAAGTTTTTCTGACTTTTTATATGTTCAATATGAAAAGGTTCACTAGTGTAGCTTGAACAACTCCAACCACAATAAACACATTGTCCTTTAAAATCTTTGATTAAAGTTTCTTTTAATAAAGAACGCTCACTTTCTTTTGAATATTGATATGTTATATCATCGCTTCTAACAGGAACCTTTTCATAACCTCTATAATCTTTTTTATACAGTTGCCTTATGTTTATCATTTATTTTATCCTTCGCTATAATTATCAATAATTTCATAAGCTTTCTTGATGAGTTCATTTAATTCTTTAGAAACTTCATCAGGTAATTCTCGAGAAGCTACAATTGAGAACTGGTCTTCTATCCTTCTTTCATTTTCCAAAACTTCAACTGAAAAGGTTTGGTCTGATTTTAATATATTGTTTACATCCGTTCTTTGCTTAATTATAGCTAGTCCTAATTCAATTTGCTCCTTCATATATTTCAACATTTCTTCAATTTCAGATTCATTCCCTTTTGAAAAAATCTTTTCACAACCCTTTAATTGACTGACATCCTGTTTATGAGAAGTATATATACACATAGGAAATAATGAGTTATGACTCTTAATTTTTTTCCATAACGCATTCGCATCAGCATATATATTACTTTGCTTTAAATCAAAATCAAGTATAATCCCACAGATTTTATTTGAAGCTAATTCTTTCAGAAATATCTCCTCAGATTCTTTATTGATTATTGAAAAGAACTCAACGCAGTACTGAGCATCTTCAAATTTTTTCCTTAATTTAGTATAAGAAGCTGCATATCGTGCTTCATCTTCATCATCAATAAAATAAATTTTTCTTACATTCATTATTTATCCTCCTCCCCCCGGAAGTATTAGTTCGATTTGAAAACCTCTTTCACCAACTTCAGAAAGTATCTTCTTATCCCCCTTTAAATTTGATAATACAGTAGCTAAAATCCACATTCCCATACCTGTACCTTCGTTGCTATACGTTATATATGGATTGAAAATAGAATTTTTATCCTCTATCTCACTACTTAAACCATTCCCATTATCTGAGTATAGTAACCGAATTCCTCTTTCATAAATTTCAAAATCCACACTGATTTTACAGTCACGTATATTTCGTGGCTTTTTGAAATTTTTAAAAGAATTTGTAATTAAATTCAAAAAAATACTATCTAATTGAGTTTCACTAGCTTTTATATATATTTTTTGTAAATCTGTACTTAAATTACTAAAATCCTTTTCTCCATTTATTAGGTATTCATAATTATTGAAATTATCTTTAACCGAATTGTCCCACCATTTAAATATTTTGGTTAAATATGCTACTAAATTTATATTTGTCTTTTTATCTCTAGTCGGATTATTTACGCTACTGTCAATAAAACCCAATATACTACTATTTTTGCTTTCTATAGCTTTAGAATAACTGTATAAATTATAGTCTTCTGGAAGTTCGTTAAAATTATATTTAAAATTATTTGAATAGTAATCTCCTATATCTATTAACACGCTAGGAATATTTTCAAAAAAAGATCTATCGTTTTTTATCTGATGAACAAATGTAGACATAACTATTCCTTGCGTCGCCATAGTTCTTAGCATATCACTCTCGCTAATTAAAGAATCTTTTTCTTCAATTGAAGTATCAGATAAAGAATATAATTCTAGAACTGTCTGCGGGTTTATAAGTTTTGTAAATTCGTTATCCTCAAATAGCGCTTTCTGATTTCCTTGATGTTTTTGTAAAAGTGTATCTATCTTTTTCTTTAGTTTTTTTCCTTGTTGACTGTTATATTTTATATCTGCAACTTCTTTTAGATATTCATTATACAAAATATGAAGATTGGAGCGAATACTTGAAAATTTTTTTATTATTTGTAAAATAATTTTTTCTAAATATATAAATTCTGTACTATTTTTTAATCCCTCTCTATTAGATTGATCCTCAAAAATTCCATTTTTGGCCTTAGTTATATTTATATATCCGTTCAATTGATTAGCCTGCATCATATAACTTGGGCGAGTAACTCCAGCAGGATTTTTTACACGCTCACTTTCGATGCCTAGCCAATCAAAACCTATCGTATCTACTTCACCATAAGGTCTGACTCTAAATCCATCTCTATATAATAATATTCCTGGCTCATATTCATTTTTATTTATATTCAATAACGGATCTTTTATAAACGGAGCCTTAGAACCACCCTTTCTTTGTTTGGTAAAGTAAATCACCCCATCAAAGTCTCCTATTGGTTTTTGAGGAATTTCATCATGAATAAATTCAGAAACTTTAATCTCTTCTTCAAAATAATAACGATTACGTTTCTTGTTCCCGTCAAAAATATGCTCTTTTATCTCATTAAATTTAGCCATTACAAAATCTGGTGGCAGTTGGTCAATATCTACTTCATCAAAAAAACCATCAAAAATTAACAAATCGTTTTCATGAGAATATGAAAATTCAATAGATGCATCTGTTTTAATATCTGATATAGAAGAAATGACTTCCTCTTCTTCACCAAAATAATGAAGTATGATATCAAAATCACCAGTGTCCAAAAGTTTCATTGGATTTTTAAGTTTAGCAAGACTTAATTTTAATAATGAATAATTTGTCCCTGATAACAGCTTATCTGATAGTAACCATTCATCCTTTAATTCTGTAGACGTTAAAATTGTACCGTGATTCTCAGGATTATTTAATCCCCTTTTTGAGTACTCAAGACTGAATTCCTCCTTTGATAATTGAATAATATCTATTTCTATAGAATCTAAAGAATTTCCAGTTATAAACTTATCCCAATTTATGACAAACTTATATGCTTTTTCTCCATCTGATGTTACAACCTGTGTTTTATTTCCCAGTCTACCAAGCGAAAGACGACCAATTCCCATAGAACCATTCATTACACGCTTAGTATTTTCTACTTCTTGGAAAGTAATATTTGTTTTTTTATCAGTTCCAAGCGTAAAAAAGACTTCTTGAATTGTGTCTAAGTCCATCCCCTTTCCATAATCTATTACTTCAATGTGTGTAGCTATTTTATCATTCTTGTTTTTAATTAGAGTATCTGAACCTTCTACAAAAATATCTACTCTTCCTGAAAAGGCATCATAACTATTTTTCACAAGTTCTAATATAGCACTTCGAAAGTCTAAGACATTATCTCTCCCCAAAAGATTTACTGTTCTTGCCGTTGATTTAAAATGAGTTTTGGTTAATACTTTTGCCATATGTAGTTACCTCTTTCTGTCAGAAGGGATAGGGATATATTTTAAGTCAGTGGTACTGATACTCCTATAACCTGAAGAATAATTTTTTGATACTTTTTCTAAATAATTAACAATTTCATTAGAATTCAAATATTCAACTAACTTTTCTATATCATATCTATTATCAGTCAATTTAATAGATATTCCCGACATTATAAAACCATTTTCTAAGATTTTAAATGCACTACCATTTAGAGAAGCAATCTTTGAAATAACTATCTTTTGTTCATCATAGCCACTAAATCCCTGAGTTCTTCCAAAATAAACACCGTATTTTTTTTGATACTCACTATTTAAAGTTTCTGAAAGGTACTTATATGTTAATGGTAATTTTTTGTCAATATTATCCATTCTCATATAAGTCTGATTGCTTTTTTTATATGGAAAAATTAAAAATCTATCATTACTAAAATCTGATATTCGTGTAACTTTTTTTAATGAGGACCTTTCTAACTCATATTCTACACCATTCTTTAAAATAATCACTTTATTTTTATACTGACGTACAATATCTTGACTATTTATAATAAAAACTTTATCATTCAAGGTAGCCAAGCCATTTCTAATTTCAGCTATTTCTGAAAGTTTCTTATGTTCTGAAACTTTTTTAAATAAGAAAGGGTGAGAATAAATCTCGTAATTTTCTTTAACTATCATCGAATACTCTTTTTGTTCTATTATATTTCTAAACTTATCTTTTAGATTTAGAACTTTATTACCTTTAGATAAAGCTGTTATAGCTGAGTAAGTCATTGCATTTTCAAAAAGTAATTCGTCATCAAAATCAATAATAGTTTCAATTAAATTATTATCAACTAAATATTTTACCATGGTGCGTGCGCCTCTGGCACGTATATAGCTATTAGGAGTTATATAAACAATTTTTCCTTTACCATTCCAAAGTTCCAAACCTATTTCAAAAAAATAATAATATAAATCATAGTTATACTTCATACAAAAATGACTATTTTCTTTCAAAAATTCAACATTCTTCTTTGTCATATTACGCCTTGAAACAAATGGTGGATTACTAATAACATATGAATACCTTGCAAATTCTCTAAGTATTCTCTTTTTTTGCAACAAAGCATCTAATTGTTTTATGTTCCAATTAACAGTCTCCTCAAAATACTGAGAAGTTAAATAATTTAATTTAGAAATACATTTATTAACAGCTTCTTTTCTTATGTCAAAACCTGCAACATTATTCTCTAAGAACGATATCAAAAATTTTGTTTCTTTATTACGATTATTTTCTAAGAAATTTAAAACAATATAATATAAAATGTGACCTTCTCCAACAGCAGGTTCTATAATGTTAAAATCAGTTGAATAATCAATATCTAATTGAGAAATCATTATATTTGCAAGATTTTCACTAGTATAAAAAATTCCGTTTTCTTTTATAAATTTTGTTTCTTTCAAATTATACCCCTTCTTAACAAAAATATAATTATTATACCTTTTTAACATATAAAACTAAAATTATTATACCACAACAAAGCACTTATTTTAGTTTTTTCAATTAAGTTACTAAGGAAAATTTATATATTTTTTATTTCTTCCTAGTCTTTTTCCATTTTTTAATGAAATTGTTTTGGCGACTTTCAAAGCCTTTTTCACAGGAGACTTGGTAACTGGCATTGAGAACAGCTCCGATGATGAGGAGTTTGGAGATAAAGATAAACCAGACCATGATGGCTAGGATAACGACTGAACCCAGCAGGCGGAAATCTTCCAGTCTTGTCATAAAGCTAGAAACATAGATGGCAAAGAGGTTGGATAGGCTGAGAAAGAGGATGAGAACTAGGCTAGCACCGGGTAGGACATAGCGGAGCTTGCTGATCCGGACATTGGGCAGGAGATAGTAAATCATGACCAAGGATAAAAAGAGGCTGAGATAGAGGCCAGGCTCGGTCTGCTCTAGCAAAAAGCGGTAAAAGTCCTGGTTAAAAGACCAAAATCGATGGAGGACTTGAAGGAGACTTCGGCCAAAGAGGGCCAGGAAAAAGCTAAAGGCTAGGACCAGCTGGAGGGCTAGGCTAATGATGAAAGAGAGCACCCTCCCCCAGATAAAGCCCCGTCCTTCTTCTGCTCCATAGGCCTTATTAAAGGCTTTTTGTAAGAGGGTCATGCTCTTAGAAAAGGTCCATAGGGCCGACAAGATAGACAAACTCAAAAGTCCAGTCGAAGGTCGACTAAAGACATCGCTAACAATTTGAGAGATGGGCTGATAGAAAGAAGCTGGTAGGATATTCTTTAAAAAGCCCAGGAGGTCTGTCAAATCAAGATTGAGATAAGGAAGGAGGTTGGCCAAAATCATCAGGACTGGAAAGATAGAAATCAAGAGATAGTAGGCCAGGGCAATACTGGTAAACTCGATTTCTGCTGACTGGTAGAGGCTGATGAAGGCCGAGATAAAGGGATGGGTCTTGATTTTTTCAAAATAATATTTCATGCTTGTAAATAGAAAAAGAGACTTGCCTTTCTGGTTTTACCATCACAGCAGACCAGACACGGAAGTCTCAGATAAAGGGCTAGCCAGAGATAAACAAGGCTAGACTGGTGCTGTCAGGTCCTAGTAGGTCCCTTCCTCACCTTGGCTAGTCAGGATAACTGGTCCCTCTTTTGTGATGACAAATTGGTGCTCGTACTGGCAGGATAGGCCACCGTCTAGGGTCTTGTGGGCCCAGCCGGTCTCCAGGTCAGTATCAATCTCCCAGGTTCCTGTTGAAATCATGGGCTCAATGGTCAAGACCATGCCTTCACGGAGGCGTAAGCCTCGGCCTGCTCGGCCATAATGGGGAACCATAGGCTCCTCGTGCATGGTTGGGCCGACTCCATGACCAACTAGGTCACGCACGACTCCATAGCCTTGACTTTCGGCATATTCCTGAATGGCTGCCCCGATGTCTCCGATACGGTTGCCAACTTGGGCAGCCTGAATTCCCCGATAGAGGCAGTCCTTGGTGACCTCCATGAGACGCTTAGTTTCTGGCGCTACTTGACCGACTGCATAGGCCCAGCAAGAGTCTGCTACTCCACCGCGGAAATTTTCGGTGTACTGTCTCATTTGGGCGACATTATTAAAGTCCAGTTTGGAGACATCTAGCTCCTTTTTATCGACTAGGCCGACCACCATATCCACCTTAAGTAAGTCTCCCTCTTGGAGCTTTTGGTGGCGAGGAAAGGCATGGGCTACTTCATCATTTAAGGAACAGCAGGTTGCATAGGGATAGTCCATGACACTTCCTTCTACCCCGATTTGCAAGGGGAGGGCATTGTCCTCTTTACAACGCTTGCGCACATATTCTTCGATTTCCCACATATCTAGGCCTGGCTTAATCAGCTCGCGCAAGCCCTGGTGAATGGAAGCTAGGAAATCTCCGCTCTTATCCATTAAGTCAATTTCACGTTGTGATTTTAAAGTAATCATGTCTACCTCTTTTTAGTTAATTTTTACGGTAATGGTTGCTCGAGCAACCACTTGTTTGCTTAGGAATATATCAAAGTCCAGGAGGGCCATCCGTCTAGAACGCCGGACCAATCTTGACTGGACTTCCAGGCTGTCATCTAACTGGACAGCTTGGAGAAAGTAGAGAGCCATCTGCTCAATCATCAGGCTCTTACCGCTAGCCCCCAGTAGTTGCTGGGTCTGGATACTGAGAATCTCAGTCAAAACACCATGGGACAGGACCCCGCTAGTGTCTAGCATAAAGGGCTCAACGACAAAGTGGAAGGACTTGTCCTTGCGGCTTATCTTTTGGGCGATTTGATCGCTAAAGGTCGGTAGGCTGGAGACCTGCTCCCGACTCATCCGATCCAGAATATCCCGGCGGGTAATGACCCCTAAAAGGGTCTGGTTATTTCTAACCACTGGAATCATTTCAAAGTCATCGGCTATCATTCGCTGGCTGATATTGGCAATAGTCGTGTTGAGGCCAGTAGTAAAAGGACTCTTGGTCATGACCTTGTCTAGGGTGGTATAGGGAGACTTGTCCCCTGCGTCCCTCATGGTCACCACACCGACCACCATCTGGTGCTGGTTAATAATCGGAAAGCGACTAAAGCGGCTCTTGCGCACCAGGTCCAGATAGTCCCGCACGGTATCGGTGTCCTTGAGAAAGCCATGTTCATGACTGGAGCGATAGACTTGCTCTACCGTTAAAATGTCCGTCTTAATCTGCATATTGGCCAGGGCCCGATTGATGAGGGTGGCTACGGTATAGGTGTCTTCCTTACTCCTTAGGACCGGAATTTGCTTTTTGTCTGCTAGGCTTAGGACCGACTCTGCTACCTCAAAACCACCGGTGATTAAGACAGCATTGCCATTGCGCAGGGCTAAAAGCTGGATTTCAGTCCGATCTCCGACGATAAGCAGGCCTCCCTCGGTCAGATGACGGCCGATATTCTGTTCAGTCATGGCCCCGATTGAAAACTTGCTAAATTCCTTGTCTAGACCTCTCTGACCAGCTAAAATCTGGCAGTTGGCAATCTCGGCAATCTCCTGGTAGGTCAAATGCTCCAAGACAACAGACTTGGACTTGACCCGAACAGTTCCACTGCGAGGACGGGTTTCCACCAAACCACGATTTTCAGCCTCCTTAATCGCTCGGTAGGCTGTCCCATCACTGACACCTAGGAAATTGGAAACGCTGCGCACGCTGACCCGTTTTCCGACAGGTAGGTTTTCTAGATAGGCTATAATCTCTTGGTGTTTACTCATGAAAATCCCCTCTCTCATAGCGAAACTCTAAGTAGTCTCGCATCTTTCGAGTATAACGATCGCTCCCCTTAAACTGCCGGTGGAGTGAAAATCCGGCCTTTTGGGCGACATGCTGACTGGCTCTATTTTCTTGGTGGGTGATGATGACCAGGCTTTTGAGACCAAATTCTCTAAAGGCTAGAAAGACGAGCTCCTTGACCGCCTCGGTCATCAAGCCCTGCCCCCAATAATTTTCTTGTAAAAAGTAGCCGATTTCTGCTTCTTTTTTGATTTCATCTAGTTTTTCAAACTTGATGGAGCCAATCATCTTTTGTGTGCTAGGCTCACAGATAGCCCAGATACCCAAGGGATTTTTCATAAAGTAATTAGCGATGACATACTGACTTTCCTCAATGCTGGACTGACTGGGAAAGATGAACTCTAAATTGCTAGGGTTGGAGGCTATCTGATAAAAATCGGCCGCATCCCAATAGGAAAAGGGACGTAAAATCAGGCGGTCCGTCTCAAAAAAAGCAAATTCGGCTAACTTGGTCCAGATATTCATAGACTTCCTTTTTAAAAAGAGACTGGGACAAAAGCTCCAGCCTAGGCATTTGCTTCTACAAGCGGCCTAGGAAAACCTTTGTTTCAGTCCTTCTGCTAAAATTGATTTAGCTTGCGATGTATCCATTGGAAAAATAAGGGCCAAAGACTCAGTCTTCTACCAGACGAATGTCGGCTCCCAACTGGGTCAATTTTTCAATGATATTGGAGTAGCCCCGCAGGATAAACTCAATATTGCTAATCTGGGTCTGGCCTTGGGCCAGAAGACCCGCAATGACTAGAGCTGCTCCTGCCCGCAGGTCGGTTGCCTTAACGGCTGCCCCCTGCAAGTCATTTGGTCCTTGATAGATAATCTTATTCTTATCCGTCTTGATTTGACCGCTCATCTTGGCCAACTCGGCTACATGGTTGACCCGTTTTTCATAGATGGTGTCGATGATGGTCCCTTGGCCCTTGGCTTTTAATAGAAGCGGGGTCAGGGGTTGTTGCAGGTCGGTCGCAAAGCCTGGATAAGGCGCCGTTTTGATATTGATTGCTTTTAGGTTTGCTTGCTCCTCCACATAGACACTGTCCTCAGAGACAGTCATGCGGACTCCCATTTCCTCCAATTTAGCAAGAAAACCTTCTAAGTGTTCGTAAAGGACATTATTGATTTGAATCCCCTTGCCGACTGCGGCGGCCAGGGCGATATAGGTCCCTGCCTCGATACGGTCAGGAATGACCTGGTGGCGGGTCCCATGGAGCTTGTCAACTCCTTCAATGGTAATAATGTCTGTTCCAGCTCCCCGAATGTGGGCCCCCATATTATTTAAGAGGGTGGCTACATCAATAATTTCGGGCTCGCGAGCTGCATTTTCAATAATGGTCCGACCCTTGGCCTTGACTGCAGCCAACATGGTATTGATAGTTGCTCCAACGCTGACCGTATCCATGTAGATGACTGCTCCATGGAGTCCAGCCTGGTCTGTAGCTAGGTGCATGGCATTGCCCTCATAGCTCATCTTAGCTCCCATGGCTTCAAAGGCCTTGAGGTGCAAATCAATGGGTCTTGGACCTAGGTCACAGCCTCCCGGTAGGCCGACCGTTGCTTGACCGAAACGCCCCAAGAGACTGCCATAGAAATAATAAGAGGCCCTTAGACTATTGATTTTCCCATAGGGCATGGGCATATTTTTCACCTGACTAGGGTCAATCTCCAGGCTATCCTCATAGCGCTTGACCTTGGCCCCCATGACCTCCATAATGTCAATCAGACTAGCCACATCAGAAATATCTGGGACTCCGTCCAAGGTGACCACTTCATCCGCCAGAATAATCGCTGGAATCAAGGCAACGACGCTATTTTTGGCACCACTAATGGTCACCTCTCCTTGTAAGGGGCGACCACCGTTAATTACGATTTTTTTCATCTTATTTCTCTTTCAAGCTTTTTCGTTCAAAGAATACTCTTTATTATACCACAGATAAGCTACCTTTCTCAACCTTTATTGGAAAATCCAGCTTTTCCGCTCCCTGTGTTCTATAAAAGAAGGGCTGGTCAAATAGCCTAGATTGTCCGATGGAGGACGAGACAAAAGTCTTTGACTTCTGAAACACATTCGGTTTATACGCTAGACGCAGTAGCCGCGTCAAAGATTCTTTCGCTTTACGCTTGCTTTATTCACAACCTCCAATAGTCTCCCAGACTATTGGAGCTGTCCCACTCTCATAAAAATATAGATAAAGACTCAAAATTATCGTTCTAGCTGACCTTTTTTCTGAGAATGGATAAAGCAACGCATAAAAAAACAGCAAACAAATAAACCACCCGCTAAGCGAGTGGTCATGATTCTAATCCTCTAGGGCTGCCTTCAAGGCCTCTACCTTATCCAGCCTTTCCCAAGGAAGGTCAATATCGGTCCGACCCATATGACCATAGGCCGCTGTCTGCCGATAAATCGGACGTTTCAAGTCTAGCATTTGAATAATTCCTGCTGGACGTAAGTCAAAAATCTGACGGACAGCCTGCTCTAGGCGACTTTCAGAAACCTTGCCTGTCCCAAATGTATCTACTCGAACTGATACCGGTTGAGCCACCCCGATTGCATAGGCCAGCTGAACCTCAACCTTTCTGGCCAAACCAGCAGCAACAATATTTTTAGCAATATAGCGGGCCGCATAAGAAGCCGAGCGGTCCACCTTGGTCGCGTCCTTCCCAGAAAAAGCACCTCCACCATGGCGGGCGTAACCCCCATAGGTATCAACAATAATCTTACGACCTGTCAAACCAGAGTCCCCTTGCGGACCTCCAATTACAAAACGACCGGTCGGATTGATAAAGAATTTAGTCTTTTCATCTAAATACTGGGCAGGAATGACCTGCTTAATCACCTGTTCAATCACATCTCGGTGGAGAGTTTCATTACTTACATCAGGATCATGCTGGGTAGAGACTACCACTGTATCCACGCGCACTGGGTGGTCATTTTCGTCATATTCGACCGTCACTTGCGATTTGGCATCCGGCCGCAGATAGCTTAGAACCCCTTCCTTACGAAGCTTGGCCAAACGATTGACCAACTTGTGACTGAGCGAGATAGGAAGTGGCATCAACTCTTCGGTCTCATCAATAGCAAAACCAAACATGAGCCCTTGGTCCCCTGCTCCAATCAAATCGAGCGGGTCCTGCTCCTGATTTCCCCGCACTTCCAGGGCCTCATTGACCCCTTGGGCAATATCTGGCGACTGCTCCACTAGAGACGGGTGAACCCCCACCGTTTCTGCACTAAAACCATAGGCAGTATCGGTATAGCCAATTTCAGCAATCGTATCCCTTACCAGACGGTTAATATCCACATAAGCAGTTGTTGAAATCTCACCAAAAATGTGGACCGACCCCGTATAAACAACCGTTTCAGCCGCCACATGGGCCTCTGGATCCTGAGCCAAAATAGCATCTAAAATAGCATCCGAAATTTGATCCGCAATCTTATCAGGATGCCCCTCTGATACAGACTCTGAGGTAAAAAGTTTCCGTTCAGACATATCTATGTCCCCCTTTTAATGTATTTTGTTAAAAAGTTACAAAGAACCGACTGAGCGAAGCGAGGGAGGTTCTTTGCGAAAACCTTTAGGTTTGAGCAAAGCTTCTAGCTGAGACCAACTGCATGACCTTTAGCTTTAAGCAAAGCTTTCTCCCCATTAACCCCAAAAATTTGAGCAAGTCACTCCAAAATCATCTTGAATAAAGGAAGTTCTTTGCCGGACTTTTAGTCCAAGCAAAGTCGCCAGCATAAACGCACTGCGAAAACCTTTAGCTTTAAGCAAAGCTTCTAGCTGAAACCAACTGCATAACCTTTAGCTTTAAGCAAAGCTTTCTCCCCATTAACCCCCAAAATTTGAGTAAGTCACTCCAAAATCACCGTGAATAAAGGAGGTTCTTTGCCGGACTTTTAGTCCGAGCAAAGTCGCTAGCATAAACGCACTGCGAAAACCTTTAGGTTTGAGCAAAGTTTTTCCTCATTTCTCACTTCTTCAGTCGCCTTTTCGGGACTCTTTTAACGCTTTCATTATAACACCTTTTCCCAAAAAAGGCAGAGAAAAACTAGAATTTTCTCTATTTTCTCATCTAAAACAAAAAGAGGCGACATTCCTGCCGCTTCTCATATAGAATTTAACGATAACGAATCGCCCTTCTAAAGCTTTTCCAAAGGCCGACATCATCGGTTTGGAGAATCAAGCTTGCATAGATACGGCCAACATAGGCGATAAAGGCTAAAGTAAAGGCCAAAAGCAAAAGCAATGATAGCCAAGCCTCCCCGCTAGAAGCGTAGCCATTGATGACCCTAAAGGGCATAAAGAAGGTCGAGATAAAAGGGATATAGGAGCCAATTTTCATAATAAGGGTATCTCCTATATTTCCTAAGCTAACAACACCGATAAAACCAAGCATGACTAGCATCATAACAGGCTGGATAGCCTTATTGGCGTCCTCGGCCCTAGTCACTAGCGAGCCGCAAAAAGCGGATAGGGCAACATAGATACAGAGTCCGACAACCACGAAAGCTAGGGTATTGAGAGAAAAAGCATTGGCTAATTGGCTCATAAAGTCTGGATGGGACTTGAGAATATTCTGGAAACTTGCTTGACCAGAAAATGCAAATAGGATAAGCAGGCCTCCGAGCAAATAAACCGCAAGGTGGGTCAAAATTACCCCAAAAATTCCTAAAAGACGTCCATAAAAGTATTGGGAGGCACGAATACTAGAAAAGACGACTTCCATGATTTTAGTCCCCTTTTCACTGGCCACCTCTTGCGCCGTCAAAGCAGAATAAGTCAACAAGATAAAGTAAAGCAAGACACTAAGCACCATAAAAGCTAAGGTCTGGATCGTCTTTTTATTTTCCTTGGCCTGGTTAATCTTTTCCGATAATTGTGGAGTCCTCGATAACTCCTGGACCTGCTCCTGCGATAAGCCGACCTGACTAATATTAAGCTGGCTCTGTACTTGATTGAGCTTGGCCCACAATTTTGTCTTAAGCGTTGGACTCATACCGGTATCACCATGATAGGTAGCCACAATTTGACTTTTCTGATTTGCTAATAAAACATAGCCACTGGCCTTTTTGTCTTTAACCGCCTTTTTAGCCTCCTGCTCCGTCTTATATGCTACAAAAGTCTCGTCATCTGAAAAGTTTGACAAGACCTGCTGGTCGTCACTAACAAGAGCAAGCTCATCCGATTTAAAATTTGACTTGGCAGTTAAATATCCAACTCCCCCTGATAAAGCAAACAAGAGGAAAGGGGACAAAACCATCATCAGAAAGCTCCAGGATTTGACATGGCGTAGGTAAATTTCCTTGGTAACAATCAACATTTGTTTCATACTTCCACCCCTGATTCTAATTTGAAAATTTCATCAATGGTCGGTGCTTGCTGGTCAAAGGTGGCGATATATTGCCCCTGGGTCAGCAAGTCAAATAGCTGGGAACCCGCCGTCTCGTCATCTAAAATCAAGCGCCAAGTGCCCTGCTTGGTTAAGCTGGCCTTGGTTACATGTGGCAGGGCCTCAAGCTCTGCCTGTGACAGCCTGCTTGATACAAAGAGGCGGGTTTTCCCATACTGATTTCTCACCTCTTGGACAGGGCCATTGACTACAACCTTGCCATCACGAATCATGACTACATCATCACAAAGTTCCTCTACATTAGTCATCACATGGTCAGAAAAGATAATAGTCGCTCCCCGCTCTTTTTCAGTCAAAATCACCTGCTTGAGCAATTCGGTATTGACCGGATCCAGGCCACTAAAAGGCTCATCAAGAATAATCAAATCTGGCTCATGGATAAGGGTGGTAATCAGCTGGACCTTCTGCTGGTTCCCCTTGGACAGACTCTTTATCTTATCCGTCAACTTCCCCTTGACCTGCAACCTATCCATCCAGTCCTGCAAACGCTCCTTGACCTGACTATTGGACAGCCCCTTGAGATTAGCCAGATAGCGGACCTGATCATAGACCGTCAACTTGGGCATCAGACTCCTCTCCTCTGGCAGATAACCAATCCGCCCATAGGTCGCCTGACTAACCTGCTCCTTGTCAAACTGAATCTGACCACTATAATCAATAAAACGAAGAATGCTATGGAAAATCGTTGTCTTCCCAGCACCATTTTTTCCAATCAAACCAAGAATTCGTCCAGGTTGAGCCACAAAATCAACACCGAACAAAACCTGCTTCTGACCAAAATTCTTTTGCAAATCTTGAATTTTAAGCATAATTACCTCCATAAGATACAAGGACGTTAAGAAAACGAGAGAAAAATAGGCGGCCGAACAGGAGTTGCACGCAACTCCGTAGTGAGACCCCCGCAAGGACAGCTAGTTTGGAGGCAAGCATGAGCGTCGCCTACAAACAGATGTCTACTGCGTCTTGAAGCCACAACTCTTTCGTTCGCGGCTTTCCGAGCTTTTAGCCTGTGTTCAGTTACATAAGATACGAGGCCGTTAACAGACGCAAGTAGTAACGGGAAGTGACCTCCCTTGCTCACAAAGCCCATCTGAAAATAATATATGTCGCATATATTTGACTTTCTATTTCATTATAAATGATTTTTGATAAAATTTCAACAAATTTTATCATTTCTCCTTTTTCTATTTTGAGACCAAAATAAAAAGCCATTGGCTGGCTTTTTACTACAAATTACATTTAGTCAATAAAGTTTCTACTTCTCTGAGAGCAACTGTATTCTCCGCTTGTTCAAAATAATCCATTGCTATCTGAAAATGTTCCTTGGCCAGCTGACGACGATTTTTCGCCAGTAAGACTTCTCCTAAGGCGCGATAGGCGCAAGCACGATTTACCAAATCATCAGTCAGCAAGGCTAAAGCCACATTTTCTTTCAACAGTTTGTAAGCAAGCCCTAGATGTCCCAGCTTAAATTGCAGATAGCCTCGCTCATAGAGATTAACTGACTTTTTTAGTCCATCGTCAGGAAAATGATTGTCAATTATCTGCGCTTCCTTTTCAAGCAAATTTTTAGCTATCTGAAAATCCTCTTCTTCTCGCGCCAGCATAGCCAACTGATGCAGTCCTATATGCTGGTGCTCCAAGTCCTGTTCAGCTAGAGCCCTATCATAATATTCATCTAAAAAAGCATGAGCAGCAGAATAATCTTTTTCTTCCAAAGCAAGATAAGATTGTAAATTGAGACTGCTAAAACTGGTCTCTCTTAGCTGGATAACTAGCTCCTTGGCTTCTTTATGTTTGCCTTCAAAAAGCGCCTGCCAAGCCCGCTCTAAAGCATCTTCTTTTATCATTCTTATCCTTCACTATCTCCTAATCTACCAAATCCGTCTGGCTAATCGCTTCCTTGACGGTTTCGAGTGGTAAGTGTACCAGCTCTACTTCCTTCTCCTGATAGAGATAGTTGGCATAGTCATCAATGCGGTATTGGTTAATGTAGACCACGCGTTTACAGCCGACCTGCAGGAGTTGCTTGGTACAGTTGAGGCAGGGAAAGTGGGTCACATAGGCTGTAAAGCCCTTGGGGACTCCTCGCTCTGCTCCTTGTAAAATCGCATTGACTTCAGCATGGAGGGTGCGGACACAATGGCCGTCAATCATCAGACAATCCTGATCGATACAGTGCTCTGTTCCGGAGACCGAGCCATTATAGCCGGTTGAGATAACCTTATTGCTCTTGACTAAAATTGCTCCTACCTTGGCACGCTTGCAGGTAGAACGGTTGGCGATGAGGAGGGCTTGGGCGGCAAAATACTCGTCCCAGGCTAGTCTACTTTGGCTCATATTTTCATCTTCCTTTCACTTTTTTCTTGCCGGTCTTTTCCTGAGAAAATAAGGGCAAACCTAGATCAGCAATCTTTTCGGCAGGCACTTTCATGCCCTCCTTAATCCACTTGGATAGGATAGAGACCATGGCCGAACTCCAAAAGGAACTCTTGTAGGCCGAGGCGTCTTTCTTGGAGCTATGCCGATTCCGCTTTTCTAAGAAATCATAGACGGCCTGGGTTAAGAGTTTTTCAAGATTGTAGTCAACTGCCAGACTAATCAACCTTGCCTCTTTCTTGGCCTCTCTTAGGAGGTAAATCCAGACCTGATAAAGCTCTGTGCGGAAGTTGTAGGCGGAAATCTTATTCATTATCTCATTGACGGTCTTTTTAAAGACCTCCTCCAAGATTTCTTCCTTAGAGGAATAGTTGCGATAAAAGGCAGCCCTGGATACTCCTGCTCGCTCAACCAATTCGGAGATGGTAATCTTGGCCAGCTCCTTTTTTTCCAGCAGCTGGAGCAGGGAAATCTCCAAGGACTCTCGCGTCAAGCGGTTGGACTCTTGATTGGATAGGGTTAAATTTTTCAATGATTTAGGGGAAATTTTCCGTTCGGACATAACATTTTCTTTCTACTTGTCTCAGCTGAATGTAATTGCTTTCAGGGAAAGACTTTTCATGATATAATTGTAAAAAAAGACTTAGGCTTTGTCAACGTTTTATTGCGCTTGACAAAGAGGGAGACATCATGACCTATAAAATTGTAAGTGATTCTGGTTCTGATTTTAAAGAACTAAGCCAACTAGCAGCCCAGGCTGAATTTGCCAGTGTTCCTCTGACTATCCAGGTAGGGGAGCAAGTTTTTGTAGATGATCAGAATCTAGATATTGACCAGATGATGCAGACCATGTATGCAACTACTAGTGCATCCAAGTCTGCCTGTCCTAGTCCCGATGACTATCTCAAGGCTTTTGAGGGAGCGGACCAACTCTTTGTCCTCACCTTGACCTCTACCCTATCAGGGAGCCATAATAGCGCCCAGCTAGCTAAAAAGCTCTATCTAGAAGAGCACCCTGAGGCCAAGATTCATGTTATTGATAGCCTATCGGCTGGTGGTGAGCTGGACTTGATTGTCCAAAAGCTTAATGACTTAATTGGTCAAGGCCTCTCCTTTGAAGAGATTGCCCAGGCTATTGATACCTATCAGACCAAGACCAAGCTCCTCTTTGTGCTAGCCAAGGTGGATAATCTGGTCAAGAACGGCCGGCTCAGCAAGCTTCTTGGAACGGTGGTTGGCCTCCTCAATATCCGCATGGTGGGAGAAGCCAGTCCTGAAGGAACCTTGGAACTGCTCCAAAAGGCTCGGGGCCATAAAAAATCCCTGACCGCTGCCTTTGATGAAATGCTCAAGGCCGGCTATGCAGGGGGCAAGGTCATCATGGCCCACCGGGAAAATACCAAATTCTGCCAGCAGTTAGCCGACTTGATTAAAGAAAAATTCCCAGCTGCTCCGATTCAAATTATCCCCACTTCTGGCCTCTGTAGCTTCTATGCCGAAGAGGGCGGGCTCTTAATGGGCTATGAAATTGCTTAAAACTTCTAACCTCCAAGGAAAGCCTTGGAGGTTTTTTGGAGTGAGACTAAGAACTATTCTTTTGGGGAAGAACTTCTATCCTAGTCCCTTTCTTCTTCAAACAAGCCTTCCAGTCTAGTTTATCCTGGTCCTGGGACTTACTGCTCTTTCTTATCCTGCCTGATTTTCTCTTGCTAAATCAAGGAAAATGGGTTACAATGGGCAAAAGAATCTGTAAGGGGACAGAAGATGACCAAAGCCAAGTACCAAATCATCATCGACAGCCTAAAGAAAGAGATGAAAGAGGGCAAGCTTAAGACAGGGGACAAGATCCCCTCCATTAGAAAACTAGCCCAGGACTTCCACTGTAGCAAGGACACCGCTCAAAAAGCCTTGATTGAGCTCAAGTATCAAAAGTATATCTATGCCGCTCCCAAGAGCGGCTACTATGTCTTGGAGCAAAAGGAGCTTCAAAAGGAGGACTTGGTTTTAAGTCTGACCGATGACCGCCACCAGGCCTATGAGGACTTCCGCCTCTGTGTCAACGAAGCCCTAATCGGTCGGGAAAACTACCTTTTCAACTACTACCCCCAGCAGGAGGGCCTGAAAGAATTGCGCCAGGCTGTCAGTAGACTTCTGCTAGATGCGGCTGTCTATACTTCCTGGCAGGAGGTGGTCATGACCGCAGGGACCCAGCAGGCCCTCTATATCCTATCCCAGATTGACTTTCCCAACCAGAAAAAGACCATCTTGGTCGAGCAACCTACCTACCATCGCATGAATGCCCTCCTAACCCAGCAAAAGCTCCCCTACCAAAGTATCCAGAGGACACCAGCAGGGATTGATTTGGCTGAATTAGAGCGCATTTTCCAAAGTCAGGAAATCAAGTTTTTCTATACCATTCCTCGCTTCCACTACCCCTTGGGACATTCTTATAGTCGCAGGGAAAAGGAGGAAATCTTAAGGCTGGCCCAGCTCTATGATGTCTATATTATCGAAGATGACTATTTGGGAGACTTTGATAGTAGGCGGGAGCTGACCTTCCACTATCTGGACCAGAGCCAGCATGTCCTCTATCTCAAGTCCTTTTCGACCAGCCTCTTTCCAGCCCTACGCATTACCGCCCTGCTCCTACCGGACCCAATCAAGACCCGTTTTATCGACTACAAGGCCTCGGTCGACTACGATAGCAACCTCATCATGCAAAAGGCCCTGGCTATCTATATCGATAACCTTATGTATGAAAAGAACCGTTCTGCCCTCTTGAAATTACAGGAGGAAAAAATGCTGGAAATGGAGCAAGTCCTAAAGAGCCAGCCCCTGCCCTTGGCAACCTCTGTCATTCACGATGGAATCCTGCTCGATTTGCGTTCTCTTCGCTCGGTCAGCAGTCTCAAGCATAGTGGCCTGGGCCTTGATTTCTTTGAAGATAGTTATCTAGCAGACTGCCCCTATCACTTTGCCAAGGTCAAATTTGAGAATTTAGACCAGGTCTGGCCCGGTTTGAAAAAATTACTAGCTAATCCAGAAAAGTTTAAAGAAAGCCCTCTAAAGTAGAAAAAAATCGCCTCAAGTAAAAGCAAATTTTCCTTAAGGCGATTTTTATTTCTATGTCTCTTAAAGCTAGGAACACTCAGCTTTAAATCCTCCACCATTGATAGAGGGACCAGTAGAGAATGTTAACTATCATAATCAAGGCTAGGGCAAGACCGATATAGGTTTCTAACTTCTGTCTGCCATTTAAGGACCACTTAGAGCGGGCAAAAAGGGGAAAGACTAGACTCAAGAGAAAGACCAGGCCCAAGCCAGCATAGATCATAAATTGCCAGCTTTCTGGCACGCCCAATGTAGTCAACATGACATAAGCCATATAGAGGAAGTTGAGACTAGCCGCTAAAATAGCTAGATAAATCAGGTTTTTCCAGACTGACCAGCTTGGTGTCTGCTCCAGCTTTTTCTTTTTTGAGAAATAAGAGAACAGCGAGAAAATTAGCCGAACAAGGGCATAGATGGTGGCCAAGAACCAGAGCAGGATAAGACCGTAATCACGGATTAAATCCCAGTTTGATAATTTAAAATAATCTCCTCCAATATCAGACACCCGCTCTTGACCATTTATCCGGTCAGCTATCCAATAATCTCCGACATTGTCCCGATTTAGGTAAAAAGTATACATATCCGAAAAATTATTGGCAATTTTCAAGGGACCCGTATGATAGCTTCTGGCCGCCCGATAAAAACCTTCTGTAAATCCTTGCTGTTCCTTTTCCAAAGAAACCTTTTCCCTTTTAGCAAAGACCAGTTGAGGAAGTCCATCAATATACTTGCTTTCAAAGCGCTGATTGACCGAAAGGACAACTGCTATTCCCGCTTCTAAATCTAACATAAGATTAGAGGAAAAACCGATAGTAACCCCATCATGATAGATTTGTTGGCTATTGTTAGCTGGGCCCCCATTCCACAGACCGTGGTGACTTCGGCTAATATCAGTCCCCGTCAAATGGCTACTTGCACTGTAAAATTCTATCCAAGTTTCTGGTCGTTCAAAAAGAGTTTTTCTTTGAAGCAGGGCTGAAGCAAAGGCCTTAAGGTCAGCTAGACTACTGATAGCCTGACCGGCTGGGTAGTCATAATAGCTAAACTTTCCTGGACCGATTAGGCGGCCTTGATTGTCATAAACCTTTTCTTCTCGACGTTTTTCTTGGACCCAAGAATTATCAGAATAATCCGGTAAAATAGCTGTCTTTTGCATATTTAGGGGGCGGAAGATATGTTGGTGCACATAATCTGCATAGGATTGGCCGCTGACACGCTCGACAATATGACCAGCTAGGGCCGTTCCAAAGTTTGAATAGGCTGTTACAGTTCCTGGTTCCCAGATTTGAGCAAGGGGCTGGTTGCGCAGATTTTTTCCAAGATTTTTATCCCCACCATAATGGAGTCCTACTTCATCAAAACCGGCTTGATGGTTCATCAAATCAAGCATGGTAATCGGCTTATCGTATTTTAGCCTGCCCTTGAAAAAATCCTTGGGTAGATATTCCCTAATATCCGCTTGGAGGTTGATTTTCCCCTCTTCCCATAGTTGCATCACGCTGACCCAGACTGTGATTTTGGTGACAGATCCCCATTCAAAGACAGACTGCTCATCAACAGCCAGCTTGTTTTCCTTATCTATATAGCCAAAATTGCCTTGATAAATGGTTTGCCCCTGGTCATTGATAATAGCTGTCGCTAGACCTGCGCTCGTCTCTTGATTTTTTTTATAATAAGCTTCGATTTTTTGCCCAATCTGACTATAAGGCGTACCCGAAGGAAGTTTTTCCTCGTCAGCCTGACCAAGTCGGACCAAGAAAAAGCAAGAAGCCAAGCAAAGACCGAAACCAAGTAGAAAGATAAAAATTCGTTTTTTCATCAGCAATCCTTTCTTATTAAAAAATAAACAAATATAGACGAAATGTCTAATAATTCGCTTTTATTATAACAAAATATAATTTTTTCGACAAACAAAAATAGCAGGACAGTCCTCTAAATTAGATAAGAAAAGAATAAAAGAAGCCAGCTAGTGCTGGCTTCTTTTATTCTTTCATCATTCCGGCCTGGAGTTGATACATCTTATAATAAGTAGCCTTGAGGGCTAGAAGTTCTGCGTGTTTTCCAGCCTCAATAATCTCTCCCTTATCTAGGACATAAATACAATCGGCATCCTGAATAGTAGATAGGCGGTGGGCGATGGCAATGGTTGTCCGGCCCTGACGCATCTTTTGGAGGGATTTCTGAATGACTTCTTCTGTTTCAGAGTCGATATTGGCTGTCGCCTCATCCAAGACCAGGATTTTAGGCTGACTGGCAATGGTCCGAGCAAAGGCCAGGAGCTGGCGCTGGCCACTTGAAAGGCTGGAGCCTTTTTCAGTGACCGGACTTTGGTAGCCGGCTGGTAATTTTTGGATAAAATCATGGGCATCGACAAAGCGGGCTGCCTCCTCAATCTCTGCTGAACTCAGCCTTTCTTGATACATCTGGATATTGGAAGCAATCGTCCCATGGTAGAGAAAGGGCTCCTGTAAGACCAGGCCTAGTTTCTGGCGCAATTCCTTATAGGAATAGTCCTTAATATCGACATCATCAATCAAAATCTGGCCCCGGTCAAACTCGTAGAAACGCAGGAAAAGATTGATAATCGAGGACTTGCCCGAACCTGTCGAACCGACAAAGGCAATGGTCTCTCCTGGGTTAACCTCAAAGGAAATATTTTTCAGAATATCCCTTTTACCATCATAGGAAAAACTGACATTCTTAAAGCTAACCTTACCGGCCTCAATCTCATGAGCAAGATTAGCCTGTGTGGGCTCATAGTCCCTTTCATCAATCAAATCAAAGACCCGCTCAGCGGCCACCATCGAGGTTTGGAGGACAGAGAAATTCTGGGTCACCTCTATCAGGGGATTAAAGAGCTGGTTGACATACTGGATAAAGGCATAGATTAGGCCGGCCGTAAAGCCTGCTTGCTGCCAGGTCAAACCAAAATAGGTCAAAATCAAGCCGTAAGCCAGGATTTTAAGGAGGGACATGGCTGGTCGCAGAAAGAGACTATCAACATCCAGGGAGCGATTGGCATAGGTCAAGTGCTCTTGGTTGATATTTTCAAATTCATCCAGGAGTCTTTTTTCCTGGCCAAATACCTGGATAATTCGCATACCCTCAATACTTTCGGACAGCTTGACATTCAAATCACTCAACTTTTGGCGGGTCATTTGGACTAGACGGTGGGAAATCCTTTGATAGACCAAGACCGTCACTAGCATGACTGGCAAAAAGAGGGAGATATAAAGACTGAGCTGCCAATTAAGAGTAAACATGGTAGATAGGGTCACCAGTAAAATCAGAAAGGAAGAAATAAAATTGGCAAAAATACTGCCAAACATATCCGCCACTGCCTGACTGTCATTGGTCAGCCGGGAGACCAAGGCCCCTGCTGCTGTCCGATCAAAATAGGACATACTCAGCTTTTCTAGATTGGCAAAGGCCTCCTGCCGCAAATCACGCACGATACTATGGGCCAACTTGGAAAAGGAATATTGACTTAGGAAAGTCAAGAGCACGCGCCCTAAAAAGAGCAGGTAGTAGGCCAATAAGAGGTAGTAACCCTGACTGAGCCTGCCCTTGGCAATAAAGTGATCGATATAAAAGCGGGCCAAAAGGGGCAAGAGAGTGGTGAAGAGGCTGGTCGTAAAGATAAAAGTCAGAGCCAAAAAGGCCAAGAATTTGTAGGCCCAGACATAGGCCAGGAGGCGGTTAAAGGTTTTTCTTTGCATCTTAATAGGCCTCCTTTAAGTCTGCTGCTAGCTCTTGACTACGATAGGTCCTGGCATACCAGCCTTCTTGGGCCAAGAGCTCCTCATGCCGGCCCCGCTCCTTGATGCGACCATCTTCTAGGACCAAAATCAAGTCCGCATGGACAATAGCAGATAGGCGGTGGGCTGTGATAATGGTCGTCTTGTTTTTCCGCTCGGCCTTGAGATTTTCTAAAATCAAGTGCTCGGTCCTAGCGTCCACAGCTGATAGGGAGTCATCAAGAATCAAGATATCGGGCTGGGTAACTAAGGCCCGACACATGGCCAGGCGCTGGCGTTGCCCCCCTGATAGCGAGACACCATGCTCACCCAGCATGGTATCAAATCCTGCTGGCATGGCCATAATATCCTCATAGAGCCCGCAGAGCTTGCTGACTTCAATCAGGGCCTCATCTGCCAAGTCCGGCCTAGCAAAGCGGATATTGTCCCGAATGGATAGGGCAAATAAAATTTGGTCTTGAGGAACATAGCCCATAAGCGAGCGCAAGTCCTTAAGGGCATAGTGGCTAATATCCTCTTGATTGAGATAAATAGCCCCATCTTTTAACTCCTCCTCTCTTAGGAGGAGGCGGAGGAGGCTGGTCTTGCCAGACCCGGTCGCTCCAACAATGCCCAAGGTTTGTCCCTGACTGATGGAAAAATGAATATCTGCTAGCGTGGTCTCTTCACCATAGCTAAAGCGTTTAATATCATAGGTCAAGGGGCCATTTTCGATTGGCTTCAAGGCTTGAGTAGGCTCGCTTATCTGACTTTGCTCGTCTAGGAGCTTTTCCAGTCGAGCATAGGACACGCTGCCCCGCTGGTAAACATTAAAGAGAAAACCTAGGGCCTGCAAGGGCCAAACCAGCATATCCAGATAGGTAATAAAGGTGACCAGATTTCCAATGGTAAATTGATTTTGGCTGATAAAAATGCCACCAAAAATCAGGGTTAAGAGATAGGAGAGGCCGATAAAGACCAAAACTAGGGGGTCATAGAGAGCATTGTATTTGCTGGCGACTATGTTTTTCCGAAAAACCTCCTGGTTAATCTTAGCAAAAGACTGGGTCTCTGCCTCTTGATAACCAAAGGACTTGGTAACCTTGATCCCAGAGACACTTTCCTGGACCTTATTATTCAAATCCGAAAAAGCCTCCTGGGCTGCCTTAAAACTCTGATGATTTTTTCGGCCGATTAGATTGGTCCCCCAAGCCATAAAGGGAAGGGGTAAAATGGCTAGCAGGGTCAAGCGCCAATCCAGCATGAAAAACATACTAAAGAGGGTCACCAAGGCGGTAATCGAGGCATCTACTGCCGACATGACACCGACACCAGCCACCCAGATGATGGCCGTAATGTCATTGGTTGCATGGGCCATCAAATCCCCTGTCCGATACTTTTGATAAAAAGAGGGGGACATCTTGGTAAAATGCTCAAAAAGCCGATAGCGTAAAATCTGCCCTAGATGGTTGGCCGTCCCGATGATGAACTTGCGCCATATATAACGCAAGCCGTACATGGCCAAGGCTGAAGCAAGCAATAAGGCCAGCTGATAGAGCAGGCCCTCTGTCTTTAGCTGGCCCCGATCCAGGCGGTCAATCACCTGCCCCATAATTCTTGGCGGCAAAAGATTGAGGACACTGACTAAGGATAGGGAGAGAATCCCTAGAATATAGGCCTTTTTCTCCAGCCGAAAAAACCAGCCTAACTTTTTGATTAAATCCATTTTTTCTCCACTTAAATCTACTAATAATCAAAGAAAATCAAAACCAGCCTTGCAAGGTCTAACTAGGCAGTCTTTCCCGCCTGGACCTCGTCTCTGATTTTGATTGCACAATATGACCATTATACACCTTTCACCCCAGGGGCTCAAGCAAAAGAACTGGCCCCCATCAGGTCAAAAGTCGGCTTTGAGAGGGATTGGAAAGGCAAACCTAGATAGACTAACCTGTACACCTTTAATCTGACCCGAGTTAATCGTTTTTGTAGAAGTTCCCATACTTAATTCTTCTCCTTTTCTTTTGGATGGGCTTTTCGCCACTCAATAAAGTCCGCATAACTCCCTATCGGAGTACGTTCTTCAGTCTGTCTGTCAGCCACATAGACGGCCGCGGAAAGAGGAAGTTTCTCCTGTCCTTGCGGCGCAAACCAATGGTTCATATCGTTAAAATATTCCTCATCACTGACATAGCCCCAGCGCGGAAAGACATAGGTTTTCCCCTCTTTCAAACGCTTGGTTACATCAGGATAGAGAGAGCCGAAGTTGGTTTGTTCGAGTTGGAAGGCTTTCTTATCATATTTATCAAAATAATGTCTGCCAGATACCCAATTAATTTCCAATCCCGCATTATCTGCTGTTAGACTGGCTAAATTGGAGTTTCTTATAGCATCATTTAAAACTCCCTCTTTATACCATCTTTGTATTGGAGAGGAGGACACATCTACCTTCTCTAATTTTTCTGTTTGCCAGTCTAGACGATGATAAGTAACATGATAGAAGTTATGTCGTCTCACACTCCGAATTAAAAGATACTCTTTACCATCAACCGTTCCATAATAATCTACAAAACTTCCATAAAGTCTATTACTGATTCCTACCTTCTCTAAAAGAGCATAAAGATTGATTTTTTTAGGCTTTGATGAGGGTTGTTTCAGATTATATACATTTATATAACTATAAGCCTCGGTATACCTAGTGCTAGTATCCTTTCCATTATAACGCTCTTTCCTTGGATTTGTAACTAGGATGTCCTGACCCACAAAAATATAACTCCCATTTTTTTCATTCTTATCTGTCACTGCAACATACTTATCATTTGCTATCAAATCTATTTTTTCAACTTTAGGACTACGAACATCGTAAATAGGTTGATTAGTCCTATACCAACTATAAAACATCATAAAAACACAAAATAGGAGAAATAATCCTAGAAGAACTAGAAAAATTTTAAATATTTTTTTCATCTCCTCCCTCCAATTATATCTAGCCGACTTCCTATTCTTTTTTTATCCTGCATGATTTGAGTAATCCTCTCTAATCTTTCTTTTTATCCGACTATTCTCCGACAAACTAAATTAGATATTTTAGTCTAGATAAAAAACCAAGCTTGCACTTAGTTTCTTACTTCTTCTTGGTCAGCTGAAAGCTGGTTGCCAAAAGCTCATAGATTTCCTGGTCGGACAAGCTATCGTCCAAGGGCAGACTGAGCCAGTATTTTTTATTCATATGAAAGGCTGGATAAATGCCCTTTTTCTCCAGAAGCTCGGCTACCTGGTCACTTTTAACATTTAAAACCTCAATCTTTCCCTGCTCCTGGGACTTGAACTTGGACCAATCCGTAGTCATAAAGAGACCATACCATTTCTTGGTCCCCTCGTGGCGCAAGACCCCTGCCTGACTGCTACTTTTGCGCTTGGACTTGGCCCAGAGATATTCTAGCTGGGCCTGGTATTTCTCTGCCACATGCTGGATGAGGCGCTCGCTCTGCTCATAGAGGAAATTTTTCTGTCTAAAGCAGTGCTTACGAATATCCAAAAAGACGGCCTGGCAGGCCTTTCGAACCTGGCCAACAAACTGGCCGGTCATTTGAGGCTGCTTGACCTGGATATACTCCTCCCCCGTCTCCAAATCCCAGACCTTAAAAGTTATTTGCTCCTCTTTTATCCTAAGCTCTAACTCAAAGGTCTGGTCCATTAGGGGACAGCGATAAAGAAAACTGTCCGCTTGCTCAACAAAACCATAGGGCAGGACTTGCTCGACTTGTAATTGGTAGTTATCAAATAGTTCTAACATACTTCTTTCTTCTTATCAGGGCTAGGGCTGACTAGTAAACCTTAAAAGACAATCCTGGTGCCATGGAGTTGCTGAATCCCCAGTTCTTGGGCAATCTGCTCTCGGTTGCCTAGATGAACACCGCCACCAACCAAAATTTCAATTCGGCCGTCTGCATAGGCTATCAACTCTTTTAGCCAGTCAAAATGGGCTTCGATAGGTTCTTCAGCAGGGCCTCCATGAGTCAAAATTCGCTGGACTCCATGCTGGCTGAGCCAGTCGATGGCCTCTAGTTGCTGATCCTTGGCCAGGCAATCAAAGGCCATATGGACGGTCATTTCCAGGCCCTGTCCAGCGCTAATCAAGCGTTTCAAGACATCCTTATCCAGCTCTCCTTCTTTGGTCAAGGCTCCAAAAACCAGGCCCTGACTAGAAGCCGCCTTGGCCTGATCAATATCTAAAAGCATGATTTCTGTCTCCAAGGCACTATAAACAAAATCTCCCCCGCGCGGGCGAATCATGGTCATGACCCTGGCATCATACTGGTCTGCCAAAAGGACTGCTCCCCTCATCACTCCATAGCTAGGGGTCGTTCCACCGACTGCCAGGTTGTCACAAAGCTCCACCCGGCCTGCTCCTGCTTCTAGGGCTTGTTCAATGAGGGGCAGATTTTCTGCACAAAATTCGTATAACATAAATCTCCTTTTAGATAAGATGGACTGGGGGTTAAGGGCTTCTTTACAAGTCGTTGGCGATTTTATTGATTTTTCTCAATCGATGGTTGACCCCACTCTTAGTCAAGGGCTTAGTGAGGGAGTCGGCCAGCTGTTGGATAGAATAGTCGGGATGTTGGATACGGAGTTGGGCTAGTTCTTGCAAGTCTAAGGGCAGATTTTCCAGACCCATCTCCTCTTCAATCTTGGCAATATTATTGATGGTTTTCATGCTGGCAGCCACTGTTCGAGCGATATTGGCTGTTTCAGCATTATTGGCTCGATTAAGGTCATTTCTGGCCTCCCGCAAGAGCTTGATAGACTCAAATTCCCGCATGGCCTCCATGGCTCCAATCACAATCAGAAAGTCCATGATGTCTTCGGCCCTTTGCAGGTAGGTAACCGTCCCTTTTTTTCTTTCAATGGTCTTGGCCGGCAAGAGAAATTGCTGCATCAGACTGGCCAAGTCCCTGGCATGGTCCGAATAGACTGATAGAATTTCCAGCTGGTACTTGCCCGAGTCGGGCTCTCTGATACTACCATTAGCCAAGAAAGCTCCACGCAGATAGGCCCGGCTAGCCTGGTCCTGGGATAAAATATCCTGGTCAATACCAGCCTCAATCCCAAAGAAGGAGTCGGCCAATCTTAAATCAGCCAAAATCTCCTCTACTCCCTGGTCCAGAAAAACCGTATAGACCCGGTTTTTACGCAGGTTGGTCTTTTGGTGATGGCGGATTTCCGACTTGGCCTGATAAAGAAGCAAGAGCAACTCGTAGATGTGGCGGGCAATCTTGGCATTTTCACTGGTAACCGATAAGCTCAAACCACTGGCAGAAAGGCCTAAGCTCCCCGACATCTTAATCAGGGCGGACAGTTCACTCTTATCTGCCTGGTTGAGGGTTAAAAGTTCTTCCTTGACCTTGATTGTAAAACTCATTTGCGCACCTGTATAATCTGCATCAGCTCGTCCACCACCAACTGGCCATCGTGAAAGGCTCCTCCGTCTTCTAGACGCAGAAAGTTGGAGGAAATAACTCTTGGCACCTGCTTGCGCAGGCCCTCGAAATCATGCTCAACCTGAACCAGATATTCATCAAACTGGTTGTAATCCATATAATCCTGGGGAACCTGGTCGATATTGACCAGGACCGTATCGATAAAAGCCTGACCCAGATGACTATGGAGGACCCGAACATGGTCGCTATCGCTAAAATGCTCCGTCTCCCCTCTCTGGGTCATGATATTGCAGACATAGGCAATCTCAGCCTCTGTCTCCAGTAAGGCCTGACCGATTTCTTCAATCATGAGATTGGGTAAAATCGAAGTGAAGAGTGAACCTGGACCTAAAACCACCATATCGCTTTCCAGAATAGTCCGGACAACCTTACGACTAGCCCTGGGCTTGTCTTCGTTATAGGTTTGCTTGACATAGACCCGCTCAATCATGCCCTGATAGTTAGCGATTTGGCTTTCGCCCACCACTTCTACCCCATCGGTAAAGACGGCATGCAGGGTCAGGGGCTGGTCGCTAGAGGGATATATTTTCCCTGTTGTATGGAAAAACTTGGTCAAGAGCTGCATGGCATTATAGGTAGAACCCTGCATTTCAGAAATCCCAGCAATGATTAGGTTCCCCAAGGGGTGGCCAGATAAGGGTCCGTCCCCGTCTGCAAAACGGTACTGAAAGACCTTTTCATAAAACTTGGGCATGTCAGATAGGGCAACCAGGACATTACGCAGGTCTCCTGGCGGGGTCAACTGCTGGATATTTTTCCGCAGCTCGCCCGAACTTCCACCATCATCAGCCACCGTAACGATGGCTGCAATATCCACATCCTTCTTGCGCAGGCTATCCAGAATGACCGAAATCCCAGTCCCTCCGCCAATGACAGCAATTTTGGGTCTCCTCATGAACGATTCACCGTTTCTTTCCGCCGGTCCTTGTCCCGGTGACTGGCATTGACTGGCCAGTTCTTAGCCAAATCATCAGCCAGACGCTGGCCAAAGGCCACGCTCCGGTGTTGCCCCCCTGTACAGCCGACAGCAATCGTCAGGACAGACTTGCCCTCCTTTTTATAACCCGGCAAAATCGGCTCAATCAAGCCTAGGAGGTGCTGGTAGAAGTTTTGCGATTCTGGGCTCTTCATCACATAATCATAGACCCCCTGATCCAGCCCTGTCTGATTACGTAGTTCAGGTTGATAGTAGGGATTAGGCAGGAAGCGCACATCAAAAACCAGGTCCGCATCTAAGGGCAGGCCGTACTTAAAGCCAAAGCTGACTACCTCAATCCGGAAGGACTCCTGACTACTATGATTAGAAAATTGCTCGGCAATAGCCTTACGCAAGCCCCTAGGGGTCAAGTCAGTCGTATCTACCACATTTTGACTCATATTTTTCAAGGGTGCTAAAAGTTCCCGCTCTAGCTTAATACCGTCCAAAATCCGACCATCTGCGGCCAGAGGATGGCTGCGGCGGGTCTCCTTATAGCGGGCAACCAATTCCTTGTCTGCCGCATCCAAAAAGAGAATCTTAAAGTCCAGACTGGGATTACTCTCCACCTCATCTAGGACCTGCTGAATTTCCGCAAAAAAGGAGCGGCTCCGCATATCCACCACCAAGGCTAGCTTATCATTGTCCTTGGTTGTCTCCAAAAGCTGTAAAAATTTAGGGACTAGGGCTGGCGGCATATTATCAATAGTAAAATAGCCCAAGTCCTCAAAAGACTGGATAGCCACTGTCTTTCCAGCCCCACTCATTCCAGTCACAATGACCAGATGCAGTTCTTTCTCTGCCATAGTATTCCTCCTTGATTTTAGAAAGGGAGTGACTTAAAATTCCCTACTAGGCCTTCTAAGCAATCTCACTCCCTCGGTTTCTTTCTCATCTTCCTAACTTAGTTCTGCAATCACTTCGATTTCGATTTTGACATCGCGAGGGAGGCGAGCCACCTCCACTGCCGAGCGAGCAGGAAATTCAGCTGAAAAGGCTGTTTGATAGACCTCATTAAAGGCCACAAAGTCATCCATATCACTCAAGAAACAGGTGGTTTTGACCACATGATCAAAGTCTGTTCCAGCCTCTGCCAAGATGGCTGAAATATTAGCCAAGACCTGCCGCGTCTGCTCCTCAATGGTCTCACCGACCACCTGACCAGTCTCTGGTGAGAGTGGAACCTGACCGCTAGCAAACAAGAGATTGCCTACGATTTTTCCCTGTACATAGGGACCGATTGCTGCGGGTGCCTTATCTGTATGAACTGTTTTTGCCATAGTAGTTGCTCCTTATCTTGATTATCCTTAAACCAGTCGCTAGCCGACTAGCTAGACTGGTCTTTTTCTGCTAATGCTTCTCGCTCCAAGCGCAATTTTCGCTTGGGATTGAGCTTATTGAAAAGTTCTTCTAACTTTTCAGCATTCCAAACATCGGCTGCTGAAACAAAATTTCCATCCTTGTCCTTAAAGGATATTGGTTTATCTCCCATTCCTGCCTCCTAGTCCACAAACTCAAACTCAAATTTGCCAATGCGGACCAAATCTCCGTCCTTGGCCCCACGCGCCCGCAAGGCCTCGTCCACACCCATTCCTCTCAACTGACGAGAGAACTTCATAATAGCTTCATCTCGGTCAAAGTTGGTCATGGTAAAGAGTTTTTCCAGCTTGTCGCCAGATAGGACCCAGGTCGCGTCATCATCACGCGAAATCTCAAAGCCAGGACCCTCCTCTTCAAAGCCATAGTAAACCTCTGTTTCCATATCCGCCTCGTCATAAAGTAGAAACTCTGGAGTCTTATCTAAGAGCTCAGCTGTAGCATCTAGCAGAGTATTCAAGCCCTTTTTGGTCAGGCTGGAAATGGGGAAAATAGCTGGGAGGTCGGCAAATTCATCATAGTTAGCTGCCAATTTTTCCTTGAAAATCTTGAGATTTTCAGCACTTTCTGGCATATCCATCTTATTGGCCACAATAATTTGGGGTCTCTCCATCAGCCTTAAATTATAGGACTCCAGCTCCTTATTGATAGCCAGGTAGTCCTCATAAGGATCACGACCCTCGCTAGCTGACATATCAAGTACATGCAGGATAACCCGGGTCCGCTCAATATGGCGCAGAAACTGGGTTCCCAGCCCCACCCCTTGACTAGCTCCTTCAATCAAACCTGGCAGGTCTGCTACCGCAAAGGATTGACCCGACTGGGTCCTGACCATACCGAGATTAGGTACAATGGTTGTAAAATGATAGGCCCCTATCTTGGGCTTGGCTGCGGTAATGACACTAAGGAGAGTTGATTTCCCAACCGAAGGAAAACCAACCAGCCCCACATCAGCCAAGACCTTGAGCTCTAAGAGCAGGTCCCGCTCCTGACCAGGTTCACCATTTTCAGAAATCTCTGGTGCTGGATTTTTAGGAGTGGCAAAGCGGATATTACCCCGACCACCACGACCACCACGAGCTACCGTAAACTTCTGACCATGTTCGACTAGGTCGGTAATAACCTTGCCTGTCTCTGCATCACGCACAGTCGTACCTTGGGGAACACGGACGATTAAATCCTCGGCCCCTCGACCATGCATGCCCTTGGTCATCCCTTTCTCTCCAGATGGGGCCTTAAAATGACGATTGTAACGAAAGTCCATCAAGGTCCGTAAACCCTCATCAACTAGAAAGATGACATCACCGCCACGACCACCGTCACCGCCCCAAGGACCACCATTGGGAACATACTTTTCACGACGAAAGGCTACCATGCCATCGCCACCACGACCAGCCTTGACCTGAATCTTGGCTGTATCTAAAAACATACTCATCTTATCCTGCTTTCTTTTTAAGAATCTGCTGTCATGAAAAAAGGAACAAAAGGCAAAGTATCCAACACACGACCTCTTGTCCCATTTTTTGGAATTGAATTTATCTTGTCAGGGCACCCAGAGCACTTGCAAAAATAGCACCGACCGTAACCAGTAGCATGATAATCACAACTACCAAGGTTAATTTCTCAAATCCTGTTTTCTTCCGATTTCCGTTATCTCCAAAAGCCACGCTTCTACCTCTACTCTTCTAATTTTAACTGAGAAAATCTGGCCCCTAAGGCCTTGACTTGTCTCAAATAAGATTACCCTTATTTTATCATGAAAAAGCTGATTTTTCAACTATTTGCGGTCAACTAGTCGGGCAAGGAAAGAAGAATGGGATAGCTCCAATAGTCCGGGAGACTAGTAGAACTTGCAGATAAAACAAGCCTAAAAAGTCAATCTTTTTTGTAAAATCACTTTTAATATATAGTCTCATTCCACCCTCTAATAAATAGGCTCTTCGTCATCATCATCCCATTCACGTTCACCGTAGATTTTGATGTATTCTTCACGACCTTTATCTAACTCGTCCCAAAGTGGTTCATCAATATCTTCCATAGTGAAAACTTCTTTAAGGCTCATGTCATTGGCTTCCTCGAAAGTCAAGGAAAGAATATCTTGATGTTTCTTTTGAAACTCCTCAACTGTTAGCCAAGTCGTCTTGTCATCTTCACTAATCTGACCGTCTAAAGCAGACGCGACTTCAATCGCCATAATGTACAAAGCCCGCTTATCAACTGTTAGAATATCTCGATGAGAAGACAAAATATGCAAAGCATCTCCCTTTTCACGATAATCGCTGATATAGGCTTTTTCAAATTCCATAAATATACTTTCTGAAACGAAAAAAGAATGCAGAGCTTTTATTGCCTCACTATCCCACTGTTTGTCACTAATCCATTTATCATAACAAAGTAAAATATAACAGTCTTCTTGCAACATTTCATCATTGCCTTCATGAGATAAACTTAACTCTTGCCCCTCTCTTGTCTCAAACCACATTTTGTGAGCAAGTTCTTCGTAACCAAAGTTAATCTTTTTTGTAAAATCACTTTTAATATATAGTCTCATGTTTCTTCTCCTATGACTTTAACCACTGAAAGGCTCTCCAGATATTATTAACCAATTCATCCAATTTCCCCTTACTTAAACTCTTGACTGCTGGATTTTTAAGTTTTTTTAGAGCCTGATAAATACTATCTTTATCTGTTATCTCTGATAATCTAATATGTCTTTTAAGCGGGGAACTTTTACCCCCGCCCGTTTGGATATGGATACTGTTACTATCTGGTTCGGCGTCTACCCTAATCTTGGATTTCCGACCGCCTACTCGTCCTTCTACTGGTCTCCCAAAGGTCTTACTAGTCGGTTTACTTGCCTTCCAATCATCGTGTCCTTTGGCAAAACTGATTTGCAACTGGGCATTGGCCGCGGCGATTTTAGAGAGGGCATCGTTAAGGGTAGCAGTACCGGTGGCAGTCAAGGTAGCCGATGTCGCAAAGCCTGCGGACGCAACCGCAGTGGCTGGGATGACCGCTGTTCCACCGGTTGGTAAGCCAAGAACAAGCCCTCCTGCTTCCACACCAGTACTACCGATACCTATCATAGCGCCGCTAATCACCTGAGCCAGTCCCGCCAAGATTTGTAGGGCATTCTCGCCCAGACTTTCCAAGAATTGGGCATTCTGCTCTTGCATCAGACGAACGGTATAGTCTTGGTCGTACTCTCCATTCTTATAAACTAGGTGCACCTGACCATTAGAAAAATCAACTGGGGCAACTGTGATGATATTGCCCTCATAATCAAACATTAAGGCTTGATTATAGGCCTCAATCAGAAGAGGCCAATCCTTGGCTGGCTTACCGTCTAGAAGAGCTAATAGCTCCTTCTGATAATAGACAGCGGCCTCATCTGATAACATGAGATTGCGACTGTTTTCTTTAATCAAGGATAGCTTGGGATCATTCCCCCGGTCATGGGTCTTAATCTCACTACCTCTGAGCTGGGTCAGCCAGTCCATATTGGTGCCATTGGTATAATAGTGCCCCTCTTCATCAAGACTGATATTGCTTAGGGCTAGCGCTCCCTGAACGGCTAAATTCAAGACCTGCAAACTATCAGTGAAATAGCGGGAAACATCATTGACAAACCAGGTTAGTTTTTCAATTTTGGTCTCTAGCTCACGAATATGTCTTTCTACATGAATTTTCAGTTCACCTAACGCATTTCCTTTGGAGAGATGAGCCTCCAGTCTACCTGTAAAAAGAGCCTGGGCCTGAGCTAAAAAATTGGCGTTTTCCGCTATCTCCTCTTCAATCTTGCTCAGTTGCTCCTTCTTGATTTTGAGCTGTTCTTTTAAGTTGTCCATATCCAGCGTCCCATACTCAGAAATGGTTGAGTCCGCATATTCATAGGATTTTAACTCAGTTTGAATATCATCAACCGCTTCTTGCAGTTTCTTAATAGCTGGAATAATCACTTCAGAAAAAAGTTCTCGCCCTGCGGTATAGGCTGCCCCCTTTAATTGGCCCGAATCTAAACTACTGAGCAGGTGGTCGCAACCACTGGCTAGCCGGTCTGTTATCTGATTGGCTAACTCAATATTATTTTTCATGGCCTGCATCAGATTTTGCGAATCGCTACTACTGTACTTTATTCCCACGGTAAATCATTCCTTTCCTTGATTAGTTTTTCACGACCCTCCTCTAGTGAGTGCCCCAAGCGCTCTTTGAGTTCAGCTAATTCAGCCAGACTCCTCTCTACATAGGCTCTCACCTTTTGAGCTAGATAGTGCTGCTCTTCCATGTCTCTGCCCTTGTGAACATGAGCTAATTCTCCGGCCTCTAGTAGAGCTCGTTCTTGCTTGGCCAAGTGGTCAAAGTCCCGATAAAAATTCTCTAGCGAGCGCTCACGTCGGCGCTTCAGACCAGCAAAATCGTCCTCTTTCCTCTCTAAATCAAGGATTTTTCGACTCAGTTTCTGTCTTTTTTCTTCATTTTTATCTTTCATGGTCTACTTCTCCCAGCGCTTGGACTCTTCCACATCACGCTTAGCCATAACTTGGGCAATCTCTGGAAATTTATTAGCCTGACTTAGGGTTGCCTGGCTAAAGTTGGCTACCGCTTCTAGCATGGTATTAGTCGTCTGACGGGCATTTTCCATACCGGCAATATCGCTAGAATAGGAAAATTCCACCCTTTGATTTTGTTTGCCTGTCGTATCAACCCCTACTAGTTCCTGAATTGCAGCTTGGGCTGCAACTGGGCTTGATTTAATCTGAGCCATATAAATCCTCTAAATCCATTATTTTTACTATTATAGCATTTTATCTAGCCCATCATTATAATAGACTGCAAAAGAGATAGAAAAAGGCTGAGAACGATTATTGTTCCAGCCTTTCTCTATCTAAATTCTTTCGTTAAAAATCCTAGTAAGACCGACCACCAAAGGCTGAGACCAGATTCTTATAGCTATAATCACTGGTATCGATCTTCCATTTTCCTTTGCTCTTGGTCAACTTCAAGAGATAACCTTCCTTATCTCCAACTGTATCAGTCGTTAAAGGAGTAGATTCAAACTTGCTAGGAGCTTGCTCCAAGATATATTTTTCAGCCGCCTTATAGGCATCTGAAAGATTGTTGTACTGACCTCTATTTTGCTCCACCCAACTAGAGAGAATATCACTAGTCTTAAGATTTGATACATCAATCACTTCGGGACGAACATAGACCTCTGCCTTATCTGGCAGATAAGACTTGATGGTATAGGTAATTTTGGCCCGCTTAGCATTCGCCTTCATATAAGCCTGAACAAAGGTTCTAGACTCTGCTTCTGATGGTTCATAGTAAGTGAACCAACTATCAAGGTTTTTGGCGAAGGCGGCTACATAGTCTTCACGTTCTTTTTCAATGTTGTTGCTAACTTTTAAATCATCCTTTTTCTTGCTGTCCTTCTTCTCGTCAGAGGAATCTTTAGAAGAATCTTTATCGGAAGATTTCTTTTCTTTATCAGCCAGAGCAACAATTTGGCCACCAGGATTTTCTACACTAACATTAGAAGCCTGTCCGCTAGCTTCACCATTCAAAAAGACTCCTTCAACAAACTTTTGAGTCACTTCCTTGGCCTGGTCAATGTTATCCTCATACTTAGAAGTATTTAGTTTGATTTCTAAGTCATTCTTCCCTTTACTTTTAGTATCGTAGGTAGTCGGAGTAAAGTGCAGCTCATACTTGGCCCCCTTTTCTACCTCATAAACGATATAACCACTGGTTGTTTTGCCCTTAGAAATAGTTTGATAGGATAGGGTTTTAAATTTGTCATCATCAGAATAAAGGCGAACGGGTTCAATCTTTTCATCATCAGAATCATAAAGAGCAAATTCAGTATTATTGATTTCTTGACTCTTCTTTGATTTGTTTTTAACCTCAACCTTTAGGGCCAGGTAGTCAGATTCAGCTGATTCATCTTGAGGCTTGACATAGAAACCTTCTTTGACTCTAAATTCAAACTCATTGTTACTAGCAGCCCCGTCTTGGCTAGCCTTCTTTGCACCACTGCTACAAGCAGCGAGAGTGGCTACTGCAAGAAAGGTTGCAGTGTACTTCAAAAATTTATTCATCTTTTGACTCCTTTTTTAAAGATAGGAATATTTTAACATATTTTGGACAGGCTGTAAATATTTTCTAAAGTTTTTGTAACTTTTGTGTAATTTGTTTGAATTTTAATAATTTTAATCAAAAACAATAATTGCTTTTATAAAATTGTTTAGAAAAGCAAAAAGATGATGGAGAGCAAGGTCTCCATCATCTAAAGGCATTTGAAAATCAAACACAGCCACAAGATTGGTCTTAAGAGCTAGGGCCCTGAAACCAGTCTCAATAGGCTAGACTCCTTCATATCAAGAAGGACTTCTGTTTGCTTTCTTATATTTGATTGACTTTTTCTGGTTTGCTTACTTGGTCCTGATAGAGGCTTCTGACTGCCTGAATGTCACTTTCCTGAATGGAATAATAGGAACCAGCAGCCTGCATGACCGATTCATTTTCATTGTGCTCTAGCCCGATGGCATGGCCCAATTCGTGCTCTGCTGTATTGACAATTCGCTCATAGGAATAGCCATACTGAGGATCCATGAGATAGTAGCTGTTGAGTCTGACCACTACATGACTAAAGCGTTTGGTTAAGAGATTGGTCTGGGACTCGGCCTCCCCAGCAGCAGTCACAGAACCATCATTCATTTCGCCGGCAATGATATTAGCAGTTGCCTTGTCATGAACAATCTGAAAACTAAAGGCTCCCGTTTGATTCCAGGCCTCAATAGCTGTCTGATAGGCTGCCTGAAAGGTGGGATTTTGAGTATCGATATAGATAGTCGCACTAGGATATTCCCAGCGAACGCCACTTTCCATCTTGGAATGCTCATCTGACAACTGATCGGTCAAACCTTGAACATTTTTAGTCAAGTCCGTATGAAGGCCCTGACTATCAAAAAATTGATCCAGGCGAGCCACTAAGCCCTGTAAGGCTTGCGAGACGCTTGCCTCCCGATTGGGGGTGGGGTTACTAAAATAAATAAAGGCTATAAAAAGCAGTAAGACCAATAAGGTCAGGCCCAACAAGCGCCAAATGACACGCCAGAAAAAGCCGATGATTTTAAAAATTAAACCCATACTTACCTCCTCTAGCTTGGGTGAATAAGGCATTATAAGTCTTTTGGCTTAAAGATTTCTAAAGCCAAAGTTTCCTTTTAGAAAAGTTGATAGAGAAAGAGGTAAAAAGAGCTGGGAAAGAGGCGACCTTACTAGATTTGGGAGTCATTATTGCAGCTTTTTTAAAAGCTTATGACAGGCGCTCTTCCAGTTTAAAATCAATAGGCAACCAGGCAAGAACTTTCTCCAATTCCTTATCCCAGTAGTACCATTCATGACGGCCATGATCAACCTTATATTCTAGCTGGAGACCTGCCTTTTTCAATTCCGCTACCGCATAGTTATTGGCCTCATAAAGGAAATCTTCCTGGCCACACCAGGCATAGAACTTGGTTTTCTTATCCGATTGGGCCACCATATTGGTCAGGGCGTGAGGATTGTCAGGACTCTCCCACTCTTTGATATCCCCGAAAATTCCCTGCCAGTAGGCAGGGCTTCCCATATCGGCATTTCCCAAATCCATTCCCTTAAAGGAAAGGACCCCTGATAAACTAGCCGCATGGGAGAAACGGTTGGTACTTAAGGCCAACTTAAAGGCCCCGTAGCCTCCCATAGAAAGGCCGGCGATAAAGGTTTTTTCACGCTTGCTAGACATATTAGGAAAGAAACGTTTGAGGGTATGGGGCAATTCCTTAGCAATGACATCAAAATAGGGATAACCATAGCGGGTGTTTGTATACCAGCCATTATGAGTATCTGGCATAACGACAATCAGATTGGTCTTGCGCACCAGTCGCTCCAGCGCCGTCAAACGTAGCCAGGTCGTATCCTTGCCTCCCATACCATGCAGGAGATAAAGAACGGGTATATCCTTAGAGTCTGGTTCTTCTACCCTCGCCGCATCGGGATAGAGAAGCTGGACAGACAGGTCTAAGTCCATTATTTTAGAATAATAAGTAATATCCATTAAGGCCATGGTTTCCTCCAAATCTAAGTAGAGAGGCTGACCTAGGTCAGCCTCTTTATTCACTTCCTTATCAAGACTCATCTCGCTAACTTGAGCGAAAGCAGTCCTTAACTTTTTACCAATCAGTAGGCAAACAAGAAAACAAACCGTCTATGGAGTCTCCTGCCCCTACTGCTTGCGCCTATTAACGTCCTCGTATCTTATTTTACTTCCATCACGACGGGGAGGATGGCTGGCCGGCGCTTGGTTTGTTCAAAGAGGTATTTGGCTAAATTGTCGCGCACTGCTCCTTTTAGTTCGCTCCAGTCGAAGTCTTTTTGGCCCAAGTAGTTTTCAACTGTGGTGTTAATCAATTCTGAGCTTTCCCTTAGGATATCCCGGCTCTTTTTAACATAGACAAAACCGCGGGTGTGGACCTTGGCCTTGGAGACGATTTTCTTTTCTTTTCTATTAACCGTAATGGCTACAATAAAGATACCGTCTTCTGACAGGACCTTGCGGTCACGCAGGACGATATTTCCGACATCACCAATGGCATTTCCGTCAATCATAACATCACCAGCAGGAATAGCCCCACCTGGAACAAAGTCACCCTTATCATACTCCATCACAGAGCCCCGCTTAGGAATAAAGATATTCTCTGGCAGCATACCGACTTCCATGGCTGCCCTGGCATGGGCATCAAGCTCACGATATTCCCCTTGAACAGGGAAGAGATACTTGGGTTGTAAGAGGTTAATCATGAGTTGTAGGTCACGCGCATTTCCATGACCGGACACGCGCAAGTGCTGGGTAATGAGCTTAACCACTCCTCCAGCCTGATAAATCATATTTTCAACCCGAGCCACGATAGCCTCCTTGGCAATCGATGGGGTAGTGACAATATAAATCAGGTCTCCCTCTTTAATCTCTACATAGCGGTGGCGACCGATTGACATCTTGCGCAAGCCATTGATGGGCTCACCCATACGACCTGTTTCAAGGATAATCAGCTCATGGTCCTCAAACTTGGCCATTTGTTTGGGCTTAATCAAGAGACGCTCATCAGCCAGGGAGAGCTTTTTCAGCCGAATCGCTGTTCTGACGATATTTTCCACATCAAAGCCAGTCAAGACTACTCGCCGGCCACTTTCAGCGGCAGCATCAAAGACCTGCTGGATTCGCGAAAGGTTGCTGGCTACTGCTGCCACAATGACCCGGCCTTCCCAGTCAGCGATTGTCTGACTGATTTCTTCACCGACCTCACTCTCACTTGCGACCTGCACATTGCTATCAGCATTAGCCGAATCGCTCAAGAGGGCTAGGACTCCTTCGCGGCCAATCTCTGCTAGGCGACTAAAGTCGGTCCGATAGGACTGGCTAGCAGCCTGGTCAAACTTAAAGTCTCCTGTATAGACGATATTACCGTCCTTGGTCTTGATGACCACACCCAAACTTTCGGGAATAGAGTGGGTGGTGCGGAAAAAGGAAACCAGGGTCTTGCCAAACTCAATCTCTGTATTTTCATCAATGACATGGAAGTCATTAAACTTCTTGACACTATCATTGTTTTTAACAAAAAGCTTGGCCAACTCAATGGTCAACTCTGATCCAAAAACAGGAACCTTGGCTTCGGCCAAGAGATAGGGCAGGGCCCCGATAGCGTCGGCATGGCCATGAGTCAAGAAGACCCCAGCGATTCGCTCCTTGTTTTCAAACAAATATTCCATATTGGGAATGACCACGTCTACCCCCAACTGCCCATTTTCTGGGTATTTCAAACCAGCGTCCAGGACAAAAATAGAATCATCTACCTCAGCAAGATAGAGATTTTTTCCATTTTCTCGAACGCCACCTAAAGCAACGATTTTGCTATTGCTCATTATTTCTCCTCATCTAAGATTAAGATACGAGACTTAAAGATTCTCGCTCAATTTATATTTTACTAACGGTCCTTGGAAATCCAAGTCGAATTACAGTCCTGCAAGAAACTTGCATGTCTAGATTATTATACTACTTTTCTAACTTTTTTTCAAAAAAGCTCCTAATTTTCCTGCTATAAAAAAAGCTCCTAGCATCTATTAAAAACGGATGCTAGGAGGATACCCATTTACTGATAAACAATGAAGCAATCAGATGATGTCATCTGAAAAAACAACTTACTTGATGATTGATTCAATCTTTAATAATTGTAAAGAATGATTTTCTTTGTAAATGTAATAAACGTCTTATCATGCAAAAGCGATGGCGATTGATGATTAAGGAAGGATGAAAACCATTAAAAAGCTTCTGTTCTTCTCGATTTGCTACCCTAGTGGCTACTAGTCCTACTCGGGAGAGTCTGCCCATACTGGTAGCAAGGCTTTCAATCGCCACAAGAGATTATCAGACTTAGATATTGATTAAATAATACCTCCGACTAAAAATAAAGTATCAGTAAATAGGGATTTGAGCGTTAGTTAATGAAGAATCTAGTGCTTACCGAGACCCATTGAAATCAGTCCTTTCTTCCTTATCTTTAATTTTATTCTACTCCTTTCACCAGAAAAAAGCAAGCGTTTACATTCAAAAAGACCTACTTTTTTTCTCTTTTTTCTCTAAAGAAAAATTCCTTATGTTGCGGGAGCAAGTTGCTTAACTAAGCGCTTAGAGGCTAGGCTTGCGCTAGGCCTTGGCTGGGCTAACAAAAGCCCTTTCGGGCATAAAAAAGAGGACCCTAGAACGGCCCCTCCTTCTTTATTCAAATAATTGATAGTAGTCGTTGATGGTCATCTTGGCCTTGTCTTTTGCGGCCAAGTCCTGGATAATGCGGCCTTCTTTCATAACAATCAAGCGATTGCCATACTTGAGGGCGTCCTCCATCTGGTGGGTAATCATGAGGGCAGTCAGTTGGTCTTGCTTGACAAATTCATCAGTCAGCTCCATTAAGGCTAGACTAGTCTTGGGATCCAAGGCGGCCGTATGCTCATCTAAAAGCAGGAGTTCTGGGCGCTTGAGGGTCGCCATCAGAAGGCTCAGGGCCTGTCTTTGTCCACCTGATAAAAATTCAATCGGCGTATCCAGATGTTTCTCCAGGCCATTGCCGATTTTGGCAATCAGGGTCTCAAACTCCTGGCGATAGCTATTGAGTTTTCTGGGAGTCAGGCCCCGCTTCTCTCCTCGGAACTTGGCAATCAGGAGATTTTCAGCCACAGTCATCCGGGGGGCTGTCCCCATCTTAGGATCCTGGAAGACCCGGGACAGGTACTTGGCCCTTTTTTCTGGTGAAAAATGAGTGACCTCTTCTCCGGCAATCCATACCGAACCACTGCTGAGAGGCAGGGTTCCTGCAATAACATTAAAGAGGGTTGACTTACCGGCACCATTTCCACCTAGGATGGTGATAAAGTCATGCTCATGAATTTCCAGAGAAACATTATCTAGAATAATCTTCTCTTGGCCCAGGCCATTGTCGACTAGCTTGCTGGCGTTTTTTAATTCTACAATTGCGGTCATTTGCTCCACTTGACTCCTTTAAAGAATTTATTTTTGAAGGTGGGAATCATGAGGCAAATGGCTAAAATCACAGCGCTAAAGAGGCGGAGATAGCTGGTATTAAAGCCAAGGGCAATCACTCCCCAGATGAGAAATTGGTAAAAGATTGAGCCGACAACAATGGTGATGAGGCGCTCGGTCAAGGTCAGACTCCTAAAGAGAACCTCTCCGATAATCAGACTGGCCAAGCCGACAACAATCACTCCAATCCCCCTGGAAACATCTGCATAGCCCTCTTGCTGGGCAATCAAGGCTCCTGCTAGGGCGATAACGCCATTTGAAAGGATCAAGCCCATCAGCTCCATCCGTCCGGTATCAATACCAAAACTTCTGGCCATATCTGGATTGTCCCCAGTTGCGATATAGGCCTGGCCCAGTTTGGTATCCAAAAAGAAGAGGAGGGCCAGGATAACCAGAACGACAAAAATCAAGCCTGTCAAGAGGTTATTCATATCATCTGAAAGGGGAAGAAAATCCTGAATCTGCTTGGTTCCTAAAAGGCCCAGATTGGCCTGCCCCATAATCATCAGCATAATTGAATGACAAGAGGTCATGACCAGGATACCCGATAAGAGGGTGGGGATTTTCCCCTTGGTATAGAGGAGCCCCGTTACTAGACCAGCTAGGCATCCAGCAAGGACGGCCAATAAGGTGGCCAGAAAGGGATTAACTCCCTTGACAATCAGGGTCGCTGCCACTGTTCCACCCAAGGGAAAGCTCCCTTCTGCGGTCATATCTGGAAAGTCTAAAATCCGAAAGGTCATAAAAATTCCCAGACCCAAGATGGCCCAAACTAGGCCTTGTGAAATAATCGAAAGAATCATCATCGTTCCTAACTTTTTTATAGAATAAGTCTATTTTACCAAAAAAAATCCTTACTTGGCTAGCCTTTTAGACCTAAAGGGGCCGAAAATTTCCCTAGACCTCAAATCTGACCAAGAAACCAGCTGGCTCTACTGGCCAATAGGGCTACTTAAACGTTCTTAATCGGCTAGTATTGAAGCAGCATCAAGATTAAGAGGAGGCCCAAGAGAGAGAGGCTGACCAGGAGGGTGGTCGCTTTGAGCCCTCTCTGGCTCTGCCAGTAGCCGGGCTTGCCGATTTGGTCGGTCAAGTCCCTAAAAAATCGCTGGCTTTCTCTGGGCTGGACACTGACTAGGATAATCAAGGTCAGGGCCAAAAGGATACTAGTAATAATCATCAGTTCTTGCATCTTATCTCCCTAATATACCAAGTAGGCTGACCACAAGGCCAATCAGAATGACTAAGCCCAGGAGCAACATAAAGAGCTTGTTGAGCTTTTGCCCCCTACTTTCTTTTTCCTCTTTCAGGGGTTGCTGTTTGAGTTGGTCCAGCTTTCCTTCGATTTGCTTGTAAAATAAATCCTTCTTAGTCATCTGCACCTCCTAGTAATTGCGCAAGGCTGGCCCTATAATCACTCAAGGGAATATCATTGGCCTTGCGACCTTGAGCGAGCAAGGCCTCCCTCATGCCTTCAAGGCCGGATAGGGCCAGGCGGATTCTTTGGACTAGCTCTTCTGGTCGGCTTTCAGAAAAAATATTCTCTGAGGCCAGATAGCGGGCATCATGTAGGCGCTCCTCAAAACCTAGCAGGAGGAGGTTGTTTTCAAAGGCCGTCCGAATGGCCCGATTGACTTCATTTCCCTGGTTGATATCCAGATAAATATCGGAGGCTTGAAAGATGTCCTTGACCTGGCTGGAACTAACGTTTTGGTAGAGGACCAGATTTTTATACTTGAGGAGACTCAAGAGTTGGGGGGACATCTCGGTCGGTGCGGCAATCCTAAAGGTCAGGTCTGGTAGATTTTTTAGCAGGTAGTCCAAATGGCTGATTTGGTCTGAATAGGTCAAAATCATGGCTGTTGGACGTAGGAAATTGTCCCGCTGGAATTGATAATGGTAGCCCAGGGGCAGAAGCTTCTCCCCATGCTGGTCTCCTAATAATTGGAGGGCCCGCTCATAGGTAGCCTTATCTGGAATGATAATTTTCTTGGCCCGCAGGTCCTGCTCTAAAATCAGCCGCATATTGCCTGGAAGCTCATCATAGAGGGGTTCCTGCCAAAAGAGGTAGTCCTGACCACTCTCGGCCGGTAAGGCGTAGGAGACAAAAAAGGAGGTAGACAGGGAATTAAAGAGGATATGGTCTAAGTTCAAATCCAACTGACGGAGGAAAAAGAGAAGAAAGTCAACCCGATTTTTAAAGAAGCGGCTAGCCTCTCCCTCCAAGGTCACTATCAAATCACCTGTCTGCATATTTTCGACAATTCTTTCCTGGCCATCTGCACTAAAATAGGTCTTGAGCATGGGCTGGCCCTGACTGGTATAGCTGGTCTGGGCAAAGCGGTTGCCGTAGCAATCATAGTGGTCACTCAAGCGAACCTGGTCCTTTTTATCTAGCCAATCCACCTGCTTGACCAGGCGAATCTGCTCCTGGTCCGCATAGTGAATCCGCCCCCGCTCCTGACCTAGACAGAGGATTCTCCCAGCCTGGCTGTCGGCAGTGATTTCCCAAAAAGGAGGGAGCTCTACCTGGTTAAAAAAGAGGGCTCCTGCTTGCTTTTTGGGCAGGTTTAAAAAATAGGTAAAAGGAGACAGGACCCCGTCTGGCAAGAAGCCGTCAGGCTCGATGACCACAGTTGGACAGTTAAAACCGGCGGCCTCTAGTGAAGCCTCCAAGTCCTTACTTTCTTGACTATAATAATCAAATAGTTTAAGCATCCAGAACCTCCTTTATCAGATTTGCCCAGAGCTCCTGGACCCGGCTGGTCAGGTAGTTTTGGGCCAGGTCATAGGATTTTTCCGACATGCTAGAGGCCTGATTTTCTTGGAAAAATTCAGTAATCTTTTGGGCAAAGGCTGAAACAATCTGCTCCTCGATATGGTCGGACGAGCTTTCTAGTAGATAGCCATTTTCTCTATCAAGGATAAAGCTTTGATTGCCATAGCGGACATCAAAACCAATCAGGGGCAGGCCAGAACCGATGGCCTCCATCAGGGTCAAACCAAAACCTTCACTGGTTGAGGCGGTCAAATAGAGCTGGTAGCGGGCATAAATCTGGGTCAGGTCGGCATGGCCCCTTAAATGGATAAAGGAGCCGGCCTGGCCTTTTTCAATCAACTGCTTCAGCTTGGCCTCTTCTCCACCGCTACCATAGATATCCAAGGTCAAGTCTGGCAGGGTCTTTTGGGCTTCAATCGTAGCCTTGACCAGCCAGTCCAGGTGCTTTTCGCTGGCCAGGCGCGAGGCGGTAATCATGGAGAAGGGCTGGCGCTCTTGGCTGGGCTGGAGGGCATCTAGGCTACCAACTGGAATCCGATAGACCTGGGGCTTCTTGCCGTAATAATGGGCAAACTGCTCCTCTAAAAGCTCTTTTTGCCCCTGGGTGGCTACGATAAAGAAGTCCACCTGGTCTGCATGGGTAAACTGGTAGTCATAGTAGTTGTTCCAGAGGATGTAGTCTTGGTTGCTGGCATTTGGACTAAAATGCTCAGCATGAATCACAACTCCTAGCTTGGCCTCCTGGGCCTCCTCAAAGACCACCTGGCCCAGGCCAGTTTCCCGGTCCAGCAAGACTAGGTCTGAAGGGGTCCAGTTAAGATCCTGCAAGAAGTAGCGGATAAACTCGGGCTTGCTGTAAAAAATCCGATCTGGAAAGCGAAAAATCTGCTCCTCTCCCTGGTCCACTAAGACCTCATAGGCTAGGCGACCATCTTCATGATAGAAGCGTCTCTGATAGACCTGGGCTTGATTGTCCTTGGGCGCAAAATACTCTGAAGCATAACGGACATAGGAAAAATAGTCCTTACGAATCAGCCGGCCTTGGGAAACATAGTCGACCTGCTCGACCAAATCCTTCCCCTCCTCCTTGAGGTAACAAGTGATAAAGAAGTCCTGCTGGGGGTAGAAATAGCGGACGATTTTTCCCTGCTCCTCCTTGGTCTCATACTGGCCCTCAATCGAGGATAGAACCTTATCCAAGCGGTAGCTAGTCGGAGCCAGCTTGACATCGGTAAAATGATTATAAAGCCAGATAACTTCCTCATCTTCAAAGCCAATATTCTGGGTCAGATGTTGGATATTGTCGGCCAGAATCAAATCGGTAAAAATAAATTTGGCTGGTTCTTTGAGACGGCGTAAGAGGCCTGCCCGATAGGCCTGGGCATACTCAACCCCGCTACTGGCCCAACCAATGCCTAAATTGATATTGTATATTGTCATAAATTCCTCATCTATGGGAAGTGCATCAGCAATTTTCCCTTGGGGCTTACTTCTAATTCGCTCATCAGCAGATTCTTAACTGCCTGCTGCTTGATTTTTTCCTGCATAAGGAGAAAGCCCTGGTAGGCCTCCTGATAATAGTCCAGCAGGGGATTTTTCTGGGAAAAATACTGGCTGGCCAGGGCCTGCCTGAGCTGTTGCAGGTAGTCCACCTGTTCAATCCAGTTTTCATCAATGGCCTTTAGGAGGGCCAAGCGCTGAAATTCTTGGTAGAGGCGTTCAGAGCCTAGACGCTGCCTTTTAAAGGCCAGCTCCTCTTGGACCAGGTCCATAAGCAAACTTAAGATAGCTTCAGGCGACTGCAAGTCCAACCTAGGCAAGCCCTGAGCATGAAAGCTGATATTTTCTAAAATATAGCGATAGAGCTGGGCCTGACTCTGGTAGGTCTGATTATAGGCAGCTTCTTTGAGGACCTCTTCTAAGACTTGCTCTACTTCTTGGTCCAGGCTCAGCTCTTGCTCCAGTAGCTCCTTGCGTTTTTTATAAACGAGTTGGCGCTGGATATTGAGACTTTGAGCATAGTCCAGAGTCAGCTTTCTAGCCTGCTTGGCCGCACTTTCACTGGCCCTTTGGGCCTTGGCTACTAAACGTCGATAACTTTTTTTCTTTAGGGGCTGGGGATTACTAGGTTGGCTGTCAATAGAATAACTCTCATAGCTCTTGCGGACCCAGTCTGGCCCCCATTTTTTCAGTAAATCATCCTCTAGAGAGACAAAGAATTTGCTGAGACCAGGATCTCCCTGACGACCTGCCCGGCCCCTGATTTGCAAGTCAATTCTCTGATTTTCCATGCGCTCGGTCCCGATAACCACCAAACCTCCCAGCTCGGCCACCCCTGGTCCTAACTTGATGTCGGTTCCCCGACCGGCCATGGAGGTGGCTACGGTCACTGCTCCTAGCTGGCCTGATTCGGCAATGATTTGGGCTTCCCGAGCTGCATTATTGGCATTGAGAAGATTGTGGGCTAGGCCCTCACGCAGGAGCAAGGCCGAGTAAATCTCGGACATCTCCACCGAGCCTGTGAAAATCAGGAGGGGATTGCCCTTGCTGTGGTAGTGCTTGATGTAGGATAGAGAGGCAAAGACCTTCTCGGGCAGGGTTTTATAGAGATTGTCGGCCAAGTCCCTACGAATGGGCTTGCGATTGCTGGGAATCTTGATGACCGACATAGAGTAGGTTTCCTTAAACTCTCTTTCGGCCACCTTGCCTGTCCCGGTCATACCGGCAATTTTCTGAAACAGCTTAAAGAGATTTTGATAGGTGATGGAGGCCATGGCCCTGGTTTCCTGGGTCAACTTGACATTTTCCTTGGCCTCAATGGCCTGGTGCTGGCCACCCTGGAGACGGGTCAGCTCCATCAAACGCCCAGTCGAGCGATCCAGCAAGACCACCTCCTGGTCCTTGACTCCCTGACGGACCACATAGTCCTTGTCCCTCTTATAGAGCTTGTGGGCCCGCAGGGCTAGATTGAGGTGGCGGACAATATCTTGATTGCCGGAGGCATAGAGATTATCCAGGCCCAAGAAAGCCTCGGCAGCCTGACAACCCTTGGAGGTCAGCCAGACTAACTGCTTTTCCTGGTTATACTTATAGTCCAAATCTTCTACCAGGGTCGCAACCAGCATAGCCATCATGCCATAGTAGTTGGACTGGACCCTGGGGGCTCCAGAGATAATCATGGGTGTTTGGGCCGAATCAAGCAAGACCGAGTCAATCTCATCAATAATGACATAATTGAAAAAAGGAAGGTACTGCTTGTCCTTGGAATCGGCTAGATTTTCAATCAAGTAGTCAAAACCCAGACCGCTATTGGTAGTATAGACAATATCCGACTGATAAATGGCCCTTTTACGCTCAGGAGTCAGCTCTTTATCCTGGTCGTCATTGACCGCACAGGCAATGCTTAAACCTAAAAAACGGTAGATAGGTCCCATTTCCTTGGCATCCCGCAAGGCCAGGTAGGAGTTGGTGGTGACTAGGATTACTCCCTTGCCTGTCAGGGCATTGAGGTAGAGGGGCATGGTCGCAGTTAGGGTCTTCCCCTCACCCGTCGCCATTTCAGCCACCTGGCCCTGGTGGAGGGCAATGGCTCCTAAAACCTGGACATCATAGGGAAAGAGGCCCAGGACCCGCTTAGCCACCTCGCGCACCACCGCATAGGCTTCGGGCAAGAGGCTGTCTAAGTCCTGGCCTTGCTTGAGTCTGTCCCTAAATTCCTGAGTCTTAGCCTGCAAGTCCTGATCAGACAGGCCTGCCATGGTCTTTCGGTAGCCATTCACCTTTTTTAAAAGGGCTCGTAATTTACGTAAATGAAACTGGTTTTTTAACATCAATCTCCCTATTCCTCTGCTGGTCTTTGTTCAGAAATTTCCAGGTAGTGAAAGTCAAAGGATTCTAATCCGGCGCTGAGGAGCTGGACTCGGTAGCTGTAAGCTTCTGTCGGATAGGTAAAGTCCAGGCGCTCTCCCCGCTCAATCAACTGGCCCACTTCTTCCTCATAGCGATTATAAAATATCAGCTTGAGAAAGACCCCCTGGGCCGGATAGGTCGTCATCTTGCGAGTCAGCGAATAGGTCCGCCCCCTTTTTAAAAGAGGCAAGGCTGGCTGAATCCGGTCCCTCTGAAAATTCCAAGCAGAGGACCACTCATGAATGATTTGGCCTGAGGCCATGAGGGGATTCTCAAAAAAGACATGGTCCCTGGCCCGATAAATAACGGTCGAGCCAAATAAGTAAGAATAGCGGCCAGCATCTCCAAAGCTGGTCCCCCGAAATTCACCCCAGTAAATGGGCTTATGCTTGGCAATCTGCATCAGTCTTTTCTCCCAAATTTTTCTCTCAATAGCATTTTATAATAGTTGACAAACCAGCTAATAGTGGAGCTGTCATCGTCATTGTGGCGGCCTGAAGTTCCCTTGCTGACCACCCTGGCTTTCTTGACCTCTAGGGCCTGGACCAGGTCCTGAAAGGCGGTCGGATCATAGTCCTCCTCCTTCATATAGGAAAGAGCAAAGGTGGTCTGCCTAAAGTCAGCCGCCTCAAACTTCTGCCAAAAGCGCTGGTTAAGCTCCTCGACCTCCTTTTTCCCCTTGCCACCCGTATGGCGATGCAAGACGTCAAAGGCAGTTGGAAAGACTCGGGGCAGTAAGAGCCGGCCCCGCTCAGCAATCGTTCCTAGATTGGCCAAGGGCTTGGATAAGACAATCCCTGCCGGCTTGAAATCTGCCCCATAGTACATGGCTCCATAGGTGCCCATGGAAATGCCGGATAAGATAAGCTCCTGCTCGCTAAAGCCCAGTAAATCAAGGTGGTCCTGAATGACCTGCTTGATACCTGTCTCTAACTCCTGGCTCCCCAGATAAAAGAGGCCTCCGTCCACTCGGGGGTCGGAAAAGAGGAGAAAGGGCATGCCCAAGGACCTCATCATTCCAAAACCTTCAAAACCCTCGGCCCGGCGATAACCGGAAAAGTAAACAGCCAAGGGGGGCTTAAAGTCCCCTGGATAAAAGAAGTAATTGATTTCTTGGCGCTTTGAATCCTTTAAAATCTGTCCACCCAGAACATACTTCCCAAACTGGTAGCGGGTCAAGCGCTGGTGGAGGGCCCCAATCCGAATACGACCCTGGCCCTTGGCCTCTAAGCTAATGCCCAAGTAGGAGGTGAAATCATGGTCCAAGACCAGGGCCTGCTCCATCTCCTCTTCACTAAAGACCCGCTCCTCAACTACCGTTGCGGTGGAGCCTTCAGCGATAGACTTGACCCTGAGCTGAATCTGGCAGCTTGCTTCTTTCTGGTATTCCAGCCACAGCTCAACCGGATTAAAGCGGTTGGCCACAATATTGTACTTCCAGGAAACCAAGGGACTAAAGTCCTCCCCATAGGCTCCCTCCAGCTCCAAATCCTCATAACCATTATAACAAATTCTCCCCTTAAAGGCCGGCTGAACTAGGGCGTCAATAGGTGTCAACTTGTCCCCGTATTGACCCCGAAAAAGGGCCTTGGCCAGGAGGCGAAGGATTTCCTCTGGGTCTGACAAATCCACTGCCTGGGCGCAGAAACGTTTGAGAAAGAAGGCAGCCTCCTTGCTCGGAGCGGCTTGTTTCTCTTCATAAAAAATCGTGTAGGGGGTTAGCTGGTCTTCTAGCTCTTGCAAGTCCAGCAGGTAGTTCAAGTCGTCCAGAATAATCGCATCAAATCTAGCGATTTTATACATCTGCATGACCTTTTTAATGGCTAGACTGGAGCCCGGCCAGAAAAAGTGCCAGGCCATATTTTCCGGCAGACTAAACTCCCGACTCCAATCACTAAGCCCCACCTGTAGAATATTCAGTTTAGCGGCCATGCTCCACCTCCCCTAGCCAGGTCTGCCAGCGCTCAATCAACTGCTGTCCTGTATGCTGGGCAATTTTATCTATGGAATAGACCAAAGCCTGGTTCCAATTCTTTAACCCCTCTAAGTAGTAGTTAGCTACCTGGGGTAGCTCTGCTATTTCTGATAAGATATAACCATTTTCCAGATGGCTGACATATTCGGAAGCAACCAGATTGATTTGGGGAAGACCGGCTGAAATTCCAGCCAGCTGGGTGTAGAGATGGGGTTCTTGATTTAAGTCAACAATCAAGCGACTGTACTCCAACTCCTGAATCAGGCTCAACTCATCTGTGATGTTTTTGACTTCCAGACGATAGACGATTTCCTGATTTTCCTCTAATTGGTTTTCCGACTGGGGATTTTTACTGGCTTTCTTGATAAAGTCCTCTGGCTTTAGATAGTCCTCGATTAACTCCCAAACCTTGGCCTCAACCCGTTTTAAACCCTCTTCCTGGCCATTGTAAACAGCTAGGACAAGCTCGGTCAGGGGATTTTGCCCGACAAACTGCAAGATTTTAAAGAGGGCATATTCGTTTAAGATTTGATTTAAGTCCAGCTGGTAGTAAATTTTAGACTCCTTGCGCCGCTGGCTCAAGCCCAGCTGCAAGCGACTGTCAAAGGAGGGACTGTGGTGAAATTTAGCCTTAGCAGCTGGAAAATGTTCATTCAAGCCGGCCAAGAGGTCCTTGCGGTCCGTCAAGACCAAGTCCGCCCGTTCTATAAGAGCGCCTAATTGATCCAGCTCTTCTAGCCGATTGCGGTCCACAAAAAAGCTAAGAATTTTAGCAGCCTCTGGGGGGAAAAGATTAAACAAGGCCTCCTGGTGATTGGGGTGAGCAGCTAGAATAAAGTTAGACTCAGCCAACTGCAAACCAGCCAAATGGTCAGCCAATCTTTCAAAAATCAAGTCCTCCCAAGACTGGTAGCTAGGGGCCTTAAAATCGGTCTGATAGCGGGGATTGATGACCAGAGCATGGGGAGATTTGCCGTCCTCATACCTGCGAAAACGCCAGTCCCCTTGGGGATTGAGATAGTCCTGGTGACTGAGTCGGTCTCCATCATAATAGAGAATACTAGAAACAAAGCCCCGATCGTCTAAGAGCTGGACCTGGCTAAGGCTTTGATTTTCAAAAAATTTAAGCTGGCTGATAAAGCCCTCCTGCCCAAACTCGATATGAGCATAGAGCTGGTCTTGCCGATAGACCATGACCAGGAAAGGAGTATAGATAAAGTCGCAATCGCTAGGCCAGGAAAAATCCTTAATCTGCAAGACCTGCATCTGGTCCGACTGGATATCCTGGAGGTCATCAAAGACCGAGTAAACTTTCGTCTCATAGATGTCTTGGCGATGTAAAAAATAGCGGAGCTGGGGCATATAGGCCAAAAGCAAGATTTGGCCCTGGCCCAGCTCCTGCAAAATCCTGAGCTGGTGAATACTATCATCAAATTCGAGGCGCTGGACGGTCCGGTACCAGGGGAGCAAGTCCATCTGCCAGGCCCGCTCCTGACCATACCAGGCCGGAATAACATAATACATACAGTCTCCTAAAAAAATCTACGGTAGTTCTCATTTAGTCGAATCGCCCCTATCTCTTCTTGTAGGCTCAAGACCATACCCAAAAAGATAAGGAAAATTCCCGGAATCATACTGATTCTTAAAAAGGCCGGATCCTTCAAAAGCAAGAGCATGGGCAGGCCCGTTAAAAGCAAGAGATAGCAAGAGCCAAAGACAGCCAAACGCAGGGTAATTCCATTGATGTAGCGGCTGGTTGCCCGACCGGGATAGACCCCCTCGATATAGTCCCCACTCTCCTGCATCTGCTTGGCAATCTCCTCGCCGCTGACATTGACAAAGGCAAAGCCCAGCCCCAAAAGAAAGATGGTCAGCAAATAAAGCAGCAACCAGGCGGGCTGGCCCATGGACAGGGCTAGATTGGCTCCTCGTAAAAAGGAACTCTGCGGGAAGAAAATCAGGGCCAAAAAGAGCAGGTATTGGGGAATGCTGACCAGGGTCATGGCATACATGACGGGCATCCCCCCAGCAGGATTGGGCTTAATATCCAGATAGGAATACTTCTTGAAACGATTATGAATCATCAGCTTATTGACCGGAATCCGATACTTGCCATGCTCCATGAGGAGGGCCAAATACAGATAAAGCAAGGCCAAAAGCAGGAGGCCCAAGATCCAGGCCCAGCCCAGTCCCAAGTCCTGCATTGATTGGAGCAGGTCCTGGGGCAAATAAGCCAGAATACTGGTCATCAAAATCGTCAATGAGCCCCCCAGGCCCAGGGCCGAGTTCAAATCACTCAGCCAGATAAGAAAGAAAGTACCAGCCACCAAGAGGCTCGTATGTAAAAGCAGGAGCAAGAGGCGGTTAGGCCCCTTTTGCACAGGTAGGCTCAGGGCCACAACCAGGGCCTGAATCAAGGCCACAACGAGAGTCAAATACATCTGCCTGCGCCCCGCTACTTCTGCCGCCAGAGCTTTTAGACCCAGCTTTTTAGAAAAGCTAAACATCTGCCAGAGCAGCAAGGCCGACATATAAGGCGAGAGGCCGACCGACAAGAAGGACATGCTCCGAAGATTTCCCCCAGTCAGGGCGGCTGAAAACTCCAGGCTAGGAGCCAGCTGAGTCAGGACCAGTTTTTTATCCAGGTCCAAAAAAGGAAGACTAAGCTTACTTCCCACAATATAAAGGAGGATAAAAGTCACCATCCAAAGAAATTTAACCAGCAAGGGACTTGCAAGAAATTTTCGCACACCTGCTCCTTTCTAAACCATCTCTATTTCAAAATCGGTCACAATTAAGTTTAACTATCAACAGATAAACAAATGTAACCAGTGTTGCATTAAATCTATTTAAACATATATATAAATGCGATTGTCGTCAAATTAAAGTTATTTAAAAATATAAATAAATGTAATCGTCGCCGAATCAACCTATTCAAGAATTTATAAATATGCTCGCTATCAAATTAAATCCATTTGTGCTAAATATACCTTCGTTAGAAACATATAATTGTATGCATCGACTAGCAAATCCAATATCCTTGAAAGACTTATATAGGGCCTATCCATAATCCCAGCCCTCTTTTAAGAGCTAGCTCAAAACCTGCATAACCGCATCCAGCAAGACCTTTTTACTAAAGTAGCCCTCTTTTAAGAGGAAGGCAAAGGAGCGCACCCGCTCCACCATTTGCCCATAGTCCTCTGGGCTAGTCTGATTAACCAGCTGACTAGCCTGGGCCAGGTCATGGACGATATAGCCGAGTCTCTGCTCCTCAATCAGGGAAGCATTGGACAGATAAGGCGGGACCAAGACCGGAATCCCGGCTGCCAGATAGGTGGCCACCTTATGGGAGATATTGAGGCTGTAATAGTCTGGCTCCTCTTGGGGGTCTTGTTCGACTCCCCAGACCAGCCCAAAGCCCCCTTGAGCCAGCTCCAACAAAAGCTCCGCCCGGCTCTTCCAGCCCCGATAGGAAAGATTAGGCCTTGCTCCCTCTTCTGCTGCCTGCGAAAAGATGGTCAAGGGAGTCTCATAATTCCAGTTAGCCAGATGGGGAAAACGCTCAATGCTCCCAGCAAAATAAATCTGCTTCTTAAAGGCAGCCTGGGCCAGGCTCAAATCATGGGGATGGTCCCACATGTGCTGAATAAGGACCTTTTCGACCTCCAGGCCCTCAGCCACCAGCCTCTGCCGCATCCCTTCTGACGGGACAATCAGCAGGTCCGAATAGTTATACATCTGGATGTATTCTGGCATCAGATAGTAGTTGGACTCAAACATCAGGGGTGGCACATCATGGATAAAGGTAATGATTTTAGCCTCTAAAACCTTTAACTTCTCCAAAAAGGCCCGATCCAGCTCTCGACCATTCCAAGTTGGGGCCTGATAGATGACCACATCTCCATAGCCCACACTGGCCAAAATCCCGTCCAAGCGACTGTTGAGCTCGCCCGGACTATCACTATAAATATTATAAAAATAAAAACTCAGTTCATTAAAGCCCAAGCTCTTAGCAAACTTGGTCACATCATTTTGGGCAATCAGGGCTGTGCTTTCGCCAGCCATCCCGTATAAATTGGTAATATGTACTCTCATCTTTTCAACTTCTATTGTTTATTGGACTGGGTCTAAATTAGCTTCAGCCAAGTCCTGGGCCGCTAGGGCAAATTCTTTAGTACCGCCTAAAGGTCAGACAAATCCAGCAGGATTTCCTCTTCATAGGTCTGGTCCTCTACCAGGTCAATATCCTGATCAAAATTATGCTCGGCCGTATGCTTATGGCTTAACTTAACCTTATGCTTGGCCTGCATCTGGAACCACTCATACTCCGAGTCGATATGGCCCAAGTCTAGGACCCGATAGCCCTCCTTAGCCAAATCAAAGGCCAAAAGTTTAGCAGTCGGCCCCAACATGGCTAGAATCAGACGCTCCTGGCCTTCTTTTCTAACGGCTTCCTTGATTTCTTCCAGTTTACTAAAGGCATTGCGAGCCGGGCAGATAATCCGAGCGATTGATTTGGCCCCTGCAAATAAATCATTGCCCACGCCCGAGCGGGAATGTCGTCCCTCCACCAAGAGCAGGTCCTGGTCCTGCCAGATTTGTTTGAGCTTGGCAAAGTAGCTGGCCGCAGGCCCCTTATCCTCCAAGTCCATATAGGGTCTGGAGATAAAGGTCGAACCATACCAGGGCGCCCGACAAACTTCCTGATAGAGGCTTCCATACTGGGCCAAATGACCCCGCCAAAAATCCTGGGCTGACTGGTTATAACGCTCCAAATCTTCAAATACATCAGACAGGCAAATCAGAAAATCATCCTCCTGGGGCCGGCCTAGTAGCTCCTTTAAGCGCCCAGCCAGCTCCGGTTCATAGTCCTGATAGGGAATGCTCCTACCTGCAATCAAATCAATCTCCCCGTCACCATAGCGGGCCAGTGAAGGCTTCTTGGCCAAGATATAGTCCAGGGTTTCTGCAATCCCCCGCACCTTGGGCCAGAAGTGGCTGACTAGGCCAGCTCGCTTAGCGATGGACTCTGCCAGCAAGTCTGGCCGCTCATCAGCAAAGATTTCTTGGCCCTGCTGGCCATGGGCCCGCCCAGCAAAGGCTAGGACCGGTTTACCCAGCTCTCTAAAGCGCTGGACAATCCCGCCAACCTCTTCTCCCGCATTGATATCAAGTAAGATGTGACTTTCTTCCACCAGAAAGTCCAGCAGGTTGGACAGGCCTGCAATATCCGAGCAGACACTAACATTATCATAGACCAAGAGCCTAGCAATCTGGTCTGAAACCACGACCGGTGCCGCCAGATAAAAATGACAATCAGGCAGAGCCCTAATCAAGCTCTCTACATGGAGCAGGTCGGCCGAGTAGGTGTAGACCAGGCAGGCAAAAGAACGAGTCCTTTGCCCCAGCAAGAGCTCAGCTTGGAGCCTAGCAGTCTTTCTAGTCAAGTCCTGCCAATCCAGCTGACGGTAGTACCACCAAACCTCGCGGTAGATAGACTGGGTAAAGTCCCGCCAAGGCTTGCGCTCCGTCAGATAATGGATAATAGCCGGAAACTCCTGATAAGAAAAAGTTTTCGGGGCAAACATGGTATGCAGACTAATAGCATTATAGGTGAAGTCCAGCTCCAACCAGCGGTCCTTAAAGACCAAGTTTAAAATACTCTGGTCCGCCGCAGCCACCTCTTGGTGCAGTTGGCTGGTCAAATCAAGTAACTGCTGGGTAATCTTCTCTTGCTTCCAGCGGGCATTGTTAATCAGCATAACTCCCGCATTAAAAATTTCCTCACCAAAATAGACCCGTCCGCCCAAATCACGGACAGCAGCCAAGGGATAGGCACCCAAGTTAGTCTCAAAGAGCGGAGTCAAATCAGCTGTCACCACCAAGTCACAGTCCAGATAAAGGACCCTGTCCTCCTCCACAAAGTCAGGGATAAAATAGCGCAGAAAGACCGTATAACTGATATTGGTCTTATAAGTTTTCAAGACATCGGCATTGACCCTGGCATTGATGATTTCCGAGCCTAGAGGTGCCAACTTCTGATTGACATAGCGGAACCACTCGGTCGGAAAGTCAGCATTTAGCAGGTAAAAACGGACTCCATGATTATGACTGGAGATTGACTTAATGGTCGTTAAAACCTGGTCCTGATAGGCATAGTTGGCTGCAAGAGCAATGGCCTTGGGAGCCAACTTTTCTACCGGCTGAAAATCCTTCAGGGCTTGAGCCAGGGCCTGAGGCTCATCATCAGCAAATAAAAACTGGGGAAGGTCTTCCATTTCAAAGGAAGCAAAAGCAAAAATCGGTTTGCCCGCCTGACTAAAGAAGTCCAGTAATTTCCCCTGCTGGCCGGCATGCAGCTGCAAGTAAAGCTGACAAGAGGCAGCCAACTGCTCCAGGGAAGCATCAACTATTTCAGGGTAGAGGGAAACATTACCATAGCTAGCTAGCCCCAGCAAAAAGTCACCCATAGCTGTATAGGCTGCAATATGAAAATGACATTGGGGACTAGCCTCAATCAAGTCCTTGATGTGTAGCAAATCTTGAGTATTGGTCAAAATCAAACAGTCCAAGTCTGCCTCAGACTCCTGCTGCTCAAGTTCATAAAGACCCTCATGATGTTGGACAATCTGACCCAAGTCCAGGTCATGATAGATCCACCAGAGCTTGCGATAGCGATAGGCTGTCAGACTATTCCAGGGCTTGCGGTAGGTAGTATAGTGAATAATCAGGGGCTCCTTTTCCTCCTCAAACTGTTGCTGCCAACCACTATAAAAGGCTACCAAATCATGACCAACCTGTAAATTATAGGTCTTATCCAACTCTAACCAATCCTGGGCCAGGACCTGATTTAAGACCGTCTGGTCTCCATTAAAGTCCGCTAGCTTGCCCGCTTCCAAGTCAAGCATGACCTTCTGGGTCGCAGCCATCAAGCGCCTACCCAAATCCTGCCTCTTCCAAGCCTCATTATCAATCAGCAAGACCCCAGCATTAAAGCCAGTCCCATTGGCATCTCTAACCGCTCCGATTAGCCTACCTTTTAGGTCCAGGTTAAAGAGGGAGTCCAGTTCTCCTCTGACCAGCAAATCGCTATCCAAATAGAGGACCCGCTTTTCCTTGATGTAAGTAGGAATCAAATAGCGGGCATAAGTCAGAAGACTGATGTGGTCCTGGGTCTGCCAGCTAGGATCCAAGTCCTCAGCCTTGATTGGCACATTTATCAAGTCACTATCTAACTTGCGGGCCAGCTGGCGCAAACTCACAAACCAGTCGGGAGCAATCCCCTGCTGCAAGACATAAATCTTAACCGCCCGATTATGGAACAAAATCGACTTAATGGCCGTCGCCAACTGCTCCTGAAAGGCCCTATCTCCTGCTAATACAATCCTTATCATCTATCCACCTAAAACGCTTCTCTTTAATACTAGTCTGAACCTACAAGTAGCCAGTCTCCCTTGCTTTGACCTGCTCCCTTATGACCACCTGTTTTTGAAAAAATCCAGACAAATTCTTCTATAGTGTATTATATAAAATATTCCCCTAAAAAGCTAGCTCTTATCAAAAGTTAACAAATACTTACAAACATTTTTTCAAAATCCCCATCAAGCCCCCCTTCTAAGCAGTTCCTTCCTCTATTTTTTGCTTACTGAAAATGCCAAGAAAAAAACCATTAAAAGGCTCCTTGAAGGCTACCTCTTAATGGTAAAAACTTATTTCAAAATTTCTTGGGTCTTGGCATAGTTGGCTTCGACCGCTTCTTTTTCAGCCTTCCACCAGTCTTCATGGTCGCTGTACCACTTAATGGTTTCTTCTAGTCCGGCTTCAAAGTTGGTAAATTCAGGCTTCCAACCCAGCTCATCGCGGAGCTTGGTCGCATCGATCGCATAGCGCAAATCGTGTCCAGCCCGGTCGGTCACATGGTCATAGGCATCAGCTGGCTGACCCATTTTCTCAAGAATCAACTCCAAGACTTCCTTGTTATTCTTTTCACCGTCAGCCCCAATCAGGTAGGTTTCTCCGATTTGACCCTTGGTCAAAATCGCCCAAACCCCTGATGAATGGTCGTTGGTGTGAATCCAGTCGCGGACATTCTTGCCTTCACCGTAAAGTTTTGGCTTGATACCGCTCAGGATATTGGTGATTTGACGCGGGATAAACTTCTCGATGTGTTGGTAGGGACCATAGTTATTTGAACAGTTAGAAATAGTCGCCTTAATACCGAAAGAGCGTACCCAGGCCTTGACAATCAAGTCAGAAGCTGCCTTGGTTGATGAATAAGGTGAGCTTGGATTGTACTTGGTTTCTGGTGTGAACTTCTCACCTGGGCCCTCACCATGACCTGGCAAGTCTTCTCGCAAGGGAAGGTCGCCATAAACCTCATCGGTCGATACATGGTGGAAGCGAATATCGTACTTGCGGGCCGCTTCTAAGAGGGTATAGGTCCCGATAAAGTTGGTATGGATAAAGGGACTAGGGTCATTGAGCGAGTTGTCATTGTGGCTTTCAGCCGCATAGTGGACAATGGCATCAGCCTGGCTGGCTAAACGGTCTACCACTTCTGCATCCGCAATGTCAGCAACCACTAGCTCTACACGGTCACCCAAGATTTCCTCGATATTGGCCCGATTACCCGCATAGGTCAACTTGTCCAAGACCGTGATATGAACATCTGGAAAGTTATTATATACATAATGAACGAAGTTTGAGCCGATAAAACCAGCCCCACCCGTTACGATGATTTTCTTGTATTCAGTCAATCTTTTTCTCCTATCTTCTAATCTAGCGCTGATTAAGCTAGTTTTTTCTAGAGCATATCCTCTGTCAACGGTACTACGTCTTTCAAATAAGGATGATTTTTATCAGCCTCAGAAACCTCGGCCTGCTCTAAATTCTCCCATTTAATGTCAAGGCTTGGATCGGCATAGTTGACAAAGGCGTATTTAGGCTTTAATTCTAGCGCCCAGTAGTCATTGACCAGGTAGCTATAAGAAACCGTATCAGACAAGACCTGAAAACCATTAGCCACACCGCGCGGAACGAAAATTCCCTTGCTGGCGTCAATCACTGTTTGATAGGTATTACCAAAAGTCTCTCCGGCCCGCAAGTCCACCCAGGTCCCTAAGACCTTACCGCCATCTGCGACAGAGATATACTTGTCCCAAGGCTCAGCATGCAAGCCCCGCAGGACATTTTTACGGGAAAAGCTGACATTGTTTTGCAGTTTTCCTGCGGCAAAAAAGCTTTCAGGAAAGCCCAGAGGCAACATTTTTTCCTTTTGAAAATTTTCCTTAAACCAGCCCCGATTGTCGCCGTGAACGGGAATATCAAATTCCAATAAACCCGGAATAGCCTCAATCTTGCGGGCTGCTAATTCTTTTCCAAAAAAGTTTTCTGTCATTTATTCCTCTCCAATCAAACGCAAGAGATAGCGACCATACTCATTTTTCTTGAGCGGTTGCGCTAGCTTATGCACCTCTTCTTTTGTGATATAGCCCATACGATAGGCGATTTCTTCCAGATTGGCCACTTGCAGATTTTGCATGCGTTGCACCGTTTCGATATACTGGGCTGCTTCAAGCAAGCTTTCATGCGTTCCAGTATCCAGCCAAGCAAAACCACGACCCATAAGCTCGACAGACAAATCACCCCGCTCTAGGTAAGCCTTGTTGACATCGGTAATTTCCAGCTCACCACGCGCACTTGGCTTGATGTTCTTGGCAATCTCTACCACATCATTATCGTAGAAGTAAAGACCAGTCACCGCATAGTTTGAGCGAGGTTGCTCTGGCTTTTCCTCAATCGAAATGGCATTCATATTCTCATCAAATTCAACCACACCAAAGCGCTCTGGGTCCTTGACTTGATAGCCAAAAACAGTCGCACCGCTTTCTTTTGTTGCGGCCTTTTGTAGCATACCGCTGAGGCCCGGACCATAATAAATATTGTCCCCTAAAATCAAAGCAACATGGTCATCGCCGATAAATTCCTCACCGATGATAAAGGCCTGGGCCAGTCCATCTGGACTTGGTTGCTCCGCATAAGAGAGCCTAATACCAAACTCAGAACCATCCCCTAAAAGGTCCTCAAAACGAGGCAGGTCAGTCGGAGTTGAGATAATCAAAATATCCTTAATCCCCGCTAACATCAGGGTTGATAATGGATAGTAAATCATCGGTTTGTCATAAACCGGCATCAGTTGTTTAGAAGCAGCCCTAGTCAAAGGATACAAACGTGTACCAGAACCGCCCGCAAGAATAATACCTTTCATAATGTGAAAGCCTTTCAATTATTATAGTATCTTCATTCTATCATTTTTTAAGCAGAATGTCATTAGGAAAAGAGCAAGCCCCTGGCCCAAAAAGTATTTTAGTCTGGACATTCGATTATACTTTATTTACATAGCGCGCGACAGGATAATTCTCTGGCTCAAGCAACAAATCCTCTCCCAGCACCATCTGGGCTAATTGCTGGCCAATCAAGGGCCCGGTCGTCAGGCCTGATGAGCCTAGACCGCTAGCTGCATAGAGATTGGGACTGGCCGGAACTTGTCCAAAAAAGGGGGAAAAGTCGCTGGTATAGGCCCGCGTTCCCACACGCTCCGCAAGCACTTCTCCTTCTTTCAAGGCTGGAAAATAGGTTTGAGCCTCTTCTTCCAATTGATCCAGCAAGACCTTATCCACCGTCAAGTCAAAGCCTTGTTCATTTTCATGGGTGGCTCCGACGCTGACCTTGCCTGCGCCAAAGGGAATAATATCCAGCTCACCCTCTGGCATGATAACGGGATAGTCGTCAGTAGTCAGAGAAAGCTGATAATCTCGCAACTGGCCCTTTTGGGGTCGCACATCTACCTCATAGCCCAAGGGAGCCAATACTTCTCCCAACCAAGCCCCGCAAGAGAGAATAACCGTATCAAAGACTTGTCCATCAATGATATAGTCCGTCCCCTGTTGTTCGAGTCCAACCTTTTTAGAGTAGACCTTAACACCGCTGGCTGCTAGCAAGGTCTGGGTCAAAAGAGCCCCGTCCACCCTGGCTCCACCAGAAGCATAGAGTAGGCGCTCGAAGCCCTGCAAATCTGGAATAGTTTCCTCCACCTGAGAGCGCTTGAGGATTTGCAGGTCCCCAATCAAGGGCGACTCCGCCCGTCTTTCCAAGGCCAATTCATAGAGTTCAGCCAACTTTTCCTCATTTTTCTTGAGCAGATAGACCCCCGTCTGCTGGTAAAAGTCCGCAGAATAACCGGCCTGCTCCAGGTCCGCTAGCAGGGTCTGGTAAAAGTCCGCTCCTAGTCGAGCCATTTTGTACCAGGCCTTATTGCGCCTTTTGGAAAACCAAGGGCTGATGATACCTGCGGCCGCCTTGGTCGCTTGACCCTTGCCCTCATCAAAAACAGTCACTGCCAAATCAGGCGCCTGACTCAAGTAATAGGCTGCCGTTGCACCGACAATCCCTGCACCAACGATTGCTACTTTCTTCATATTCTAGCTTCCTTAAATTTCCTGAAAGGGCTTGGTTGAAGCCTGACTAGCTAGCACTTCCACAGGCCAGTTTTCCTCTCTAGCCCAAGCCCCTAGTTTCTGGGCCAATTTCTCTACAAATAAAACCTCAATATAATGACCCGGATCCAAGGCCAAGAGCCCCTCGGACAGCATTTCCTGGGCCGTATGGTAGTAAATATCCCCTGTAAGATAGAGCTGGGCTCCCTTTTGAATAACATCAGGATAAAAGGACTGGCCGCTCCCGCCACAGATAGCTATCCGCTCAATCACGCGCTCCAAATCAGCCTTATCATAAGCCACCAAACGCAGACTGTCCAGTCCAAAGGCCCGCTTGACCTGGGCCGCAAATTCTCCCACAGTCTGGGGGGCAATATCTCCTACCCGGCCAATCCCATAGCCCGGCTGGGTCTCCTTGAGATAGACTGGATTTTTAATTTCCAAAAGCTGGCAAAACCAGTCATTGAGACCATTCTCAACCACATCAATATTGGTATGGCTGACATAAACCCCAATATCCTGCTTGACCAAGTCCAGCAGGATTTTATTTTGCGCCCTATCTGCCACCAGGTCCTTGAGGGGACGAAAGATTGGAGCATGCTTGACAATGATCAGGTCAACCTGCTTTTCGATAGCCTCAGCCACCGTCTGCTCCCTGATGTCCAAGGCCAGCATAACCCGCTTGACTTCTTTATTCAGACTACCAATTTGCAGACCTGAAATATCGCCCTCCATGGACAAGTCCTGGGGGCAAAATTCCTCATAACGCTTGATTAAATCACTTACTAACATGGAGCACCTCCTCAATTTCTCCTATTTTTTGACTAAGAGCAGAGCGCTCTGACTGGTGCTGGCTAGGAATTTTAGCCAGGGCCCCTTTGAGCTTGGTTAGCTCCAAGGTCCAGCGCTTCTGAAAGACCGGACTTTTTTCTAGTAGCAGGCAAGGGCCAAAGCGCACTTGTTTTTGGTTCAGCCTAGTCTGGCCCGGCTCAGCCACTATAATCTCATAAAATTTCCCAGCCTCTTCCAAAATATCCTCTGCCACTATCTCAAAGCCCAGCGCTTCAAGGCAGCTACGCAGCTCATCCTGACCATTATTGGGCTGTAAAATAAGGCGGTTTAAACCCGAAAGGCGGTCTCTTCCCTGCCTCAAAATATCTGAAATCAGGCGACCTCCCATTCCAGCGATAACCAGTGTATCAAGCTGGTCTTCTTCCTCCAGAGCCGCTAAACCATTGGCCAAGCGGACCTCAATCTGCTGGGTCAGTCCTTCTTCCTGGACATTCTTTTGGGCCGACTCAAAGGGACCGGCCACTACCTCTCCAGCCACTGCAAACTGGATTTTCCCCTGTCCCACCAAATAGATGGGTAGGTAGGCATGGTCGCTCCCCACATCTAAAAGCCTAGCCCCTTGGGGCACAAAGCTAGCCACTCTCGCCAAACGCTGAGAAATCATCTTCATCTCTATTTACCCATTCCTCTTTTAAAACTCGTCATCAAAAGACCCCTTCCTTAAAAATCAAAAGCCAAACCCTGTGAAAACTTCCTGGCCCAGCCTAGCCAACCAAGGAAGTACAGAGCAAGTAGGCTCTCACAACAAGACCGCAAGCAAGCAGCTAGCTAGATAGCCCCCTTGTCTAACAAAGCCCGACCTTCCCTTAGAAATAGCAAATCTTTCCTCCTAGTATACCATTTTAGCGGCTATAAAAAAAGACTAGGTCTCCCAGATTGAGACCTAGCCTGCTTTCAAAATACTTTTCTCTTACAATGCAGGTAAAGATAAACCAACTATTCCCTCCAGAGGTCCAGCGCCTTACGGAAGTCATCCGTAACCTTGACATTCTGGGGATTGGCCGCCTCACGCTCGGCCCGCTTGGCCTCAACCTGGGCTAGGCTAGTAATTCCTTCTCGCCGCCAATTTCTAAGAATGGCCTGGATATACTTCCAGTTGGGCTTGCCATTAAAGACAGCCTCCCGCAGGGCTTCCTTAATCAGGTCTGGATTGGTCTTATCTTCCTGCAAGGTCTTGGTCAAGTCCTCAATCTCAAAAGGAGTCAAAAGTCTGCCTAGCTCCTGCTGAAAGACCTCAACCAGCTCTTTTAAGCTATTAGATGGAGCTTGAGGAGCCTGGGGTTTGCCCGTTTCCTGTAAGACTTGATCTAACCGCTCCAGGGCAGGAGAGGCATCAAAAATCGTCTCAATCTCGCCGTTTAGCTCAATGGTCTTGTACTGCAAGAGCCCTTTTTCTGTCAACTGGGACATGGAGCGATTGACTTCAGAGATGGTCTTGCCCAGACTTTGGGCAATCTGGTTGGGACTGATTTCCTCTAGCGAGGTCGTATTTTGCAAATAGAAAAATTGCCAGACGAGAAAGTCCTCGCTGGAGTCAAAAATTTCCTGAAAATGAAAAAGCAGGGCACTTGGTAAAACCAAGTTGCCAGCTTTAAAAGATGCTAAATATGTCATGGTACCTCTTATAAATAAGCAAAGAAGGACGCGTCATTTTCGGGACTTTCCCAGTCAAATGGCGTTTCTTGATAGACAGCATAGTTAATCCAATTATTAAAGAAGAGGGCAGCAGCTAAATTCCAGCGCAAGCTTGGGCGATTTTGGGGATTATTTCCTGGGAAATAATGCTCTGGCAACTGAGGAGCAAGACCCGCTGTCAAGTCTCTCTCATACTCCTTGGCCAGGGTATCCCGGTCGTACTCCAAATGGCCAAAGCTATAAACCTCCCGCAAGTCTCGACTGGCAAGGATAGACAGGCCCACTTCGGCCCCTTCTGCCAAAATCTCCAGATTGGTCTGGCGGACAACATCCTCCTTCAGGACCTGGGTATGGCGAGAATGAGGGGCTAAAAATTCATCATCAAAACCTCGGAAAAGGAGGCTTTTTTTCTGGGGGCTAGTCTGATAGTAGACCCCTGATAGCTTCTTGGGTAAGGGGCACTTATCCACCCCATAGCGGGCATAGAGGCCTGCCTGAGCCCCCCAGCAGATATGGAGGGTCGAATAAACATGACTCTTGGACCAGGCAATCACCCGGCAAAACTCCTGCCAGTAGTCCACCTCTTCAAAGGCCAGATTTTCTACCGGAGCCCCGGTGATAATCAAACCGTCAAAATAGCGACTTTCTACCTCCTCAAAGGTCTTATAGAAGGTCTCCATATACTCTGCTCTTGTCGTCTTGGACTTGTGCGAGGTCATGTAGAGAAAGTCAATATTGACCTGGAGGGGGCTATTGGAAAGGAGGCGCAAAAGCTGGGTTTCTGTAATCATCTTCTGGGGCATGAGATTTAAGACCAGAATATTTAAGGGCCGAATATCCTGATGTTCCGCCCGATCTTGGTCCATGACAAAGATATTTTCAGAACTTAAAATCTCAACAGCTGGTAGTTTTTTATCAATCTTAATCGGCATCGAGCTATCTCCTTGGTATCTTTACCCCATTATACTGTAAGGAGATATAGTTTTCAATTATAGTTTTTCTCGAACCAGATATAGTTTCAAGCTATATCTAATAGTGCATTAAGACCTTGTAATCGTAGTCACCGATAGCTTCTCTACCCTTGAGCTCGTCCAGCTCAATCAAGAAGGCACAACCAGCAACCACGCCACCCAGACGCTCAATCATCTCAATGGTCGCCTTGACCGTCCCACCAGTAGCCAGTAAATCATCCACAATCAAGACCCTCTGACCAGGCTGGATAGAGTCGGCGTGCATGGTCAAGGTATCTAGACCATACTCTTTTTCATAGTCGGCACTGATGACCTCTCTTGGCAATTTGCCTGGCTTACGGACAGGCGCAAAACCAATTCCCAACTCGTAGGCCACTGGACAACCAACGATGAAGCCACGCGCTTCTGGTCCGACAATCATGTCGATTTTTTTATCGGTCGCATATTGAACAATCTCCCTGACCGCATAGCTATAAGCATTGCCATCAGCCATCAGCGGGCTAATATCGCGGAAGGTAATCCCTTCCTGTGGGTAGTCTTCAATCGTAGCAATATAATCTTTTAAATCCATATTTTTTCTTTCTCTTATAAAATTTTTTACTCCCTATTATACCACGTTTTAAGGGAATGTAAAAGAAAGAGCTAGGAATTATTCCGCTCTATACGGCATCATTTCGCTTTCGCCTTCTTGTATATCAATATTTCTTTCATAGAGTGTCTCTAATACTTTATCGTTGGGATAATCTCTATGAGCAACTATCTTCAGTAATGGCAAACTATTGTTTATAAAAGTAGCCCGCTCTATCTGCAAAAGATAATCAGCCAATTCCTGAGATTTTCCTTGTTCAATATATTTTACTTTCTTTGGAACTACAACAAGAAGATAAGTATTTTTCTCTACCCTAGGATAAACTTTTATATCCTGAACACTGATACTAGTTATATCTGACATTTTTTGTTTTACTGTAGAAGAATTTACTACTTCTTTAAATTTAGAGATACCTTTTGAATAGTCTTTTGTTTCTCTTATAAAAAAACTTTGGAATAGGATAAGAAATAACAGCATATACGGGACTAAAATATAAAAATTCTTGCACAATGATTTTAGAATTTCATCTATTTTCTTCTTCAAAGAGTTATTTATTTTAGCTTTTTTATTTTCCGTTTTCTTTTTACTAAGTATTGCCAATCCAAACAATACTACGTAGAAACATATAAGAAACAAAATGATAGTTAGAAAAATTTTATACTGGACTAGCTGTACTAAAACAATAAATTTTTGCTCTAGCAAATAATAAAGGAGCGGTTTATAGATAATCGAAATAAAAAATATTGACACAGCCATAATATAAAAAAACAGAGGTGCGAAATGTTCAAAAGTATAATTTAGTTCATCTGAAATCTTATCTTCTACATCTTTGGGACCTTTTAAGAGGGCAATAATTTTATCAAACATAGCTCCAAAAATAAATGATACTAGTGATAAAATATCTCGTATGTTATTTCCATAAAATATAAATAAGAAAAAAATAACTGTTATGGCAATACTTCCAGTTAAAATTTTCCTAAGTCCAGTATCTATTTTACTACTATTCGATGGTTCTTTGTCATTATCTTCCTTTTTAAAATATTTATTTTGATTTTTTTTAGAAAAGAATTTTCTAATTTGCCAAGCTATTTTTAGCAAGAAAAACATAGAACAATACATAAAATAATATATTATAGATAAAAATATATCTCCAATATCATTTGTAGTATATTCTATATACGATATTGCCAAAGCTGGAAGAAACAGAAAGAAGAAAGAAACGACAAAACTTTTTATTAAAAAATTGTTCCTTTCTTTATCTTCTTCGACAATGATTTCACACACGGTATAAACAAGTATTATTATAAATAAAATTAACAGTAATATCCCATACTTCATAATCGTCTCCTAGTCAGCCATCAGATAGTCATAAATCTCCTCCACCGTTCCTAGGGTCATCAGCTCTTGCTCCTTGACAATCCTTTTCAGGTCTTGGTAAATCTGACTTTCCTCAATCTCGCGTTTACTAGCCTCCTTATTGACCGTCATGACCCCGTCCTTAATGCTGACAAAGCCTAATTCTTCAAAGATTTGAATCATTTTAACCAATAAAATGGGCTCCAGCCTTAGATAGGTCGCTAGATCCTTGAGCTTGTAGCGAATGTCGAACTCTGGAAATTGATAGATGGTCTTGTAGAGACGGGCAAACTGCTCTCTGGTGCCATAGCCGGTCAGATAGTAATTTTCCTTGACTTCATTTTTAAAGTAAATGGCCTGAAAATCATGCTCGGCTAAAATATCCTTGAGCACCTGTAAATCCTGGGGCAAATCATAAATAACCACCGCCTGGGCCTGGCTTAAATCAGGCAGGTCCTTGCTGAAGGAAAGGACTGGGACCTGGTCTGGCAGGGCCGCTTTTTTACCTCGAATATTAAAGAGCTGGACCCCTTCCACCCTAGCATCTAGCAGCATGAGTTGCAGACTGGCTTGACCATTCCAGCGATTGACCGACAGGCTAACTGCTAACTCCAACTGCTTGGCCTGGGCAAACTCATTGGCCAAGGCTCCTAAACCAAAGGCCACCACCTCAAAACTAGCCCCTTCCTGGGCCACTTTCAACTTGAGGTGGGCATTGTTTTGACCCATGGTCCGAGCCTGCTCTACCTTAAAGTCCTTGAGATAAAAGACCGGTTTTTTATTATCCATGCCAAAAGGAGCCAGCTTTTCAAAGCTCTTCAAACTATCCAGACTCAAGTCTGCCAGCAAGAGCTCTTCATCAAGTAGAAGGGGCGCTTTTTGGGACAAATCTAGCTCCTGCTCTTTGATATAGGCCACTAATAAATCAGATAACTGGGGCAAATTAGCCTGGTCCAAGGTCATCCCAGCCGCTCCAGCATGACCCCCAAAAGCCTGAAAAATATCCCGATGGCCGTCTAAGGCCGCAAAAATATCCACTGCTTCAATGGAGCGGGCACTGCCCTTGGCCACTCCCCGGTCAATATTGAGGACGATAACTGGCTGACCCAATTCTTCCAAAAGACGTCCTGCCACAATGCCAAGCACTCCTGGATTCCAACCCTCCTTAGCCAGGACCTGGACCGGCTTGGTCAAGTCCAGCATGCTCCTAGCCTCATCCTGAATAGTCTGGACCAGTTCCTTGCGTTCCTCATTTTTCTGATTAACCATCAAAGCTAGCTCCCGCGCCTCTTCCTCATCAAAGCCTGTTAATAGCTCGATAGCCGGATTAGGGTCGTCCAAACGCCCCAGGGCATTAAGCCTAGGTGCCAGCTGAAAGCCAACCGTTTCCTCATTTAGCTCCTCGGTCTGAATGCCGGCAATCACAAACAGCTCTTGGAGACCGATTCGTTGGGTTTCTTTTAAGACAGCCAAACCATACTTAACCAGGATTCGATTTTCCCCCGTCAGGCTGACCATATCCGCTATGGTCCCAATAGCCACCAAGTCAAGCAGCTCTAGCTGGACTTCCTCTAGGAGGGCCGTTGCCAGCTTAAAGGCCACCCCACAGCCGGCCAAGTGCTTAAAGGGATAGTCAGCATCCGGGTGCTCCGGGTGAATCAAGGCGTAGGCAGCCGGCAAGACCTCCGGCATAGAGTGGTGGTCGGTCACAATGACATCAATCCCCATTTCCTGGGCCAGCTCAATAGCTTCTAGGCCAGCCACTCCATTATCAACCGTGATAATCAGTGAAATCCCTTGATTTTCGATAAAGTATTTGTAAACACTGGCATTGGGGCCATAACCATCTGTAAAACGATTGGGCAGATAGACCTGACAGTCAGCTCCCAACTGCTCCAAAGCTTCCTTGACAATGGAGGCCGAGGTCATCCCATCGGCATCATAGTCCCCATAAATCAAGATTTGCTCGCCAGTCTCAATAGCCTGTCTGATTCGCTCGACAGCCTTTTTCATATCATGTAGAAGATAGGGATCATGCAAATCTTCCAAGTCAGGACTTAAAAACTGCTGCAACTCCTCCTGGGTCTGAATCCCTCTTTGATAGAGGAGACCCGCCGCTGCCGGCTCCAAACCAGCCTTTTTCGCCAGCTTCAAAAACTCTTGATCCGAAAAATTAGGGGCAAACTGCCAGTCATATTTGGCTTTAATCATGAATGATAACTCTTTCTCTAAAATCTTTTACTATTATAACGCACATTCCGAAACTTTACAAAATTTAGAAATAAAAAGCCCAGTACAATATTATACTAGCTTCCTAATCTAATTTCATTATCATAATTTTTAAATTGTTCTTCGAAATATAGTCTTCGACCTCCGAAAAACCAAACTTTGTATAAAAACTAATCAATTTTTCGGTATCTTCACATTCTAGCCACACATACTTGCATCTGATAATCTGAGATGCTTCCTTGACTTTTTTGTAAGCTAAAGTTAGTAGTTCATTTCCAGTTATTTTTTGGTCTATTTCTTCAATATGATTTTTCCCTAACTGACCTATAAGATAACCATTTACTTCATATTTCTGATCAGAAGTTCTTCGCCCTATTCTTAATAGTTTTTTCTTTCTTGTATTACTCAACTTTTCAAAATTCTTTTTATTCATCTTCAATGGTTTCATTGTCAATGAAAAAAATCCCAATAAAAGATTTGTTTCAGCCTCAAAAACTAAATGAGTAGTAGAAATAGCTGACCTTTCAAAGTCAATAGCTTTTTTATGTAAAAACACTTCCACATCATGAGGTGTGGAAGTGTCCGCTTTTCGTCCTTTAAATTGTTGTAATATTGACTTGCTCTCTTCATCTCCCACCGCAGCCAATAAATCACTTAACGAAATAATATATACATCAACCATTAAAATTATTATTCCTTACTAAAAATAGCTTTTATCGCCTCTATTTTAGTTATTTCTTTTGTGTTTTGTATATGAGAGAGATTAGGTCTTTTATTATTTGTTAATGCAGAAATAAAATTGTCAGCTGATTTTCTGGTGAATACAAAATCTGTTGTAAAACTTTTTGTAGCCATTTTTTCTCTCCTTCCGTTCCAATGTTGAACATATCATCTACCTGATGTATTATAAACAACTATATTGTACAACAAATGAATGTTAGTTGTCAAAACCACTATATGTTGATTTTATAGCTGAAATACCTAAGAAATCACCTTCTTAAATCAATATATAGTATACAAAACTTTTTTATATATGTAATTCATGTTTTTTGGACTTTTTTAAAAAATGTACAGATAGCAAATACTTTTTTAGATACTTCAAATTTCGATTGATTTACAACTTTTTCAGTATTTCGTTAATTTACTTGTAACCTCAAGTGGTCAAGCTATTAGCCTACCTCTTTCCGTTCAAGATATTTGAGATGGTAGACTGGGTTACTACAGTTTCTTGATTTATAGAGTAATAGCTAGCGTTCACTAACTATCACTTCATCTTCTCCATAATGCCCCAGGAGCGCCCGGTTTAGGTTGTGGGAATTTAGTAAGAATCAGACACAAATCTCCTCCTCCCACCTAGAAGTTCTTCCGGACTGACTTTTAATAAAAAAGCCTGCGACTTCTGTCGCAGACTTGCTACCTTAAATGGCATTCTTATCAAAGCCAAGTTTTCTTTGGATAAATTTAACCAATTCAACAATGACAATCATGGAGAAGCTTCCAACCAGAACAGCTAGCCATTGTGACGGATCCAACTCGGTCACATGGAAGATTCCTTGTAGGGGCTTGATGACAATAGTTGCCGCCAAAAGGACAAAGGAAATCAGGATAGACCAGTTAAAGGTCTTGGACTTGAATGGTCCGACCTTGAGGATAGACTGGTAGACTGACTTGACATTGTAGGCATGGAAGAGCTGGATGAGTCCTAGAGTCGCAAAGGCCATAGTCAAGGCGTCAGCATGAATGGCCTTGCTATCTCCTAGGTGGACTGGATTCATCAGGGCATAGCCGTAAACTGCCAGCACCAGGAGACCTTGAAGGAGACCTTGGTAAATAATGGAGCTCATGACACCACCTGAGAAGAAGCTAGACTTGCGTCCCCGAGGCTTGTGGGTCATCACACCCGGTTCGGCCGGCTCTACTCCTAGGGCAATAGCTGGGAAGGTATCTGTTACCAGATTAATCCAGAGCAGATGAACTGGCTGCAAGACATCCCAACCAAAGAGGGTGGCTAAAAAGATAGTTAAGACTTCTGCTGTATTGGCTGAAAGGAGGTATTGAATGGTCTTTTGAATATTAGAGAAGACCTTACGTCCTTCCTCAACAGCCACGATGATGGTTGCAAAGTTATCATCAGCCAAAATCATATCAGAAGCTCCCTTGGATACTTCTGTACCAGTAATTCCCATACCGATACCGATGTCCGCTGTCTTAAGGGCTGGGGCATCATTGACCCCATCACCTGTCATGGCAACGACCTTGCCTTGGTTTTGCCAAGCCTTGACAATCCGCACCTTGTGCTCAGGTGATACGCGAGCGTAAACCGAATATTGACCGACTACCTTTTCAAAGTCCGCATCTGACAGCTCATTAAGCTCAGCACCAGTCAAGACATGATCCACACTATCGCCTTCTTCGATAATTCCTAGCCGTTTGGCAATGGCTTCTGCCGTATCTTGGTGGTCCCCAGTAATCATGATTGGACGAATGCCCGCTTCCTTGGCCACTCGTACGGCCTCGGCCGCCTCGGCCCGCTCTGGGTCAATCATTCCGATAAGACCTGTAAAGATTAGGTCCGCTTCCAGATTTTCCGAAGTCAAATCACTAGGAATCTCATCGATAACCTTGTAGGCACCAGCCAGGACCCGCAAGGCTTGGTGGGCCATCTCTGAATTATTGGTCTTAATCAGTTGCGAAATTTCTTCATCAATGGCAGCAACTTCCCCTGCCTTATCACGCGCCACACAGCGTTTCAAGAGTTGGTCTGGCGCCCCCTTGACAGCCACTAGGTATTGGCCATTTTCTAGAGGGTGGATCGTAGACATGAGCTTGCGCTCAGAATCAAAAGGCAACTCGGCTACCCGAGGGTATTTTTCTAAAAAGCCCTTGACATCATAGCCCTTGTCTAGGGCAAACTGGATAAAGGCCGTTTCAGTCGGATCTCCGATCAGCTTGCCTTCTTGGTCAATCTTGGTATCATTGGCTAGCACGACTGAGCGTAGAACTGGCAAGTCAAGCCCCAGAGCCAAGTCCTCATCTGAAGCATGGAGTTGCCCGTCATAAAAGACTTTTTCAACCGTCATCTTATTCATGGTCAGGGTTCCAGTCTTATCAGAGGCGATAATTTCAGTCGAACCTAGTGTCTCCACAGCCGGCAACTTGCGGACAATCGAATTACGCTTGGCCAAAACTTGGGTTCCCAAGGCTAGGACAATGGTCACGATAGCTGGTAAACCTTCTGGAATAGCCGCAACCGCTAGGGCTACCGAGGTCATAAGACCAGCCAGGGGATTTTCCCCGCGGACAAAGACCGCAACGACAAAGGTAATAGCAGCAATGACTAAAATCAGATAGGTCAAAAACTTGGATAGTTGATTAAGGTTTTGCTTGAGGGGAGTATCTGTTTCATCAGCCCCTTGGAGCATACCTGCGATATGGCCAACCTCGGTAAACATACCAGTATTGACCACGACACCAACTCCCCGACCGTAGGTGACATTGGAGTTTTGGAAGGCCATATTGACCCGGTCTCCTAGACCGGCATCCGCAGCCACCTCTAGGCTAACATCCTTTTCTACAGGGACAGACTCACCTGTCAAGGCCGCCTCTTCAATCTTGAGGGAATTGGCCTCCATTAGCCGCATATCGGCAGGGACTACATCACCAGCCTCAAGGATAACCACGTCTCCAGGAACCAGGTCCTTGGAGTCCACTTCGGTCACATGGCCGTCCCGCAAGGCCCGAGCCAGGGGACTAGACATGGACTTGAGGGCCTCGATTGCCTCCTCAGCCTTGCCTTCTTGATAAACACCAAAGGCTGCATTGAGGACAACGACTAATAGGATAATGATAGCATCTGTTAGACCATGCAGGCCTTCGGCTAGAACAGATAGACCCGCCGCAATCAATAGGATAATAATCATCAAATCCTTAAATTGTTCGATGAACTTCATCAAAAGGGTCTTCTTTTCCCCTTCTTCCAGCTCATTATGACCGTAGCTGTCCAGGCGCTTCTGCGCCTCAGCAGTTGTCAGCCCCTCTTCAGAGCTTTCTACCTGACGCAAGACTTCTTCGACATCTTGCGTGTAAAACTTCTCGTGTTTTTGTTCTTTTGACACGACATACCTCCTCTAAGATTGAAGCTGTCTAAAACCAGGACTGCCCTCTAGATATAGAAAGTTTTCTCATTTCAAACAAACTTACTGCACTCAGGCCTTTTTTGCAGACTAAATCGTTTTCAGAATACAAAAAAGAGACCTGTCCAAAAACAAGTCTCGCTATTTCATTCAAGGCCGGAAATTGCTTTCGTATTGACGACCTTGACGCGGATATTCCGCCAGCTACTCCCTTGAGTATTCTTATTATAACCAAATTCCAGTAATTTTTCAACCAGGAATTCCATTTTCCAGCCAAGTTTTAAAAGTCCTTTTCAGCCAAGACCTTTCTGGTCTCCCTAGTCAGCCTCTCCCTACTAGATTTTTCTTATTTTCTCGGGAAAGATAGGTGAATTTCCTCTCTTTTTATGATAGAATAGGTAGGAAAACTCTAGGAGGAAGTAAATGACTACTGAACATTCGAAAGAATTAAACGATCAACAAGTGATTCGCCGCGAAAAAATGGCAGCCCTGGCTGAAAAGGGCATCGACCCCTTTGGTAAACGCTTTGAGCGCACTGCCAACTCTGGCCAACTCAAAGGACTCTATGCAGACAAGGACAAGGACCAGCTGCATGACCTGGGAGCTAGCGCGACCATTGCTGGACGTTTGATGACCAAGCGTGGAAAAGGAAAGGTTGGCTTCGCCCACATCCAAGACCGCCAAGGCCAAATTCAAATCTATGTCCGCAAGGACGAAGTCGGTGAAGAAAACTATGAAATCTTCAAGAAAGCCGACCTGGGTGACTTCTTGGGTATCGAGGGAGAGGTTATGCGGACCGATATGGGAGAATTATCCATCAAGGCCAGCCACATCACCCACCTTTCAAAGTCTCTCCGGCCCCTACCAGAAAAATTCCATGGCCTATCCGACCAGGAAATCATCTACCGCCAGCGCTATCTGGACCTTATCACCAACCGTGAAAGCTTTGACCGCTTCGTGACCCGCTCTAAAATCATCTCTGAAATCCGCCGCTATCTGGACGGGCAAGATTTCTTGGAAGTGGAAACACCAGTCCTCCACAACCAGGCTGGTGGAGCTGCCGCTCGACCTTTCACAACCCACCACAATGCGCAAAATATGGAAATGGTTCTCAGAATTGCGACCGAACTCCACCTCAAACGCCTCATCGTTGGTGGTATGGAAAGGGTCTATGAAATTGGCCGCATCTTCCGTAATGAAGGAATGGACGCTACCCATAATCCTGAGTTTACCTCCATTGAAGTCTACCAAGCCTATGCAGACTTTGAGGACGTCATGGACCTGACAGAAGGCATCATCCAGCATGCTGCCATTGCTGTCAAGGGAGATGGACCAATCGACTATCAAGGAACTCAAATCAAGATTAACGAGCCCTTCAAGCGGGTCCACATGGTAGATGCCATTAAGGAAGCGACCGGTATCGACTTCTGGGCTGATATGACCTTTGAAGAAGCCGCTGCCCTTGCCAAGGAAAAGCAAGTACCAGTAGAGAAGCACTATACCGAGGTCGGCCACATCATCAATGCCTTCTTTGAAGAATATGTCGAAGAAAGCTTGATTCAACCAACCTTTGTCTACGGTCACCCTGTGGCAGTCTCCCCTCTGGCTAAGAAAAATCCAGAAGACCCTCGCTTTACCGACCGCTTCGAGCTCTTTATCATGACCAAGGAATACGCCAATGCCTTTACCGAGCTAAACGATCCGATTGATCAGCTGGCCCGCTTTGAAGCCCAAGCTGCGGCTAAGGAGTTGGGAGACGATGAAGCAACTGGTATTGACTATGAGTACGTGGAAGCTCTAGAATACGGTATGCCACCAACTGGTGGTCTGGGTATCGGTATTGACCGCCTCTGCATGCTCCTCACAGACACCACTACCATCCGCGATGTCCTGCTCTTCCCAACCATGAAGAATAATTAAGCAGAAGGTAAAACCTTCCTCATAAAAAGTCCCTAGCTAAGTCAGCTAGGGCTTTCTTTTTCTTCTCCTATCGATTCCAAAATGAGCTAAAAGAAGCCGACTTTTCATTCAAGCATATCCGATACAATTTTATTTTGCCAGTCAAAACTTCCGATTATTGATACTCATTCTTGTCCAACTAAAAAGAGGTCGCTCACTGCAACCTCTTCTTTCTTTACTTTTCTTCCTTCATGGCAAAGTAGGCCCGCACTTTTGGCGCTACCTTGGTCCCAAAGAGTTCAATAGCCTTAAGGACATCTTGGTGGGGCATGGAGCCCAGAGGTAGGTGGAGCATAAAGCGGTTGAGACCCAAGGTCTCAATCATCTTAATCAGCTTGTCTGCCACCTGGTCTGGATTGCCGACAAACATGGCTCCGTCAGGTCCTAGCTGCTGCAAATATTGATCATAGGTCATAGGAGACCAGTGGGGCCGATCCTTGGAAATGGCATCAACCACCTGCTTGGTTGGGTGGAAATAGCGCTCGACCGCCTCTTGACCATCCTCCATGATAAAGCCCCAGGAGTGCGCTCCGACCTTTAATTGCTCTAATCCAAAACCATTTTCCCGGCCAATCTTGCGATAAGCGTCAACCAAGCCCTTAAAGTACTTGGGATTGCCTCCGATAATGGCATAGACAATAGGAAGTCCCATCTGCGCAATCTTAATGGTTGACTCGACATGGCCTCCAGTTGCCACCCAGATGGGTAGGCCCCCTTTCTGGACTGCCCTTGGATAGACCTCCCGATTGGGAATGGTCTGGGTATGGGTTCCCTTCCAGTTTAGCTTGCTTTCCTGATTGGCATAGAGGAGCAGGTCCAATTTTTCATCAAAGAGCTGGTCGTAGTCTTTTAAGTCATAGCCAAAGAGGGGGAAGGACTCGGTAAAAGAGCCCCGCCCAGCCATGATTTCAGCCCGACCATTGGATAGGGCATCAATACTTGCATATTGCTGATAGAGACGAATCGGGTCCATGCTAGAGAGGATACTGACAGCACTAGTCAGGCGTATCTTCTTGGTATTTACCGCCCCTGCCGCCAGGACAATCTCTGGTGCCGATACAGCAAAGTCTGCTCGGTGGTGTTCACCAAGGCCATAGACATCCAGACCGACCTTGTCCGCCAGTTCAATCTCTGCTACTAGCTGTCTGATGCGCTCATCATGAGAAAAGACTTGCCCACTTCCCTCCAGGGCTGTTGTTTCACCAAAAGTAGAAATTCCAAGTTCAATCATTTTTATTTCCTCCGTACTGCTTTAGTATGACCTTAGTTTATCACTAGTTAGTAATAAAATCAAAAAATTGGCTTACTAGGAAAAATTGCCCAAAGAACCACTCCAGGAAGGAAAATTACTGGGGCTTCTCTCGTATCAAAAAATCAGCTAAAAGTTCTCCAGTTGCCACTAAAAGTATAACCTTTTGTCCAACTGTCAAGAGCGCTTCCGTCTAGTAACACTTTTCTGGATCTTTACTTTAGATAGCTAGCCACAAGCCATAATAAAAAGACTGGAAGCAAGTTCCAATCTTTTAGTTTTATTCGTAACGCAGGGCTTCAATCGGATCAAGTTTTGAAGCCTTATTGGCTGGGAGAATCCCAAAGACAATCCCGACAGCTGCTGAGAAGGCAATGCTACCAATAGCTACTAGAGGCGAGACGGTTGGCGGTCCACCTAGAGACTTACCAGCAACCGCACCAATTAAAGTGTTGAGACCATAGGCCAAGCCTAGTCCAATCAAGCCACCAATCATGGTCAAGACCATGGACTCAATCAGAAATTGGGTCAAGATATTGCCCCTAGTCGCACCCAAGGCCTTGCGTAGACCGATTTCTCGTGTCCGCTCGGTTACTGATACCAACATGATGTTCATCACACCGATACCTCCGACCAAGAGGGAAATACCTGCAATGGCTCCGACAACACCCGTCATCATGGAAACAATCGTATTGATTTGCCCGAGAACCTTATCCAAATTGAAAATTTGGAATTGTCCTTCTGGCACACCAGAAAGTTTGGTCAACTGTTTCGCAGCTTCCACACCAACATTTTTAATTTGTTCAGGCTCTGCCACATGAATATAGGGCGTTTGGATTTCATCCACATTAAATTCAGAAGCCAACTGGGTATTAGCCATGATGGCTGTTCCCCCAGATGAAGCACCCAGGACAGAAGTCCCTGCATTCGGATTTTTAAACACTCCGACCACCCGATAGGAAGTCTCACCTAAGGTGACAATTTGGTTGAGGGAATTACGGATACCGCCATAGAGCTTTTGGGCCAGGGGCTCATCCAACATCACCACTCGAGAAAAATTCTGATAGTCTGCGGGAGAAAGCCAACGACCAGTTACTAGCTTGTAACCACCCATTTTAAAGAAGGTGGCATTGACACCTGTAATGTCGACATTATTGGCCTTCTTATTACGACTACTGAAATCCGCCTTGGTATTATTGCTGACATAGTAGCCATCAATCCCCTTAATCTTGGTCAATTCTTTGATCCAAGCCTCTTGGATTTTAGGAGGTTCTACCGTACTATTGCTAATATCTTCATCAGAGTCTGCTGAACCGTTCAAGTTAACACCAGAGATATAGTCCCCTTTTTTAGGATTATAAAAGAGGGAAACATACTGCTGGTCCTTGGTCAGCGTACCAGTCACCCCAGCCTTCATCCCGTTTCCCAAGGCCATAATCACAACAACCGAGGCGACCCCGATAATGATTCCTAGCATGGTCAGAAAGGCCCGCATCTTGTGCCCCCAAATGGAGCTCAGAGCAAATTTCCAATTTTGCAACATCTATTGGCCTCCTTTCTGACTGCTATCCTCGGTAATCAAGCCGTCACGAATGACGATTTGGCGAGTGGCATAGGCCGCAATTTCAGGTTCGTGGGTAACCATGATGATGGTTTTTCCCTCCTTATTCAAATCAGTCAGAAGGTTCATGATTTGCACACCTGTTTTGGTATCCAAGGCTCCAGTCGGTTCGTCCGCAAGGATAATCGAGGGACTATTGACCAGGGCTCTGGCGATGGCTACCCGCTGTTTTTGCCCACCTGAAAGCTCAGACGGCAAATGGTGCATCCGCTCCTTCAATTCGACCTTGGTTAAAAACTGCTTGGCCAACTCTTTTCTCTTAGACTGATGGACGCCAGCGTAAATCAAGGGCAACTCCACATTTTGCAGGGCATTTAGTTTTGAAAGTAGGAAAAACTGTTGAAAGACAAAACCGATTTGATGGTTGCGGACCTTGGCTAGATTCTTCTCACCCAGACCGGCTACTTCTTGTTCTTCCAGATAGTAGCGACCGCTGGACGGGCGGTCCAGCATGCCGATAATATTCATCAAGGTCGACTTACCCGAACCAGACGGTCCCATAATGGCCACAAACTCGCCTTCCTCAACTTCCAAACTAATATGCTTTAAAACTTGCAGTTCTTGATCCCCATTACGATAGCTTTTAGTGATATCTTCTAGCTTAATGAGTTTCTTCATATTCAACCTCTTGACCGTCTTTTAGGCTGCTGTTTGGATTGCTGATAACCTTGCTGTCCTTGGTCAAACCGGCTGAAATCACTTGTTTTTCAGCATCGGCACTACCTAGAGTAACTTCGACCTTTTTAGCACTTCCATTCTTATCAAGAGTCCAAACATAGTTCTTATCCTTGTCCTCAACCACACTAGACACTGGTACTAGGATTCCCTGGGTATTATTCTTTACCTCAATATTGACAGAGAAACCTTGCTTCAATTCCCCCACCTCACTCGTCAAGTCAATTGTGAATGGGTATTTAACACTGCTACCTCCACCGCTAGTGCCAGAGCTTGCTGCCGCAGCTGCTGCTTGGCTTTCCTTTGGATAATTAGAGATGTAGCTAATCTTACCAGTCCAGGTCTTATCAGGGTAAACCTTAGAAGTAATACTTACTTCTTGGCCGACCGAAAGATTGGCCAAGTTGTACTCGGACAACTCCCCCTTGACCTGCAAGTTCCCGTTGTTTACAATGTGGACCAGGGTCTGGCTAGAGCCAGTTGTTGATTTAGAGACATCCCGGTTAACCTCAACGACAGTCCCTTCACCATTGCTAGTAACCGTTGTGGCATCCAAGGCCGCCTTGGCCTTATTGACATTATCTGCCGCATCTGCGCGTGAATCTTGCAGATCTTTTAATTGGTCATCGACAGAGCGCTGAGCACTATTACTAGTCTGCTGGTCTGTGGCCTCATCACCCGTTACTTCAACAGTTGTCCCGTAGGTTTTCAAGTTATAGATTTGGCGGTCAACCTTATTTAAGGCACGCACAGCCGTATCATAGGCTGACTGGGCTTCTGCATTCTTGTATTGGACCAGGGCTTGACCAGCCGTTACTTGATCACCGACATTGACTGAAACATTATCCAAGTCTCCCTTGGTACTATCATAGTAGACATACTGTTCTTTATTGGCAGAGACATTTCCTGATAGCAAAACCGAAGAAGCTACTGAGCCTTCTTGAACAGCCTCTACCTTAAATTTACTGTCTGTCTTTGCCTGACTGGACTTGTTTCCTGTCAAAAGCATGCTGGCGGCACCGATGACAACTACAGTCGCCACGCCAATCAATGTAAATAGTTGCCATTTCTTCATTTTTTTCATCTTTTTCCCTCCTGATGAAAACGTTTATTCGCTGTTAATTATATCACATTTGGTTGAAAACCATTGTAAATTTTTTCTGTTTTCTTGAAAAGTAAAATTCTGCTCTTGAATCGCCTAAAATATTTTTGTTTTTTTACCTACCGTAGCAAATTTTTGCTTTCAAATTTCAAAAGCGGTACAATATCTTCATCTAAACAAAAGAAGGAGTTTCTATTATGAATGTAAAAGAATTTGATATTGTTGCTATCGGAGGAGGCAGTGGCGGTATTGCTACCATGAACCGATCAGGGGAGCATGGAGCCAAGGCTGCTGTCATCGAAGAAAAGCAGCTGGGAGGCACCTGTGTCAACAAGGGCTGCGTCCCTAAGAAAATCATGTGGTATGGCGCCCAGATTGCCGAGGCCATCCACCAGTATGGACCAGACTATGGCTTTAGTGCCAAGGACCATCAATTTGACTTCAAGCAGCTCCGCAAGCATCGTGAGGCCTATATCGATCGGGCCAGATCTTCCTACGACGGGAGCTTCAAGCGCAACGGCGTCGAACTCATCGAAGGCCGGGCCCGCTTTGTCGATGCCCACACCCTTGAGGTTGGGGACCAAATCATCAAGGCCAAGCATATCGTCATTGCCACAGGTGCCCACCCTGCCCTACCAGTCATTCCTGGTGCCGAGCTTGGTGAGAATTCTGATGATGTTTTTGCTTGGGAGGAGCTACCCCAGTCTGTCGCTATCCTTGGCGCTGGCTATATCGCTGTGGAGCTAGCCGGAGTTCTCCATGCCCTAGGAGTCAAGACCGACCTCTTTGTTCGGCGAGATCGTCCCTTGCGTAGCTTTGATGACTATATCGTCCAAGGCCTGGTAGAAGAAATGGATAAGTCAGGTCTGGCCCTCCATACCCACAAGGTTCCAGAAAGGCTGGAAAAATTGGCTGACGGCAGTATTAAAATCTACTTTGCTGATGGTAGCCACCACCAAGCCCAAAAGGTTATCTGGGCTGCTGGCCGAAAACCAAATGTAGAAGGCTTGAATCTGGAAGCTGCTGGTGTGACCCTCACAGAACGTGGTTTCATCGCCGTTGATCAGTATCAAAACACAGATGTTCCCGGTATCTACGCCTTGGGCGATGTGACCGGGGAAAAGGAATTGACTCCTGTTGCGATCAAGGCCGGACGAACCCTAGCCGAGCGTCTCTTTAATGGAAAAGATGAGGCTAAAATGGACTATGAAAACATTCCAACCGTCGTCTTTTCCCACCCCGTTATCGGCACAGTCGGTCTGACCGAAAAAGAAGCCAAAGAGCGTTATGGAGCAGACCAGCTAAAGGTTTATACTTCCGAATTTGCCTCCATGTATAGTGCTGTCACCTCCCACCGCCAGCTAACTCGCTTCAAGCTGATTACTGCTGGTCCAGATGAAAAGGTGGTCGGCCTCCATGGTATCGGCTACGGGGTGGACGAAATGATTCAAGGCTTTGCTGTTGCCATCAAGATGGGGGCAAGCAAGTCTGACTTTGATGCCACTGTCGCCATCCACCCGACAGCCTCTGAAGAATTTGTCACCATGCGTTAAAAATAGCATTGAGAGTAGGCACAAGCCTGCTCTTTTTAGCTATATTCTTAGTGACTAAGTCTATCCTAACCTAAAAGGAAGCAAGCTGCCATAACTTAAACTTACAATCCTTCCTCTTGTCTTACATCTTTGTAAGATAGCTAGACCAATAAAGGGCTTTACTAGATAAACTACTAAATGATACCTCCTTCTTAGATAACTCAATTATTTATATATAAAATAATTATACAGTTATATTATATATAATAAAAATCAGCCTGTCAAATTTTTACTGTCCCTAATCATCTTGACTTATTATTTTTTTCCTGCTAGACTATAGGCAGATAAACTTGTTCTCGTTTGAAGGAGGTTTTATGCGCAAATCCAAATCAGTCTTTAAAGGCCTAGCCTTGCTTGTTCTCAATATCTTGGCCATCTTTGGTTTTATATTTCTAGCCTTTCGCGCCAAAAGGAAAAAAGGTTGATACAAGAGGCCCCTCTAGCCCTACCGGCTAGAGGGGCTATTTTTATAGACCTCCCTGTCAAGTCTAATAAATACTAAGAGCTATGATTTGGGTATAGCTTCTGCCTCCCTCCTCTTTTACCCTTAGGGGCTTAAGAATTATCTTGACATTTAAGTATTTTCCTTTATAATAGTTACCATAAATAAAAAGAGAGGTTAACTATCTTGCGGACAACATTTTCCTTGGCTCTTGCAGCAGTCGGCGCTGCCCTAATTGCTGTACTAGCTCAATTCACCCTTCCCTTGGGGACCGTTCCCCTGACCCTGCAAAACTTCGCTATCGGCTTAGTAGCTACTATCTTTCATCGCCGAGAGGCAGTTTGGGCAGTGGGACTCTATCTGCTTTTAGGTGCCATTGGGCTTCCTGTTTTTGCTGGTGGAGCAGCTGGTTTTCATGTTCTGACTGGACCTACGGCCGGCTACCTCTGGTTTGACCTAGCCTATGCCGCTGTCACTTCCAGCCTGACCAAGCCCAATAGTAAGCTTTATCAGATCTTTTTAGCCAACCTCCTAGGGGCCACCCTGACTTTCTTAGGTGGGGTCTTGGGCCTAGTTTTCTTAACATCTGGCGCAACTAGCCTGGCTCAGGCCTTTACGGTGGGAGTCGTCCCTTTTATCCTGCCAGACCTACTAAAAATTGTCCTGATTTGCCTAGTCAGCCTTCCTATCTTTAGGGCGCTAAAAAATCATTCCTACTTTTCGTCCAGCAAGGTTTGAGGGGAAGACAGCTAAAAACAAAAGAGGTTGCTCCGGCAACCTCTTTTATACTGAAAACTCCTAGTTCTTGAAAGCCTCTACTAGAACCTGAAACTCCTCATTGGTCAGAGTAATTCCCTTGCCCATCTTGCTATGATCCGGACTCCAGGTCCGTAAATCATACTTGGCAGGAGCCCCATTAAAGCTGACCCTGTTCAACTCCTTGGTCCAGCCCTTGTCATTTTCTGATAGGACTAGCAGTTTTTCTTCGATTTCAAAAGTAAAGTCTGCCATTTTTTCTCCTTTCTACATCATAAATTCGCAAAATCTTAGAATTTCACAAAAAAATAGGTTATAATATATTGTAACAAGTTATGGAGATTTTAGCCATGAAAAAATTTCTCAAAATGCTCATTGATAAAACCAATGATTTTTTAAATGATAAAAAGACCGACCCCCTGCTTGAAAATAGTAACCGCGTCCAGGAGATGATTGATTTGGCCCTCAGAAAGAAATCAGGCATCCATGTCATCTTTCTGGATCGGAGCTTTACCGGGGATATTCTCAAATATGACCAGGACAGGCAGCAACTCATCGTCAAAAATTTCAGAAAGAGTATGTCCATCATCATCCGGATTGCCGACATCAAACGGATTAGCCTGGTGCCCAACACCATCAAAAGGGCCCAACAAACTTCCGTCTCCCTCAAAGACAAAAGCAAAAATCCTCCCTCTTAAGCATCTCAAAGAGCTAAGGGGAGGATTTTTTTGTTTTCTTAATAGCCAATCTATTCTAAAAGGAGAAAGAGACCAGCCAACTAATCCCTAAAGTAGAGGTCATAGTGGTTTTTACAGGCCGGATTAAAGGCCCGCTTGCAATTTGGACAGCTCAACTGCCCCCGATATAGAGAAATAGTTAGCTCACTCTTACAGGCCCCACAAAGGACAACCTTGTCAGACTTTTGCTTAGATGGATAAGCTACAAAGTGATGGTCTCTCAAGGAATCGTGACATTGGTAGCAGGAAAAATAGTCCTGACAAGCCCAGCATTTGAGAGCTACGATATCCAGGTCACTGTGGTAGTGGAGACAGCGAGTCTCCTCATCTATTTCAAGACCAAACACCCTCATCATCTTTCCTCCTTCACTTCAGCTAGGCACGAATCGTTAAACTACTGCCATCCTCTTGATAAAGATTGATGAGACCTTCCTTTAGTCCCCGCACCATATCTCCTGGGTAAACCGGTTGGTCCAGGTCGATGGTTAAAAGCTCCATCGGTTTTGGTGCCCGCTCAATCTTTTGGCCTTGGGCATCGCGCAAATTTTTAATCTTGGTCTCAAAGTGCCGGAAATGGGGACCGTAAAATTCAACTTGATCTCCCTCATTGATGACATTGCGCTGTCGAATGGTAGCTAGCTTTTTCTGAGGGTCATAAGCGACAACTTCTGCAACAAATTTATACTCTGGAATTTTTCTACGAGCGCCAAAGAGCTGTTCATTTTCTGTCGGAGTACCATAGTAAAAGCCGGTCGCTAGCTCACGCTGGGCCACCTTCCACATCTCATCGACCAGGTCTTGTTTGATGGCTTCAAACTTTTCTGGGCTTTCTAGGTAAGCATCTACCGCAGCTTTATAGCAATTAGAAACGGTGGAGACATAGTGAATGGACTTCATCCGTCCTTCAATTTTTAAGCTATCCACCCCATTTTCAATCATATCAGGGATATGATCAATCATGGACATATCGACAGCAGACATGGAAAATTCTTCAGGAATTTCCCCTTTTAAGCTACGTCTTTCCCGGCCAAAGGGCATATCGTAGAGGTCATACTTCCAGCGACAGGACTGGGAGCAACCTCCCCGATTGGCATCGCGCATACTCATGTGGTTAGACAGGGTACAGCGCCCCGAATAAGAGATACACATGGCTCCATGGACAAAGGCTTCGATTTCCACATCCGTCCGCTGGCGAATCTCTGCCAACTCAGCCATGGAAACCTCTCTGGCTAGGACGACCCGGGTCAGGCCCAGATTCTTCCAAAACTCTAGGGTTTCATAGTTGGTGGCACTGGCCTGGGTTGATAGATGAATTTCTAGGCCTGGAGCTTCAGTCGCCGCAATCATAATCAAGGCTGGATCAGAAACAATAACAGCCGCAATCCCAATATCCCTCAGCTTACGAAACCAGGCTCCAGCTCCTTCTTCATCCCCCTCATGGGTGACCATATTAGCAGCTACATAGACCTTGGCTCCATGCTCACGAGCAAACTGGATGCCTTCCTCCATCTCTTCAAAGGTGAAGTTTCCAGCCCGACTTCTCAGGCCATAGGCCTGACCGCCAATATAGACAGCATCAGCCCCATAGCGAATAGCTACCTTTAGCTTTTCCAGGGTTCCAGCTGGTGCCAAAACCTCTGGGCGTTTCAATTTTTTTGTCATCATTTTCTCCTATTTGCAATATAGTTCTTGATGTTCTATCTTTATTTTATAGCAAAGAAGGGGCAAAAGCAAGGCTTGATCCAGGGCTAGTAAATGTTTTCACAATTCTCATTTTTTAAGAAAAAAAGAAAAAGCCATACTTAGACACTTGTCCAAGTATGGCTTGACAGCTTCTTCTTATTTGACCATGTCCGGTGTATAATCGTAGAAACCGGGACTCAAAAAACGATTTTTAGGGTGATAGCCATGCAGGGCCTCATCAAGGAGAAAGGCCTGATCGGCAGTGAACTTTCCATCCTTAATCAACTGGCGGGCCTGGACAAAAAGTTTGGCAATCTCTACAAAATTAGGTCCTGGGGTATAGAGGCCCTCCAACTTCCAGTGGGTAAAGCCGTGGCTAACCAACTCATCTAGCTTGGTCATCAAATCCAGGTCATTATTGGCAAAGACATGGGTCCCATGATTATCCTCAAAGATGGAGTAATGGCTGCTTGGATCATTGGGTTCAGCCAAGAACAAGTCCCTCTGACGACTCTTTTCATCATCAATGTGAGTGAAATTGTAGTAATTTTGCAGGAGCGGCCGCTTGGAGTGGTGAATGACACTGGCTCCATAGACCAGTATCTCTGCGGGAATCTCTAGGTTTTCCTGCATCTTAAATAACTCGGCTGCTGGAATTTCTCGGGCTAGAACAGCCTCTGCTGCTCCTGCCTTTTGTCCCCAAAAGTTGATCTGTCGACTGCTAGTGACCATGGTTGAAGCATCATAGATAGTTTTTAGTGGATAGCCGTCCCGATTGATGACATAAAAAAGACCAGCATCACCAACGGTGATATAATCAACCTTAATCTCACACAAAAAGTCTAAAAAAGGCTTGACCTTGTCCATCATCTCTTGGTGCATCAGAGCATTGACAGCTACTGTCAACTCCTTGCCGGCCTCGTGGACCATTCGCGCAATTTGGCGCAGCTCCTCATAGTAAAAGGTATGGGGGAGGCGGAGACCATAGTCCTTTTCTCCGACATAAATCCGGTCCACTCCTACTTCCAGGAGTTGGGCTACTTGTGGGATACTTTCTGCGGTTGCAGTAATAATTATCTCTTCCATATTTTTTATTATAACACAATTTTTTGCTTCTGTTCATCTTCTGAAAAGTTTTTTTATCCTTTTTGTAACTTTTCTGTAATATTTTTCTCTATTAAATCGTGATAAAATAGTAGAGTACTGTAAGGAGAGAGAATATGGCAATAAGAAAATACCAAGAAGAGAATTACACCTACCAAGAAAGTTCTGAAAATCAATTACCACTTTATCAGGAATACATACCAGAAGCAGAAACGGCTCCGCGCCTTAGTGAACTTTTGTTCTTTTTGAACATCGCAGCCTTCTGTATCTTAACTGCTATTTTTAGCTTTGTCTTCCTGTCATTCAAGATGAATACCTTTGCTGCTTTTGCCCTAGCTATTACAGCTAGTCTAGCTAGCATTCAGAGCTACCGTATGTTTTTAAAATTTAAAAAAGCCAATTAGTAAAAGCCCATACACATAGCAAAAAATTCTCATTTCAAAGTGAGAATTTTTGTTCTGCCTTCAAATAGTTATGCTTCTCTCGCCCATGGTGAAGCGACTAAGCCAACTCTTAAATACGCAAAAGCCCTGCTCGATTTCCAAGCAGGGCTTTTATCTATTTTAGTCTTTCTCTTTTTCATCCAGGTCGATGACAATGTCTTCTGACTGAAGAAAGTGAACTTTTTCTTCCAAGGCTTGAGCCTGCTCCTGAATGGAGGCTAGGAGGTCGTCCCTCCCAATATTTTCCTCCTGCAATTTATCCTTGATGCCTTGAAATTTATCTGGAGACAAGTTGAGAGCTGCCTGGGCCTGCTCCTTTACAGAGGTAAGGACAGTTTCTCCTGTGATTTGGCCAGTTGCCACCTTTTCTTTGACTTCTGACACTCGCTCTACTGCTTGATTGGTAAAATCATTAGCGGTTTGAAAGACCTGATCTCGAAAATCTTCGGGATTGGCCTGGACATCCTTGATAAAATCTGTCACTTTAGCTGTTACTTCCTGGCCCTTCTTGCTGGTTAGGAAATAGGCAACTGCTGCTCCAGAAATGGTTCCTAATAGAATAGATGAAAATTTTCCCATATAAACCTACTTTCTATATATCTTATTTAAAGAGCTTAGAAATAAAGCGAAGGGCTGATAGACCAGCCTTGGTCTTGACCGTATTGCTACCAGCTACTACTGCCTTCTTTCCAAGATTTCGAGCAGAATCGTTCAAGTCCGATACAGACTCGGACAAGTCAGCGACTGCTGTAAAGAGGGGGTCAATGGTGACCATTTTCCCATTGATGTCATCGGCCAAGACATTGACCTTGGCCAGGAGTTCATTGGTCTGATAGAGGGTTACATTGACATCTGTCGTCAAAATCTGAATCGTTTTTTCTGTTTCATCAACAACCCGACTAATCTTCATCACTAGAAAGATAGCGTAAATAATCAAGGCAACCAAAGCAAGGGCGACTAAACTAAAGGTAATTTCAAGCATTTTCTTCTCCATTTTCTATTTACTAGCTTGATAGTAGGGACTATCTTTTTTCCGACGCTGGTAAGCAATCAAGGTCAGCCCCAGCAAAATAAGGAGGACTGACAGCCACTGGGACACGCGCAAACCAACGAACATAAGACTATCTGTCCGCATGCCCTCAATGACCATTCGACCGCTACCATACCAAATCAGGTAGAAGGCCGTGATTTCTCCCTGCTTGAGGAGCTTGGGTTTTCTGCGTAAAAAGAGAATAATGAGAAAACCGAGCAAGTTCCAGAGGGACTCATAGAGAAAGGTTGGCTGGCGATAACTACCATCAATATACATCTGCTTTTTGATAAAGTCAGGTAGGTAGTTAAGACTTTTCACCGCTGCCCCATAGGCTTCCTGGTTGACAAAATTTCCCCAGCGACCAATGCTTTGGGCGATCATAACACTGGGAGCGGCAATATCTAGAAAATCTAGAGGATTGATGAGCCGCCTTTGGGAAAAGAAATAAAGAACCAGGGCCCCAGTTATAAGACCACCATAGATGGCGATTCCGCCATTCCAAATCTCAATAATTTGACCTAGATTTTTACTGTAATAGTCCCATTCAAAGGCTACATAGTAAAGGCGGGCCCCTAAAATAGCTAGGGGAAAGGCCACTAAAATGAAATCCAGAATATCATCTGGTCTCATCTTCTTGCGGGGTGCTTCCTTCATAGCCAGATAGACTGCCAAAACCAGACCAGTAACAATGCAGATGGCATACCAACGAATACTGATTGGACCTAAACGGAGGGCAACTGGATCAATCATTGGCCACCTCATTCTTATTGATTAGCTGGGTCAGACGTTCCTCAAATATTTTTGTGGCATCAAAGCCCATTTCCTTGGCCCGGTAGTTCATGGCTGCCGCCTCGATAACTACTGAGATATTGCGTCCAGTCTTAACGGGAATGCGAATCCGTGGGATTCTCACACCAGCGATTTCAATCTCTTCAGCTCCATTTCCTAGACGGTCAAAGACCTTGCCGGTAGTATAGTTTTCTAGGTAAACAGCGATTTGCACTGGAGATGAATCCTTGACAGCACTAGCACCATAGAGGCTCATAACATCAATAATCCCCACTCCTCGAATCTCTAGGAGGTGGCGAAGAATTTCAGCAGGCTCTCCCCAGAGAGTCATCTCGTCCTTGGCATAGACATCTACCCGGTCATCAGCCACAATCCGATGTCCCCGCTTAACTAGCTCTAGCCCTGTCTCGCTCTTTCCGATTCCGCTGTCTCCTTGAATCAAGACCCCCATACCATAGATATCCATCAAAACTCCATGGACACTGGTCCGCTCTGCAAGACGCGAATCTAGGTAACTTGATATTTCACCAGATAGGCGACTGGTTGCTGTATAGCTCCTGAGGATAGCAATCCCTTTTTCCTTGGCTGCTTGCAGCATTTCCTGCTGGATGTCCAGACCACGCGCCACGATGATTACTGGCGTCTCTGGCTGAAACATCTTGCGCAGGACCTGATAACGGTTATGGGAAGTCATGGCGTTCAAATAGGACCATTCCTTCATTCCGATAATCTGAATCCGCTCTGGGGAGTAGTAATCAAAGTAGCCAGTCATCTCCAAACCAGGCCGGGAAATATCAGCTGTCCGGATAACCTTCTCTAATAATTGGTCATCACCATAGATTAAATCTACTTTTACCTTCTCTAGTAAATCCTTTACTTTAACCGACATTAAATGCCCCCTTTATAATCTTCTTTCTCTATTATAGCAAATTTTGTGCTAAAAGAGACTTTAACAGTCGTTTTTGGTCAGAAAATAGGAGATTTTCTTTCACTATAAATCAGAAAGAGCCCGAGGGATTAAACTCGAGCTCACTATTAGGAGGCTTTATTTGGGGGAAATTGGCGTCTCTTACCAAAACCAAGCATCATTTTCTTTTATCGGTTCTGCTTCCTTGCGCTTACGCGGGCCAGTTCCATACATATCGGCTTCTAGGTCTTCCTTATAGGGCATAACAGTGGCCATCAAGATATAAATCAGGACCCCCAGTCCAAAGTTTGCAATGGTAAAAATGATAAAGAGAAAACGAATGAGATTTAAGTCAAAGTCAAATCTATCTGCTAGACCGGCCAAAACCCCTGATATGAGTCGTCCTCTTCTTAATTTGTAAAACTTTAGCTTCATCCTTTTGTCCTTCTTTTTCTAATACTTACCTTATTCTATCAGAAAGTGGAAGAGAAAAAATCAGCCCCAAGGCTGATTCTTAATTTTTACTTGATTTGGGTGTGATGTAGTGCAGGGTCTTGGCCGCTTGGCTATCAATCACGCGGTAGGAAACGAGTTTTTCTGAGAATTTTCCATATTCAGAAATCAGAATAGCACCGCTTGGATAAAGCTTCTCAACAATGGCAACCTGGCCTTGCGAGCCGGCTTTTTCCTGCTTGGGCTGAAAGGCAACGACTGTCCCAATCTTGGGCTCTTGGTTGACAGTATAGCCTTGCTTGCTGGCACTGTCTGCCCAGTTGGTCGTTTCAGCAAAATTGGTCTCTAATTTTCCACCCAACTGACTCATGCGGTTAAAGGCATAGCGAGCACTGGTCTCTTTGTAATTCTCCACGCCTGGGTAGTCCTTGCCGTCATAGTCAGGATAGTCACCATCAGGATAGCGCTCCAAAAGGGTCTTGTCTGTATCCTTATCGTACTGGGTCAAATCATAGGCCTCAATCAAGGCATTCAACTTCTTATCATAATGGATATCAGTAGCATAGCGACCAGTCAAGGCCTTGGTAGCTGCCTGATAGGTGGCTGCATTTTCTATCCATGCTCCTCGGTAAAGCTCCGTCCTTAAAAGCTTGGCATAATCAGTCAGAGAGGCTCTGACATTTGGATACTTACGAAAGGCTGCCTTGACGGTGTGGAGTTTGCCTGAGCCATCATCTTCCTTGGTATCCATGCTGACACTGCTGCCCTCATAGGCTCCCTTGATACCAAAAAGGTTATAGTTGGGTGCCTGGGCCAGTCCACTATTTCCGCTACCTGACTCAAGGATTGCCTGAGCAATCATGACTGAAGCGTAAAGTTTATACTCTTTTCCGATGGTTCTGGCATCTTCAGCAATCAGTTTGATGAAACTTTGGGTCGTATGGTTGACAGAGACCGTAAAATTCCCACCATCTTGGTCCTTTTCATCATCTTCTTTCTTAATTCCAGCTGCATCTTCCTTCTCTTTAGGGCTGAGAGGCTCAGCTGGAGCAGAATCAACTTCTGATTTAGGCTTGGTCTCTTCTTCCTTGGCTGATGAAGAAGGTTGACTCTCTGAACTAGAGCTGGAACTTGAGTCCTGGCTAGTAGAGGAAGAGCTAGATTCTTCAGTACTGGTGCTAGAAGAACTAGTCTCTTCTTGAGAGCTAGTATCAGTCGGTCCCTCAGCTAAGACTGGTATCTGAGCCAAGAAGAGACTGGCTAATAAAATAAGAGAGCTTGTTCTTTTTTTCATGTTGTCCTTTCTAAGCGGCCGCGACATCGGCCACAGCGATATTTTTCTAGATTGACTTTTCTTTGTCTATAATAAACCATCTTACAGTTTTTGCAGCGATAAATCAAGGATTTACGGTCAGAATTTAGGCTGGGAGCATAGCGGAGACCTCCGACTTTTGCTAAGAGGGCCTTAAAATCCCTATCCCCATGGCGATAACCCCTGCCCTCATAATAGAGATGATAGTGGCAGAGTTCATGGGCCACAATTTTCCGAAAAGTAGCTAGATCAAATTCTTGATAAATCCTAGGATTAAAATCTAGGTGGCCATCTTGGGGAAAGAAGCGTCCCCCTGTCGTTCTCAAGCGCTTATTCCAAAAGGCTTGGTGCCGAAATTCCTTCTGGAAGTCTTGACGGGAGACTTCCTGGACATAGCTAGTTAGATCCATCTGGCTCAACTAGAGAGAGGTTAACCTTTTCTCTTTCCAAATCTAGCTTGTCCACCCAAACAGTCACCAAATCACCTACTGCTAAGACCTGACTAGGGTGTTTTACGTAATTTTTACTTAATTTAGAGATATGAATCAAGCCGTCCTCATGAATCCCAATATCTACAAAAGCGCCAAAATCTACGACATTGCGAACAACTCCCTCTAGCTTTTGGCCAATTTCTAGATCCTTGATGTCTAGAACATCCTGCCTCAAAACGGGAGCCTCAAAAGAGTCCCGCAAATCACGACCCGGCTTTAAGAGGTCAAAAACAATGTCTTTCAGGGTTTCTAAGCCCAATTCCAAGTCCTGGGCCAGTTTAGGCAAGTCTAAATCTTGGAGTTTGGCTTGGGCAGTCTCATCTAGCTGCTCGATTTTCAGATAGTCAAAAAGCCTGGCCACTGCTGGATAGCTTTCTGGGTGAACACCAGTATTATCCAAGAAATTTTGACTTTCTGGAATCCGTAGGAAACCGGCTGCCTGCTCGAAGGCCTTGGCCCCTAGTCTAGGGACTTTTTTAATCTCTTCGCGACTCTGAATCAAGCCCTGACTTTCTCGATACTTGACAATATTTTCTGAAATACTCTTATTGAGACCAGCTACATGGCTCAAAAGGGCTGAGCTAGCTGTATTGATATTGACTCCGACCTGGTTAACCACCGTATCAACCACAAAATCCAAACTTTCGCTTAATTTCTTTTGGCTGACATCGTGCTGGTACTGGCCGACCCCGATTGATTTGGGATCAATCTTGACCAGTTCAGCCAAGGGGTCCTGCAAACGTCTAGCGATGGAGATGGCAGATCGCTTCTCAACCGTCAAGTCGGGAAATTCTTGCCGGGCCAAATCACTGGCCGAGTAAACCGATGCACCGCTCTCATTTACAATCACATAGCTGACCTGAGGCTGGTCCTTTAGAACCTCAGCTACAAAGGCTTCACTCTCCCGACTAGCCGTTCCATTACCGATAGCAATGATTTCCACGCTGTATTGATCCAGGAGGTTTGATAGGTCTTTTTTCGCTGCCTCGATTTGAGCGGGCTTGGCCGGAGCTACTGGATAAATAACCTGGGTCGTCAACATCTTTCCGGTCGCATCTACAATCGCTAACTTGGCTCCCGTCCGAAAGGCAGGGTCAAAACCTAGAACAACCCGCCCCTTTAAGGGAGCAATCAGAAGGAGATTGCGTAAATTCTCTGAAAAGAGCTGGATGGCTCCATCTTCTGCCTGCTCGCTCAACTCTGTCCGAATCCGCCGCTCCATGGCAGGAAGAATTTTCTTTTTGACAGCCTGCTGAATGGCTTCATCTATATATTCGTTTTTTACTTTGAAACGAACCGCAAAAAAGCGCAGAATTTTTTCCAAATGATGTTCAAAGGAAATCTTCAAAATCCCTAACTTCTCTCCCCGATTGAGGGCCAGGGTTCGGTAGCCCTGCATGCTGGCTACTTTTTCTGAAAAGTCATAATAAATCTGAAAGACCTGCTTGTCGTCCAAACTCTCGTCCTTGAGCTTAGAGAGGAGGCGGGAATGACTTAAAATTTCATGGTAAGTCCAGGACCGCAATTTGGCATCTTCTGAAATGGCCTCAACCAAAATATCGACCGCACCAGCCAGGGCAGCAGGCCCAGTTGGGAAGCTTTGATTGGTCAGCGTTTCGGCCTGACTTTCCAAATTTGGGGCATCTTGAAGGATGAGACGGGCCAAGGGAAAGAGCCCATTTTCACGCGCAACCGTCGCCTTGGTCCGACGTTTTTCCTTATAGGGAAGATACAATTCTTCAAGGTCCGCCAGCTTTTCAGCTCCTTCAATCTCCGCTCTTAACTGGGCTGTCAGCTTGCCCTGCTCTTCAATCTTGGCTAAAACCGTCGCTCTTCGCTCCGCCAGATTGGTCAGACTCCGGTTCAGGTCAATAATGGCCTTAATCTCGACCTCATCTAGATTGCCTGTCAACTCCTTGCGGTAACGAGCAATAAAGGGAATGGTATTCCCCTCTGAGGTTAGATCCAGCACCTTGCTAATCTGGCTATTTTTCAGGCCCAATTCCTGGGCAATTTTATCAATATGTTGCTTTTCCATAGTAGTATTATTATAACATACTCTTTAGGCTCCATTAGCCTTTTATCCAAATTTTGTCCATTTTTCCTCTAATTCCTTTCTGATTTTTTTCTAGTTGGAGGAGGGAAGGCTGAAACTGTTCATTTTTCTTTTTTGATAGTATAATAGACTTAATCAATGTAGAAAAGAGGTCCTTTATGGCTATTAAATTTAATCGCTCTGATGAGCTAGACAAGATGTTTGAGGAGTTCGCCAGCCTACCTAAAATGGAGAAGGTTGAATTTCCTGAAGATGAAAAAGAAAAGAAAACAAATGAAAAGCAGGCTGAGAAAAAATGAATTTCTTTTCCCAGCTACCGCCCAGTGTCTTGCAGGCTGGGGCTATCTTTTTATCCATCATCATTGAGGCCCTGCCCTTTGTCTTAATCGGAAGTATCATTTCTGGCTTTATTGAGGTCTATGTGACACCAGAAAAGGTCTACCACTATCTTCCCAAGAATAAGTGGCTCAGAATCTTCTTTGGTACCTTTATCGGCTTTATCTTTCCTTCCTGCGAGTGTGGGATTGTCCCCATTGTCAATCGCTTTTTAGAAAAGAAGGTTCCCAGCTACACAGCCCTGCCCTTTCTGGTCACTGCACCGGTCATCAATCCAATCGTTCTCTTTGCCACCTATTCGGCCTTTGGAAATTCCATCAAGTTCGCCCTGCTTCGGGCGCTTGGCTCTATCTTGGTCGCTGCGGCTCTGGGAATTTTTCTGGGCTTTTTCAGCCAAAATTCTATCCAAAAGGAGGAAAGAAAACAGGTCCACCAGCATGACTTTTCCCATCTATCCGCCGGAAAAAAGCTCTTCCAGGTCTTGGTCCAGGCCATTGATGAATTTTTCGATACAGGCCGCTATCTGGTCTTCGGCTGTCTCTTTGCTAGTCTGGTCCAGGTCTATGTACCGACTAGGATTTTGACCTCTATTAGCTCGACACCCTTGGTCGCTATCCTGCTTTTGATGCTCCTGTCTTTTCTGCTCTCCCTGTGCAGCGAGGCAGATGCCTTTATCGGAAGTTCCCTGCTATCTAGCTTTGGTCTAGCTCCTGTCCTGGCCTTTTTGGTTATCGGTCCCATACTGGATGTAAAAAATCTTCTGATGATGAAAAATTACTTTAAAACCAGCTTTATCTGGCAATTTATCGCTATTGTCAGCGGCTTTGTCCTCCTTTATTCTTGGCTGGTGGGGGTACTTCTATGATTCGTTTTTTAATTCTAGCAGGCTACTTTGAAATGAGCATGTACCTACACTTATCTGGTAAGCTCAACCAGTACATCAACCTGCATTATTCTTATCTGGCCTATTTATCCATGATTTTATCCTTTATTCTGGCTATCGTACAGTTGATTGTCTGGATGAAGCAAATCAAGGTCCACAGTCACCTGACTAGTCGCTGGGCCAAGATCGCGAGCATTGCCTTTCTCGCCATTCCCTTAATTGTCGGTACTTTTTTCCCGACAGTCAGCTTAGACTCAACAACGGTTTCAGCTAAGGGCTTTCATTTCCCACTTGCAGCAGGAGCTTCCAAGGAGGTCCAGGCCGACGAGGGGACGACCAGCCAATACCTAAAACCCGATACCAGCACCTACTTTACCAAGAGCGCCTATGATAAGGAGATGCGAACTGCTGCTAAAAAATATCTCAAGGAAGAGATCATCAAGGTCTCTACCGAAAATTATATGGAGGTCATGGAGGTCCTCTACGACTATCCTGACGAATTTGCCGGAAAAACTCTAGAATTTACCGGATTTGTCTACAATGACCCCAGTGACAAAAATAGTCAATTTCTCTTTCGCTTCGGGATTATCCACTGTATCGCCGACTCCGGTGTCTATGGTCTTTTGACGACGGGCAACGACCAGCATTATGAAAATAATACTTGGGTCAATGTCAGCGGTAAAATCACCATTCAATACCATAAGCAGCTAGGACAAAGTCTGCCAACCTTGGAAGTCAATCGTTTTACCAAGGTTGACAAACCAGACAATCCTTACGTTTATCGGGTGTTTTAAGCAAAAAATCCAAGTCTAATAGGGCTTGGATTTTTTAGCGCTTGCCTTCCCACTCAGCATAAAATTGTTCCAGATAGCTTTCCATAAAAGCATGTCGGTTTTCAGCTAATTTCTTTGCTGTCTCGGTATTCATCTTGTCTTTCAAGGTTAGTAGCTTCTCATAAAAGTGCATAATGGCAGTCCCTTCAGTTGAGCGGTATTCTTCCAAGGTCATATTTTCACGCGGTGAAAGATTTGGATCGTAAATCGGTCTCCCCTTAGCACCCGAATAAACCATGGCTCGCGCAATGCCAATTGCTCCTAGAGCATCTAGACGGTCGGCATCTTGAACGATTTTCCCCTCTGCAGACAGAGGGAAATTAGACACTTGTCCACCTTTAAATGAGATATGACTGATAATTGCCATTATCTCTTGGCAATCGGCTGGTTCAAGCTCTTTTTGCAGAAGCCAGTGCTCAACTTTTGCAAGCCCGGCTTCTTCACTGCTATTTAATTTTCCATCTGCCACATCGTGCAACAGGGCTGCCAAATGGCAGATAAAGGTGTCAGCTTTTTCTTCCTCTGCTATTTGGAGAGCTAGATTGACTACGCGTTTTACATGCCAAAAATCATGCCCTGATACGTCATTGCCTAGCTGCTCCTTGGCATAAGCCTCAGCTGCTTGCAGGATTTTTTCTTCTTTATTCTTATTTCTCATTTTTCTATTATAATACAAATTTTCTCTTTTAGAAACTATGAATGAAAACGGAATCCTCCTTTGCGACATCAAATTTATGTTACAATAGTTCTAGTTTTATTCTAGGAGGTCGTATGACAGATACAAAAGAAAAGGTCGCAAAGGCCGATTTAATTTCTATTTTTGCAACAGCCTTGGTGACTTTCGCAGGGATTCTCTCGGAAACCAGTATGAATGTTACCTTTTCTAATCTCATGAAAGTTTTTGGGGTTGGGCTGGGTACAATCCAGTGGATTACTACCGGTTATCTGCTGGCGGTAGCTATTACCATCACCCTTGGAGCCACTCTTGCCCATAACTGGACTGAAAGGCGCATCCTTTTTACTGCCCTGGCTATCTTTAGCTTGGGAAATGGGATTGCCATGATAGCTCCTGATTTTTTCTTTCTGATGCTGGGGCGGGTGCTCCAGGGAGGAGCGACTGGAATTGCCATTCCACTCATGTTTAACCTGATTGTCGAGCGGGTACCTCGACAGCAAATTGGTTTTTATATGGGGCTAACGGGGCTCGTTATCAGCTTGGCTCCAGCCTTGGGACCAACCTATGGGGGAATCATGATTGGGCTTTTTGACTGGCATCGAATTTTCAGTTTTATCATGCCCATTCCCTTGATTTCCTTTGCCCTAGGCTTTCACTTTCTGAAAAATTCGGCTGGCAAGAGCCGGCGGCCCTTTGATTTTCCTTCCTTTATTTTCTTGACCTTAGCACTAACCTTTTCCTTGATTAGCATCTCAAGCCTTGAAACGGGTCGCATCGACTGGCTTTTCACCCTCCTCTTTCTGGTTACTTTCAGTCTCTTTATCTGGCGGAGCCTGACTATCAAGAATCCCTTCTTGGATATTCGGATTCTAGCCAAACCTACTATTTTACTAGGAATTATCCCCTTTTTCATCTACCAATTTTCCAATCTTTCCTCCAACTTTATCATTCCCAACTATTTAACCCTGGTCCAGGGAGAAACAACGGCTAGGGCTGGTTTTGCCCTCCTTCCTGGAACCATGATTGGGGCCTTTTTAGCTCCCTTTCTGGGAAAACTCTACGATAGTAAGGGACCAAAACTTTCGCTCTTTGGTGGAAATGCCATCTTCTTTCTAGCAGTTTCTATCTTTGCCTTTTTCACCAAGGATTTGACCCTACCCCTGATTATTGGTGTCTACATTTTATTTACCATGGGGCGCAATATGGCCTTTAATAATACCATGGCCCTATCCATCTCTCAGATTGACAGAGATCAAGCGGCCGATGCGACAGCCCTCTTTCAAATGGCCCAGACCTTTGCTGGTGCCCTAGGAACAGCCATCGCAGCTGTTCTAGTCAAGCAGGCTCCCGACAAGGCAAGCGGTGTCCACCAGGTCTTTCTACTCCTCTTTATTCTGGTTCTGTTCATCTTTTTCCTCTTTTACCGCCTCTTTGCCACTATCAAATCAAAAAAAGGAAATTTTGATTAAGTTATGGTAAAATGAAGTGAATTTATATTAGAAAATAGGTATTAGGATGTCATCAAAAGTTATTATTACTATTTTTGGCGCTAGTGGTGATTTAGCTAAAAGAAAGCTCTATCCTTCACTATTTCGCCTCTACAAGTCGGGCAATCTATCCAAGCACTTTGCAGTGATTGGAACTGCTCGCAGACCCTGGAGCAAGGAATACTTCGAGTCTGTCGTAGTCGAGTCCATTACAGATTTGGCTGATAGTCCTGAGCAAGCTCAAGAGTTTGCTGGCCACTTCTACTATCAAAGTCATGATGTACAAGATACAGAACATTACATCGAACTTAAAAAACTACAAACGCGTCTCAATCAAGAGTACCAGGCCGAGCATAATAAGCTCTTCTTTCTGTCCATGGCTCCACAATTTTTCGGGACCATCGCTAAGCATCTCAAGTCCGAACAAATCGTTGATGGACAAGGCTTTGAGCGTCTTATCGTGGAAAAACCTTTCGGGACAGACTTATCCACTGCTAGTCAGCTCAATCAGGAACTCCTAGCTACCTTTGATGAAGAGCAAATCTTTAGAATTGACCACTATCTAGGCAAGGAAATGATTCAAAACATTTTTGCCATTCGCTTTGCCAACTCCCTCTTTGAAAACATCTGGAATCGTAACTATATTGACAATATTCAGATTACCTTTGCTGAACAACTAGGAGTCGAGGAGCGGGGAGGCTACTATGACCAGTCTGGAGCCCTGCGCGATATGGTCCAAAACCATACCTTACAGCTCCTGTCCCTCTTGGCCATGGATATGCCTAGCGCCTTCACTAAGGAGGCTATTCGCACCGAAAAGGTCAAGGTCTTTGAAAGACTAAGAAAACCTAGCCAAGAGGAGCTGAAAAAGCTCTTTATTCGGGGCCAATACAAGTCTGGTACAGTTGACGGCAAGAAGTACATTTCCTATCGTAGCGAGCCAAATGTAAACCCTGAATCAGAAACCGAAACCTTTGTTTCAGGGGCTTTCTTCGTTGATAGCGAACGCTTCCGCCATGTTCCCTTTTTCTTCCGAACTGGAAAGCGCCTGACCGCCAAGGGAACCCATGTCAATATTGTCTTTAAGCAGATGGACTCTATCTTCGGCCAAAGTCTGGAGCCCAATGTCCTGACCATCTATATCCAACCAACTGAAGGCTTCTCCCTCAGCGTTAATGGAAAAGAGGTGGGCGAACAGTTTAGGCTTGCTCCGATTTCCTTTGACTATCGGACAGATGCGACAGCGACTGGCGCCTCACAGGAGCCTTATGAAAAACTCATCTTTGATGTCCTCAATAATGATTCGACCAACTTCAGTCATTGGGACGAAGTCCGGGCTAGCTGGGAATTGATCGATCAGATTGAGGCCATCTGGCAAGAAAATCAAGTTCCCCTCCACCACTATGAAGCAGGGAGCATGGGACCAGAAGCTGCCTTTGAATTATTGCAAGAATTCGGGGCCAAGTGGCAATGGGATCCAAGAGAAAAGTGATTGGGGATAATAAATAGAAGCGATAAGCCTTATCAGCTACCAGCTTAGCTGGTGGCTTTCTCTTTTTATCTCCGAGAAAAACTGGCTTGAAGGTATAATAAAAAAGCAAGACTTTCAGTCTTGCTTTTTTCTGTCTTAAATCAGGCCTTCTAAAAGACCACGCATAAAGTTTTCAGACTTAAATTCGCCGATGTCGTCGATTTTTTCTCCAAAACCAATCAGCTTGACGGGGATGTCTAGCTCTTCTCGAATGGCTAGAACCACTCCTCCTCGGGCTGTCCCATCAATCTTGGTTAGGACGATGCCGGTTACTGGGGTAATTTTTGAAAATTCCTTGGCCTGGACCAGGGCATTTTGTCCGGTTGAAGCGTCCAGGGCGAGGAAGGTCTCATGCGGTGCTGCTGGATCGACCCGCTTGATGATGCGGCCAATCTTTTCCAGCTCTGCCATCAGATTATCCTTGTTTTGCAGGCGGCCTGCGGTATCAATCATGAGAATATCCACATCTTCTGCCTGAGCCCGCTCCATACCATCAAAGACAACGCTGGCTGGGTCGCTCTTTTCAGGTCCAGTAACAATCGGAACGTCTACCCGTCTCGCCCATTCTTCTAGTTGGGCCACGGCTCCCGCGCGGAAGGTGTCTGCTGCAACCAGCATAACCTTTTTGCCTTCTTGCTTATACTTATAAGCTAATTTCCCAATAGAGGTGGTCTTGCCGACCCCATTGACACCGACAAAGAGCATGACTGTCAAATCTGGTTGGAGATTGATTTTTTCCTGATAGCGACCATCCTTTTCATAGATGTCAACTAATTTTTCGATGACTAGCTGGCGTAAAAAGTCTGGCTTTTTGGCATTTTCTAACTTGGCTTCTTGGCGCAATTCTTCAGTTAGATTAGAGGCTACCTGCACACCTACATCACTGGTAATAAGGAGTTCTTCTAACTCTTCAAAGAAATCCTCATCAACAGCCCGAAAATTAGCGAAGAAGGCATTGAGCCTAGCCCCAAATCCTGTCCGCGTTTTCTTCAAGCTGCGGTCATATTTTTCTTGGACCGTTTCTTTTTCTCTTGCTTCAATGGCCGGCTCTTCTTCCTGAGAATCTTGGTCACCTAGTCTTTCCTCGACTGGGTTAGAAGGAGTCTCTAAGTTTTCTGCTGGCTGGTCCTCTTCTAGACTAGCCCCTGGAACGGGCTCCTCTGGGGCTTGCTCGGCTAGGCTTGCTTCTGGTGTTGGAGATGCCGCTTCGAGGGTTTGCTGGCTTTCAGCTTCTTTAAAATCCCTACTTTCCTCGACTTCTTTCACTGTTGTTAAAGCTGGCTCTTCCAAACTAGCCTCTGGAGCTAGGCTTTCCAGCTGGTCCCTAGCTTCCTGGACCTGGTCTTGTTCGGTCGAGCTAGAAGCTGTCGGCGTCTGCTCGCTAGGCTGGTCTTGCGAAAGTTCCTCTAGGGGCTCTTCCTTTGTTACTTCTTTTTCTTTCTTTCGACCAAAGAGTCGATCAAATAAACCCATTTTCTACCTCCCTATTTGGATAAAACATATTTTTCAATGGCCCAGGCTACCCCGTCTTCATCATTGGTCAAGGGGGTGACAACCTCAGCTGCTTCTTTGACGGCAGGAACGGCATTTTTCATAGCTACGCCAAGCCCTGCCCAGGCAATCATGGACAAGTCATTGGCCTCATCTCCCATAGCCATCACCTGGCTAGTCTCGAGCCCCAAATGAGCAATGAGTTTAGCCAAACCATTGGCCTTATGGGCCTCCTTGGGGCACCATTCCAAAATTTGGTCCCGCGATTTGAAAACGCCATAGCGCTCTTTGAGCGCCTGCGGAATCTCTGGCAGAGCACGGTCAATAGCCGCTGCCGGACAGGCAGTGATACATTTATTATAGCTGAGCTTCTGGTCCAAATTTTCAAAATCAAGGGGAATAAAGTTAAGGGCTGGATTGAAGGTCGAGTAAAGGGAGGGCTGATTAGACTGAATCTGATAGACATGGCCTTCATGAATGGCATCAAGTGGCAAGTCCATAGCCTGAGTGACCTCATGAATAGCCGCTACGTCTTCATAGGAAAAGACAATCTTGTCCAGAACCTCTCCTGTATTACGCTGAACCAGACCGCCATTAAAGGTAATGGTGTACTCGTTTTCTTGGTCAGCAATACCGATTTCTTTCAAGAAAAATTCCATGGCCTTGAGCGGACGCCCTGTTGTCAGGACAATTTTAACGCCTTGAGCATGAGCCGCCTTAAGCGCCGCCAAATTTCTTTCCGAAATCTTCTTATCATGGGTCAGTAAGGTCCCATCTAAATCTAGGGCAATTAGCTTGATTTCTGTCATCATAATCCCTCCATATAGGTCATAACCGAGCCTGCCGCATGGTGGCCGATTACTTGCTTAGCCAGGGCCAAAATTTCCGGCCGGGCATTTTCTGGGGCAATGGGTTGGCCGGCCACCTGCATCATGTGGAGATCATTGAGATTGTCTCCAAAGGCCATGACCTGCTCCATTTCAAGACCTAATTTTTTTGCCAGCTCCACCAGGGCCACACCCTTATCCACATAGTCTAAGACAATATCGATTGACTCAAAGCCTGTGGTCATGGCCTTGACTCCAGCAATATTTTCATTGACCCAGGCTTCGCCTGCCTCCACTGTTTCAGGAGTGAAATTAGTCGTGAATTTGAAAATCTCGTCCTCAATCTCAGCCAAGTCAGCAACTTTCTGGATATTTTCATTGTAATGGGCACTAAAGGAAAGGTAGGTCGGATTGACCGTTTCCAAAACATAGCAGCCCTTCTTACCCGTCAAAAGCAGCTGGTTGACATCTACATAGGGAGAGGATTTGAGCTTGTCAAAGACCTGCAGGTAAAAATCCTTGGGCATGGTGGCTTCATACAAGTCCTCACCATGAAATTCAACGACGCTACCATTTTCTGCGATGAAAATAATCTGATCGCGCACTTCTGCAAAGAGCTTTTCCAGGGACAAAAGACCGCGGCCGCTAGCTACTGCAAAATAAATCCCTTTTTCCTTAAAATTTACCAGCAAGGCCTTGAGCCGGTCCATATCAAACTGGCCCTTGTCGTCCAGAAAGGTCCCGTCCATATCTGTTGCTACTAACTTTATCGTCATCTTACACACTTTCTAAATCCTTCAATTTGACTGATACAATCTTGGAGACGCCTGATTCCTGCATGGTCACACCGTAGATGGAATCCGCCGCCGACATGGTCCCCTTGCGATGGGTCACCACGATAAACTGACTCTCCTTGTCAAAGCGGTTGAGATAGTCCCCGAAACGCTTGACATTAGCCTCATCAAGCGCCGCTTCCACCTCGTCCAAAATGACGAAAGGAATGGTCTTGACCCGGATAATGGAAAATAGCAAGGCCAAGGCTGAAAGGGCCTTTTCGCCACCACTCATTAGGTTGAGGGATTGAATCTTCTTGCCTGGCGGTTGCACTGAAATCTCCACACCAGCAGTTAGAAGGTCGCCCTCGGTCAAAATAAGGTCTGCCGATCCCCCACCAAACATCTGTCTAAAGGTGACCTTAAAACTTTCACGAATGGCCTCAAAGGTAGTTTTGAAGCGCTCTTTAACCTCATCATTCATCTCCTGAATGGTCGATAAAAGTAGGTCCTTGGCTGACAGGATGTCCTGGCGTTGACTATTGAGGAAGTCCAGACGCTCCTTGACCTCATCGTACTGGTCAATGGCGTCCAAATTGACTGGTCCCAAGGCTCTGATTGCCTTTTCTAAGTCCTTAAGCTGGCTTTCGGCCTGGCTTAGATTTTCTAGCTGCTTGGCCTTCAGGCTGGCCTCTTCAAAGCTAATCTGGTAGTCCTCGGTCAGGCTAGTTGCCAAGCGACGCAGGGTTTCAGCCAGCTTATCTCTTTCGGCTTCCGCACGAGCTTGCTTGCGAATCCAGTCTTCATTTTCCTCCCTAGCCTGCTCAAGTAGGCCTAGTAGGTCCTCTGACTGACCTTCCAAGTCCTCCTGCTCAAACTTAAGACGAATCAGGCTTTGGTTGAGCTCTTCCTTTTGCTTTTGAGCATCGGCTAGTTGCTCTTCCAAGAGGGCCAAATCGACCCTTGGCCTATTTTCCAATCTTTCTTCTAGCAGGATTTGCAGATTTGCTGTCTCTTCTCTGAGACTAGCTCCTTCCTGCTCCAAGCGTTCTAAATCGCTTTGTTCAAAGCGTTTACTGCTGGTTAGCTCGGTCCGGCTTAATTTGAGATTGGCTACTTCTTCTGACAACTTATCAAAGCGGAGCTGGACAGCATTCTTGTCTGATTTGACCTGCTCAATCTCCAGGGAAATCTCCTGCTTGATGCCTTCAATTTCAGCCAAGCGTTCGGCCAAGCGAGACTTTTCTAGCGAAAGATCTGGACTGGTCTGGCTGGATAGTTGCTCTTCCTGGGCCTGCTTGAGGAGGCTCAAGTCCTCCACCCTTTTAGCCAACTGTTCATAGGCTAGCTTGGTCCGCTGCTCCACTAATCGAGCCTCTTCTCCCTCTGTCTTGGTCCTTTCTAAATCCTGCTTGATTTTAGAAAGTTCTGCCTGTAAGGCCTGGGTTCTCTTTTCCTGCTCCTTTAGAGCCTGGTCTTTGTCCGCAATCTCCCGGGTCAAGGCGTCCAGCTCTGGCTTGATAAAAATGCTATTATTCTGCCGATTGGCACCACCTGCATAGGAACCACCTGTCCGCAATTCAGTCCCGTCAAGAGTCACTATTCGGACCTGATAACGAACCTCCCTAGCGGCTGCCCTGGCCTCTTCAACCGTCTCAAAAATAGCAGTTGTTCCCAAAAGATTTTCAAAAATATGGGTCAGGGGCTGATCAAATCGAACCAAATCAGAAGCTAGACCTAAAAAGCCTGGACTAGACTCAATTTTTGCTCGATTGTGGTCAGCCAGTTGTCTAGGCTTAATGGTCGTCAGAGGGAGGAAGGTTGCCCGACCTGCCCGATTTTTCTTAAGAAAATCAATGGCTCTAGTCGCCGCATTTTCATCCTCAACGATGATGTGCTGGCTGCTGGCCCCTAGGGCAATCTCTAGGGCGGTCTGATAGCTAGGATCAAAACTCAACTTTTCACTGACCGCTCCAAGAATGCCCCCCAGACGACTAGACTCCTGGAGAACCGTCTTGACTCCGGCATAAAAATTACTATGATTTTTTAGAATGGCTTCTAGACTGGCCGAGCGAGCTTTTTTATTTTTCAAATCATCCAGCAAATCAAAGAGCTGGCCTTGTTCTTTTTGATAATGCCCCTCTAAAACTTGGGCTTTTTCTACCTGGCTCTTGTACCTAGCTAACAGCTCCTTGAGGCTAGCCTCGGCCGCCTCTTGCTCATGCAGGGCCTGGACCTTTTCAGCCTCGGCTGTTTCTAAATCGGCCAAAAGTTTAGAAAATTCTTCCTGCTTGCTCTCGCTGAGCTTGGCCTCACTAAGCAAACGGCTCTCCAAGGCCGTCAAATCATTGGATAATTCAGCCTCTTCCTGCATCAACTTGACATAGCGTTCTCTAAGGTTTTCAATCAGTTGATCGGGATCCTCAGAAAAACTAGCCAATTCTTCCTCAAGATCCTCCAGAGCCTTCTGATTGCTCTTGAGCTCTTGGTTGAGCTCAGTCAATGCTTGGGTCTTGGCCTGATAGGCTCTTTCTACTTCTTGCAGTTTTTCAGCCAGTTTATCCAGACGCTCCTGGGTCTCCTGACGACTACTAGCTGCCTGACTAGACTCTAACTTAGAAAGGTCAATCTGGCGCTCTAAATCACTAATTAGACGGGTCAAGTCCAAGAGACTGGCCTGCTGGTCTTCCAAGTCCTGGTTCAAGCTTTGGCGTTTTTGCTTTAATTGTTGATTTTCAACTTCCAGGCGGTCACGCTTACTATAATAGGCAGCCAATTCCTGGGAAATCTTTTGAATACCCTGCTCAAGAGCTTCATGCTTTTCCTTGTTCAGCTTGATTTGGGCCACCAAGACATCCAAATAAAGCTCCTTGTGCTGGCCATCCAAGTCCAGAAAACGCCGAGCCGTCTGGGCCTGCTTTTCCAAGGGCTTAATCTGGCCATCCAGCTCATAGATAATATCTTCTAGCCGATCTAGATTGTCCTGGGTCTGGTTTAGCTTGCTCTCAGTTTCTTTTCTACGAGTCTTATACTTCAAGACTCCTGCGGCCTCTTCAAAAATAGCCCGTCTCTCCTCAGGTTTGCTGTTGAAGATTTCTTCGACCTTGCCCTGGGAGATAATAGAGAAACTATCTCTACCCAGCCCCGTATCCATAAAGAGATCATGGACATCGCGCAGGCGGACTTTTTTGCCGTCAATCTTGTATTCGCTGTCCCCGCTACGGTAGATATGGCGTTCCACCCGAATTTCTGTGGCCGCATTTTTGATAAACTGGTCCTTATTATCCAAAACCACCACGACCGAGGCATAGTTGAGCGGCTTTCTGGTCTCCGTTCCAGCAAAGATAACGTCTGGCATCTTGCCGCCCCGCAAACTCTTAACGCTCGACTCCCCCAAGGCCCAACGCAGGCTCTCGGTAATATTAGACTTGCCCGATCCGTTTGGACCGACCACTGCTGTCACTCCCTGGTCAAAGACGACCTTGGTCTTATCCGCAAAGGACTTGAAACCTTGAATTTCAATTTCCTTTAAAAACATTAGTAATTCCCCTTTTCAAAGGCATTTTTGGCTGCCTCTTGCTCAGCTAATTTCTTAGAGCGCCCCTGGCCTTGCCCCCTGGTCTCCCCGTTAACCAAAACAGCTACCTCAAAGCGCTTGGCATGGGCCGGCCCTGACTCTGCTACCACCTGATAGTTAATGACCACATCACCATTGACCTGGAGCACTTCCTGAAGTTTGGTCTTATAGTCGGTCACCTGTTCGAAGTCGCCCGCCTCTACCTTAGGAATCATAACCTGGTAAAGAAAATCTCGGACAGCCTCTACTCCCTTATCCAGTAAGAGGGCACCCAGAAAGGCTTCAAATAAATCTCCTAGAATGGTATCGCGATCACGTCCACCAGACTTTTCCTCCCCCTTACCTAGCTTGATAAAGCGGTCAAATTGGCAGTCTCTGGTAAAGCCAGCCAAGCTTTCCTCGCGAACAATCATGGACCGCAATTTGGAGAGGTCCCCTTCTGGTTTCTTGGGATATTTCCCATACAAATATTGGGAAATAATCAATTGCAGAACAGCGTCTCCTAAAAATTCCAAGCGCTCATTATGTGAAATTTTTAAGAGGCGGTGCTCATTAGCATAGGAGGTGTGGGTAAAGGCTGTTTCCAAGAGCTCCTCCTGACTAAAAACAATATTAAAACGCTCCAGCAGAGCTTGATGTAGTTTTTTCATAGTGATCAATTTTTCTAGACTTGATAGACTAAAAAATTCCTTTCTCATATATATAAAATCTGACATGGTCAATATAAGTTCAAACAAGGAACCAAATCCCTAATTGAATAAGGTTTGAGGGCTTATTGCTAATCCGAGACCTTGAAAAGATAATCGACTCGATACAAGTTCCATTATAACAAAAAAAGGGGCTTAACGCACTCCTTTTCCTTTGCTTCTTCCTACTTTGAGTCAGGGTCTTCTGGCCGATCAGGAATGACCTTGAAAAGATAGTAGGTAATAAAGATAGTCAGACCGACAAGAGCAATTTTGACCCAAATAATGGGAGCAAAAAAAATGGAAATCCCCATTAGGATGTAGATGGAAACCAAAATCCTTTTCTTGCGCTTGCGCGGGATAGAGCCTGTCTCTCGGAAATCAGCCACATAGGTCTGATAGAGCTTGGTGTGGTAGAGCCAGGTTTCAAAGCGCTTGGAGCTCCTTGAAAAACAAGCAATGGCAAGCAGTAAGAAGGGGGTGGTGGGAAGGAGGGGTAAAACCACTCCCAAGAGGGCTAAGCCCAGGGCCAAAAAACCAAGTAAGAGATAAATAAGTCGCATAATCTTTCCTTTACAGTTCCTAATAGTTATAGTTTCCCATAAAAGGGGCAGCTTTGTCAATAGGGACAGAATCTTTCTGCTTAATAAAAGCCAACCAGAGTGCTCTCTAATCGGCTAAAGTCTTATCATCAAGGTCCCTAAATATTGGTCAGCGGAGTCGCCTGATCTGGTGAGGTATCGTAGACCTTAAAATCATGACCCACTGCTAGGTCGGCCTGAGCTAGCTGGTTGACCATGGTCATATGGGCCAGCTCCTTGATATTATTTTCCTTACTGAGATGGCCCAGATAAATCTTCTTGGTCCGATTGCCCAGGGTCCGAATCATGGTCTCGGCCCCATCTTCATTGGACAAGTGGCCTAAATCAGACAAAATCCGCTGTTTGAGGCTCCAAGGATAGGCCCCACTGCGCAGGATTTCAATATCGTGGTTGCTCTCAATCAGGTAGGCATCGGCATTTTCAACAATACCCGCCATCCGATCGCTAACATAGCCCGTATCCGTCAAGATGACAAAGCTTTTATTGTCCTTCATAAAGCGGTAAAACTGGGGGGCAACCGCATCATGACTGACCCCGAAACTCTCAATATCCAAGTCTCCAAAGGTCTTGGTCTTACCCATCTGGAAGATATGCTTCTGGTCCAAGTCTAGCTTGCCCAGATGGCCCTCCATGGCCTGCCAAGTTTCTTGGTTAGCATAAATATCCAAGTGATACTTACGGGCCAAAACTCCCACTCCATGAATGTGATCCTTGTGCTCATGGGTCACAAAAATAGCGTCCAAATCTTCAGGCTTGCGGTCGATTTCAGCTAGGAGGCTGGTAATTTTTTTGCCGGATAGGCCAGCATCAACCAATATCTTCTTCTCTGGGCTCTCCAAGTAAAAACAATTTCCACTAGAGCCCGATGCTAAAATACTATACTTAAATCCTTGCTCGCTCATCTTAACTTTCTATTTCATCACTTTCCCAGTCATCGTCTAGAACCGCTTCCTTATCATAAGGCAGAACAATGGTAAAGGTTGAGCCCACCTCATACTCACTTTTAGCCCAGATAAAGCCCTGGTGCTGCTTGACAATTTCCTTGGCAATTGCCAGTCCCAGACCCGTTCCTCCCTGGGCCCGACTCCGGGCCTTGTCCACCCGATAAAAGCGGTCAAAAATTCGAGGCAAGTCCTTTTTAGGAATCCCTAGCCCCTCATCAGAAATGGAGATAATCAACTGGGCATCTGTCGTCTTCATCTTGACCGTAATCTTACCACCGTCAGGAGAATACTTGATAGCATTGTTCATGATATTGTCGATGACCTGGGTCATCTTATCCGTATCGATCTCCACCCAAATAGGAGTAATGGGATAATCACGGATAATTTCATACTTCTTGCTCTCATCCTGACTCCTAATCTTATCAAAGCGATTAAGGATAAAGGTGATAAAGGCTGTGAAGTTGGTAAACTCGACATCTAGCTGGCTGGTCGCATTATCAATCCGCGACAGGCTGAGTAGGTCTGAAACCATCCGCATCATCCGATTGGTCTCGGTCAAGGAAACCTTGACAAAGTCAGGCGCGACTGGCTCAGACAGGGCCCCCTCGTCCAGAGCTTCCAAATAAGACTTGACACTTGTCAAGGGTGTCCGCAATTCATGACTGACATTGGAAACAAAGAGACGGCGCTCCCGCTCTTCCTTTTCCTGCTCGGTCGTATCATGAAGAACGGCAACCAGACCCGAGATAAAGCCACTCTCCCGCCTTACCAGGGCAAAGCGGACACGCAGACTCAAATACTCGCCATTCTCATCCTGGGAGTCAATGGTCAACTCGGGAACGTTGGTAATCAAATCCCGCAGGTCATAGTCCTCACCAATATCTAACAATTCGATAATACTGGTATTTTGGACCTCCTCTGCCTTGACCCCCAACTGCTTGGAGGCCATATCATTGATCATGATAATCTGGCCCCGCCGGTTGGTCGCTAAGACCCCATCTGTCATATAAGATAGAATGCTGGTCAAGCGCTTGGTCTCCTGCTCCAAATTTTCCTGGGTCAGACGAGTGACCTCAGATAAATCATTGATACTATTGGTCATATCCGTAATTTCTGGACTTCCCTGCATATCTAGTACCTCTGAATAATCCCCAGCAATCAAATCCTTAACCTTTTGATTTAGGATGCGAAGCTGGTGATTATCCCGACGATTTTCCAAGAAAAGCAGGGCCACAACCAGGATAAAACCAATGATAATCAGAACAAAGACAAAGTCAACCGACACCACAAATTGTCTAATTTTTTCAATCATTATTTCTCATATAATAGCCGACACCACGACGGGTTAAGATATATTCAGGGCGGCTTGGTGTATCTTCAATCTTTTCGCGCAGACGTCGAATGGTCACATCGACCGTCCGAACATCGCCGAAATAATCGTAGCCCCAAACTGTTTCCAATAAATGTTCCCGGGTCATAACCTGACCGACATGGGTCGTCAAATGATGGAGCAACTCAAACTCGCGGTGGGTCAACTCCAACTCCTTGCCATGCTTTTTAGCCACAAAGGCTTCCGGCAAGATTTTTAAGTCACCAATGACCAATTCATTGGGACCTGACTCTTCTTCTTGATTATCAACTGATAGCTCCGAGCGCCGCAAGATTGCCTTGACCCGCGCCTGTAATTCACGATTTGAGAAGGGTTTGGTTACATAGTCATCCGCACCGATTTCCAGTCCAATTACCTTGTCAAATTCGCTATCCTTGGCCGATAATACAATAATGGGAACATTACTGGTCTTCCTGATGGTCCGAGCGACCTCAAGGCCATCGACTTCTGGCAACATCAAGTCCAGAATTAAAATATCTGGTTGCTCTGCTTCAAAGACTTCCAGAGCCTCGCGTCCGTCAAAAGCCGTCACTACCTCGTAGCCCTCTTTGACCATGTTAAACTTGATAATATCTGAGATTGGTTTCTCATCATCTACAACTAATATTTTTTTCATTTTATTCACCTTTTCTAACTACTTATTATACCAAATTATTCTTAAAAATGGCTAATTTGAGCGCCTCTAAAATGAAATTGTAAATTTAGATTAAAAATTGAGAGAATTTCTTCTTAAAAAAACGAATCCTCTACACTCAAATGAGTGTAGAGGATTCGTTTTTTTATTTCTCCACCCGCGATTTTCTTTCAATATCAGCCAGGATATTTTCTGTAAATGCTGCTAGGCTTTCGGTATGGGTTGCCTTAGAGCCGTAACGGCGGACATTGACTGCCTCTTCTTCCAACTCCTTGTCTCCAACAATTAGTTGGTAAGGAATTTTATGGGTCTGGCTCTGACGAATCTTGTACTGCATTTTTTCATTGCGCTCGTCAACAACAGCCCGAATGCCCCTATTTTGGAGCTCCTTGGCCACCTTCCAAGCATAGTCCATATGGACTTCATTAGAAACAGGGATAACAGTCGCCTGGGTCGGTGCTAGCCAGGTTGGAAAGGCCCCCTTGTAGGTCTCAATCAAGTAGGCAGTGAAGCGCTCCATGGTAGACACGACACCTCGGTGAATCATGACCGGCCGGTGCTCCTCACCGTCAGCCCCGATATAGCTAAGTTCAAAGCGTTCAGGCAAGAGGAAGTCCAGCTGAATGGTGGACAGGGTCTCGTCATTTCCAAGAGCAGTCTTGACCTGAATATCCAGTTTCGGTCCGTAGAAGGCTGCTTCTCCTTCCGCCTCATAGTAGTCCAGCTCCATCTCATCCATGGCAGCCTTGAGCATGGTTTGTGCTTTTTCCCACATCTCATCGTTGTCAAAGTATTTTTCCTTGTCCTCAGGGTCACGGTAGGATAAGCGGAAACTGTAATCTGTAATATTGAAGTCCGCGTAGACATCAATAATCAGTTGCAGGGCCCTTTGGAATTCTTCCTTGATTTGGTCTGGTGTTACAAAAAGGTGACCGTCGTTAAGGGTCATTTCCCGCACCCGTTGTAGACCTGACAAAGCGCCTGATTTTTCAAAGCGGTGCATCATGCCCAGCTCCGCAATCCGGATTGGCAATTCCCGATAAGAATGGACATGATTTTTATAGACCTGGATGTGGTGGGGACAGTTCATGGGACGCAGGACAAACTGCTCACCGTCACCCATATCCATCGGTGGAAACATGTCTTCTTGATAGTGCTCCCAGTGGCCAGAGGTCTTGTAGAGTTCGACACTGGCTACTGGTGGAGTATAGACGTGCTGATAGCCTGAAGCTAATTCCTTATCGGTAATGTAGCGTTCAATGGTTCGACGAATGGTGGCCCCATCTGGCAGCCAGAAAGGCAGACCTTGTCCCACTTCTTGGCTAATCATAAAGAGGTCTAATTCCTTACCCAGCTTACGGTGGTCACGCTCCTTGGCTTCTTCTCTCATTTGGATGTATTTCTTGAGGTCTTTCTTGTCAAACCAAGCTGTTCCGTAAATCCGCTGCATCATGGCATTATCAGAATTTCCCCGCCAGTAGGCCCCTGCCACATTGAGCAGTTGGAAGATTTGAATACGACCAGTTGAAGGGACATGAGGGCCACGACAGAGGTCCACATACTCTCCCTGACGGTAGATGGTCAAGCCACCCTCGTCCTCGGAATGCTCCTCAATCAGCTCAAGTTTATAAGGGTCATTTTTGAAAATCTCCCGGGCTTCTTCCTTAGAAACTTCCTCACGAATGCTAGGGAAATTTTCCTTGACAATCTTGCGCATCTCATCTTCAATCCGGGCTAAATCTTCATTAGAGATTTGGCCGGCCTCATTGTCCGTATCGTAGTAAAAACCGTCCTGAATAGCCGGACCCACGCCTAGATGGATATCTGGAAAATGACGTTTGGCTGCTTGAGCAAAAAGGTGGGCTGCTGAGTGACGGAGGATATCCAAGGCATCCTCATGGTCAGGCGTTACGATTTCAAGCGCACCGTCCTCAGTCAAGGGACGGGTCGTATCGACCAAGCGACCGTTAAATTTACCAGCAAGGGCCTTTTTAGCTAGGGAATTGCTGATAGACTGAGCAATGTCAAAAGTTGTGCTGCCAGACTGGTAGTCACGAACGGCACCATCTGGGAAAGTAATCTGAATCATGTTTTCTCCTTTTTAATTGGTTTTCTTTTTGTGCTAATCTCCTAGGCTAGTGATGCTATCCGAGCGGAGATTATTGTTAGAGACAGGCTAACTTAACTGATAGCTTAGGAGCTTAAGCCAAATATTCGAGTGACTTGCTCTGCCATCTCCTCGACAGACTGACTACCGTCTGTTATCAAACTGGGATAACCCAGCCTTTCGGCCTCTTCGCGGCATTTTTGAGCAAAGAGAATATCTCGGTTCATCCAGTTCTCGAAAGCCAGCTGGGGCTTGGAGGAAGCTCGCAGAACATAGGGGACCCATTCTCTTTTGGCATAATGCTCCTTCTGAAAATCTGCTGTCGGTGTGATACAAAGATAGGAAAGCTCCATCTCCAGCGATTTTATCAGATGTGGCAGGAGACCTGCCCCTTCAATCAGCAAGGTTTTATCCTGATTTTCCACCAAATAGTGTCCTAAGTAAGGGAAAATCTCCTCATAAAAGGACCATTCTTCCTCAAACATAAGAGGGGGCTCTCTCAACCAGATTTGATCGGCGGCTCGATTGGCCCTGAGATTGGAAAGTGGAGCCCCGTCTCTTCTAGCTGCTTGAGTAAAATCTTCCAGCAAATCGTCCAATTTAATCGGAAGCAGTTGATAGTGCTCTCCTAAAATAGAAGCAATCGTTGATTTTCCACTACAGGGCGAACCACCGATACAATAGAACATCTTCATTCCTCCCTTCCCTTGGGCAATCCTCTTGCTAAGAGGAGACAGACTTTGAAATCTTGCAACTAGACCTGATAGCAAAAATTTTTCAAAAATAAAAGGACGTCCTCAAAAAGGACGTCTCAACGTGGTTCCACCTTCATTCATCCATGGTAAAAACCATGAACCTCATGTTTGGCTATATCGTGGCCACCGTTTTATGTTTTCATAAAAGCTTATCGAGTAGTATCAAATCAGGCTTTCTATGCGCTTGCAGCAACCGCGCACTCTCTCAAAGAAAGGGACTGACTGACTTGTCTCTTTTCCTATTATAACACGATTAAAGAGAATTTCAAGCCTTCTAGACAAGAAATTTAATACCAGCCTCGTCTTCTCAACTTTTGTAATTGCCGGCTAGATGCCTTGATAATCCGAGCTGACCCATTGACTGGTAGGGCAATCATCTTGCTAGGCAGATACATGGCTGACTTGGCCAAACGCTTGGTAATCGGCTGTGCTTCTTCTGGATTTAATTTTTGGAAGTCCTTGGAAATCAGTAAATCAAGATAGAACTCATAGACCCTACGACCAAAATTTTCCGCCGAGATTTCATAGAGTTTGTTTTTCAAACGCTCCTCATCCATATCTGGTGTTGCTATGATAGCTTCCAAGATTGCACCAGCCAAATCATTTTCCTGATAATAAAGAGTACCGAAAATTTTCTCCGTAATCAGATTGTCCAGATAAGGATTGCCGTGAGCAATGATTGGCGTCCCACTGGCTAAGCTTTCCAAGTAGGTCAAGCCTTGGGTCTCACTGGTCGAAGCAGAGATAAAGAAGTCAGCCGCCTTATAGTAAAGGGCTGTCTCACTCGGAGCAATCATCCCCGTAAAGATAATTGCCTGCTCAATACCTAGCCTTCTAGCCTGGGCCTTCAAGTCCTCCAAATAGGGACCATCTCCAGCCACCACTAGCTTGACCTGGGCATTTTCCTCCAAGACCTCAGGCAGGGCTGCCAGAACAGCCTGGATATTTTTTTCATAAGAGACCCGAGATAGGCTTAAAAGCAAGGTTTCTTCTGGTCTGATTCCCAACTTTTCCCTTAACTCGGCTACATTCTCCTGGGAAATCTCTGGCCGTTCAAACTTGGCCAGCTCAATCCCTGTCGGAATGACCCTCTTTTCAGTCTGAATCTTATACTTGGTCAAGAGGTCATAGACAATCTCGCTGGGACAGATAACCCCGTCTAAATCATTGAGAAAGCCACGAACGATGTACTTGACCATACTAGGACGAATCAGCATACCATTTGCGATATAGCGGACATAGTCCTCATACTGGGTATGGTAGGTATGAACCACTGGAATCTTCAACTCCTTGGCAATCCAAACGCCTAAAAGACCTAGGGCAAACTCTGTTTGGGTATGAATGATGTCTAGCTGGTACTGGCGGGCAATCTTGAGGGCCGTTGAAAAGCCCCGATAGGCTACCCGCCGATCCTTAAAGGCAAAAAAAGGAACGCTAGGTATGCGGATGATTTGCCAGTCCTCGTAACGATTGACATCCTTGTCAGTCGTAGTGAAAATGAAAACAGTATGTCCCTGCTTTTCCAACTCTGTTTTTAGGGTCCGAATTGATGTAGCTACCCCTGAAACCTGAGGAAAATAAGTATCTGTAAAAAGACCAATGCGCATATTACATCTCCAATACTCTTTGGTAGGCTTCGACCAGCTGGTAGGAAACATCATCCATCGAGCGGCTCTCAGCTACCCGATAACCAGCCTCACGCTTATCCACCTTCTGGTCTAAAATATCTTGAATGGACTCTACAAATTCATCTACATTATGGCAGAGCTCAGCCGAAGTTTCATCAATCCAGCCCTCATAGACTGGAATATCTCTTAAGACTACATGCTGATGACTGGCCAAGGCCTCTAAAACAACGATTCCTTCCGTTTCTTCATAAGAGGGGAAAAAGAAAAGATCACTGCCACTCATGGCTCCCTGAAAGAGGGCTCCCTTAAAATAGCCAGGAAATTCTACATTGGCCGGATGGTTACGCTCAACCAACTTTCTAATCTTAGCTGGAATCAACCATTTATTGATAGAGCCCAGCCAGATAAAGCGAACATGGGGCATGCGACGAGCGACCTCGACAAAGTCCTCAATCCCCTTGCGGCGGAAGTAAAGACCGGCACAGACCACCACAGGCTGCCCTTCCTCAATATTAAAATGCTTGCGAAAGACAGCTTCCTTTTTAGGGTCCTTTTGATATTTGGCCAAATCAATCCCATTAGACACAGCAATAATGGGGGTACTGACCCCATAGGCCTGAATCAGCTTTTTAGAATATTCCGACGGAGTAATAATAAAGTCAGCCTTCTTATACATGTGGGCCAGGTATTTGCCCACCAAGGGTGCAAAGAAGTTAGAGCCGATAAAAGAATTTTCAAAGTCCTCTCGGGTCGAGTGACCATGCATAATCACCTTTTTTCCCCGCCTCTTAGCTGCATGGAGTAAGAGCCAGCTCCGGGGACCATAGGTATTGATATGAACGACATCATAATCGCCCAAAACATCTGTTGTATAAGGAATACCAGCCAGATCCAGGGCATGCATCTGATGCTGCAAGGCCCGACCAATCCCTGACTTTTCCAGGACAGACTTCCCTTCAAGATACAATAAAACTTTCATACCTCCTATTATAGCAAATTTTTAACAAAAAAACTGGAAGTTTCCTTCCAGCTGATCAAGAATCTTGATTATCCTCTTCTTTGTTTGCGCTTGAATTTCCAGAAGTAATAGAGAATTGGAATAATTGCAATGACTAAAAGAAGACTCAGGTAAAACCAATATTCTAGGAGGTAGACCCTAGCCCAATCCAGCTGCAAAATCTGGGTGGTTAACTGGAGAAAGACAGTCATAAAATCCGAACCCGGATATTGAGCCTGGATGATTAGCGTATAATGAATCACCTCTGAAAAATAGATGGTCAGATAGGAAAAAACGACACTGATAATTAAGGAAAAGAGGGAGAAATCAGGCTTAGCTGGAGCAAATTTACTCTTTGGAGTCGGTTCAAACTTGCTGCCTCCAAAAACTTCTTCCACTTCTTCTACTTCCTTTTGACCAGTCAGTTTCCTGGCCCAGTAAGCCCCTATCATAGGGCCCGAAAAGGCTATAAAGGGAACTAAGTTCGATTTACCTATATTTTGGGCTAGCCAGAGCAAGAAGCAAGTCGTCACAATCGCTCCCAAAAGAATGCCCAGGAAGGTCACCAATTTATACTCTTCTACAAAGGATATTTCTCTTCTTTGTCTCATGACTGTTCTCCTAGGCTAATAACCAGAGCAGCCAGCAGATTGACACGATGAATCAGGGCCTGATTGGACAGGAAAAGGATGAGCTTGCCCGTCTTATCCCAGATTTTGAGACAGCCTAGCTCATAGCCCACTTGATATTGGTCAAAGTCGTAGACCTCATCATCAACGCTAATGCTGTCTTTTGTGAGCTTGATTGTCATGGCAGCTAGTTCCAACTTCTCAAACATTCTCTTTTTGCTCAGGGAATTGATGTTCTTTTTGGGATCTTTAAATCTAAATTTTAGCTCCTGACCTGCTGCCAAGGCCTCCATAGCCTCAGGATAGGTCGCCTCAACAAAGTCTTGCTGGAAACCATCAAAACTCCTTCTAGAATAACCCATGGCAGGAATTTTTTGCCATTCCCCATCCTCGTCCTTGTACCAGACGAACATAAAACGATTGACCTGCCCCTTAACTGGTCCAAAGAAATATTCCAGATTTTGGTAAGAGAGCAAGGGTCCCTTGTTAACTCGAAAACCATCATCGTAAAAATAGAGGCTTGGATAGAGGCGCCAGAAAAAATAGGGCATCAGATAGCCAAAAAAGGCTAAGAGCAAAATAACACAAATCACAATGAGGATAAAAGGCCCCGTCGTTCCAAGCTCGGTCACCACCTTATATTGTTTTAGCGCAAAAAGAATAAAACTAACTAATAAAAAAGAGCATACACTAACCAGGATAAGATTAAGAAACATAATCTTAAGCGGCCGAACAAGCTTTTTAGGTTTTTCATTGATCATAGTCATCTCTCCTATTTGTATAATATATATGTAATATACCCCATAAAAATAGCTTTGTCAAGCTGGCTTATAAAAAAACCTGAGACAAGGCTCAGGTTGACTCTCTATTTCTTGGTCGAATTTCTTTCATAGATGCCATGGGCCAGAATCACTTCGCGCTCATCTAACTCTTCCTTGTGCATAATCTTGGTCAGCATGCGCATGCTGATTGCCCCCAAATCATAGAGGGGTTGGCTAACCGTTGTCAGGTTTGGTCTGGTAAAGCGAGCTACCTGAGAGTCATCACTGGTGATAATTTCAAAGTCTTCTGGTACCTTGACTCCCTGATCGGCCAGGCCATTTAAGAGACCAGCTGCTAGCTCATCGCCAGTAACAAAGGCAGCGCTAGCCTTAGAGGCAATGAGGCGTTCCGCCAGATGATAGCCATCATCATAGCTATACTTGGACTCAAAGACCAAACCTTCACTATAGGAAAGTTTCTTTTTCTTGAGCGCTTCCTTATAGCCTGCTAGGCGAATCTTGCCATTGATATCATCCACCAAGGGACCGCTGACAAAGGCAATCTTCTTATTTCTCTTGGCCAAAAGCTCCACTGCATCGACAGTCGCTTGCTTGTAATCAATATTCACACTCGGGAGTTGATGTTCCACATCTACCGTTCCAGCTAGGACAACCGGGGTCCTAGAACGGGAAAATTCAGAACGAATCTTCTCTGTCAGATGATAGCCCATAAAGATAATTCCGTCTACCTGCTTGGAGAAGAGGGTGTTGACTACGGATACTTCCTTATCATCATCTTCATCACTATTGGCTAGGACAATATTATACTTATACATCTCGGCAATATCGTCAATTCCCTTGGCCAGGGTTGAGAAGTAAGAATTGGTGATATTGGGAATAACAACTCCGACTGTCGTCGTTTTTTTGCTAGCCAGGCCACGAGCAACCGCATTTGGTCGATAGTCTAGACGTTCGATGACTTCCAAAACTTTTTTTCTCGTATTTTCCTTGACATTCTTGTTTCCATTGACGACCCGACTGACCGTAGCCATGGAAACACCTGCTTCACGGGCGACATCGTAGATTGTCACTGTATCGTCTGTGTTCATAATTCTTCCTTTCTAATGTGAAAATATCGTTTTCATTTTCCTACCAAGAACATTTTATCACTTATTGTAAACACTTTCAAGTATTTTGATAACTTTTTGAAAAGTCTTGATTTTTTATGGTTTTTTTGCCAAAATAGGAGGTGTAGAAAGAAGGTTTACCATGACAAAAATCAAGCAAATCACCCACTATCTCGAAACTGAAAACTTAACTGCTGCCGTCCTATCTGATCCAGTAACCATTAACTATCTGACAGGCTTTTACAGCGACCCCCATGAAAGACAGATGTTTCTCTTTATCTGCACTGACAGACAGCCCCTGCTCTTTGTGCCAGCGCTTGAGGTCGAGCGCGCTAATTCAGCTGTCGATTTTCAAGTTGCAGGCTATGTTGATTCTGAAAATCCTTGGGAAAAGATTAGGGAAATCCTTTCTCCTAGTACCAAGAGTCGGATTGCCCTAGAGTTTGACAATTTGATTCTCAGCAAGTACCAGGGACTCAAGCAGGTCTTTGAGGGAGCTGTTTTTTCCGATTTGACTCCTTTTGTCAACCGTATGCGGCTGATTAAGTCGGCTGATGAAATCAAGAAGATGCTGGTGGCCGGACAATTCGCTGACCAGGCAGTCCAGCGTGGTTTTGCAGCTATTGCAGCCGGAAAAACAGAGACTGACCTGATTGCTGAAATTGAGTTTGAAATGAAGAAATTGGGACTGGAAATGAGCTTTGAAACCATGGTCCTAACCGATGATAATGCCGCCAATCCTCATGGTATTCCTGGACCAAACCCGATTAAAAAAGACGCCCTACTCCTTTTCGACTTGGGAGTCATGGCAAATGGCTATGCCAGTGACATGACCCGGACTGTAGCTGTCGGCCAACCAGACCAGTTTAAAAAGGACATTTATCAATTAACCCTAGAAGCTCAAAGGGCTGCTCTTGACTTTATTAAACCAGGAGTTACCGCCCATGAGGTAGACCGGGCTGCCCGCCAAGTGATTGAGAAGGCTGGTTACGGCTCCTACTTCAACCACCGTCTCGGCCATGGTATCGGAATGGATGTCCACGAATTTCCTTCTATTATGGAAGGAAACGATTTGGTCATTGAAGAGGGAATGTGCTTTTCGGTTGAACCGGGAGTCTATATCCCAGGCAAGGTTGGAGTCCGCATCGAGGACTGTGGCTATGTGACCAAGGATGGTTTCAAACTCTTTACAGAAACCAGCAAGGACTTACTCTATTTTGACTTATAAAATAAAAAGGTAGGAAATCCTACCTTTTTATAATTTTATTTTGGTTACAATGCCGTCTGAGTCGGTCACTTCTAGCTCACTTGAAGTCAGCCAACGGCTGGGAGCCTGCAAATCTTGAGCCTTTTCATAGATATGAAGGAGGGCTTCCTTACTAGCCACTTGGACAGTGTAGTAGGCCAGCCCCAGTTGATTCGCTTGCCGCTTTTTCAGATGCTGACCTGCCCATTGATTGACGGCCAAATGGTGGTGGTAGTCACCCGAAGCTAACCAGGCCGCTGAAGGCAGAGAAAATTTATCCTCCAGACCTAGCAAGTCTTGATAAAAGCGACTAGCAGAGCGACTGTTTTTCACAGACAAGTGGACATGCCCCATCCGACTTCCAGCTGCAATCTTGAAGGGATCTTCTTCCCTACCTAGCTCATAGATGGCCTGGGCTGCCAATTCCTCGGTAACTCCTACAATTCGGCCGTCCTCTCGAATATCCCAATCTTTTTGTGGCTTGTCGCGGTAGAGCTCAATCCCATTTCCCTCCAAATCTTCCAGATAAATAGCCTCACTGTAACCATGGTCAGCCCCGCCAACCAGAGGCAGTTTGAGCTCGGCCAGGTGTTTAAAAATATCTGCCAAGCCCTGACGGTCCGGTAGGAGAATAGCCAGGTGATAGAGACCATAGTTCTCCTTGCTAGAGCTAGTATCGCTTGATTTTAAGAGGCGAATCAAGGCCTCCTCGCCACTTCCTAAGAGGACTTGGCCGTCTGATTCTTCTAAGACTTCTAGACCCAAAATCTGCTGATAGAAAGCTTTTTGCTTGTCCAAGTCTGCCACATTTAAGGCTACTTCCTTCAGATAAAGTTGACTATGATATGGATAGGTCATATTTCCCCTTTCTTTTTAGAACAAGACTCAGGCTAGCTTACTTGCCAAGCACCGAAATTCGCTCTTGAATATGCTGACCTTGCTCGATTTCGTCTAGCATAGCGATGGCATAGTCAGCATAAGAAATGCTGCTTTGACCGGCTTCATTAAGGGTGAAGACTTCACCTGCCAGGATATAGTCCCCTGTCTTTTCACCGTCTTCTACAAAGTCCGCAGCTGGACTGATGTAGGTCCACTTGACTTGATTAAATCGGCGTAAGGCTTCTAGTCCTTGAGCCATGGCCTTAGCTAGCGGTTTAAATTCTGCTGGAAAGTCTGGAGCGTCTGATAGTTGACTAGTCAGGCTCTCATCTAAATAAAGGCTACCTGCTCCTCCCACGACTAAGAAACGAGTGTCGGTCCCTTCTAGAAGGCCAGCCAAATGCTCTAGTGAAGTGGTGTGCTGAGGCAAGAGTTCAGGACTAAAGGCTCCAAAAGCAGTCACGACCACATCAAAACCTGTCAAATCTTCTCTAGTCAAATCAAACAAGTCTTTTTCCAAGACCTTTTGGGCCTGGCTCTTATTCTTAGAGCGGACCAGTGCGGTCACCTCATGTCCACGTGCCAGGGCCTCTGCTACGATGGCTTGTCCGGCCAATCCATTTGCTGCTACTACTGCGATTTTCATTTTAAATTCCTCTACTAAATACTTTTTGTTTTGTTGTAACTATTTTTATTACATCAACTATTATAACAGATAGAGATGTAATGTCAAGTGTTACATCTCAAAAAAGATATTTTATAAAAAAGAGTGGACAAGGCCCCTCCCATAAGGATAGTCTCCTTGTCTCTCCAGACTAGAAAGAAAAAGGCTCTATAATATCTGTAGTGGGTAAATTAGTTCAAATCAAAATATACCCTTACAATCTAGTAATTGTCTGGTTTCAACTTATACCTTGTGAGATAAATTGTAAAGGATACTTTTGAATGGTGGTAGCTCTCATCAGAATTATAATTCTGATGAGAGACAGTTGACAAAGAGCCAAAAAAGCTGAAGTTTTTTCTTCAGCTTTCTTTTTGAATATAGTATTCTGCATCTGCCACTAGACTGGCTAAATTGGTCTGGGCTAACTCTTTTTCCATAGCTGCTTGGGCAGCTAAAAGGCGCTTATCTAAGACTTGGCGAACATTGCGTCCAATGGAACAGTCTGGATTGGGACGTTCATGAAAACTAAAGAGCTGACCGCTCTTGCCTAGACTTTCTACAGCCCGGTAGACATCTAATAGGGTAATGTCTTCTAAATCCTTACTCAAAACAGCTCCTCCGGTCCCCCTAGCCACTCTTACTAGACCACTTTTTTTTAGTTGCGACAAGGTCTTACGAATGATAACTGGATTGACTCCGACACTACCAGCTAAAAGATCACTGGTTATTCGTTCTCCTTCTTCCCTAAGGGCAATCACGATTAAGATATGGCTGGCAATGGTGAAACGACTCGAAATTTGCATCCCTCTCTCCTTTCTTCCCAACATTTAATTCTATGCTTTCTCTATTATAACCTATCTTTGTTGTAACCGCAAATGTTACCACTCAAAAAGGAGTGAACCAGAGTCCACTCCCAAAATCATAGCCGAGATTTTTTGCCGATTTTTTCAGCCTTCTTGCCTATCTAATCTACCGATTTCAAGGCTTCTAACATATCAATGCGTCTGAGCGTATAATTGACAACAAAGCCGAGAATAATCAAAATTAGAATAATAGAAATTATTGGAACCAAATAGACTGATAAGGAAACATTGGGATTGAACATGATATTGGACGGTGCAATCATACGAAGCAAGAACTGGTGGAGGGACCGACCCGTAAAGATGCCAACTACAATCCCAATCAACGATAGACTGATGGTCTCCCGATAGATATAAAGGGTTACTTCCTTATTATGAAAACCAAGGACCTTAATCGTTGATAACTCACGAATCCGCTCCGCCACATTGATACTGGTCAAATTGTAAAGGATAACGATGGCTAGCAAAATAGAGACCAGGGTCAGGATTTGCATGACCAAACCGAGCGACTTGACATTCCCCTTAATCTGATTGACAAGACTGGTATTTTGGACCACTGCCCTTACACCGCTTAATTTCATAAAGTCGGCAGCCACATTTTGGATATTGCTAGTGGAAGAATCCTTCAATTTTATCAGGTAGGCATTTTCGACCAAGTCCTGCTTAAAGGCTTCCTGATAATAAGCCTTATCCATAAAGATAAAGTGACCTGCGTACATCTCGCTGATAGCCGAAACTTTTATTTTATAGCTTTTACCCTCATCGGAAGTCACCTCAAAGCTATCGCCCACCGATAGGTGGAGCAAGTTAGCTAATTTCTGTGAAATAATAGCACCCTTACTTGATAATTTTAACTCTTTCTTGGTCTTACTATCATAGAGATGAACAAAGCCCTTGAAATCCTGACTATCAATCGCAAATAGGGTCAGGCTCTGCTCATCCTTTTGCCCCTTGATGGTCTTACTAAAGTTTTCGCTATAAATACTTTGTTTCTTGCTTAAGCTAGCAGAGTCTAAGGCTTTTTTCAAGTCGGTCTTTTCTTGAGAAGTCATCTGCTTTTTTTGTGATAGCAAGGCATGGTAGGTGATAATCTCACCAAATTGCCGCTCTGCGATACCACTCAAGGAAGAAGTAATGCCCAAGCCTGCAAAGAGTAGGGCAACCGAACCAGCCACTCCAAAAATAGTCATCAGCATTCTTTGCTTGTAGCGGAAAATATTTCTGGCTGTTACCTTTTGCGTGAAAGTTAGACGCTTCCAGATAAAGGGCAACCGCTCCAAGAGAATTTTTGAGCCCTTGCTAGGTGGCTTGGGTAATAAGAGCTGGGCTGGTACTTCCTTTAATTCCTTACGGGCAATATGTAGGGCCGGCAAAACACTACAGATAAGGGAGCAAAGAATAGCAACCAAGCTAATCTCCCAACGAAAGGCCAAATGGACCGGTGGATAAGTCGCCGTTACAAAGAGGGCCCGACCTAGGATATAAGGAAGAAAATAGAGTCCGGCCAAGATACCGATAAGGGTCCCTGCTAGGCCTGCAACCAGACCATAGATGACAAATTTCTTGATGACATCCGAATTGTTGTAGCCCAAGGCCTTGAGTACCCCAGCATTGATCCGTTCTTCATTGACAAAGCGGGTCATGGTCGTCACCGTGACCAAGGCAGCTACCAGATAAAGGACCAAAGGAAAGATATTTCCCACAGAAGAAATCCCTGAAGAGCGAGTCGCGGTCATGCGGTATTCCTCTGCTCCCGGAAGCGTACTGCGCGTATAGACATGGTAGCTAGGAAGAATCAAGCCAGCCACTTCATCCTTGGCCTTTTGAATCCTAGCCTGGCCGTCCTTGAACTTCTGCTCGGCCTTGCTCTTTTCAGTCTCAAAGGTCGCTTTCTTTTCATTGAGAGTAGCCTGAGCCTGCTGGATTTGCTCTTGTCCGGCTGCGAGCTGGCTTTTAGCTTGACTCAACTGGGCTTGCCCAGCCTGATATTCTGCTCTTTTATTAGCCAAGGTTGCTTGTCCAGCCTGGTACTGGGCCAAACCTGCTTGATATTGGGCTTGCTTGCTTTCAAAGCTAGCCTGGGCGGCCTGATACTGGCTCAAGCCGGATTCGTAAGGTGCGGCCTTGCTTTGGTATTGGCTGTAAGCGGCATTGTAGGTAGCTTGTCCCGCTTCTAATTGCGCCTGAGCGTTTGAAAGAGCGGCTTCTTGGCTGGCAATTTGATTTTGGCTAGCGGCAATCTCAGGCACGGTCGCAGGATCAACTCCTTGAGCCTGTAAAGCAGCGATTTTAGCTTCTAGGTCTGCTTTAGCTGCACTCAGTTGCGCTTGATTTTGTGCAATCGTCGCTACTGCTGCATCCAATTGCCCTTGCTGAGCATCCAACTGGGCTTTGGCTGCCGCTAGAGGTGCTGCCGCAGCATCTAATTGCGCCTTGGTCTGATTGAGTTGGGCTTGTCCAGCCGCCAACTGACTGGCTGCGCTATCTAACTGACTTTTAGAGGCTGCCAAACTTTGCTCAGCCTGGCTAAGCTGGCTGGCCCCTTGGGCCAAGACTTTTTCCTTTTCTGCAATCTGGCCTTGGGCACTAGCCAATTCCCCTTGTTTTTGATTGATTTGAGCCTGACCTTCGTCCAATTTAGCCTGACTATCTGCCAGGGTTTGTTCGCCCTGTTCAAGTTCAGCCTGGCCCTGACTAATCTTGTCCTTGGCTTCTGACTTGATGTCTGCCAGACGATTTTTTCCATTATCCTTGACTAGCTCTTCCAAATCCTTTTGATGGCCCTCAACCTTTTTACGGTAGCTATCCGAAAAAGAATTGAGCCTTTTCACATCATCAAAACGGAGGCGGGCAATGGTATAAACCGAACTTTTAAAAGCTTGATCAGAAACGACAGCATAGGCCGATAGACTCCCGCTCCCTGCATTTGAAGAACCCAGAGTTTTACTAGAGGACATCTCACTAGAGTTGACAAAGCCTGTAATGGTAAAAGTCTCTTCTTTCAAGATTTTTTCATTCCCATTTTCCTCCTTGAGGCTAATCTTGTCGCCAATTCGATACTTGCCCTTGTAAAAGGAAGCCAGAGCTAACTCATTTTCCTTGCTGGGCATTTTTCCAGCAACCAGCTCGAACTGAGAAATCTTATCTGTTCTTGAAAAGACCCGCACAGCCTCTGCACTATCACCGATAACTGTATCGGTAAAATAGCCATATTCGACCTGCGCCCCCTTGACCTTATCCAGTTCTTTCTGGTCATCCTTGCTAATACCATAATCTGAAATCACAGCCAAATCTAAAGCCTGATATTCTTCTAAGTACTTGCTGACCGTATCTTCAATATCGGGACTGGCTACCTTGAGCCCGACCAAGGCAAAAGAACCCAGCATCATCAGGCACATAACGGAAATAAAACGCCCCTTGGACTGACGAAAAGAGAGCAGGATATCCTTGTTTAAAATGGATTTTTTCATGGAAATCCTCCCTACTAATACTCTAGACTAGCAATATCTTGCGGCTCTGAATTAAGAGTCACCGACTGAACTTGCGCATCGTGCATGCGAATGACCCGATCTGCAATCGGAGCCAGAGCCCCGTTGTGGGTTACGATAACCACCGTCGCCCCCTGCTGGCGGGACATATCCTGTAAGATTTGTAGGACCTGCTTTCCTGTCTTATAGTCTAGCGCCCCTGTCGGCTCATCACAAAGTAGCAGTTTGGGATTTTTGGCAACGGCACGAGCAATCGACACCCGTTGCTGCTCCCCTCCTGATAATTGGGCTGGGAAATTATTGAGCCGCTTGTCCAAGCCGACTGCCGTCAAAGCCTCAACCGCATCTTGTGCATCCTTGACAATTTCTGAGGCCAATTCCACATTTTCCTTAGCCGTCAGATTGGGCACCAAGTTGTAAAATTGAAAGACAAAGCCCACATCATTACGCCGGTAGTCTGTCAGCTGATGTGAATTGTAAGTAGCAATATCTTGCCCGTCAATAATCACCTGTCCCTCATCATTGCTATCCATCCCGCCCAAGATATTAAGCACCGTTGACTTGCCCGCTCCAGACGAGCCCAGAATAATCACCAACTCACCCTTTTCAATCTCAAAAGAAATATCATTGTTAGCGACAATTTCCGTTTCACCTGTTTGATAGCGTTTATAGCTGTGTTTCATTTCAATATAAGCCATAGCTTCTCCTTTATCATGCCTATTTTCCTTTTTAAAAATCATTTAAATAAACAACGTGTTGATTTTTTGTCTTTCTTATTATATAATAGCAGTAAGCGAAAAGCAATCATCAATTTTCAACAGACTGTTGATTTAAGAAAAGAGACAAGCATGCAAAAAAGACAGACTGAAACTAAAGCCGCTATCAAAGAAGCCCTGACCCAATTATTACTGGAGGAAAAGTTTGAAGATATTTCCGTTAGTAAACTAACTAGGCGTGCGGGCATCAACAGAGGGACCTTCTACCTTCACTATCTGGACAAGTACGATATGATGGACAAGATAAAGGAAGAAATCATCTCGCAGATGCACACCATTTTTGAAGAAGACCTAACTCCTCAAGACATGATTATCCGAAATCTGACCCAGCTCAAACAGGACTATTCCTTTATCTATGCCGTTTACAAGAGCAACTATATCAATCTCGGTCAGGTTATCCGCGACTTTCTAATGACCGTTGTAACGACAGGCGACCAAAAACGGACCCAGTGCTTTATTCAAAGCAACTTCAAGATTCCCCATGAATACGCCCTGGAAGTATTCACCTCAAGTATTTCAGGCCTTATCCTCCATTGGATCGCCAACGGGGCCAAGGAAAGCCCCCAAGAAATTGCCAATATGTTCCTTCAACTCTTTAATTATGATAGCTGGTAATAAAAAGGCTTCAGATCTGGCCCTTAGGCGCTAGCTGAAACCTTTTTTACTTTTAGGATTTGATTTTTTTAGCCAGCATGGTGGCAAATTGCAGCTCAATCCGCCGGCCATTTTCATCACGCTTATGGAGCTTACCTAGATTTTCATTGTATTTAATCAATTCCCAATCCTTGTAGTATTCCTTGAGCTCTCCTTCCTTAAAGGTAAAGGAGAAAGGCATGGTGCAAGGGTGGCTCGCTGTATCCATGGCACAAACAATTAGATTGTAGCCACCAAGTTTGGTGTGGTCCTGCATATCAGCAATAATAGCTGGCACTCGCTCAGAATCCAAAAACATAAAGACCACCGTCGAGAGAATAAAGTCATAATCCCCAATCAAGCTTGCCTGGTTAATGTCGTAGCTAGCTAGCTCCAAGTCCAAGTCTTCTTGGTCAATGATAGAGGCTAAAATTTCTAAGGACAAGGGATTTCTATCCACCGCCGTCACCTCAAAGCCTAGCTGGTTGAGAAAAAGAGCATTACGCCCCTGGCCGCAACCCAAATCCAGGGCCTTCCCAACCGGCACTGTCTCCGATGCCTCCAAAACCTCAGAATGCACAGCCGTTAAGTTATATTTCTTAGAAAAATAATCCCTAGGCCGGCAGTAAAATTCCAAGTAACACTCCAAGTCAGGACTTAGAGCTTCCACCTTGTGCCAGGCCTGAGGCTCTACAAAGGGAGTCTCTGTCTCTGGACTAAAAATATGCTCTTCCAAGACTTGGCCTGCTTCGTCTAAGTCAAAAAATTTGAGCTGGCCCTGCAAAATGGTCAACTTGCCCCAAGTCCCCACCTTAGTATTATGCTTTTCTTTCACCATATCAGGCAGGGTCGCTGCTGTCCAGATAGGGAGGCGCTTATAAACGATTAAATTTTCTGTCATGGAAAACTCCTTTCTTGCCTCTATCATATCGAAAAAAAGCCCCTTATTCAAGAGGCTAAGAACTAAATTTTATCATATTTTCCTGCTTCTTACCATTTCCCCTTACACTAAAAGCAAGAGCTCCTACAGCTCTCAACTATCCTCAAAAGAGACAGTAAAAAAGGTTGGCGACTGCTGTCCCAACCTTAATTTCCTTATCTTGTATTATACTGCTTCATGGTTCTGGCAATATCGCGGTTTTGTTCACGCCGTTTAATAGACTCCCGCTTATCATAGTCATGTTTCCCCTTGGCTAGGCCTAAAAGGAGCTTGGCAAAACCATCCTTGAGATAGACCTTCAAGGGTACCAGGGTCATCCCAGTTCCTTTAAGTTGGCCTTCCAACTTTTGAATCTGCTTTTTATGCAGGAGGAGCTTGCGACGGCGTTCAGGCTCCTGGTTCCAGATATTGCCCTCTTCATAAGGGGCAATGTGAACGTTACTCAGCCAAACTTCGCCATTTTTGATCTGCGCAAAGCCGTCCTTTAGATTGATTCTGGCTGCGCGGACGCTCTTGATTTCCGTTCCTGTCAAAACCAAGCCTGCCTCTAGGGTATCGACAATGCTATAGTCATGCCTGGCTTTTTTATTTTGTGCGACGACCTTTCCTTCTCCCTTGGCCATGTTTTCCTCCTTTTTTAGCTATATCTTTGTAAAATGCCTTCTTATTTTTAGGCTTCTTGCTCTTACTTGACTTGTCTTTTTTCGCGCCTGCTACCTGGGGCTTTCGATTATTTGCCTTAGGGCTAGGCTTTCTTCTTTTAGTCTGTTTCCGGCCTTTTTCAATGACATCAAACTCACTAGGCAAAAAGGCAAAGTCAATCTCACCGCTTGTCTTGTCTGCCCGAAGGAGCTTGACCTTGATTTGCTGGCCAACCTGAAATTGACGGCCTGACTTTTCTCCTACCAGGGTCATGGTCCGTTCATGATATTGGTAGTATTCTGGTAGATTGCTGATATGAATCAAGCCCTCTACTGTATTGGGCAATTCGACAAAAAGACCAAATTTGACGACGCTTGAGACCACTCCCTCAAATTCCTGATTGACAAAGGCTTCCATATACTCAGCCTTTTTCATGGCCTCTACTTCTCTTTCCGCCTCAATAGCCCGACGTTCTCGACTAGAGGACTGGCTAGCAATTTCTGGAATGATTTGCTCAAAATGATCGGCTACCTTCTTGGATTGATTGTACTCTCGGACCATGCGGTGCACTAAGAGGTCTGGGTAACGGCGAATGGGGCTGGTAAAATGGGTATAAAATTCCGCTGCCAGACCATAGTGGCCGTGGTTGTTCTCGGAATAGCGAGCCTGCTGCATGGAGCGCAGCAACATCATAGCTAAGACTTCCTCATAAGGCTGGCCCTTGGCTGCCTTCATCAAATTCTGCAAGGCCTCTTGCTTGATACTAGAAGCTGTACCAAAGATACTCAAGCCAAAGCTCGAAGCATAATCAATAAACTTCTGTACTTTTTCAGCCTTAGGCTCCTCGTGAATCCGATAGATAAAGGGCAAATCTAACTTGGCAAAATGCTCAGCCACCGTTTCATTGGCTAGGAGCATGAAGGATTCAATCATCCGCTCGGCAATTCCCCTCTGACGCAGAACAATGTCCAAGGGTTTTCCCTCTTTGTTGACCATGATTTTAGCTTCACTGGTATCAAAGTTTAAGGCTCCCCGCCTCAAACGCATCCGCTCCAAAATTTCATGCAGGCGGACCATCTCCTCTACACTGGTTGCAATAGGAGCAAACTCGGCCAACTTATCGGCCTGGCCGGCAATCATTTGATTGACATCGCTATAGGTCATCCGAAAGACCGTTTTAATCAGGCTGGCTGTAATTTGATAATGAACCACCCGTCCCTTGGCATCGACTTCCATGATGGCCGATTGGGTCAGGCGTTCTAGCTGGGGATTGAGGGAACAAATCCCATTAGATAGGCGCTCGGGAAGCATGGGCACCACTCGGTCGGTCACATAGACAGAAGTCGCCCGATTGAGGGCTTCCCTGTCTAATTCAGACCCTTCCTTCACATAGTAGGAGACATCCGCAATATGGACTCCCAGCTCAAAATTCCCATTAGGCAGACGCTTGATGTGGACTGCATCGTCCAGGTCCTTGGCGTCTGCCCCATCAATGGTAAAGGTCATTTCCTCTCGCAAGTCCAAGCGTCCTTGATAGTCCTTTTTAGTCAAGCTTTCAGGGATGGCCTCGGCTTCAGCCAAGACAGATTCAGGAAATTCTGAGACAATATCCATTGACTCCAAGACCTCTAATACATCGATTCCTGGGTCATAAGAGTGGCCTACCACCTCTAAGAGGCTAGCCACAAAATAATGGTGGTTGCGGCTAGGATATTTTTCAATCTTAACCTTAACAACTTCTGTACCGTCCAGGTCAAGGGCTGGCTTTCTGATATAAATAGGCTGGCTAATCTTTTGATTTTTGGACCGGATATACCCCACATATTTGGGCTTTTCCTCATCGATTATCAATTGACCGACAGCCGTAGTCAGAGCATGCTCTAGGACATCGACCACCTTGGCCTCGGCAGCAGTTCCCTTCAAACGATTGGCTACCTTGGTGATGACCACCTCGACCTTATCACCATCAATGGCATAATGGACATCATTTTTACCAATAAAAAGGTCCTCTTCCTCCTCATTGAGGCTGACAAAGCCAAAGCCATTTTTATGGGCATGGAAAATCCCCGTTAGACTTGGTTCCTTTCTGACCTGCTTGAGATAGAGCAGGCCCTGATCGTTAAAACTTAATTGATGCTTTCTTTCCATTTGAGAAATGGTCTTGACCAAATCTCGAAAATCCTTGGCCGACTCTTTTCCTAATTCCTGGGCCAAGTCCGTCATACTGACGGCTTCCTTCTTTTTCAAATACTGTAATATTTCTGTTTTCATAGTTTCCTTTTCTGCTAGGCAGGGTATTTTAAGCCCGACTAGACTTAAAGACTTCAAAAAAATAGGCAAAGACAAAGTCCAAGCCTATCTTATTTACTTGATACCAATACCAGGGCCAGGGCTACCAGGAGCCAGAAAAAGACCAGCACTCCGGTTAAACGTTGCATCACTGCCTCAAAGCCACGCGCCTTTGGTCGTTCAAAGAGATCTCCTGAACTATTATCAAAAACGTTGCTGGACTGGTTTTTAGTTGGTTGCATAAAGATAGCGATGACTACAATCACTGACAAAATCATTAGAATGGTTATTAATAGACTGTACATATATAAACTCCTTCAAATCTTATCCATTTTATCATAAAATCTACTTAGATTCAAGATGTAAGGTTACTTTTCTTTCCTTGGGACAGTACTTGAGCACCTCAATCTTGGATGGATGCGTCTTTGTATTTTTACTAGTTAAATAATTCTGACTGCCACAAGAGCTACATGTTAAATTGATTTTTACCCGCACTGATTTCCTTTACTCCTAAATATTTTCTAAAGCTGATAAGCAAGATGATAAAATTAAGCAAGACCAAGCCTGCCGTTCCATAAAAGACCCAGGAATAACCCCAAGAAACTGAAATACTAGAGCCCATTAAGGGTCCCAAAACCCCTCCGATATAAAAGAAGGTCTGATTATAACTAAAGATTCGGGAAATCCCTTCCTTGGGAATCAGCTTATTCAAGAGAGAGCTTACCCCTGGAAGCAGGGCCCCCGTTCCTAGGCCAAAGAGAAAGCGTAGAAAGCCCAAGTCCCAAGGGCTGGTCGCCCGAGCACACAAGAGATAGATTAAAAAACTATAAAAGAGGGCGATTAAGAGCAGACGATGGCTCCCTATCCGGTCTCCCAGACGTCCCATCCAGCTAGAAGAAAGGATACTAGAAAAGCCCATAGCAGAAACAATTAGACCCGACACCAAGATAAGATGGTCTTTTTGACCCAAAGCCCGAATATAAAGGGTTAGAATCGGTGAAATGGACTGACCGACCATCTGAATGACCATGCTAGTTACAAAAAGGCCGATAATCATGGACTTATGGGGCAGGGCCTGCCAGAGCTGCCGACTAGATAATTCTTGCCCCTTGGTCAAGGGCTCAAAATTCTCTTGAATCCCAAAAATCGTTAATAGGGTCAAAAGAAAGAGCAAAAAACCAACCAGAAGAAAGACATTGCGAATACCCAGAGTCTGGGCAACCATTCCCCCTAGGAAAGGACCGAGCAGGGTCCCAGCCACTACTCCAGTTGACAAGGTCCCCAGGGCATAGCCCGAATATTTCTTGGGTGCCTGACTGGCAATCAAGGCCGTACTATTAGGCACATAGCCAGAGAAAATCCCATTTAAAAGCCGTAAAACAAGGAGAAGATAGACATTAGGAACAAAGGCTAGGCCCCCCATAGTAAAAGTCATAGCAAGTGCTGCCCGAATCATCATGGGCTTGCGACCATAACGATCGGCCAACTGGCCCCAGAGGGGGGAAATCAAGGCTGCTGTCATGGAAGAACTGGACACAGCCAAGCCGGCATACCAGTCCACAGCCGAACCTTTGAGGCCTAATTCCTCTACATAAAGAGCCATAAAAGGCACCACTAGAGAAAGACTGGCCCCAATCAAAAAATTTCCCAGCCAAGCTATCCATAGATTATGCTTCCAATTTACTGTCGTTTTAATACCATCATCTTCTTTCTTTTGCCAAGAGGCCCTCCACCTGATTGAGACAGGCCCTTAAGGAGCCGTTGTTGTCTAGCAGAACATGAGCCCTTTGTCGCTTTTGAGCCAGGGGTAGTTGGGCCTTGAGACGCTGCCTTGCCTGAGAGTCCGACAGCCCATCTCGAGCCTTTAGGCGCTCAAGCTGGACCTTATCCTCTACATCAACCAGCCAAATCTGGTCAAACCAAGACTCATAATCCAACTCGAATAAAAGAGGAATATCCATAAAAAAGAGAGTTTCTTTTTCTTTCAACCGATCGCGCAGGCGGGCCAATTCCTCCCGGATAATGCCATTTTGCAACTGACTGGATTTCTTCATCAGGTCAGGATTATCAAAGAGCATTTGGCCTAATTTCTGTCGATTGAGCTGGCCGTCTTCCTGCAAAATTTCAGGTCCAAATTCAGCCAGCAGAACCTGATAGAGAGCACCTTGTGGTGCCTGCAAGTCATGCACGACTTGGTCAGCATCAATGACCTGATAGCCCTCTTCTCTTAAAAATTGGCTGACACTAGATTTACCCGAGGCGATACCGCCTGTTAAGCCGATTATTTTTCCCATCTATTTCACCTGACAATGTGGACAGAGGTGGGTCCCCCGTCCAGCTAACTTCATTTTTTCAAGCTCACTACCGCAACGTGGACAAGGCTGACCTGCCCTAGCATAGACCTTGAGTTCCTCCTGCATGGTCCCATCCTCACCCAGGGCATTACGGTAGGTACGAATGGTTGAGCCACCCTTTTCAATCCCTAGCTGTAAGACCTGAATAATTTCTCGATGCAAGGCCCTTATTTCTGACTCAGATAGACTGGCAGCCAACCTTTTAGGGTGAATCTTAGCCCGCCAGAGCACTTCGTCCACATAGATATTCCCCAAGCCTGCAACCAAGGTCTGGTCTAGCAAGTATGGTTTCAAGACCTTTCTTGATTTTTTCAAAGTAGCCTTAAAAGGCGCCAGCTGGAAATCTCGCTCGGTCGGCTCAGGCCCCAGCTTTCTAGCCTTAAAATAAGCCTGGACCCTTGATTTTTCCAGCAATTCCATAGTCCCAAACTTGCGCACATCCTGATAAATCAGACTGGTTTTATCCCTAAAATCAAAACGAACATGGCTGTGCTTGTCAAGAAGCGGCTCTCCTGAAAAATAAAGGTATTTGCCCTCCATGCGTAGGTGAGAAATCATGCTCCAATCTGTCAGCTGGAAAATCAGATACTTGCCCCGCCGCTCAATGGCTAGAATTTCCTGACCCTGGAGAGCCTTTTGAAACTCTTTGGCACCGCTGACAATCATCTTGGGATAAAAAACAGTCACCCTTTCAATTTTTTTGTCGACAACCAAGCGCTCCAAACCACGCCTGACCGTCTCCACTTCTGGTAATTCTGGCATCTTCTCTCTTTCCTATCTTTTATCAATGTCCCAGCTCAAAGTGACCAGAAAAATATTCCGAAAGCATGAGGCCATGCTTGGTAGAAACACTGGCTAGCTGATCAATTTCTTCCTCTGAGAAAAAGCGCAGAGCCTTGGTCTCCTCATTATGAAAATTCTCGATAGCAATCTCAGAAACCGCCTTAACTTCATAGAGAAAAACCACCGTCTGCACCTTGTCTCCGTTGGGATAGACTTCTTCAAAATTTGTATAGACATTGAGCAAATGGCTCACCTCAACCTCAATCCCCGTCTCCTCAAAAAACTCACGCCGACAGGTGTCAAGGGAGGATTCGCCCAATTCCATAGCACCGCCCGGGATTGCCCAAGTCTCCTTATCACCGCGAAGTTGGAGCAACACGCGCCCCTTTTCATCAGTCAAAATGCCGCCAGCAAAGGTCAGAATAATCTTATCATGTCCAACCTTGGAGCGAATATAGGAAATGTAGTCTTGGGTCATCTTTGCTCCTTTCATAGAAAATATAAATCAGTCAAACCGCCTCAAGGCATGAGGAAAGCTAGCACCTTGCAAAAAGTATTTTATAAGCTCAATGTGTGTTGCTACATCACTAAACAACCAAGCATGACCTTTATCAGGATAATAAGCACACTCACTAAAGGTATTTTGGCTTGCCAGCAACTTGTGCGACTCGTGCATCGAAGGTGACTCCTTTCCGCCTGAAACGAAAAAGATAGGATTATCAAAAGTTAAATCTAAGTTTAAGAGATTGGCTTGGGACATCGCCCGACGAAAGGAGCGACCTGAAGTATCTTGTAAATCAGCAACGAAACTCTGATAGTCCTCCTCAGGAACGCCGTCTTTTGCCATTCCCTTGCTCAATATCTGAGCAAGCAAGCCAGTATTTTTAAACAGTGACATGATGTAGACACCCGCAATTATCTTTCGATAGCCTTTGATAGGATAATGACACATACCGTCCACAAGCGCGCGGTCAAACAAATCGGCATGCTTTTCCAGCAGGGTCAAAACGAGACCTCCGCCCAGCGAAAGACCAACAAGATGTGGCTTACCGTGCGTTTTATCCTTGATAATGTCAGCAATCATTTCCGTCACATCATCAAAGTTTGTCCAATCCACATCGTGACTCTTGCCGTGACCAGGCAGGTCAATGGCTAGGCAATAAAAATCTTTCTCAAGCGCAGCCATGTGGCGTCGCCACATCCTGCTACTAGAGCCGGAAGCGTGTAAAAAGACAATCGTCTGCGCGTGTTGTTGACCACTTTCTCTGATAAACAAATCAGTCATCCTTGCCACCTTCCTTTAGCTGCGACTATGGTAAAATCCCTTAATATTCCTTCTTATTATAGCCAAAGTCTGCCAAGTCCAGCTTCTTGTCGCGCCAGTTTTTCTTGACCTTGACCCAGGTTTCTAAGAAAATCTTGTCGCCCAGCATGAGCTCAATATCGCGCCGCGCAAGCGAACCAATTTTTTTGAGCATGGAACCGCCTTTACCGATGACAATTCCTTTTTGACTATCGCGCTCGACCATAATGGTCGCCCGAATATGAATTTTATCGGTTTCTTCATCCCGTTTCATGCTATCAATAACCACGGCCACCGAATGCGGGATTTCCTCTCTGGTTAAGTGGAGGACCTTCTCCCGAATCATCTCCGATACCAAGAAACGCTCGGGGTGGTCGGTAATCTGGTCGGCTGGGAAATATTGGAAGCCTTCTTCCAAATTGTCGCTCAAAATATCAATCAAACGAGAGACATTGTTGCCTTGTAGAGCCGAAATTGGCACGATTTCCTGAAAATCCATTTGCTGACGAAAATCATCAATCTGCGCCAAAAGCTGGTCAGGATGCACCTTGTCAATCTTATTGACCACCAAAATAACCGGCACCTTAGCCTGCTTTAGCCGCTCGATAATCATATCATCCCCCTTGCCTCGCGCTTCATCCGCTGGCACCATAAAGAGAACCGTATCTACCTCCCGCAGGGTACTGTAGGCTGATTCGACCATAAAATCACCCAGCGCTGTCTTGGGCTTGTGAATGCCCGGCGTGTCAATAAAGACAATCTGCTCCTGCTCGGTCGTATAAATCCCCATGATTTTATTGCGCGTGGTCTGGGCCTTATCGCTCATAATGGCAATCTTTTGCCCCATAACATGATTTAAAAAGGTCGATTTTCCAACATTGGGTCGACCTAAAATTGCTACAAAACCTGATTTAAAAGTCATATCTATCCTCTTTTTTAAAAAATAATATTCCAAATTTTAGGAATAAAAATAATCAAACCTGTCAACAAGGCAAAGCCTGACACGATAAGCACAGCCCCTGCCGCCATATCCTTGGCATTTTTGGCCAACATGGAAAAGTGATAGTCACTAGCCAAATCAACCACATTTTCAATCGCCGAATTCATGACCTCAAAGGCCACTACCAGAAAAACACTCAAGAGTAAAAAGAGCCACTCTACTTTAGAAACCCGGAAAACCAAGCCAGCAATAATGACTAAAACTGCTGATATTGCGTGTTTACGCAGATTCCTCTCTTCTTTAATTGCTGTAAAAATCCCTGTCAAGGCAAATTCTAAACTTGCTGTCAGAGTTCGGTTTTTCCACTTTCTCTTATCGTTATTATTCTCTCGTAAGTCCATAAGCTGTCAAAATCTCTTCCTGTAAACCAAACATTTCTGCTTCTTCTTCAGGGCTATAGTGATCATAGCCATTGATATGCAAAAAACCATGCACAGCCAAAAAGCCCATCTCCCGCTCAAAACTGTGACCGTAATCAGCCGCCTGCTCGCGCGCCTTATCCACCGAAATGTAGAGCTCGCCGATATAGGCATCAAAGTCCTCTAGCATGGCCGCAAGTTCTGGATTGTCCTCCAAATCCTCCTGACTAAAGCTGATGTCTGTCTCTGGCTTATACTCTAAGCTGACCACATCTGTCGGCTTGTCCATATTTCGATATTCTAGATTAACTTCATGGATACGTTGATTGTCCACAAAGCTAATGGCCATCTCCTTGTTTTCCTGACCAATTTTTTCAGCCGCAAAAGATACCAAATCCATGATTTGCTGCTGCATTTTTTCAGAGACTTGACCCGTCTCATCCACCATCTCAATATACATATCTCACCCTCATCTGTTTACTTACTCTCATTATACCATAAATCACAAACCTTGAGCTGAGAAAAAGAAAAAGCCTCGTTAGGCTTTATCTAGTAAGTTCTCTAAAAAAAGTAAAACGCTCAACTCTTGCATCTACTTGCATCTAATAAATATCTCGCCGATGTCCCACTTCTAGCGCCAAGATAATCAGTTCCTCATCTTGAATATTGACAATAACCCGATAGTCTCCAACACGATAGCGCCACTGACCCGAACGATTGGCAATCAAGCCTTTTCCCTTGGCTCTAGGATTGTCGACTATAGAGTTAAGATAAGCTTTAATCCTCTTCTTAGTAAAAGCAGCCATTTTTCTAAATTGCTTGGCAAATTTGGGCGTAGGTATGATTTTATAAGTCATCCCAGCTCAAAACCTCCCCACCATTTGCCAGGTATTCTTCATACTCTGCCAAAGATTCATCTGCAACTCTTGCATCGTACTCATCTTCTAATGCTTTGAGTGTTTTATGACGAATTAGCTCAGAAAGGCTCACATTTTCTAACTTTGCCATTGCTTGCATGAAAACTTTATCTTGTTCCGAAACTTTCAAAGTAATTGTAGCCATGACACGCCTCCTTTATTATATTATATTTTATATGTATATTTGTATTATTTTTAGTAATACTATTGTATTACACTTAGAAAAATTATGCAAGCTAAACATGCTTACTAAATATTTCGGGCGAAGTTCGGGCCGAATAATGAAAAAAGCCTTATTTACAGGCTTTTCTTTATCTGTTCTATGCTAATTGCCGGGATCGAACCGGCGACCTCATCCTTACCATGGATGCGCTCTGCCAACTGAGCTAAATCAGCAGTACCTATCTAGTCTATCATCTTGATAGATACTTGTCAATACCTTTACAGATTCTTTTTCAAAAATTTTTCAATCTTTGGAATTTCTACTAAGATATTCTTCCCTGGTCAGACTGTACCATCTTCTTGTCACTAGTCGGCCGGGTTCTTTTTTATCGATAGTGGCATAGGGTTCTTGGTGAGAAAAGGTCATACCCGCCTTTGCCATGACCCGACCCGAAGCAGGATTTGCTTCATCGTAACAAGCGATTAGCTTGTTCATGCCTACTTGCTCAAAGGCGCAAGCGAGCAAGGCTTCCAAGGCTTCTGTCGCATAACCTTGCTTCCAATATTCTTTGTTAAGGCCGTAGCCAATGGCAGCTGTTTTCAACTGCTCGTCTAGCTTATGTAAATCAATACTGCCGATAAAGGTGTGACTTTCTTTGATTTCAATGCCGTAGTTGCCTAGAGGCCGGCTCAAAAAATACCGAGCAATCTGATTTTTGCTATCTTCCACACTGCTATGCCGCGCAAAAACAAAACGCGTATTCTCCTCATCGCTAGCATAGTCAAACATCTCCTCCGCATCATCCAAAGTCACAGGACGCAGCAGCAAGCGGTCAGTTTCTATAATCATATGCTCTGCTAATAATTGATAAATATTTTTCATTTGTCTCCTTTTTTAAAATAGTCTTCCTTAGTCAGTAAATAATGTTTCAAAGTCATGATACGATTTTCCTGATTTTTATTAAGCATTGCATAAGGCTCTTTGTGTGAAAAGGTAAAACCTGCCTTTTCCAATACTCTACCGGAAGCTGGATTTTCAATATCATGACGAGCTACCAGACAATTCAAATCCAATTTATCAAAAGTTAGCTTAACCATTGCTTTTAGCATTTCTGTCGCATAGCCTTGGTTCCAATAGTCTTTGTTAAGACAGTAACCCACTTCTGCTTTTCCAACATCCTGCTTTAATTCCACAAATCCGAATGTTCCGATAAATTTTCCATTGCTTTTCACTTCAATACCATAGGAACCCAGAGGATAATTTAAGAAAAACTGAGCAATTTGATTTCTGCTATCTTCTACTGACTGATGGGGCGAAAAAGTCACATAACGAATAGTTTCTAAATCTGATGCATACTCAAACATCTCCTCCGCATCATCCAAAGTCACAGGACGTAGCAGCAAGCGGTCAGTTTCTAAGGTGCGGTGTTGGGCTAATTTAAGATAGATATTTTCCATAGGCGCCTCCTTTTTTCATAATAGAATAACATGAATCAGCCTCCAAGACAAGGCCGGTCAATTTTTTCTTGATTTTTAAAGCGTTTTCCTATAAAATGAAAACATCAAAAGAAAAGAGGTTTTTCTATGCTAATTGGTATTCCTAAAGAAATCAAGAATAACGAAAATAGGGTCGCTCTGACTCCCGCAGGTGTCCAAACCTTGGTCGCCCAGGGTCACCAGGTCGTCATTGAGACCGGCGCAGGGCTGGGTTCAGGATTTTCCGACCAGGCCTATGAAAAGGAAGGGGCAAAAATCCTGGCTACAGCAGCCGAGGTTTGGGCCAGTGAGTTAGTGGTCAAGGTTAAGGAACCTCTGGCAAGTGAGTATGGTTTTCTCCGTCCTGACCTGACCCTCTTTACCTACCTTCACATGGCGGCAGCTCCTGAACTGGCCGATGCCATGACAGCAAGTAAGACCACAGGAATTGCCTATGAAACGGTGACCGATAGTGACGGTCAACTCCCACTTCTGGTGCCTATGAGTGAGGTAGCTGGACGTATGGCTGTCCAAATCGGGGCTCACTTCTTAACCAAGCAAGAGGGTGGCTCTGGTGTGCTCTTAGGGGGTGTGCCAGGAGTACCAAAAGGAAAAGTAACCATTATCGGGGGTGGTGTCGTCGGCACCCATGCGGCACGAATTGCCCTTGGACTCGGTGCTCAAGTGACCATTCTAGACATCAATGCCAAGCGCTTGTCTGTCCTTGAGGACGTCTTTGGCCATCAAATTCAAACCCTCATGTCCAATCCTTTCAACATTGCTGAAAACGTCAAGGACGCCGATGTGGTTATCGGAGCCGTTCTGATTCCAGGAGCCAAGGCACCAAAACTAGTGACCGAAGACATGATTAAGGAAATGCGACCTGGCTCTGTCATTGTCGATGTAGCTGTTGACCAGGGTGGAGTTATCGAAACGGCTGACCGTGTTACCACTCATGACCAACCCGTCTACGAAAAACACGGAGTTCTCCACTATGCCGTTGCCAATATCCCTGGGGCCGTTGCTCGCACTTCAACCATCGCTCTAACCAATGTCACCCTGCCTTACATTGTCGCCCTAGCTAATAAAGGCTTTAAGGAAGCTGTACTTGCAGATCCAGGTCTCTTCTTAGGCGTAACCACCTACCAGGGTCAGATTACCAGCGAGCCTGTCGCCCTTGGATTGGAAAGAACCTATACCAGTCTTGACCAATTGTTCTAATATCCAAAGTGGATTTGGAAGAGAGCCCTCCCTAGTCTAATAAGGCTAACTCTAGCCACTTATAAGAAAGAAAAACAGAGAGTCCCTTCTTAGGTGACTCTCTATTTTTCTAAGCTGAAAGCATTTATCTTTCAAACTTTATTTAATCTTCCTTTATTTGGTTGATCCCTTCTTTAGGCTCATAGGCGCGGATAATTTCAGCGACAACAGGGTGGCGGACCACATCTTTGGCTGAAAAATGCACAAAGTCAATCTGACGAATAGCTCTCAACTTCTCTGTCGCATCAATCAAACCAGACTTGACCTGGCGTGGTAAGTCAATCTGACTGATGTCCCCATTGACAATCATCTTGGAGTTAAAGCCCAGCCGAGTAAGAAACATCTTCATTTGCATGATGGTTGTATTCTGGGCCTCATCTAGGATAACGAAGGCATCATCCAGGGTCCGCCCCCGCATATAGGCCAAGGGGGCAATCTCGATAATTTCTCGCTCCATCATCCGACTGGTCTGCTCTTTACCTAGGATTCGATAAAGGGCATCATAAACCGGCCGCAGGTAAGGATCCACTTTTTCCTTGAGGTCACCTGGTAAAAAACCCAGACTTTCACCAGCCTCAACCGCAGGACGGGTCAAGATAATTCGCTTGACTTGTCCCCGCTTGAGCGCCGTTACCGCAAGGGTCACAGCCAGAAAGGTCTTACCAGTCCCTGCTGGACCAATCCCAAAGACAATATCATGATGCTGGACACTATCAACATAGAGCTTCTGTCCCAAGGTCTTGACCCGAATGGGCTTGCCATAGCTATCCTTGATGATTTCTTCCTCATAGAGGGCCACAAACTTATCCAGTTCTCCATTTTTGACCATAGAAATGGCCGTCACAATATCAGGAGTCCCCAGGGTCATACCACGATTTACAAGGACCAAAAGGGCCTGTATGACCTCTTGGGCCTGGCGGCAATTTTCCTCCCCTCCTAAAATCTGAACAAGCTCTGTCCGAGCATGGATAACCACTCCCAACTCTTCCTCCATCAAGCGCAGATAACGCTCATTGGAGCCAAAGAGATGAAAAGAATCATCTGGATGTTGTAATTGAATATCGATTGAATGTTCTTGCAAAGCATTCTCCTTGATTATTACTTTTTTCTATTATAACAAAGCTGGTACATTTTTTCTAATCATCTTCAGAATTTGACTTAAAAAATTTCCACAAAACAATAGGAATAAGAACGGGTATTGAAAGTAGAGATAAGATAATACCATAATTGATTAACTCTCTAAACCAACCATTGATAATCAGACAGATAACCAGCACACTCAGAAAGACAATCCAATAGCTCCTTAAATTAGCTATTTTATTGATTTTCTTTTTTTGAGAAAAATAGATTACCCATATAACTATGACCAAGGCAAATGCTAAGAGGTATAAGAATCCAAAATATGCGCCTTCAATCAAATCAAAGAAAAATTTGAATACATGCTCAAGCCAATGAGTTCCCATTTGCGAAACAGAACGGCTGTGCACTCGAAGATAGACAAGATAAGGTAACTCAAAACTCATTAGCAAAACAGTATAAAGTATAGGCTGATTGAGAATTGAACTTAAGTTCTTTCTAGTGCTCTTCATATTCCTCCCAAATCTGGTCAAACTGACCTAGGTTAAAGGAAAAGCTGGCCTGCTCTTCCAAAAAACGACTGACCTCGTCAAAAGAATCTGTATGTTTGGGGAAGTTTGATTCATGAAAGACCAAATCAGCCAAAAGAGCCTTGGGCTCATTTGACTTGGGATTACGCTCGGTCATAAGCCAACTATAAAATGATTTTCTCATACTAGCTCCGTCCCAGTCGCATCTTGCTTGATTTTTCCAGCCTTCATCAAGCCACCCAGGGCCTTTTTAAATTGTCCCTTGGAAATACCAAAAGTGGCCTTGATGTCTTCAGGGCTAGACTTGTCATTCAGGGTCATAAATCCTCCATTAGACTCTAGATAGGTCAGAATCATCTGGGCATCATTTTCCAACATTTCAAAGGAGCGAGGCTTGATAGACAAGTTCAGGGTCCGGTCCACCTCCCGAAAACCAATGACCCGGGCATCTAAGACCTGTCCCAGGCGTGGCTCGGCATAGCGCTCATTGGGGTGGATAAAGCCTAGCATATTATTTTCTGGCAAATAGACAAAGGTCCCAGACATTTTAAGACGGTAGACAATAGCTGGCCAGTTTTGGTTTTGCATATTATTATAGGCTGGTTTGGCTAATTTTTGAAAATCTTGCTGGTCGGCCAAAATCCCCCAAATCCGGTCCTTCTTGTCCACCTCATAGCGCAGATAGAGTCGATCCCCCTTCTTAGGCCATAAGTCCTTGATTTCAGGTAAAATATCTAGAGAAATAACAATTTCCTTGTCCGGAAGCCCGGTATTCACAAAGACACCCAAGTCGCGGCGTACCTCGGTCACCACTCCCCAGCCGTAATCTTCCTTGGTCGCAGTCACTTCTAGACTGGTCAAGCGTAGTCTTTGCTTCATATCACTATAGGCAAAGCCCTTAACAGCCTGCCCAAGCCTATGCTCCCCTTCGCTTTTGGCTAGGGCATAGACCTGGCCATCCTTTTGAACAAAGTAAAAATCCTTGTTCTCATCTGTCACAAGACCTGTGATAAAGGTCGCTAAATGTGTGTTCATATTTATTTCTCTCTATCTAAATCAACAAAGGCCAGGCTAGCAACGGCAAGGCCAGAAAAAGCAAAAACCCAGTTTTTTACGATAAAGGCGATCATTAAATTGGCTATACCAATGGCCAGAAAGGCAATATTGACTTTTTTCATTTCCCACCTCTTTTAAAGAAACCCAGCTAGCTGGGCCAACTGAGTTGATTTTTTTATTGACTTTATCAATTAGACTTCCAAAAGTTCCTTTTCCTTGTGGGCTGTCATTTGGTCAATGTGTTTAACAGCATCATCAGTGACCTTTTGAATATCTTTTTCCAAGCCCTTGAGCTCATCTTCGGTGATTTCCTTGGCCTTTTCTTGCTTCTTGGCTTCATCCATAGCATCGCGACGAATATTGCGGATAGCTACCTTAGCACTTTCACCAACTTTTTTCACTTCCTTGGCCAAGTCTTTACGAGTTTCCTCGGTCAAGGCAGGGATAACCAGACGGATAACAGAACCGTCAGAAGCTGGAGTAATACCAAGATCAGAAGCGTTAATGGCCCGCTCAATGTCCTTGATTGATGACTTGTCAAAGGGAGTTACAAGGAGCACCCGCGCTTCTGGAATAGTAATAGAAGCGATTTGGTTGAGCGGAGTTTCCACTCCATAGTATTCGACATGAATGCGGTCAAGGAGGCTGGCATTAGCCCGTCCTGCCCGAATAGCACCAAATTCACGCGCCAAACTTTGGTGCGAGTGAGACATTCTTTCTTTTGCTTTTTCTACAATTGCATTTGCCATGATTATTTTCTTCCTTCTTTCTTAACGTTTTTTAGGCCTTGTTGGAGACAGTCGTACCGATAGCTTCTCCCAGAATGACCTTCTTGATATTTCCATGCTCGTTCATGTTAAAGACAACCAAGTCAATGTCATTGTCCATAGACAGACTAGCAGCCGTCGAATCCATAATCTTCAAGCCCTTATGAATCACTTCCACATGGGTCAACTCAGAGAATTTAATGGCATTTGGATCCTTCTTAGGATCGGCATTATAGACTCCATCAACCCCATTTTTAGCCATCAAAATAGCTTCTGCATTGATTTCTGCGGCCCGAAGAGCTGCTGTTGTATCTGTTGAGAAGTAAGGAGATCCAGTCCCTGCAGCAAAGATAACAATCCGATCCTTTTCCAGGTGACGAAGGGCCCGTCCTCGAACATAGGGTTCTGCTACCTGGTGCATGGCAATAGCTGTTTGGACCCGAGTATCCACCCCAATTTGAAGGAGGGCATCTGCCATAACCAGGGCATTCATTGCCGTTCCCAGCATTCCGGTATAGTCTGCCTGCACACGATCCATACCTGCTGCCGCAGCTGGCTCACCCCGCCAGAGGTTGCCACCACCGATAACGAGGGCAATCTCCACACCAGTCGCATGAACTTCCTTGATTTCCTCAGCGATTGACTGAACTGTCGCAATATCAATACCGACACCACGTTCACCAGCCAGGGCTTCACCAGACAACTTAATTAAAACACGTTTATATTTGGGTTCTACCATTTTCTTACTCCTTGTTTTATCCTTATTATTTTACCACAAAATCACTGACAAAAATAGTAAAAAGAGAGAGGAATCAAACTATTTTTTTGCCAATAGCTGTCCCCCTCTCTTTTAAAGGAGTAATTCTCTAACTTTCTCCCAAATCCTGATAAGGAGCTGCGAGTCCCCTCTTGACTCCGGGACGTTGGGCAATCTTCTCTACCCAGGCCTTAAAATGTGGATAAGAGTCTGTCTGTAAAAATTTTGCTGCCCCTGGATAAATCTTATCTTGACTCAGGCGTCCATACCAGGACCAGATAGCAATATCTGCAATACTATAGTCTGAACCAGCTATATAAGGCCGGCTAGCCAAGACCTGATCCAGCAAATCTAGCTGCCTTTTTACCTCCATACTATAACGATCGATTGGATACTTTTGCTCGCTCGGAGCATAGTGGAAGAAATGCCCAAAGCCACCGCCCAAGAAAGGAGCTGCTCCTGTCTGCCAAAAGAGCCAGTTGAGCACTTCTGTCCTCCCCTTCAAATCTTGAGGCAGCAAGTGTCCAAACTTTTCAGCTAGATAAAGCAGAATATTAGCCGACTCAAAGACAGAAATGTCCTCAGAGCCCGACTGATCTAAGAGAACTGGAATCTTAGAATTAGGGTTGAGAGCCACAAAGCCTGACGCAAACTGCTGGCCCTTGACAATATCAATCTTATACTGATCGTAATCTATCCCAGTCACTCCCAAGTCGCGCAATTCCTCCAGCATGATTGAAACCTTAATCCCATTAGGCGTTCCCAAAGAATAAATCTGAAAAGGGGCCTTACCTCTGGGCAAGGCTAGCTCAAAGCGTGCACCTGCTGTTGGCTTATTACCAGCCCGGCCATCATGCGGCTCTTCCCATTCCCAGATGAGGGGTTTCTTATATTCTGACATGGTCTGTCTCCTTCTCTTTTGTTACTTCTAGCCTAAGCTAAAAAAGCAAAAATGTCAATTTTCCAAACTGCAAAAGCACCCGGATTAAGGGTGCCTACTGCAAATATCAAAATCTATTTCCTAATCTCCAACTCCCTTAATTGCTCCATAATTTGCTCTAGGCTTGCCCCCGCCTCTACTAGGGCGGCGGCAGTATAGCTTCCCTCAACCAAGGGTACATTCATCGTTTGAAGGGGGCGATCAGAAAAATCCGCTAGCATTTCTAGATTCATTCGAGCCGAGCCCAAATCATAGAAGGCAAGGACTTGCTGGCCTTCAATTTGCTCAAAAGCCTCCTGGATCCGCTCAAAACTTGTACCAATTTCTCCCTGATTTAGACCACCCACAGCCTGAATGGGAGCCTTGGGAGCAACCTCTCTGATTAGTTCAAACAGACCTTGAGCCAAGAGGGAAGAGTGGGACACAATGAGAATACCTACTTCCATTAGTCTAGCCCTCCTTGGCTTCTAGATAAGCCTTAAACAAGAGGACTGAAGAATAAGAACCTGGATCAATATGACCAATCGAACGCTCCCCAAGATAAGAAGCCCGGCCCTTGGTTGCCTTCAAATCCTTGCTTTGCTCAAGGAGGGAGTCAATCAAGGCTTCTGTTAGTTGGTCTTTCCCTAAGGCAGGCAAGACCCCTGTCCAGACATCTACCATGGTTTTTTCACCAGGCTGGGCCTTGCCCCTTTTGACAATCATCTCCAAACCTGCTTGGAAAAGTTCCAGGTCTGTCAAGCCCTCTTTTTCTGCCTTCATCATCCCCATAAAGGCTGAGCCATAAAGAGGACCTGAAGCACCTCCGACTTTACTAATCAGCTGCATAGAAATTGCTTGAAAAATCTCGGCTGTACTTGCAAAGTTCTTTTCATTTAAAAGCTCCTGGACAGCAGCCATCCCCCGAGCCATATTCCCGCCATGATCCCCGTCACCGATAGGAGTGTCTAGCTCTGATAAATAATCTTTTTCTCTTTGAATAGCCTCATTAAAAAGAAGCAACCATTTTTTAGCAAAAGTTTGTTCCATAAATCCTCCTTACCAAGCAATCGTTGTAACTGGACTATTTAAGGCTGTTAACCAAGCCTCATCCTTAATCTTAAGCAAGGTCAAGGACAAACCAGCCATATCAATCGAGGTCATATAGTTCCCTAATTTTTTATAGGCAACCTGAAGACCTGCCTGTTCCAAAAAACCTGCAACATCCTTAGCAAAGATATATTGCTCCATCAGGGGAGTTGCCCCCATACCATTGATTAAGAGAGCAAACTTCCCCTCCCTAGCCTCAAAAGAAGCCAGTAGTTTTTCAGTCAATTCTTGAGCCAAGACCTTGGAGGTCTGCATCTTTTCGCGCCGATAGCCCGGTTCCCCATGGATTCCAATGCCGTACTCAATTTCATCATCTGACAAGACAAAACCAGGTTTACCAACTTCCGGAACGGTTGCTCCTGATAGAGCCAGTCCTAGAGTGGAAAGCTCTGGGACCAACTCATCTGCTAGAGCCTTAATCTCAGCCAAAGATTTTCCTGCCCTAGCCGCATGACCAAGAATTTTGTGAACAAAAATTGTGCCAGCAACTCCACGCCGTCCTTGAGTATAGAGGCTATCCTCAACAGCAATATCGTCATCAACCACGACACTTGCAACCTCAATTCCCTCCATTTCAGCTAATTCCTGAGCCATCTCAAAATTCATAATATCGCCCGAGTAATTCTTAATAATCAGAAAGACCCCGGCTCCTTCATCAGCTGCCTTAATAGCCTCTAAAATTTGATCTGGAGTCGGTGAGGTAAAGACCGCCCCACAAACAGCGGCCGATAGCATACCCTCGCCCACAAAACCAGCATGGGCAGGTTCGTGACCAGAACCTCCACCTGATACCAGGGCTACCCTTCCGGTCTTGGGGCTTTTTCGGATAATCGAGTCAAAACCATCCAACCTTTCCACCAAATCTCCATGAATATAAGCCAAACCATCCAACATCTGGTCCACAACAGCACTTGCATCATTTATAATTTTTTTCATAGCGACTCCTTTACTAGCTGCCTAATTTTCTGAAAATTAAGCAAAAGATTTCTTACCTCTATTTTATCAGGAAAGAAGCAAAAACGAAAGCGCTAACATTTATTTTTTCTAAACTGTATATGAAAACTAGCCCCTCTACAGGACTAGCTTAGATTCAGACAATTTTTAGTATAGGTTTACTTCTCTCGGTATTTGGACCATTTCTCCTGGGCTAAAAACCAATTATAGTCCTGGTTCTTGTTGTCCAAGACAAAGTCTAGCAGAGCTTTTTTAACAGGACTTTGATCTTTGACCTGCCAAATGGTCTGCTGGTAGGTCGAAAAATACCATTCTTTTTCCTTAAAATTTCTATCCCAATCGACAAGGACAGTATGCCCATCATCAATCTTCTCCCTAATCTTCCCCAAGGCCTTAATCTTCATCGTTGAAACCTTCTCCCCTTTAGGATTGGCAAAAGGTAAATCTTTACTTTTAGTATAGGTAGCCTTGAGAGCAAGATAATCGCCCACCTTCATTTGATCATAGAGTTTTTTCATCTTTATATACTGCTTATTCTCTTCTTGACCCTTCCAACCAAGTTCCCAGCAGTTTTGGCTCAAAAACCTTTCACTTTGGTCTTCTTGACCAAAAGCCGTCCCTACAAAATAACAAAGTCGCTCAGTCATTAAAAATATCCTCCGCCTAATTTTCCTTTATCATACTATAAAATAAAGCAGATGAACAGAAAAAACTCCACCCGAGGCAGAGTTTTTCATATCGATTTTTTTATCAATTAAAATGAACTTGGGTCAACCTTGATACCAACACCTTGAGTAGTGGTGATAGTTAGGTTGGTCATGTAGGTACCTTTAGCAGTAGCTGGTTTTGCTTTTACGATAACATCGTTGAAAGCCTTGAAGTTTTCAACCAACTTGTCAGCATCAAATGATACCTTACCGATGATTGCTTGTACGTTACCTGCGCGGTCTGCACGATAGGTAATCTTACCACCCTTAGACTCTTCAACTGCCTTAGCAACATCCATAGTTACAGTACCAGTTTTAGGGTTTGGCATCAGGTTACGAGGTCCAAGGACCCGTCCGAGACGTCCTACAAGAGCCATCATGTCAGGGGTTGCAACAACCACATCAAAGTCAAGCCAACCACCGTTGATTTTTTCAACGAGGTCTTCTTCACCGACAAAGTCAGCACCAGCAGCCTTAGCTTCTTCAGCCTTGGCACCACGCGCGAAAACAAGTACGCGTTGAGTCTTACCAGTACCGTTTGGAAGGACCATTGCACCACGGATTTGTTGATCCGCTTTTTTAACGTCAATATTCAAGTTGTAAGCAACTTCTACAGTTGCATCAAATTTTGCAAAGTTAGTTTCTTTTGCAAGTGCTACAGCTTCTTCTACGCTGTATGCTTTTGTGCTGTCGATTTTCTCAAGTGCAGCACGAAGTTGTTTGCTTTTTTTAGCCATTTTATATTCTCCTTGTAAAGTGGTTCAATCGATTTTCATCTCCCACGTCACTCAGTCATGATGAAGTGAGCGGGTCTAGGGTTTGTTATTGATTAGTCAACAACAGTGAATCCCATAGAACGAGCAGTACCTTCAATCATACGCATTGCAGATTCAATATTTGCAGCGTTCAAATCTGGCATCTTAGTTTCAGCAATTTCTTGTACTTGCGCACGAGTAACTGTTGCAACCTTAGCTGTGTTTGGTGTACCTGAACCTTTTTCAACACCAGCAGCTTTCTTCAAGAGAACAGCAGCAGGTGGGGTTTTTGTTACGAAAGTAAATGATTTGTCTTCATATACTGAGATAACAACTGGGATAATCATACCAGCTTGATCAGCTGTACGAGCGTTAAACTCTTTGGTGAATCCCATAATGTTGATTCCTGCTTGACCAAGTGCTGGTCCAACTGGTGGAGCTGGTGTCGCTTTACCGGCAGGAATTTGCAATTTTACAAGTTTTTCGACTTTTTTAGCCATTTTAAAATCCTCCTTTGTGGTTCTTTCGGTAATGTAAGATTTTTACCTCCCACAAGTATGCTTATCGCATACCTTTCTATTATACACTAATCTTTCTAAATTGCAAGAAAAAAATCACTTCCCCCTTCTTTTTTACCCATTTTATGGTAAAATAAATCTATGATACTATTGAAAATTTCTGCGGTCCTCTTTGTCTTTTTAACTCCGCTGGTTACCATTATTATTAGTCGCTTCTTCAACCTAAAGAAATTCGGCCTAAACTTTGCAGATTTAGCTTTTCCGCTTTTTGTTTTGGAGCTTTACTTCATCACAGACAAGGCCTACTACCATAGCTTTCTGCCCCAACTGGTCTTGGCCCTAGGACTCTTAGCTATCGCTATCACCATTTACTTCCTTAAAAAGAAACGCTCCTTTTACTATCCCAAGTTCTTTAAGTTTTTCTGGCGGGCTGGTTTTATTCTGACCTTTCTTATGTACCTGGCCATTGTTATCGGCCTCTTTCTCAAAAAATAATCAGACTAGTCAACTAGCCTGATTATTTTTTTATTCATGAATCTCCAAGGGTTGGCCGTCTGGATCAAAGAAGAAGGCCATTTTTTTACCGTCAAAGTCATCATACCTTAGTCCTTGGTGGGCAATCCCTAATTGGTCAAAGCTCGCTAGGCAAGCCTCTACATCAGCCACCTTAAAGGCTAGGTGCCTGAGTCCTGTATGCTCGGGCTTAGGCAGGGCAGGCCTTAATGGTGCCTCTGGCTTGATAAAAATCTCCAAGGTCAGCTGGCCCTTTCTGACATTAAACAAGATATCCCCCTTATCGGGACGGACATGTAAATCTAGCTGCTCAAAACCCAGCTTATCAACATAAAATTCCCGGCTTTTCTCATAATCGTGGCCAATGATAGCAATATGGTGGAAGCTGTCAAATTTCATAATAGTTCCTTTCCTAATAAAAGGAGGCGGAGGCAAGTGCCTCCCAGCTCAATAAGTCTTTAAAACTGCTAACAGAAGAACAACTAGACTTTTACATAGGAGCTAGTCTGTTCAATAAGGACCTTTTCTGTCTCTTGTCTAGCCGGTCTGTAAAACCTTACGCGGTTTGGTCCCCTCAGCTGGACCGATTACGCCAGCTGCTTCTAGCTCTTCCATCAGGCGAGTTGCCCGATTAAAGCCGACAGATAAGCGTCTTTGAATCATGGAGGCAGAGGCTTTCTGGGTCTCAATCACTAAGGCCTTGGCTTCTTCAAAGAGGGGATCTCCCTGCTCATCCAAGTCCTGGCCACTTTCACTATCTCCTTCAGCAACTTCACCCGGATCAAAGCTTTCATCATAGTCAGCCTCGGCTTGATCCTTGATAAAGGAGACGATATTTTCTACCTCCTGATCAGAGATAAAGGATCCCTGAAGGCGGACCGGATGATTTTCATCGATAGGTTTAAAGAGCATATCTCCTCGACCCAGCAATTTTTCTGCCCCATTTTCATCAAGAATGGTCCGACTATCCGTTCCACTTGAGACGGCAAAGGCAATTCTTGAGGGTACATTGGCCTTAATCAGACCAGAAATAACATCAACAGAAGGGCGCTGGGTGGCTAGAATCATGTGGATACCTGCAGCCCGGGCCTTTTGTCCCAGGCGGATAATGGCATCTTCTACCTCCTTACTAGCTACCATCATGAGGTCAGCCAATTCATCGACGATGACGACGATAAGAGGGAGGGGAATCTGCTTGTATTCGGACTGGGCATTGTATTCAGCTACCTTGGCATTATAGCCAGCAATATTTCTAGCCCCTACCTTAGAGAAGAGTTCATAGCGATTCTCCATCTCATCAACCACCTTTTGCAGGGCACGACTGGCCTTGCGCGGATTGGTGACAACGGGAATCAGTAAGTGAGGAATATCATTATAGACAGACAACTCGACCATCTTGGGGTCTACCATCATAAACTTGACCTCATCTGGTCTCGCCTTCATAAGAATGCTGGCAATAATCCCATTAACTGCAACGGATTTACCCGAACCAGTCGAACCCGCCACCAACAAATGCGGCATTTTCGCTAAATCAAAGGAACGAACAGAGCCATTGACAGCCTTCCCCAAGGGAATTTCCAAGAGTTTATTGGCTTCTGTCTTGGACTGCTCCCAAAGTTCACGGAAGGTCACCGTTGCGACTTCTGAATTGGGCACTTCTATCCCAACCAGGGACTTACCGGGAATAGGAGCCTCTATTCGCACATCCTTGGCAGCTAGGGCCAGGGCCAAGTCATCGGCTAGGTTAGAAATTCGATTGACCCTAACACCTACGGCAGGCTTGACCTCATACTTGGTGACGGAGGGGCCGATTTCAGCCCTTTCAACCACCACACGAATCCCAAAGCTAGCAAAGGTTTCTTCCAAAATTTTGATATTCTCCCGCACTAGCCTCTTTTCCTTGGACTGGTTTTTAGGCTTATCAGGAGCGAATAAGGACAGACTTGGAAGTTTATAGTCCAGACTTTCCTGGGGGCGGAAATCAACTTCCAACTCCTCTTCGTCTGCCATCTCGTCTGCTTCCAAATCTTGGTCTGATTCTCTTTCAAAATTCAAAGGAGCATGGGGGTCATAGTCGAAAATCTCCGGCTCATGCTCTTCAACTTCTGGAGGCAATTCTTCCATAATGGTCTGGTCGAAAAATTCTTCTTGTGCTAACTCTTTCTTGGCAGCTTCTGCCTGACTAGCCGCCGCCTTTGCCTTCTCTTCTTTTTCTACAAAACGTTGTTGCCGTTTTTCTTCCCGCTTGGCCAACCAGAGCTGAAAGAGCTGGCCGACTTTTTCAGCCAAATCATAAATAGACCAAGGACTAACCAAGAGTCCACCCAGTAAGATAAGCAAAAGTCCGATAAAGTAGCTGCCGATATTTGAAAATAAAAAGGAAATCGGCGCATAAAGAAGGGCTCCAATCAAACCTCCTCCTGCAAAGGAGCTGACCTTAAAGGCCAAGAGATCAGCCAAGACACGAGAAAGAGTGGTCTGCAAAACCTGCCCTTTTAGGGCCAAAACGTCTACAAAATAAGCCTGAAAGATTAGGGCCAGGCCTGCAAAGGCACTCAAAAAGCCTGATACAGAGCCCTCATGCTTGCCCAACCACTTGAAGAAAAAGAGGTAGACAAGGCTAGCCCCAATCGCTAGATAGGCCAAACTCCCCACTCCTAGTCTGATGAGATTATAAATACTGATACCAAAGGCCCCTAATTTCAAAGCGGCAAAAAGGAGGATAAAAGCCAGCATAAAGCTGACTATCATTCTTTTAATAGCTTTTTGCCTTTCTAATTCTGCCTTGGTTGGGCGTCTTGTCGTCCGCCCCTTACTTGATTTTTTCTTACTTGCCATAAGCTCTATTATACCATAAGACGGCCCTTAGTCCAATCAATATCAAATAGAAAAATAAGCCCAGCTTATTTCAAGCGTCTAAGAAAAAATTTGTTGCCCCAAATCCCCTTATGATTTACTTGAACCCATCTGCTTCCACTAATATTCTGGATTAGCAAGACCAGTAAACCAAGACTAGACCCTGAAAGTAAAGTGGATAAGGCCAGGGACTGTCAGCTCTCTACCAAGATAGTTGGCAAGCCTGATATAAAGTTCTTTTCATGCTCCTTGCAAGGGTATTCTTCCTTTATTTCTTAAAGCTAGTTTTTATATAATTTATCTATTTTCTTTTAGGGAGGAGACTAATTTTTTAGTTTTTCTAGCAGAAAGGTTTGAAAAAGGCTGGTCTTTATAGTAAAATGTCAATAGTCCATCATTCAGAAAGGAAGACTATGAAAAAACTAATTATTTTAGGACTTGCTGCTGGTCTTGTCTTGACAGGCTGTACCAGTATTCAACGGAGCTTGCGCGGAAATGACTATGTTGATTCCAGCCTAGCAGAAAAAGAAAAAACAGCCGCTCTAACTAATAAAAATGCCTACTTCCCCCAACTCTCCAATAAGGTAGGAGAAAATGAAGCCGAAGTCAAAATGACAACCAGTCAAGGAGATATCCGCCTCAAGCTCTTTCCCAAATACGCCCCCTTGGCAGTTGAGAACTTCCTGACCCATGCGAAAGAGGGTTACTATAACGGCATTAGCTTCCATCGAGTTATCAAGGATTTTATGATTCAGTCTGGAGATCCTAAGGGCGATGGCTCTGGCGGCCAGTCCATCTGGCAGGGTAAGGACACTAAAAAAGACTCTGGCAAAGGCTTTAAAAATGAAACCTCTCCCTATCTCTATAATCTAAGAGGGGCCCTAGCAATGGCTAATTCAGGTCCTGATACCAATGGTAGCCAGTTTTATATCAACCAAAACTCAGCAGACCAGTCCAAGGCCCTTAGTAAGGACACCTATCCAGAAAAGATTATCCAAGCCTATAAAAAGGGCGGAAATCCTAGTTTAGACGGCAACTATACCGTCTTTGGCCAGGTTATCGACGGCATGGATGTGGTTGATAAGATTGCCAACTTAGAGACCGAAGATAACACCAAACCCAAACAAGAGGTTAAGATTCAAAAAATCGAAATCATCAAGGATGTCAAGAAAAAATAGCAAGCAAAAAAAGATTTGATCGGCCCCAAAGCCACCAAATCTTTTTTCTTTATTTACCAAGCTCTAGCTAGACTTTGGCTAGCTCAGCTGATTGAAGTCCCAAACCTGGCTCACCCAGCCCTCATAAAAGTCCGGCTCATGGCAAACCATGAGAATACTTCCCTTATAGGCTTGTAGGGCCCTTTTCAATTCTTCCTTAGCATCCACATCAAGGTGGTTGGTTGGCTCGTCCAGGACCAGAACATTATTTTCTCGATTCATCAATAGACAGAGGCGGACCTTGGCCTGCTCTCCACCAGAGAGGACCTGAATTTGACTCTCGATATGCTTGGCTGTTAGACCACAGCGGGCCAGGGCTGCTCTGACCTCTGCCTGGTTCATGGCTGGAAAAGCATCCCAGACCGCTTGCAGTGGGGTTTGCCGCTTATCGCCAGCTACTTCTTGCTCGAAATAGCCCACTTCCAAATAGTCACCTCGCTCAATCTGGCCAGCTAGGGCCGGAAGCAAGCCCAAAAGGCTCTTTAAAAGGGTGGTCTTTCCAATCCCATTAGCCCCGATAATCGCAATTTTTTGATTGCGTTCAAAGGTCAGGTTTAAGGGTTTAGTCAAGGGCTTTTGGTAACCAATTTGAAGGTCCTGGGCCTGGAAGATAAAGCGGCCTGGCGTGCGGGCCATCTTAAAATCAAAAGAGGGTTTAGGCTTTTCAGCCTGCAACTCAATCAAGTCCATCTTATCCAACTTTTTCTGACGCGACATGGCCATATTTCTAGTCGCTACCCTGGCCTTATTGCGATTGACAAAGTCCTTCAAATCAGCAATTTCCTTTTGCTGCCGCTCATAGGCCGCTTCAAGCTGAGCCTTTTTCATCTGATGGACCTCTTGAAACTGGTAGTAGTCCCCACTATAGCGGGTCAAATGTTGATTTTCTACATGATAGACAATATTGATTACATCATTTAAAAAGGGAATATCATGGGAAATGAGGACAAAGGCATTTTCATAATTTTGCAGATAACGCTTGAGCCAGTCAATATGCTCCGCATCCAAATAGTTGGTTGGCTCATCCAAAAGCAGAATATCTGGCTTTTCAAGCAAGAGCTTGGCCAGCAGGACCTTGGTCCTTTGACCACCAGAAAGAGCAGTCACATCGGTCTCCATACCGAAGTCCATAACCCCCAAGGCCCGCGCAACCTCGTCAATCTTGGCATCCAGACTGTAGAAATCCCGACTATCCAAGCGATCTTGGAGCTCGCCAACCTCTTCCATCAAGCTCTCATAGTCCTCAGCCTCGGCCATCTCCAGGTAAATCTCATTGATACGACTTTCCGTCTTAAAGAGTTCATCAAAGGCTGTTCGTAGGACATCTCTAACTGTTTGCCCTTCCTCTAGGACCGAATGCTGATCCAGATAGCCAGCCGTCACATACTTGGACCACTCAACCTTGCCTTCATCGGGCAACATCTGGCCAGTGACAATACTCATAAAGGTTGATTTCCCTTCCCCATTGGCTCCCACAAGCCCAATATGTTCTCCCTTTAGTAGACGAAAGGATACATCCTCAAAAATGGCCCGGTCTCCAAAACCATGACTCAGATTCTTAACTTCTAAAATACTCATCTCTACTCCTTCACTGGAAAATTTCTCTCAAAATTATATCATCTCTGGACTAGCTTTGGCAAGATAAAAAAGAGACCGGATGACCAGCCTCTTTTTCCTAAGATCTATCTTAATCAAAATCAAGATATTCTTTTTCGAGTTCAAGAACTTCTTCCATAGTAGCACATTCTGTAAGAGCGCGTTCTGCCAGTTCTTGCATCTTCTTAGTATCTAATTTCTTCATCAAGCTACGTGTCCGAAGAACAGAGGTTGCTGACATAGAGAATTCATCCAAGCCCATACCAACAAGAAGTGGTACAGCGGTTTGATCTCCAGCCATCTCACCACACATACCTGCCCACTTACCTTCCTTATGTGCTGCCTTGATGACATTGTTAATCAAGCGCAAGATAGAAGGGTTGTAAGGTTGGTAGAGGTAAGACACCTGCTCGTTCATCCGGTCTGCTGCCATGGTGTATTGGATCAAGTCATTGGTACCGATTGAAAAGAAGTCTACTTCCTTGGCAAATTGGTCAGCCAACATTGCTGCTGCTGGAATTTCAATCATGATACCAACTTGGATATTGTCAGCTACGGCTACACCTTCTGCCAACAATTTAGCCTTTTCTTCTTCATAGACTGCCTTAGCCTTGCGGAATTCAGTCAAGAGCGCTACCATTGGGAACATAATCCGAAGTTGACCATGAACAGAAGCGCGTAGGAGAGCCCGTAATTGGGTGCGGAACATAGCATCTCCGGTTTCAGAGATAGAAATCCGCAGAGCCCGGAAACCAAGGAAAGGATTCATTTCTTTTGGTAGATCGAAGTAAGGAAGTTCCTTATCTCCACCAATATCCATGGTTCTTACCACAACTGGCTTGCCGTTCATACCCTCAAGCACTGCCTTGTAGGCTTCATATTGCTCGTCTTCTGTCGGGAAGTCTTGAGAGTCCATATAGAGAAATTCAGTCCGATAAAGTCCGACTGCTTCTGCCCCGTTGGCATTTACCCCTTCAACGTCCTTTGGTGTACCGATATTGGCAGCCAATTCAAAGTGCTTGCCATCAGCAGTAACTGTTTGAGCGTCTTTGAGTAATTCCCACTCAGCTTTTTGCTTGGCATAAGCTTGACCAGCTGCCTTAAATTCTTCAATCTGTTCTGGGCTTGGATTGATTAAAACATCACCAGTAATTCCGTTTACAGCAAGCAAGTCGCCATCTTTAACTAATTCAGTAATGTTATTGGTTCCGAGAACAGCCGCAATTTCCAAAGTCCGAGCCATAATAGCTGAGTGACTGGTCCGACCACCAATGTTAGTGACAAAGGCCTTAACAAAGTTACGGTCCAATTGGGCTGTATCTGAAGGAGTCAGGTCATGAGCAATCACAACAGACTCTTCATCAATCATGGCTGGATTTGGCAAGCGAACACCGATAAGGTGGGACAAGACCCGCTTGGTCACGTCACGAATATCTGCCGCCCGCTCCTGCATGTATGGATTGTCATCCATATTTTCAAAGAGAGTAATAAACATATCCGTTACTTCTTTTAGACCTGCTTCTGCATTGGTCTTTTTAGCACGAATTGTTTCCTTAATCTGACCGATCATTTCTGGATCAGCCAGCACCATCAAATGAGCATCAAAAACTTGTGCTGCTTCTTCACCGAGGCTATCTACTGCTTTTTCACGGATAACAGAAAGCTCGTTCTGTGCTGCTTCTAAAGCGACATCCAAACGAGCCTCTTCTGCATTCGTATCTTCGACTGAAACAGTCTCAAATGACAAATCCGGTTGAACTAATAGATATGCCTTAGCAACAGCAACACCGTCAGATGCTGCAATTCCTTTTAGCATTTCTGTCATATTAAGCCAATCCTTCTTTATCCATTGTTTCTGAGATTGCTGCAAGTGCGTCGTCTGCATCTGCACCTTCAGCTGCAATAGTTACGTCTGCACCTTGACCAACACCGAGGCTCATAACACCCATAATTGACTTAAGGTTTACGGATTTACCTTTGTATTCAAGAGTAATATCTGAAGCAAATTTGCTAGCTGTTTGAACGAGCAAAGTTGCTGGACGAGCGTGGATACCTGTTTCTGCCACAATGTGGAAATCTTTAGAAGCCATAGTTAGACTCTCCTTTAAATATTTCTTTTTGGGTTATTTTGATAACCCTTACAACATAGCATTATACCACCTTTTGAAATCTTTTTCAAGAATTTTATGTATGCCTTCCAAAATATTTCTAAAGGATTGGAACTTTAAAAAGCTTCTTTCGGCTCGCATTTTTATATTGGTTTCGGAAATTTTTTCCGCCTCTATAAAGGAGATAGATAGATAAATATTTTTCTTTTCTCCTTCTTTAAAAGTCTGAATTATCAAGGAATTTCCTCCTAAAAGACGAGAAATAGGGACTTTTCCTTTGTTGGCTCAAAACACTATATGTAGTATCAAGTCCTACTTGACACCAAAATCTTCTACAATATTTAGTTTAAATCATTGACATCTGATTTCATTTTGTTTATACTAAGAGGGTACTAGTTTTCAACACATAAAACATATAGAGGAGTTTACTTATGGTAACTATTTATTCAAAGGATAATTGCGTTCAATGCAAAATGACTAAACGCTTTTTAGATACCAACCATGTTGAGTATCGTGAAATCAATCTAGATGAGCAGCCAGAATACATCGAGCATGTCAAAAATCTCGGTTTCAACTCTGCACCGGTCATTCAAACTTCAACCGATGCTTTCTCCGGCTTTCAACCAGGTAAATTGAAACAACTTTCATAATCTCATTTAAACATTAGATGACGGCTTCTATCATTAAAATAGGAGCGCTTTCTTTTGTTTGGCAAGTTGTCAGACAAAGCAGTTGCCCTAGCAGGACCTTTGGGAGACTAGATTTTGTCTAAGCGCTTGACTGCTGATTAAGTCTGCCAACGGGCTTTGTATCTTATAATTGAACACGCCCTTCAACTTCGGAAAACGGGCTTTGTATCTTGTAATTGAATTCGAGCTAAAAGTTCGGAAAATAGATAAACTTTCCTAGGTTCATGGAACCGTCGTCAAGTTTCCTAATTTTCTGTCACTTTTTACACGCTCTCATATCTTAGTAAAGGAATTATCATGAGTCTTAAACAATTAGGGGATGTTACTTACTTCCGTCTAAATAATGAAATCAACCGTCCCATCAATGGGCAAATTATGCTTCACAAGGACAAGGAAGCCTTGGATGCTTTCTTTAAGGAAAATGTCCAGCCTAATACCAAGTCTTTTGCTTCTATTACTGAAAAGATTAACTACCTAATTGAAGAAAATTACTTGGAAGAAGCTTTCATTAAACTTTATCGTCCTGAATATATTGAAGAATTGTCGGCCTTTATCCATGACCAGGATTTTCATTTCAAGTCTTTCATGGCTGCCTACAAGTTTTATAATCAATATGCCCTCAAGACCAATGATGGGGAATACTATCTTGAAAGCATGGAGGATCGGGTCCTCTTTAACGCCCTCTACTTTGCAAATGGAGATGAGGCTATCGCCAAAGACATTGCCAATGAAATCATTCACCAACGCTACCAACCAGCTACCCCAAGTTTCTTGAATGCTGGACGTAGCCGTCGAGGGGAGCTAGTATCTTGTTTCCTCATTCAGGTGACAGACGATATGAATGCTATTGGACGCTCCATCAACTCAGCCCTTCAACTATCTCGTATTGGGGGTGGAGTGGGAATCTCCCTCTCCAATCTGCGGGAGGCTGGAGCACCAATCAAGGGTTATGAAGGGGCGGCCTCTGGTGTCGTTCCTGTCATGAAGCTCTTTGAGGACAGCTTCTCCTACTCTAACCAACTAGGACAACGCCAAGGGGCGGGAGTTGTTTACCTCAATGTCTTTCATCCAGATATTATCTCCTTCCTTTCAACTAAGAAGGAAAATGCTGATGAAAAGGTGCGGGTCAAGACCCTCTCTCTAGGGGTTGTTATTCCTGATAAGTTCTACGAATTGGCTCGTAAAAATGAGGACATGTACCTCTTTAGTCCTTACTCCATTGAGCGTGAGTACGGAGTGCCTTTTGCCTATATCGACATCACCGAAAAATACGATGAGTTGGTGGCCAATCCTAAGATTACCAAGACCAAGATTCGGGCTCGTGATTTAGAGACTGAAATTTCTAAGTTGCAGCAGGAATCCGGCTATCCTTATGTTGTCAATATCGATACGGCCAATCGTTCCAATCCGATTGACGGTAAGATTATCATGAGCAATCTCTGCTCAGAAATCCTTCAAGTACAAGAACCTAGCCTACTCAATGACGCCCAAGAATTCCTGAAAATGGGTACAGATGTATCATGTAACCTGGGCTCTACAAACGTGGTCAACATGATGACTTCACCAGACTTTGGTAAGTCTATTCGGACTATGACCCGGGCTCTGACCTTTGTCACTGATAGCTCCCATATCACAGCTGTTCCAACTATCGATCATGGTAATAGCCTAGCCCATACCTTTGGTCTAGGGGCCATGGGGCTCCACAGCTATCTGGCCCAACAGTTGATTGATTATGGATCTGCCGAGGCTGTGGAATTTACCAGCATTTACTTTATGCTGATGAATTACTGGACCTTGGTTGAGTCAAACAATATCGCTCGCGAGCGTGGTGTAACCTTCCATAATTTTGAAAAGTCAGACTATGCTAATGGGACCTACTTTGATAAATACCTAACAGACAAGTATCTACCAAAATTAGACCGCGTCAAAGAATTATTTGCAGGAATTTTCATCCCGACAGCTAGCGATTGGGCAGCTCTTCGCGACAAGGTCATGGCGGATGGTCTCTACCACCAAAACCGCTTGGCTGTAGCACCAAATGGCTCTATCAGCTACATCAATGATGTTTCTGCTTCTATCCACCCCATTACCCAAAGGATTGAAGAACGTCAGGAAAAGAAAATCGGAAAAATCTACTATCCGGCTGCTGGACTGTCAACCGAGACCATTCCTTACTATACTAGCGCCTACGATATGGATATGCGCAAGGTGATTGATGTTTATGCCGCAGCGACCGAGCATGTCGATCAAGGACTTTCACTTACCCTCTTTATGCGCAGTGACATTCCACAAGGTATCTATGAGTGGAAAAATGAAAGCAAACAAACCACACGCGATCTTTCTATCCTGCGTAACTATGCCTTTAACAAGGGTATCAAGTCTATCTACTATGTCCGGACCTTTACAGATAATGGCGATGAGGTTGGTGCCAACCAATGTGAAAGCTGTGTGATTTAGGGTGTGGAAGCAAGCAAAAATCAGAGATTTTTACTTTATCAGCCTAGCCTCGCAAGCTTGACTAGGCTTGTAACCAGCTTGAAAAAGCCTGGGGAGAAGCCAGATAACTACTGCGCTAAGAACTATTAGATTATGCAAAAAGGAACCACTATGAAAACTTACTATAAAGCCATAAACTGGAATGCTATCGAAGATATTATCGATAAATCAACCTGGGAAAAGCTGACCGAACAATTTTGGTTAGATACTCGGATCCCCCTCTCCAATGACTTGGATGACTGGAGAAAGCTGTCCCACAAGGAAAAGGACTTGGTCGGCAAGGTCTTTGGTGGCTTGACCCTTCTTGATACCCTGCAATCTGAGTCCGGGGTAGATGCCCTGCGTAAGGACGTTCGGACCGCCCACGAAGAGGCCGTCTTTAACAATATCCAATTTATGGAGTCTGTCCATGCCAAATCCTACTCTTCTATCTTTTCAACCCTCAATACCAAGGCTGAAATTGATGAAATTTTTGAATGGACCAATACCAATCCTTACCTACAAAAGAAGGCTGAAATCATCAACGAGATTTATCTAAATGGAAATGCTTTAGAAAAAAAGGTAGCTAGCGTCTTTCTAGAAACCTTCCTCTTCTACTCAGGTTTCTTTACCCCTCTCTACTATCTGGGTAATAATAAATTGGCCAATGTCGCTGAAATTATCAAACTGATTATCCGTGATGAATCGGTCCATGGAACCTATATCGGCTATAAGTTCCAGCTAGCCTTTAACGAATTATCCGAAGAAGAACAAGCCAACTTCCGCGAATGGATGTATGACCTTCTCTACCAACTCTATGAGAACGAAGAGGGCTATACCGAGACCCTCTATGACCCCATCGGCTGGACTGAAGAAGTCAAGACCTTCCTGCGCTACAATGCCAATAAGGCCTTGATGAATTTGGGACAAGACCCACTCTTTCCAGATACAGCTGACGATGTCAACCCTATTGTTATGAATGGTATCTCGACCGGGACCAGCAACCACGACTTCTTCTCTCAAGTCGGAAATGGTTACCTGCTCGGTGAAGTTGAGGCCATGCAGGACGATGATTATCTGATGGGATTATAATGAATGGAAGCTATAAGCCTGATAGCCACCAGCTAAGTTGGTGGTTTTCTTATTTTCCTCTCCGAGAAAAACTGGCTTGAAGCCATAATAAAAAAACAGATATTCATGAACCGCACCCCAAAAGTTAGACAGAAAATCTAACAGAAGGGGTGTTTTTTGATGAAATTAAGCTATGATGATAAAATTGAAATCTATCAGCTAAAATTAGCTGGCTGGTCCTGGTCAAGACTCGGTCAAAAATACGAAGTCCATGTGTCTAATCTTCAATATATGGTCCGGCTAATGGATAAGCATGGACTAGAAAGTGTTCGTAAAGGAAAAAAGAAGTATTATCCTCCTGAATTGAAGAAACAAATCATGGACGATGTCTTACTTAAAGGTCGGTCTCAGCTAGAGGTTTCCATAGATTATGCTCTCCCAAATCGTGGGACGCTCTCCAATTGGCTGGCACAATACAAGAAAAACGGGTATACTATTGTTGAGAAACAAAAGGGAAGGCCACCAAAAATGGGACGGAAGCCAAAGAAAACCTGGGAAGAGATGACCGAACTGGAACGCCTTCAGTACGAAAATGAGCGCCTTAGAACGGAGGTCGCCTACCTAGCAGTAGCTTGTTGCCAATCGTTTCATCCTTTCAGTCTTCACTCTTGGACAAGCTTTGCAGGGATATTCGTAAGCGATTAAAATTGCAACGACTATCGCCAAAAAGTTGAGAGAGCTTCGCTTAAAGGACGAAGCCGAACAGCGAGAAAGGCAGCGACAGTTAGAGAGATGGTTACAGGAGGATTCCGACTAGACTTTCTTCTGGAGACGGCAAAACTAGCGCGCTCAACTTACTACTATCAGCTAAAACAGCTGGAAAAAGGGAAACAAGACAAGGAACTCAAAACTGAAATAAGAGCCATCTATCAAGAGCATAGAGGCAACTATGGCTATCGGCGCATTTATCTAGAGTTAAAAAATCAAGGAGTCCATGTCAATCACAAGAAAGTCCAGCGCCTCATGAGAGAGCTTGGTTTGAAAGCTGTGATGCGTCGACCTCGCAAGTATAACTCCTACAAGGGTGATGTCGGTAAGAAAGCAGACAACTTGATTCAGCGCCAGTTTGAGGGTTCCAAACCTTATGAGAAGTGTTATACAGATGTGACGGAATTCGCTATCCCAACTAGTGATAAGAAACTCTACCTATCACCTGTTTTAGATGGATTCAACAGCGAGATTATTGCCTACAATATTTCTCAATCTCCTAATCTAGAGCAATTACATGATATGCTTGAGAAAGCCTTCCCTGCTGAGACTTACAAAGGAACTATTCTACATAGTGACCAAGGTTGGCAATACCAGCACCAGAGCTATCACTACTTTCTAGAAATGCATGGCATGGTGCCGTCTATGTCTAGGAAGGGCAATAGCTTAGATAACGGCATGATGGAGTCTTTCTTTGGCATTCTCAAGTCTGAGATGTTCTATGGCTATGAGAAGTCTTATCAGACACTAGATGAATTGGAAAAGGCTATTGAGGAGTATATTGACTACTACAATAACAAACGGATCAAAGAAAAATTAAAAGGACTTAGCCCTGTAGAATACAGAACTAAATCCATACAATAATTATTTGTCTAACTTTTTGGGGTCAGTACATCAATCTGTTTTTTTATGTTTTAGGAATTATTGTTTTTTATTAAATCTAACACATTAACAGTTGGGATAACAATCGCCTCAGCACTATCAAGAGCAGAAATCATAGACACTGCACTCCGTAAATATGGAAATATTATCGCAGTTCCATTGATAACTAGATACTTTTCAACATCCTCTACATCATTGACACTAAAATAACCTGAAATTTCAGCCTCTATTTTTCTGGAATTATCTTTATCAATAATTTTTGTTTTAAGAGTCACTTTACCATTTTTTTCATCTTTTGTCGTTCCTGCTTGAAAATTTATTTCAAAATTAGAGTCTACACTCAATTCTTCTTCAGTAAGATTATGAAAATAGAGTAATTTATCTATCTTGTATCTTTCAAGTGATATAACTGGTTTCGTCATTTTGTTTATGCCGCCTTCAAAGTATCCAATTTATTATTTAAAATCTTTGTAGCATCAATATAAATTTTATATTGTTTCTCAAATAAATTTTTTCCTGTGCTTTTATCTGTATTAAAGTTCTTATCATGCAATGAGTTATTTTGTATCTTATCTGAGGTATCTAGCGAGATTTGCATAGTGACCCTGTCTAATTCACTAATTTTTTCATTTTGAAGAAAATCTTCATAATTTTTTGCAAGTTCCTCTAGGAACTCGTCGTCTCCACTCTCAATTTTAGCAATTAAATCATCTATTCTATCTATAACTGACATAGCGTCCTCCTTTTTTTGAATCTACATTTTACAAACGATTTGAAACAAACTATCATTTCCTTTTTTAATACAATAAATAGCTTTAATTTGGTTAGTAAGTCTTTCTTTCTTACTACTGCTATTAGAAGATATGAGGTCTGTGTTAGGTGTATGAGGATACTTAGCAAAAAACTTAACTAATTTAATCCCCAATTTATCACAGTAAAAATCTATTTTTTTTCCTCTACTTCCCATTGCCAAAGAAGGATATTTTTTTTGCTTAGAAACCAACTTAATCAATTTGTCTATACGTCTTTCATGTTCCAAATCGGTTAAATCTAATAGCTCATTTTCATCATCAAAAGAAATATAACACTTTATTATTCCTGTATTTCCACCTTTTATAGATTTCCAATAATTAGCATTAGCTTTATTATCCCAAAAATACATACCTTCTCCACCCCAGTCTGCATCATCTTGATGGCGGCTAATAACTAAGCGTTTATTCAAAAGTTCTTCTAATATTTCCTCTTTGTTACAATGAAATAATGGTATAATTGTATTCAAAATTAAAATCTCCAACTATATTAGTTATATTTTATCTTATTTTTTATCCAAATGTCAACTATAAAGTAGTAAATTTAATATTTAAGATAACTTAACTCAACCGACCGTGATAGCTACTTTGTTCTTCTTTTCATTTTTCTTTCTTCTCCTCTTCTAAGCAAAAAACTGCCTCCAAATTTTCTCCGAAAATCTTGGCAATTTTTAAGGCAATAAGAACCGACGGCAATAAGCTCCATAAAAGATGAGACCCAAGCCAAAATCAAAGAGGAAGGCAAAAATCGTTGTCGGAAAGCGACCGAGGGCAAAAAGGGCTGAGCTTAGGAGGGCTAAGACTAGTTTGTCCTGGGGCTGGAAGAAATAATAGGTCATAAAGCCACGGAAAATCAGCTCCTCCAAAATTGGTAAAACTTGGTAAAACAAGGCTGATAATCATGACATAGAGGAGGCCAGCTGCAAAAAATTGCTGGGAAATCTGCTTGGCAGTGGCCAAGAGACCTGCTTCATAGCTGACTAGACCAGGACCAAGAAGGTGCTCCAGCACAGGCAGTCCCAACCAGAGAAAGAGTCGATCCAGAGTAAAAAAGCAAAGAATGAATAGGCCGTCTAGGATTGACAGTCCTTCTTTTTCCACCCTTTTTTCCTCATAGGAGAAATAATGGGAGCTAATCCCTACTAGACAAGCAGCTAGGATTAACATAGAGAAGATAACCCCTTTGAACTGAGCCTTCATCCCTCCAGTTGCCAGCCAAGCTGTGAGGCCCTGGGCCCAAAAACGACAGGCTAATAAAAAAACAAAGAGGAGCCCTAATTTACAGCTATTTCTAAATATTCGCTTTACTTCTTTCATAAAATCTACCTTTTTATAATTTTATATAAATATATCTTATCATAAATAGGTCAGAAAGAAAAGATTATTTTTAGACAAAGAGAAGCAAAGCTTGCAAAAATCAGAAAAAACTTCCAAAGAAGCTGACTTTTTATCAGACTCTTTGGAAGTTTTTCTTTGATGATTATTGGTTAAATAAGCTAATGGCTAAAAGAATAGCAGCTGGAAGATTATTGAGAATATGGACAGCAATCGAATCCTTAATATTGCCCCGACGTTGAAAACTTAAATAAAATAGGAGGCCAAGCAGGAAATAGACAGGAAGTTCAATCAGCTTACTGGTATGCAAGATTCCAAAAACCAGGGACGTCAGAATTGCTCCGATGATCTTACTTGCTTTCCCCTTGATAAAGAAAGTTTGAGGGAGGCCCCGGAAGGTCAATTCTTCCAAAATCGGAGCAAAAACACCTATGGTCAAGACAAAGAAGATGATGAAGGCCGGAAAAATATGTCCTTGTCCCTGACCGACAGACTGAATCATCCTATCATTAGCAGTCTCCTGCTGGCCAGTCATCAAGCGGAGCAAGAACGTAGCGAGTATAGCGATGACCCGACCGACCAAAGAATAGAGCAGGGCAATACCAAAATCCTTCCAACCAAACTTTTGCTCCCTAATTTCTAGGGGTTGTTGCTTTTGATAATAGCGCCAAATAAAGCTATAGAAAATGAGGATAATCGCAATATAAAATAGACTGGCTAATATCTTTACCGGCAGACTGAGAACATCATTTCGAGCAATCAGCAACATTGGTAGAGAATTAAGGAAGATGGTCACCAAGACAAGGGCTACAACCTTACCTAAATTTAAGAGAATTTTACTAGTTTTAATCATAAGACCTCCTTAAGATGAAAGAAACTAAAATTGACAAAAATCGCCCCTAGGAGTAATAGCGTTTAACGATGCGATAGGACATGATATTGATGTAGAGGTGGATAACCGCTACTGCTACTATGGCTAGCCATTGTAATTGACCAAGCAACACAGATGCTATTATAATCACAAAATAGACAACTGGGATAACCACTTGATTTAGACGGAAAAGAATGAGAAAACTCTCTTCAAAATTGACCTCCTTTTCTGCCTCATCATAGCTTTGCACCAAGCGCAGCGAATCCTCTGGCCAAGGAAATAGCGGAAAGTCGATACCTCGCAATTCTTTAAGGGCTTTTCTTAAAGGGAAATAGTAGAGAAAACTGATTAGCATGAATATCAGAGGGAGCAAATCAAAAGAGAAACTACTCTCCCTAATTCTGACAGACAAGAAAAGGCTCACAATAACCAACACCTGATAAAGGTTTGAGAATACGGAACTATAACCCAAGCTCCGATAAGCCTTTCTGTAGAGCAGGTAGGCCCTTTCCTCATCGACTTCTACCTGCTGTTGGCGGTAAATCTTACGGCTTTGCCCTAAGAGATAAAACATGGCAACTAGGCTAGTAAGAAGGGAGACCAGAATAAGAATCTTGACTACCCCACTTTGATAAAAGCTTGAGAAGTTGATGTTTTCTCCTTTAATCATGCCCATAACCAGACCTAGAGCCATTGATAGGACCAGTAGCAAAAGGAATTTTACTTTTCTTTTCATTTTTCTTTCTTCTCCTCTTCTAAGCGAAAAACTGCCTCCAAATTTTCTCCGAAAATCTTGGCAATTTTTAAGGCAATAAGAACCGACGGCGTATACTCTCCGCGCTCAATCAGGCTAATTGTCTGACGGGAAACCCCTGCTTTTTTAGCCAGTTCAGTCTGATTGAGCCCGTCTCTGGCCCGCAACTCCTTGAGCCGATTTTTTAACTGAATCATCTCCTCACTCCTTTATCCACTACGATTAGCGCATGGAAAATCTGCTTTTCCCTTTGACGAAGGGGTTTAGAGCTTTCTTTCCTAGCTCCTCAACTCCTCTTCACTAATATTGTAACATTTCTTTGTCTTTTTGACAAGTATCATTGTCAAAAAAACTATTATTTTTGTCATTTTAAAAAATAGACAGTATACTCTTTTTGTCTAGTTTGTTGATTTTTTTAGCTTATTGTTCTATAATGAAAGTAGAAGTAGTTTACAATACCAAAGAAAGGTGGTAGACAAGGATGAAACATGATGTCAAAGCGATTTCAGGCCTTATCTGGGGCTTGACTACTGTTACTTACCTTATTCTAGGTTTTTTCTTCAACTTATGGCACCCCGCTTGGATTCTATTCGTCCTAGCAGGAGTCATCATCCGCTATCTCGAATTCCGTTCCAAACATGCTTGAGTTCGGATAGGAGCCATCTATAAAAATAAGCTAGGAAGTGCCTTCCTAGCTTATTTTCTTATATCTTTTATAGTTTATCAGCTACGGCATTTAAGAGGTCCTGGATGGCAGCTTGCTTGCTACCTCCGGCCATGGCCATATCTGGTTTTCCTCCTCCTCGTCCATCGACGATTGGAGCTAGTTCTTTAATCAGATTTCCAGCATGGACCTCCTTGGTCTTGCTTGCTACCAGGACATTGACCTTGTCACCGATTGCTGCTACTAAAACCAAGACATCTGAATAGTCTTTTTGCTTCCAAGTATCTGCGTAGGTCCTTAGGGCCCCAGCGTCAGAGACAGAGACCTGACTAGCGATAAAGGTCTTGCCTGCCACTTCTTGGACAGTCTTGAAAATCTCACCAGAGGCAGCCGCAGCAGCCTTGGCCTTGAGCGCTTCGTTTTCCTTTTGCAGTTGACGAACTTGCTCTTGGAGGGCCTCTACCTTATAGGGAACTTCCTTGATTTGTGGCGCCTTAAGGGTGCTAGCGATAGCCTTAAGGGCCTCTTCTTCTTCCCGGTAGGCTTCAAAGGCTTCCTTGCTGGTCACAGCTACAATCCGGCGAGTTCCTGAACCAATTCCTTCTTCCTTGACAATCTTGAAGATACCGATTTCGGAAGTGTTGCCAACATGGGTCCCTCCACAGAGCTCGATAGAGTAATCACCGATGGTCACGACCCGAACATTCTTACCGTATTTTTCTCCAAAGAGGGCCATAGCCCCCATTTCCTTGGCGCTTTCGATGTCTGTCTCAACCGTTTCAATGGCTAGGGCCTCCCAGATCTTTTCATTGACCTCCTGCTCAATTCTGCGGAGTTCATCTGGACTAACTGCTTGGAAATGGGTAAAGTCAAAGCGAAGGAAGTCCACTTCATTGAGTGAGCCGGCCTGAGTTGCGTGGTTGCCCAAAACATTGTGAAGAGCCGCATGGAGCAAGTGGGTGGCTGTGTGGTTCTTCATGACCCGGTGGCGACGACTGTGGTCGATTTCAAGCTGGTAGTTCTCATTGACAGCTAGCGGTGCTAGAACCTCTACCTTGTGCAGGGCTTGGCCATTCGGTGCCTTTTGAACATCTAGGACTTGGGCAAGGAGTTTTCCTGTTTGGTCTAAAATTTGACCATGGTCGGCTACTTGTCCCCCCATTTCAGCGTAGAATGGTGTTTCTGCAAAGATAAGGTGGGCTGTACCTGCGGCAACTTCTGCTACTTCTTGGTCGTCTGCTACGATGGCAAGAAGCTGACTAGATAGGGCTTCTTTTTCATAGTTGAAACGGCTCTCCACTGTAATAGCTTGCAGGGTTTCATTTTGCATGCCCATAGAGCCACCTTTGACAACTGAAGCTCGTGCTCGCTCTTGCTGCTCCTTCATAGCTGCTTCAAAGCCTGCCCGGTCAATGGTCAAGCCCATTTCTTGAGCGATTTCTTCGGTCAATTCAACTGGGAAACCATAGGTATCATAAAGTTTAAAGACATCTGCTCCCGCTAGTTCTGTCTTATTTTCTGCCTTGAGTTGGGCTGCCATTTGTTCAGCAAAATGCTGGCCAGAATGCAGGGTCCGGGCAAAGGACTCTTCCTCACTCTTGATAATCTTCTCGATGAAGGCCTGTCTTTCTAGGACTTCTGGATAGTAGGATTCCATAATCTTGCCGACTGTTGGGACCAGTTTATAGAGGAAGGGACCAGTAATTCCTAGTTTTTGGCCATGCATGGAGGCCCGACGCAGGAGACGGCGTAGCACATAGCCCCGGCCTTCATTACCCGGGAGGGCCCCATCGCCAATAGCAAAGGAGAGGGAGCGAATATGGTCGGCAATGACCTTAAAGCTCATATTATCTCCGTCTTGGTCGTAAACCTTGCCTGATAGATGCTCGACCTCACGAATAATGGGCATAAAGAGGTCGGTTTCAAAGTTAGTCTTGGCTCCCTGGATAACCGCTACTAGGCGCTCCAAGCCTGCTCCCGTATCAATATTTTTGTGAGGAAGCTCCTTATACTCGCTCCGCGGTAGGTCAGGATCAGCGTTGAATTGAGATAGGACGATATTCCAAATCTCAATATAGCGGTCATTTTCAATATCCTCAGCCAAAAGGCGTAGGCCGATGTTTTCAGGGTCAAAGGCTGGTCCTCGATCAAAGAAAATTTCCGTATCCGGACCTGAAGGACCAGCTCCGATTTCCCAGAAATTGTCCTCAATTGGAATGAGATGGCTAGGGTCTACTCCGACTTCAATCCAACGGTTATAGGAGTCCTTATCATCTGGATAGTAGGTCATATAAAGCTTGTCCTTAGGAAAATCAAACCATTCTGGACTGGTCAAAAGTTCATAGGCCCAACCGATAGCCTCATCACGGAAATAGTCCCCAATAGAAAAGTTCCCCAACATCTCAAACATGGTGTGGTGACGGGCTGTTTTTCCGACATTTTCGATATCGTTGGTCCGGATAGCCTTTTGGGCGTTGGTAATTCTAGGATTTTCTGGAATAATGGTTCCGTCAAAGTATTTCTTCAGCGTTGCCACCCCGGAGTTAATCCAGAGTAGGGTTGGATCATTGACCGGAACTAGGCTGACAGAAGGCTCGACGCTATGGCCCTTTGAAGCCCAGAAATCAAGCCACATTTGGCGGACTTGTGCAGATGTCATTTGTTTCATTATTTTTCTCCTCTTATCTTTATCTAATCATTTTAGTGGTTTTTGGAATTAGCTGCATCCTCCATGGCCTCGACATAGTCGATAGCCACAACTAAGGATATAACTAATTCTTCGTAAGCCTCATCAAAAATAGTGATATTGTAATGAGAGCTTAGGTGGAAAAGTTCCTTGTCAATCTCGGCGACTAGCTGGCTTTGATTGTCTACTAGCTTGAACTTCAAATCCCAAAAATTGCCTTGAACAGTCAAATCAAAATCGGTTAATTCATAGCGGTCCCGAAAAAAGGTCCACTTTTTCTTAATCCGAAACCGACTGCCCTTAGCCAGGACCACCTCAAAACCTGGTAGGAAGGTCAAGAGTTGCTTTTTGATGCTGGCGACCTCTGAACCATCGCTCCTAGAAATCTTAAAGGTCTTAGGGATTTTCAGAAAAGAGCCGGCCGCTTGATAGGCTAGGCGGTTAGCTGCATCAAAGATTTCAAACCGTTCTCCACCTAGGCGAACTTTCTGCTTGACATGATAGCTTTTCATCTTTTCCTCCTATGGGGGCGAAAAAAGACAAGTCTCATCAGACGAAGGGCGAAAAACCGCGGTACCACCTTCATTCAATGAACTTGTCATTCTCATTTACTATTTTAGTTTGCAACTTGAGTAGCATGATAATCACTTCTAGATGGCTCGCAGCACCGCCAATTCTCTGGGCTAGAATCTGTCATTATCAATTCTCAATGATTTTATTATACTGGCTTTCCAACCTTTCGTCAAGCTATTCTGCTGCTGACGATGACGTTTGGCTAGAAGAGCTGTTGGCGCTAGAGCTAGAAGTTGAGGACGCTTCTGATGAACCAGTTGAACTAATGTATTGGGCAAAGACATTTTGGAAGGCCTGATCCTTAACCTTGATGTTGGCCTCTTGCAATTCTTTAGCTACAACGCTTTGGATAAAGCTTGGGTCATTTTGCTTTTGGGTCATGATGGACTGCTTGAGCTTTTCCTTGTAGTCTTCCCACTTGGCTGACTTTTCTGTCTTGCTGACCAATTTTAGGATATAGTAGCTATCGGTATAGCCTTCCTTGACATTGATTACCTCAGAAATGGCATTTGGCTCTAAGCTAAATGCTGCCTTTTTAAGGTCCGCTGCTACATTAGCGGTAGTTGAGTCAAACTTGATTTCACCGCCCTTGTCCTTGCTGGCACTATCTGTTGAGTTATCCTTGGCAATCTGGGCAAAATCTGCCCCCTCTGCCTTGACTTGCTCCAGAACTTGCTTAGCCTTATCTTCACTATCTAGCTTGATAATCTGAGCAGTTACTTCTGGCGTGTACTCTTCATAAGCTGCCTTGTAGTTGGCGTCGGTCAGCTCCTTTTCAGCAGCTTTTTTAACCGCATACTCAACCAGCTTATTGGTTCTGATTTGCTCGCGGTAGCTGTCTTCATTCAGACCAGCTTGGGCTAGGGCCCGCTGGAAATTATCACCGTAGGATTTAACACTCTTGTCGTAGGCTTCTGTGACTTCTTTATCTGTGACATTCTTGCTATATTTCTTTTCAAAGACGTCCTTAATCGCCATGCTCAAGAGAACTTGTTGGGCAGCTGAATTGGTCTTTACCTTGTCATAAAATTCACCAACTGTAATCGTGTCGCCCTTCATACTAATAATATCGGTATTGTTATTTGCTGACTGAGAACAGGCCGCTAAAACTGCAGCAGATGCAAGGGCCAAGGCTCCAGCAATCATTTTTTTCTTCATTAAAAAAATACTCCTCCTTTAATTCACTTTCCCTATTGTACCATAAAAAGAAATGATTGACTTAAATTTTGCTAAAAATTAGGTCAAATCCTCAAAATTTACGGTTTCCTTATCCTTTCTAAGCATGAGGAGGCCATCTCCCAAAGGCAGGAGGCTGGCAGTCAGATCGGGGTGATCCAAGCAGGCATCAAAAAGACGATGTAGGCCTCGGTAGATAGCCCTTTGGCCCCTCTTTATCTCCTCGGCAGGTCTTGCGATGTCCCCTCCTTGGAAAACATCATCAATCAAGACCAGCCCTCCCTTTTTGAGCTGCTTTAGAATTTGGGGTAGAAAGACGATATACTTGGACTTGGCTGAGTCCATAAAGGCAAAGTCATAGCTGCCTGAAAGGTTAGCCAAGAGATCCAAGGCTTCTCCTTCCAGAAGCTCAATCTGCTGGCGCTGGTCCAGGCGCTGAAAATTCTCCTTGGCTAGAGCAATCATTTCTGGATTGCGTTCAATGGTTGTAATCTGAGCCTCCGGTGCAGCCTCAGCCATCAGAAGGGCAGAAAAGCCAATGGCTGTTCCCACTTCTAAGATTGACTGGGGTTGTAGGCTGGCCAATAATAGGCGGAAATAGGCCACTGTTTCCTTGGGGATAATGGGGATATTCTCTCTTAAAGCAAAATCCTCTAGGTCTTTTAAAGAGCCAGTCAGAGGTTTTTGTCTCTGCCTCATAAAATCCAGCACCTGCTCCTTGACGATGGGTCGGCGCATATTCGGATTGGAATCTTTACTATAAGTCTCAACCATTTGACACCAAACCTAACTTCTCAACCAAGGCTTCAAACTCATCCAGGCGGCGTTCAAAGACGGCAAAGGCGGCATCTAGATAGGCCTCTTCTTCCATATCTACACCAGCTTTTTTAATGACCTTAAGAGGATAGTCAGAGCTACCGGCCTTGAGATAGGTCAAATAATTTTCCTTATCCTCTGGGCTACCATAGATAATCTTTTCAGCCAGGGCTGAGGCTGCTGCAAAACCAGTTGCGTATTGGAAAACATAGTAGTTGTAGTAAAAATGAGGAATCCGGGCCCATTCGTATTGAATTTCTGGGTTGTCCTCAGTTTTAAGGCCATAGTAACGCTCATTAATGTTTGCATAGAGCTGGTTTAAAAACTCACTGGTCAAGACCTGACCTGCCTGGTCGGCCTCATGAATAGCTTGCTCAAACTCGGCAAATTGGGTCTGACGAAAGATTGTTCCCTTGAAGCCATCTAAAAAGTGATTGAGGATAGCAAAACGACTCTGGTCATCTTCTACTTCTTGCAAGAGTTGCTCGGTCAAAATATTCTCATTGGTCGTAGAAGCAATCTCTGCCAAGAAAATAGAATAGTCCCCATAGACATAGGGTTGATTTTCACGAGTAAAGGTCGAGTGGAGACTATGACCGGTCTCATGCACCAGGGTGAAGAGACTATTTAGATTGTCCTGCCAGTTGAGGAGCATAAAGGCATTGGTATCATAAGAACCGCCCGAATAGGCTCCTGAACGCTTGCCTTGATTAGGCTTGGCATCAATCCACCGCTGACTAAAGGCCTGCTGCACGCGCTCCAGATAGTCTGGTCCTAGTACCGCCAAGACCTGCTCTGCTTTATCAAGAGCCTCTTCATAGTTGAACTTATAGTCCAAATCAGACAAGGGACGATAGAGGTCGTACATCTTTAAATCTGGTAAATCTAAAATCCGAGCTCTGAGCTTAATGTAACGGTGGAGCAGGGGCAGATGTTTATTGACCGCAGAAACCAGGCTATCATAGACACTCTCTGGAATAAAGTTTTCTGCCAGGGCAGCCTCGCGAGCACTGGAAAAATGCCGGACCTTGGCCTGATAGTTTTGAACCTTGACATTGGTCTGTAAGGTCTTAGCATAGGTATGCTGGTACTGCTCATAGACACTATATAGGGCTTCAAAGGCCTCTTTTCTTACGCGACGATCCTTGGACTCAACAAAGCTAATATAGTTGGCGTGGTTGAGCTCCACTTCCTGACCTTCTTCATCTCTAATCTTAGGAAAACGCAAATCCGCATTGTCCAAGATAGCAAAGACCTCACTGGCAGAACCAAAAATTTCGGTCGCAGCTGCCAAAAGTTCCTCTTCTCTTTGGGGAAGAACGTGGGCTTTTTTCTGCAAGAGTTGGTCAAAAAAGTGACGATAAAGGGCCAAGTCAGGCTCTTGGGCCAGAAAATCCTGATAGCTTTCTTGGGAAATAGCCATAAATTCTGGATCATAGAAGGCGAAAACCTGATTGAAGCGGCTATAAAGGGCTAGGGCCTTGGCCTGAAACTCCTGGTATTGAGCTAGACGAGTGTCTTGATCGTTTTTCATCGAAGCATAGACCGAGAGCTTTTCCAAGCGTCGCATCAAGTCTAGGTAGAGCTGGGTGACTTGAAGCAAGTTTTGGGCCGAATCCAGCAAATGGCCGGACCAAGCCTGGGCGGCTTCAATGTCAGACTCTAGCCTAGCTAGCTCTTCCTGCCAGGCCTGATCACTAGGATAGACCGTAGTCAAATCCCAGGTATATTTTTCTGCAATTTCATTTCTTTCTTTCATGATAAGAAGTCCTCCATGCTCTCCATTTTACCATAAAAACGGCGCTTTTTTAAGTCGGGATGCAACTAGTTTTCTTAAAAGAGCTGGGACTTGCTGGCCTTATCGGCTTTTTATCTAGAAGGACTAGACTTTTCCTCCCCTTGACCTTGCCTAATGTAGGCATAAAAGGCTGGGGGATAGAGGACCTGGACCTTCTGATAGCCCTGGTCTAGATAATAGGCCGCAAAATTTTGATAGTAGTTAGTCAGGTCTTGACTAATTTGACAAAAACCTGTCCGAGACTTTAAAGGAGTCACCTGGGGATAAAAATCCTCTAGCTTTTGAGTCAAGAGATTTTCCCCCTTTTGATAACAAACCGCCTGACGGGCTAGCCACTTGGGATTGCGATAGTAGAGCTGGCGACGGACATAGGTAGAGATTTGCGGGTCTGTCTTGGCTAAAAGACTAGTTAAATTCTGCTCTTGATAGGGAAGGCGCAGGACTTGCAGGAGATTTCCCTGCCCAAAGGGAAAGGAGAGCTCCTTGTACTGGACCTGGCCATGTAAATCCTCATGGAGTAGGTATTTCAGTCTTAAGACTTGCTCTTTTTGATCCAACTCCCAGAGATGAAAACCCATATTTTGACTGAAATAAAGGAAGTCTCTTTGCAGGGGAGTCAGCGACTTTTTTAACCAGAGACGCTCTCCCAAAAGCCAGATAACCTGATAACCTTGCTCTTGGTAAGACTGACTTCTCTCTTTTAACCTTGCCTGGCTCAAGGGACTGCATTGGATTTCCAGGGCTACTTTCTCTCCCACTAGCAAATCGGCAATCTGACCCAGCTCAGCTAAAAAGGCTTCGACCTTTACGGGACCAGACCTTCTAGCCCAAGCAAAGAGGGTTGCCTTTAAGCCCAGATGCTCTGGTCCTTCATTCTCACTTTGATACTGGCAATTTTTAAGGGAAAGATGGGCAAAATGGGCCTGCATTACTGGACCCTGTCTTAGGCATAAGGGACCTGCACAAGCTGGACAAAAGAAGGGCCCTTGATCTGGAAGGTCCCCTTCCAATAAATGAATCAACTCTCTCTGATGATTGCGGGCGACAAACATGGCTGCTCCTTTCTCTTTGAGGCCTATACAAAAAGCCTTTCTGGATAAAACAAACTTACTCCTGGCCTATCTTGAACTGGCTTTCTGGCTCAAGGAGTCTTTCCTATCTATTTATTCGTAAAAAAGAAAAACCAAGCCCTTGACCAGCTTAAAAGCCGGCAAAGACTCAGTTTCTTCTATTTATTCTGACTAGAATCGATAGTCCATTAGACCTAGGCTGCTTCTTGAGCTAGGGCCTGTTCTTCCTTGTAGAGTTTAGTATCGTGCATCTTGATAAATGGTAGATAAACCAGGAAGGCAACCACAGCACAGACGACAGCCACTACCGCAGCCCGCCAGTCTCCGGTACCGACAAAGGCTCCGATTCCCACTGGAGAAGGCCAAGGCATATTTCCAATAACTGGTCGACATAGTTGCAACTTAATCGCAAAGTAGGCGATACTACCTGAAGCCATTGGAGCTAGGAAGAAAGGTAGCATAAAGGCTGGATTATAGATGATTGGTAGACCAAAGATAATGGGCTCATTGATGTTGAAAATTCCTGGAATAATCGCCGCCTTACCCAACATTTTCAGCTGTTCAGACTTGGCTACATAGGCCATATAGATGATGAGGCCTAGGGTCGCTCCGGATCCCCCAAGAGTAACAAACATATTAGAAAATTCACCGGCCAAAGGGATATGAGCCCCTTTAAGGTTAAGGGTGATGTTATGGAGCACAATCGGGGTGATGAGGGAGCTGATGATGGTTGCTCCATGAATACCGACAATCCAAAGGGCATGAATCAAGAAATAGATGACCATCAAGCCCAACCAAGAATCGGTGATATGGGCTACAAAACCAAAAGGAATGGAGACGACTTGGAAGATGTCTGTACCTAGGACCACAAAAATCCCATTGATAAAGATGACCGCAAAGGCTACGCTAAAGGCTGGAACCAGGGCTGTAAAACCACGCGATACCCCTTCTGGGACAGATTCAGGCATCTTAACCACCCATTTTTTCTTCACACAGAAGCGATAGATTTGTACAGCCAAAGCAGCCATGATGATAGCTGTAAAGATTCCCACTGTTCCTAGACGAGAAACCCCGTCACCACCGATAGCCCAACCATTGATGATATAGGCTCCTTCCTTGACTGACTGCACAAGACCGACAGCACCTCCCTTAAAGACTAATTGAGGTAGGCTCATAAAGAAGGCAAAAACAGAAAGCAAGGCTCCGTTTAAGGGGGTCAAATTTAGCTCTTCTTCTTCAGCGTAAATCTTGGTCAATTCGTAACCGATAACGATATTGAAGTAGAGGGCTAAAATCCCCATAGTCGCCCGATTGGCCAACATGTAGAGGTCAGCAAACTTGCCGAAGGTATTATTGAAGAAATCAACAAACCAGGGCATGGTAAAGGTAATGGGTAGGATATTGAAAACCAAAAACATGGACCCTACAATGGTAAAGGGAATGCTGGCCATCCCGGCTGCGGTAATGGCCCTAACAAAGCGGTACTGGGAAATCTTTCCCAGAGGGGCCATAAACTTCTCAAACGACTCAAACATCTTATTCATAAAATGTCCTCCTTTTTAGATGTGAGAGCTGGGAGCTCTATGATGACTTTTTTAATTTAGACTAGGGGAATCGGACTAGCAACGATTTTTAGGAAGGAATCCGTTCTACTCTTGCTAGTTTGGCTAGGACTTGGCTGATAAATATTGCCTGATGCGCTTGTATTGCCAATCAGCCTTGGCATCAATCCGTCTGAGCTTGGCTAAGATTAGCCCGGCCAAAAGGATACCCAGTCCCAAGAAGATGATAAGAATGGCGCTAGTCCCACTTGTATCTTTGACAAAGGGATAAAAGAAGGACTTAGCCCCTCCTAACACCGCTAGCATGAGCACTAGGTTGCTGATAATGGTCAGCTGCAAGAAACGAGAGGTCAACCGCGCAGGCTTTTGCTCCTCGCTATACATCCGCCCCTGCTCCAACATGGCCAAACCTCCTGCCCCCATTAGAACCAGGGGATAGGGAAGGGCCAGATAGGACTTGGACAGAAAGAGAATCAATAGCCAATAAAGATTGACGAAAAAGTAGATAGGCAGGGTATAGCGAACCAGCAAGTAGCGGGCATAGTACATATTCTTCAGTGTGGCGGCCTTGCTTTTAGCCTCTAGGGCCACCCTTTCTTTTCCGGTCATGACTGGCTCCTTCCTAGGCTAGCTTGCGATAGAGACTAAGCATTTCTAGGGCTACCTCTCTTAGAGTCATGGTGGTCATGAGGTGGTCCTGGGCATGGACCATGATGATTTCAATTTTGATTTCTTCTCCACCGGCATAGTCTTGAAGGAGCTTGGTCTGGGCATGGTGGGCCTCAACCAACTCCGTATTAGCAGCCTCTAGTTTTTCCGCTGCTGCTTCATACTTTCCTTCACGCATATCGGCAAAGGCTTCATGGACCACCGTCCGGGCAGTACCACTATGAAGAATAATCTCAAATGCCACTACTTGTAATTCTTCTTGATTCATAGACAGCCTCCTTAGTTAATCGATAAAAATACTTGTTTAAAGCTAGAAAAATCAGAGCATTGGAGCAGGCCCTGCTCCAAATCCGGTCTCTCAAGGAGCTGGACAATTTTACCAGTCAAGCTAGAGAGGCCTTGATTATCATAAATAGCCGGGGACAGAAGAAAGACCAGACGAATGTTTGGAAAATCCTGATTCCAATAGAGGCCTTCTGGCAGGATGGCAAGACCAATTTTATGCTCCTTGGCCAGGGGTTTGATGGGGTGGGGAACCGCTAGACTTGGCGAAAAGACGACCGAACTCAACTTTTCCCGCTGTTCAATCAAGTCCTGCATGGAAGAGACAAAATAGGGCTCTTCTCCTGCTGACATCCGAATAAGCAGGTCCTCAAGTAGCTCCGCCTTACTTGTGGCCTGGCTAATGACAAAGTAGTCTTCTGAAAAATAGGCCTGAAAGAGCTCTTCAAGTTCCTCAGCCTGGGCCACCTGCTGCTTGAACTCATAAGCGTCCAAGGGCTGGAGCTGGGCTATTTCCTGCTTAATCATCTTGACTTCCTCACTATTTAGGAAGATACTAACCGTGAAGACAGGCATGGTAAAGACCAGATTGGACAGGTCGATAGAGGAAATAATGAAGTCAATATTTTCCAGACGTTGATCATTTAACTCATAATAGCCGATAAGGTCCACAATCTCAACCAGATTGCCCAACTCATGTTCAATTCGATTTTTAAGCATTTGGGCACTACCATAGCCCGTCGCACAGATAACCAAGACTCGAAACTTTTGCTCTTCTTTTAAATGTTCCAAAGCAGCCATAAAATGCAGGGCTACATAGGCCACTTCGTCATCTGACAAACTCTCCTCAGCAAAGAGGGGCATGGCCTCTAAGACCTCTCTGGTCAGCTCAAAGCTTGCCAGATATTGGTCCTTAATTTCCTTTAGCAGCGGATTATCAAGGACAACCTGGTTTTTCAGCCGCAGGAAAAAGGTGCTTAAGTGGGTAACCAAGCCTTCAATCAGTTGAAAATTTTTCGCAAAACCATAAGGTTTGAGCTTGCTGGAATTTTCCAGAACCTGAATGAGTTGCCGGCGCAGTTCTTCTTCCAAATCCCCTGCTTGATTAGGTGCTAGCTGACAGGAAGCCTTGGAAATCAAGTGCAGGGTGATATAGTCTACCTCTTCCTCGGGAAAGTCTAGACCAGTCGCTAGGCGGACCCTTTCTAAAATCCGCCGGGCAATCCTACGCTCAAGTTCATAATCTTCCTGGGACCAACCCTCAATCTGGCTAATCTGAAAGCCCTCGGCCAGACGCTTAAAGGAGAGGGCGATATGGACTACCAGATTTTGGATGACAAAGTCTGACAGCCTCAACTGGCCCTCCCGGCATTCATCCAAAACGATAATGGTCAGCTCCTCCAGACTGATTTCCCGTCCTTCCACCTGGATATTGATATAGTGATGAAGGGACTGGAAAAAACGATCCCGAAAGAAATAGTCCATAATGAAGCGGCGTTTGTCCCGCTCCTTTCCCTGGATATAAACGCCCTGCTTGGCCTTGCTTTCAATCTTTAGCTGATAAGGGGCCAGGTCCCTTCTAATCTTTCTAAAATCAGCCGAAAGAGTGGAGCGACTGACAAAGAGCTCCTCGGCCAAATCATCAAAGTAAAGCTCGGCCTGCTCAAAGAGCAGTTTATTAAGCAGATAACTGTAGCGATCTTCTATATTGGCTCCCGCTGTCGGCTCTCGCTCCAAAATATTCTCTGACTTGATAAAATTTTGGCAGTCCTTCTGGTTGACAATAACTAGTTTGTAGCCATAGCCCTGCTTGGAGACCAGCTCCCAGCCAGTCTGAGCGGGACTGAGGGCCTTCAAGGACTTTAGATAGGTCCGAACCGTCCGGTCCGAGCAGGCTAGCTCTTGGGCCAAATGCTTACTGGTTACAAAGCGGCCCTTGTTTTCTAGAAGTTGGTGGAGCAATCGCTTTTCTTTTTGTTGTAACACACAAGGTCCTCCAAACTATTGGAACAAGGTTGACAGAAAAATTCTAGAGATGCTCGTTAATTAAGCCGGCTAACTTTTCAATTCCCATCGGAATCGGAATATAGGCCTGGGGCGGAATAAGGGCGATGGGCTTGCCGACCTTGGCTGCCGCTTCTTCAAACTGCTGGTAATACATCTTGGTTTGAGGGCTAATCAAATAGAGGTCAAACTGGGCTCCGTCAATGGCCTTTTTCCCCTCGGTAGCACTAATAGCATCTACCTCCACATCTTGCCCCTTGGCTTGAAGAAACTCTGTTGTCTTTTTAGCCATCAGAGAGGAAGACATACCTGCTGCACAAATAATCAATGCTTTAACCATCTTATTACTCCTTAGTAATTTATTTCTATCTCTAGTATATATGAAAGCGTTATCAAAATCCAGTGGAATTTTTTCCTTTGCACTAAGGAAAATATTAAAAAAAGCAAAAAGGAAATCTCCCCTGACCTCCTAGTCATAAAAATAAGTAAGCTCTTACCTCCATAAACAAAGGAAGATTGGGCTAGAAGCCTTGCTTTTTAGCACTGACTTCTGCCCAATCTCTTCTTTTTTTATTTGATAGATTGTAAAATAAAGTGCAACAAAAAATCCCCATAGACTCCTCTAATCGTGTAAACTGTAAGTAACCACAC
>NZ_PRDG01000014.1 GCF_017883985.1 Streptococcus oricebi | reverse complement strand
GAAAAGGCCCACGGCCCTCACGGTCTGGTGGCGGGGACGACCGGTTCTGGTAAGTCCGAGATGATTCAGTCTTATATCCTGAGTCTAGCGGTCAATTTCCACCCCCACGATGTGGCTTTCTTGCTTATCGACTATAAGGGTGGGGGAATGGCCAACCTCTTCAAGGACCTGCCTCACTTACTAGGAACCATCACCAACTTGGATGGAGCCCAGTCGATGCGGGCTTTGGTGTCTATCAATGCCGAGTTGAAGCGCCGGCAACGGCTCTTTGCGGAAAATGAGGTTAACCACATCAACCAATACCAGAAGAAGTATAAGAATGGGGAAGTCCGTGAACCTATGCCCCATCTCTTCCTGATTTCGGATGAGTTTGCGGAGTTGAAGGCTAACCAACCAGACTTTATGAAGGAGCTGGTCTCTACGGCCCGGATTGGGCGGTCCTTGGGGATTCACCTGATTCTTGCGACCCAGAAGCCATCTGGGGTGGTCGATGACCAAATCTGGTCCAACTCTCGCTTTAAGATTGCGCTCAAGGTGGCTGACCGGAGTGACTCTGCGGAGATGCTTCGGACCCCGGATGCGGCCGAGATTACCCAGGTGGGTCGGGCCTACTTACAAGTCGGCAATAATGAAGTCTATGAACTCTTCCAATCTGCCTGGTCGGGGGCTGATTACCAGCCGGACAAGGAAGACCAGGGGATTGAGGACCATACCATTTACTTGATTAACGACATTGGTCAATATGAAATTTTAAATGAAGATTTAAGTGG
>NZ_PRDG01000013.1 GCF_017883985.1 Streptococcus oricebi | reverse complement strand
AAGCAGGTCTTGGATAATTCACAAGCTAGCCAAGCCCAAGTAGACCAAGCTCTCCGCAGTCTCCAAGCAGCCCGCGCCGGCCTCCAAGGTAAAGCGACCAACAAGTCTGCCCTGCAAACCGAGTACAATCTCAAGGACAGCACTCAGGCAACTAGCGCTTATTACAATGCAACTAGTGCCCAACAAAGTGCTTACACTAGCCAGTTGAGCGCAGCCAAGCAGGTATTGGACAACCAAAAGGCCAGTCAAGCCCAGGTAAACCAGGCCTTGCAAAACCTGCAAGCTGCCCGCGCAGGCCTAACCGGTCAAGCAACCAATAAGTCTGCCCTGCAAACCGAGTACAATCTCAAGGACAGCACTCAGGCAACTAGCGCTTATTACAATGCACCAAGCTCCCAACAAAGTGCCTACGTTAACCAATTGAGCGCAGCCAAGCAGGTCTTGGATAATTCACAAGCTAGCCAAGCCCAGGTAAACCAGGCCTTGCAAAACCTGCAAGCAGCCCGCACCGGCCTCCAAGGTCAAGCAACCAATAAGTCTGCCCTGCAAACCGAATACAATCTGAAAGATAGCACTCAGGCAACTAGCGCTTATTACAATGCGACTAGCGCCCAACAAAGTGCCTACACTAGCCAGTTGAGCGCAGCCAAGCAGGTCTTGGACAACCAAAAGGCCAGCCAGACCCAGGTTAACCAGGCTCTGCAAAATCTGCAGTCAGCCCGCGCCGGCCTCCAAGGTAAAGCGACCAACAAGTCTGCCCTGCAAACCGAATACAATCTGAAAGATAGCACTCAATCTTCCAGCGCTTATTACAATGCGACTAGCGCCCAACAAAGTGCCTACACTAGCCAGTTGAGCGCAACCAAGCAAGTCTTGGACAACCAAAAAGCTAGTCAAGCCCAGGTTAACCAAGCCCTGCAAAACCTGCAAGCAGCCCGCGCTAGCCT
>NZ_PRDG01000012.1 GCF_017883985.1 Streptococcus oricebi | reverse complement strand
GATAAATTGCAAGAAAAAGTGCAACTTTTATTCAACCTCATCTAAAAGTGCCTCTAAAGCTGTTTTGTAGCCAAGACATTTGCGTGGTCGACTATTGATTGCATATAAGGCATCTGCTAAATCTTCCTCGCTAATAGTAGCCAAATCTGTTTTCTTAGGGAAATATTCTCTTAATAGGCCATTGCTGTTTTCGTTGGAACCTCTTTGCCAGGAGGAGTAGGCGTCCGCAAAGTAAAAACCAATATCTAGCTCTTCCACCAATGGATAGCAGGCAAATTCCTTTCCTCTATCAGACGTGAAGGTTTTGAGAAGTTCTTTTGGAAACAGTTGACGGAGTTTTTGAATAGCAGAAAACATAGAGCTAGCCGTTCGGTCAGGGATTTTGAAGGCTAGGTAAAAGCGTGTTTTTCTCTCGACAAAGGTCGCTAGGCAGCCCTTGCTTTTTCCACGGGATGAAACAACGGTATCTAACTCCCAGTGACCGACTGTTTGCCTTGTTTTAACCTCTTTTGGACGTTTAGAAATTGGCGTGCCAATCGTGAATTTCCCTCTTTTTTCTTGAGGTTCACGACTTTTCCCTTTTCTTCTAAGGACAGAGAGTGGGCAATCAAGCAGCCCCTGATAGAGCCAGTTATAGATTGTCTTAAAGCAAACCACGGGCTTTCCTTTCAGTCGATAGCGACCACAAACTTGTTCAGGGGACCAGGAAGCTTGTAAAGATTGCTCAATTTCATGCTTTAATTCTGGACTACAAGCGCTTTGTCTTCCCTTGGACTTAGCTAGGTGGTGATAGTGTTCTTGGGCTTTTTTAGCTGAATAGCCCCCTTCACAGCGCTTTATTTCTCTCGAAATAGTTGCTTTATGGACACCTAGCCTTTCAGCAATTTGAACTTGTTTGAGACCTAATTCTAGATAAGTCTCTATCTTAATTCGATCAGTTATGGTAAGATGGTAGTAACTCATAGATTCCTCTTTCGTGTGCTGATGGGTGTGGTTACTTACAGTTTACACGATTAGAGGAGTCTATGGGGATTTTTTGTTGCACTTTATTTTACAATCTATCAA
>NZ_PRDG01000011.1 GCF_017883985.1 Streptococcus oricebi | reverse complement strand
TTGGTCGTTGATTTGGTAACTTCCTTGACCTGGAATTGTTACGTTTTCAACCAATTCGCCACTTGCTGGGTCTTTCAGTTTCGCTGGCTCTTGGCTCAAGGCTACCGAGTCATCGCCTGATTTAAAGATTGGAGTGGCGGTTTGTACTTGACCTTGCTTACCTGTTGAGGTCACATTCTCAGCGCTTGGCTTAACCCCTTCAACACTTGGAGTGTAGATCGCTTCTACCGGAGTACCGTTGATGTCCGTTTTAACAACAGTTACACCTGAGGTCTTACCGGTGAAGGTTTTTTCCGGGATAAAGATCACAACACCATCTTTGTCAATGCGGTAGCTTCCCTGACCTGGAACAACCACTTCGTCAACCAATTGGCCTGAAGCGTCTTTCAGCTTGGCAGGCTGGTCGCTCAAGGCTACTGAATCATCGCCTGATTGAAATACTGGCGTGGCAGTTTGTGGCTGGCCTTGCTTACCTGTTGAAGTCACGTTTTCAGCACTTGGTTTGACCGCTTCGACACTTGGAGTATAAGTTGCTTCTACTGGAGTGCCGTTGACATCGGTTTTAACAACAGTTACTCCGGTTGCCTGACCGGTTAAGGTCTTTTCGGGAGTGAAAGTAACTTGACCTTGGTCATTGATTTGATAACTTCCTTGACCTGGAATGCTTACTTGCTCAACCAAAGCACCCGTTGCTGGGTCTTTCAGCTTAGCAGGCTGGTCGCTTAGAGCTACCGAGTCATCACCCGATTTAAAGACTGGAGTACCGGTTTGTGGTTGACCTTGTTTACCACTTGAGGTTACATTCTCAGCACTTGGCTTAACCGCTTCAACACTTGGAGTATAGGTAGCTTCTACTGGGGTACCGTTGATGTCCGTTTTAACAACAGTTACGCCAGAGGCCTTACCTGTGAAAGTTTTTTCTGGAGTGAAAGTAACTTGACCTTGGTCGTTGATTTGGTAACTTCCTTGACCTGGAACAACCACTTCGTCAACCAATTGGCCTGAAGCGTCTTTCAGTTTCGCTGGCTCTTGGCTCAAGGCTACCGAGTCATCGCCTGATTTAAAGATTGGAGTGGCGGTTTGTACTTGACCTTGCTTACCTGTTGAGGTCACGTTCTCAGCGCTTGGCTTAACCCCTTCAACACTTGGAGTATAGGTCGCCTCAGCTGGTGTCCCGTTGACATCTGTCTTAACGACAGTCACTCCAGTAGCTTGACCGGTAAAGGTTTTTTCCGGGGTAAAGGTCACAACGCCATCCTTATCAATGCGGTAGGTGCCTTGATTTGGTACAACCACTTCATCGACCAATTGACCTGAAGCGTCTTTCAGCTTGGCAGGCTGGTCGCTTAGAGCTACCGAGTCATCACCCGATTTAAAGACTGGAGTACCGGTTTGTGGTTGACCTTGTTTACCACTTGAGGTTACATTCTCAGCACTTGGCTTAACGGCTTCTACACTTGGGGTATAGGTGGCTTCTACTGGAGTACCGTTGATGTCGGTTTTGACTACTGTCACGCCAGAAGCTTGACCGGTGAAGGCTTTTTCCGGAGTAAAGGTGACAACACCATTGTTATCAATGCGGTAGGTACCTTGATTTGGTACAACCACTTCGTCAACCAATTGGCCTGAAGCGTCTTTCAGCTTGGCAGGCTGGTCGCTTAGAGTAACTGAGTCATCGCCTGACTTAAAGACTGGGGTTCCTGTCTGCACCTGACCTTGTTTGCCTGTTGAGGTCACGTTCTC
>NZ_PRDG01000010.1:3338-5177 GCF_017883985.1 Streptococcus oricebi | reverse complement strand
CAAACGATTAATGAGAGTTTGATCCTGGCTCAGGATGAACGCTGGCGGCGTGCCTAATACATGCAAGTAGAACGCTGAAGCTTGGTGCTTGCACCGAGCGGATGAGTTGCGAACGGGTGAGTAACGCGTAGGTAACCTGCCTGGTAGCGGGGGATAACTATTGGAAACGATAGCTAATACCGCATGACAGTAGGAGATGCATGTCTCTTACTTGAAAGATGCAAATGCATCACTACCAGATGGACCTGCGTTGTATTAGCTAGTTGGTGAGGTAACAGCTCACCAAGGCGACGATACATAGCCGACCTGAGAGGGTGATCGGCCACACTGGGACTGAGACACGGCCCAGACTCCTACGGGAGGCAGCAGTAGGGAATCTTCGGCAATGGGGGCAACCCTGACCGAGCAACGCCGCGTGAGTGAAGAAGGTTTTCGGATCGTAAAGCTCTGTTGTAAAGGAAGAACGGATATGAGAGTGGAAAGTTCATATCGTGACGGTACTTTACCAGAAAGGGACGGCTAACTACGTGCCAGCAGCCGCGGTAATACGTAGGTCCCGAGCGTTATCCGGATTTATTGGGCGTAAAGCGAGCGCAGGCGGTTAGATAAGTCTGAAGTGAAAGGCTATGGCTCAACCATAGTGTGCTTTGGAAACTGTTTAACTTGAGTGCAGAAGGGGAGAGTGGAATTCCATGTGTAGCGGTGAAATGCGTAGATATATGGAGGAACACCGGTGGCGAAAGCGGCTCTCTGGTCTGTAACTGACGCTGAGGCTCGAAAGCGTGGGTAGCGAACAGGATTAGATACCCTGGTAGTCCACGCCGTAAACGATGAGTGCTAGGTGTTAGACCCTTTCCGGGGTTTAGTGCCGGAGCTAACGCATTAAGCACTCCGCCTGGGGAGTACGACCGCAAGGTTGAAACTCAAAGGAATTGACGGGGGCCCGCACAAGCGGTGGAGCATGTGGTTTAATTCGAAGCAACGCGAAGAACCTTACCAGGTCTTGACATCCCGGTGCCCGTCCTAGAGATAGGATTTTGCTTCGGCACACCGGTGACAGGTGGTGCATGGTTGTCGTCAGCTCGTGTCGTGAGATGTTGGGTTAAGTCCCGCAACGAGCGCAACCCTTATTGTTAGTTGCCATCATTAAGTTGGGCACTCTAGCGAGACTGCCGGTAATAAACCGGAGGAAGGTGGGGATGACGTCAAATCATCATGCCCCTTATGACCTGGGCTACACACGTGCTACAATGGCTGGTACAACGAGTCGCAAGTCGGTGACGGCAAGCTAATCTCTTAAAGCCAGTCTCAGTTCGGATTGTAGGCTGCAACTCGCCTACATGAAGTCGGAATCGCTAGTAATCGCGGATCAGCACGCCGCGGTGAATACGTTCCCGGGCCTTGTACACACCGCCCGTCACACCACGAGAGTTTGTAACACCCGAAGTCGGTGAGGTAACCTTTAAGGAGCCAGCCGCCTAAGGTGGGATAGATGATTGGGGTGAAGTCGTAACAAGGTAGCCGTATCGGAAGGTGCGGCTGGATCACCTCCTTTCTAAGGATAAGGAACTGTATGTTGGGCGTCTTGTTTAGTTTTGAGTGGTCTTCCTTAGACCAAACAGAATATGTGGGGCCTTAGCTCAGCTAAGGAGACCAGAGGTCGACTTTGTCGAAGCTGCAAGCAGCGCACGACAGGGACCAGCGACTACTCAAACAAGAAAAGAATAGAAGATAACATTTAGATCAAATAAGAGATATAAATGTGGGGCCTTAGCTCAGCTGGGAGAGCGCCTGCTTTGCACGCAGGAGGTCAGCGGTTCGATCCCGCTAGGCTCCATA
>NZ_PRDG01000010.1:0-3241 GCF_017883985.1 Streptococcus oricebi | reverse complement strand
TCACTTAGTATCCTTAATTGACCATTGAAAATTGAATATCTATATCAAATAGTAACAAGAAATAAACCGAAAGCTGTAGATTTTAAGAGTTTTTAAGATTTACTTATTATATACCAAAAGAAGTTAAAATAAAGGTTAAGTTAATAAGGGCGCACGGTGGATGCCTTGGCACTAGGAGCCGATGAAGGACGTGACGAACGACGAAATGCTTTGGGGAGCTGTAAGTAAGCTTTGATCCAGAGATGTCCGAATGGGGGAACCCACTAGCTACTGGCTAGTATCCATTTCTGTTAAGGGAATGAGAAGGAAGACGCAGTGAACTGAAACATCTAAGTAGCTGCAGGAAGAGAAAGCAAACGCGATTGCCTGAGTAGCGGCGAGCGAAACGGCAGGAGGGCAAACCGAAGAGTTTACTCTTCGGGGTTGTAGGACTGCAATGTGGACATAAAGAGTATAGACGAATTACCTGGGAAGGTAAGCCAAAGAGAGTAAGAGCCTCGTAGTTGAAATAGTCTTTATACCTAGCAGTATCCTGAGTACGGCGGGACACGCGAAATCCCGTCGGAATCTGGGAGGACCATCTCCCAACCCTAAATACTCCCTAGTGACCGATAGTGAACCAGTACCGTGAGGGAAAGGTGAAAAGCACCCCGGGAGGGGAGTGAAATAGAACCTGAAACCGTGTGCCTACAACAAGTTCGAGCCCGTTCATGGGTGAGAGCGTGCCTTTTGTAGAATGAACCGGCGAGTTACGTTATGATGCGAGGTTAAGTGGAAGAAGCGGAGCCGTAGGGAAACCGAGTCTGAATAGGGCGAATTAGTATCATGATGTAGACCCGAAACCATGTGACCTACCCATGAGCAGGTTGAAGGTGCGGTAAAACGCACTGGAGGACCGAACCAGGGCACGTTGAAAAGTGCTTGGATGACTTGTGGGTAGCGGAGAAATTCCAAACGAACTTGGAGATAGCTGGTTCTCTCCGAAATAGCTTTAGGGCTAGCGTCGACATCAAGATTCTTGGAGGTAGAGCACTGTTTGGGTGAGGGGTCCATCCCGGATTACCAATCTCAGATAAACTCCGAATGCCAATGAATTATGGTCGGCAGTCAGACTGCGAGTGCTAAGATCCGTAGTCGAAAGGGAAACAGCCCAGACCACCAGCTAAGGTCCCCAAATAATTGTTAAGTGGAAAAGGATGTGGGGTTGCACAGACAACTAGGATGTTAGCTTAGAAGCAGCTATTCATTCAAAGAGTGCGTAATAGCTCACTAGTCGAGTGACCCTGCGCCGAAAATGTACCGGGGCTAAAACAATTTACCGAAGCTGTGGATTACCGAAAAGGTAATGGTAGGAGAGCGTTCTATATGTGGCGAAGGTGTACCGTGAGGAGCGCTGGAACGTATAGAAGTGAGAATGCCGGTATGAGTAGCGCAAGATGGGTGAGAATCCCATCCACCGTAAGACTAAGGTTTCCAGGGGAAGGCTCGTCCGCCCTGGGTTAGTCGGGACCTAAGGAGAGACCGAAAGGTGTATCCGATGGACAACAGGTTGAGATTCCTGTACTAGTATGTATTGCAATGGAGGGACGCAGAAGGCTAACTCAACCAGACGAATGGAAGTGTCTGGCCAAGCAGTGAGGTGTGATATGAGTCAAATGCTTATATCTGTAACATTGAGCTGTGATGGGGAGCGAAGTTTAGTAGCGAAGTGAGTGATGTCACGCTGCCGAGAAAATCTTCTAGCGTTAATTACATACTACCCGTACCGCAAACCGACACAGGTAGTCGAGGCGAGTAGCCTCAGGTGAGCGAGAGAACTCTCGTTAAGGAACTCGGCAAAATGACCCCGTAACTTCGGGAGAAGGGGTGCTGACTGACAGTCAGCCGCAGTGAATAGGCCCAAGCAACTGTTTATCAAAAACACAGCTCTCTGCTAAATCGTAAGATGATGTATAGGGGGTGACGCCTGCCCGGTGCTGGAAGGTTAAGAGGAGTGCTTAGCGGTAACGCGAAGGTATGAATTGAAGCCCCAGTAAACGGCGGCCGTAACTATAACGGTCCTAAGGTAGCGAAATTCCTTGTCGGGTAAGTTCCGACCCGCACGAAAGGCGTAATGATTTGGGCACTGTCTCAACGAGAGACTCGGTGAAATTTTAGTACCTGTGAAGATGCAGGTTACCCGCGACAGGACGGAAAGACCCCATGGAGCTTTACTGCAGTTTGATATTGAGTATCTGTGCCACATGTACAGGATAGGTAGGAGCCAAAGAGATCGGGACGCCAGTTTCGAAGGAGGCGTTGTTGGGATACTACCCTTGTTGTATGGCTACTCTAACCCGGATAGGTGACCCCTATCGGAGACAGTGTCTGACGGGCAGTTTGACTGGGGCGGTCGCCTCCTAAAAGGTAACGGAGGCGCCCAAAGGTTCCCTCAGATTGGTTGGAAATCAATCGTAGAGTGTAAAGGTATAAGGGAGCTTGACTGCGAGAGCTACAACTCGAGCAGGGACGAAAGTCGGGCTTAGTGATCCGGTGGTTCCGCATGGAAGGGCCATCGCTCAACGGATAAAAGCTACCCTGGGGATAACAGGCTTATCTCCCCCAAGAGTTCACATCGACGGGGAGGTTTGGCACCTCGATGTCGGCTCGTCGCATCCTGGGGCTGTAGTCGGTCCCAAGGGTTGGGCTGTTCGCCCATTAAAGCGGCACGCGAGCTGGGTTCAGAACGTCGTGAGACAGTTCGGTCCCTATCCGTCGCGGGCGTAGGAAATTTGAGAGGATCTGCTCCTAGTACGAGAGGACCAGAGTGGACTTACCGCTGGTGTACCAGTTGTTCTGCCAAGAGCATCGCTGGGTAGCTATGTAGGGAAGGGATAAACGCTGAAAGCATCTAAGTGTGAAACCCCCCTCAAGATGAGATTTCCCATGATTTTATATCAGTAAGAGCCCTGAGAGAAGATCAGGTAGATAGGTTAGAAGTGGAAGTGTGGCGACACATGTAGCGGACTAATACTAATCGCTCGAGGACTTATCCAAATAGAAATATAATTTTAACGAGCACAGCCAAGGATTTCTTGAGACTAACTAAGATAGATATTCAATTTTGAGTAGTCAATACTCAGTCGTTAAGTGACGATAGCCTAGGAGATACACCTGTTCCCATGCCGAACACAGCAGTTAAGCCCTAGAACGCCGGAAGTAGTTGGGGGTTGCCCCCTGTGAGATATGGTAGTCGCTTAGC
>NZ_PRDG01000001.1:527029-558658 GCF_017883985.1 Streptococcus oricebi | reverse complement strand
AGTAGCTCAGCTTGGTAGAGTACTTGGTTTGGGACCAAGGTGTCGCAGGTTCGAATCCTGTCTTCCCGATTATATGGACTGACTACTTTGGGTAGTTTTTTTATTTGTCAAATACCCATGGTGAAAACCCAAAAGAAGAGGACCCTAAAGGCAGGGTCCTCTTTTAATATAGGCTATTTCTAACTTTGCACTTCAATCTACATCAGAGAATATTCATCGGCTAGCATAATGGTTTCTTTTCCTTGATTGTCAGTGACATAAATTTTTCTGGGATAGAAGGGGTCAAAACTATAGGGTGAATCAAAGATAATAGTGGTCGGGAGATTTTTTTCAGAGAAGCGAAAACTAATTTGTCCAGCCTTGTTTAGTAGTTCAAACTGGATGAGCTCGTTTAATTGAAAAACGCCTTTGAGATAATTATCGATAATATACCAAAATGCATCAATAACTTCTTCGGGGAGGCTAGTGACAACGCCAAAACTAGCATAGCGTCCTTTTGTGTCTGTAAAGGCCATAATAAGAGCTCCTTTCCATTTTTTCTAAATCTATCTAGTCAGAATTGATTAGTCATTTTTTAGTTTTTCAAAGACTAGAGGCTCTTATATGATACAGAAATTCAAGCGAGAATGCAAGAAATTAGTATCTATGGGGCATAGAAAAAAGAGCTTGCGCTCTTTTGACAACTTTAACGATTTCTCAGTTCTATATAGCGTTTGTACCAAATGTTGACATAGGCCTGGGAGAAAGGACCACGTCCCTGGTTAATCCAGTCTACTAAGATTTTGACATTTTCTTTGAGAATATAGTCTAAATCATCCGAGTAATTCATTTTCTTTTTATGGCGTTCATACTCTTCTACATCTAGGAGACGTTTTTCACCATCGGCAAAGACCTTGACATCGAGGTCATAGTCGATATATTTGAGGGCCTCGCCGTCCAAATAGTAGGGACTAGCTAGATTGCAGTAGTATGAAGTACCGTTTTCGCGAATCATAGCGATGATATTAAACCAATACTTTTTATGAAAATAGACGATAGCAGGTTCTCGTGTAACCCAACGACGGCCATCGCTTTCGGTGACCAGGGTATGATCATTTACTCCGATAATGGCATTTTCTGTTGTTTTTAGTACCATGGTGTCGCGCCAAGTACGGTGCAAACTTCCATCATGCTTATAACTTTGAATTGTAATAAAGTCGCCTTCTTTGGGGAGTTTCATAACTTACCAACTTTCTACAATTTTGAAGTTTCTCATCCTTATTGTAACATATTTTCATGGAAAAGCCTAAATTTTCCCTGAAATTTTTAGAAATATTCTCTAAGAGCACTTGCAATATCTGAAAAGTCGAAGCCCTTGCGGGCCAAAGCCTGGGTTAATCGTTGCTTGAGTTCATAGTCCTGATACTTTTTGCTATACTTGCGATAGTATTTGTCTAATTCTTGGTAGAGAAGGTCTGCCTCTTGTTCGGGCTTTTCTTCAATGGTCAGTTCTTCAAAGGCTGTCTGGGCATCGGGATAGGAAAAGCCCTTGTTGACTAAGGATTGGAGGATTTTGTCCTTTAGGGCCTTGGCTGCAAGTTTCTTTTCATATTTTTTTAAAAGTTTTTCTGCCACTTTGCTGGCCAAGGGAGCGAAATCATGGCTTTCAAGACTTTTGTCAATGATGGAGCGCTTAATCCCTTTTTGACTGAGTTTTTGCTTGAGGACATAGGGGCCCTTATCACCAGAAAGGAGATTGGACTGGATAAGGCTATCGCTGTATTTTTGATCATCAATCCAGCGATCAGCACTCAATTTATCCAAGACCTGCTCCAGCACCTTATCTGAGATTTCGTGCTTGACTAGGTAGTCTCTCACCTCTTTCTTGCTTCGCTGCTTAAAGGAGAGATAATAGAGGGCTAGGTTTTTTCCGTAGGAAAACTGGGCATAGTCTTGAATTTTTAGGAGCTCCTCTGGACTCACTTCCTTATCCCTTGACAACATGAAGTGGACGATTGTATCCTCTGTAATATAGAGGGATTCCTCATGGTCCAGTTCTAGCAGATAGAGGCGCTTCTTCTTTTCTAGTTTAGTGATTTTCATATCCCTATTTTACTACATTTTTTAGTATAATGATAATATGAAAGTGAAACAAAGAATCCCTTTGAAGATTAAGCGAATGGGTATCAATGGAGAGGGGATTGGTTTTTATAAGCGAACCTTAGTTTTTGTACCGGGGGCTTTGAAAGGGGAAGAGGTTTTTTGTCAGATAACCAGCCTCAAGTCTAATTTTGCCCAGGCCAAATTACTAGAAATCAATAAGAAGTCCAAGTTTCGTGTCCAAGCTCCTTGTGCTATCTATGAGGCCTGTGGTGGCTGTCAAATCATGCACCTACGCTATGATAAACAGCTTGATTTTAAGGAGGATCTGTTGCGGCAGGCTCTTAAAAAATTTGCACCAGCGGGCTATGAGGATTACGAAATTAGACCGACCCTTGGTATGGAGGAACCGGAATACTATCGGGCCAAGTTGCAGTTTCAAACACGTAAGTTTAAGGGGCAGGTCAAGGCGGGACTTTACGCTCAAAATTCCCACTATTTGGTCCAACTTAAGGACTGCCTGGTCCAAGATTCAGAAACCCAGCGAATCGTTAACCGGGTGGCTGAGCTGTTGACTTTTTATAAACTGCCAATTTATGATGAGCGTAAGATTGCAGGTGTTAGGACTGTGATGGTCAGAAGGGCCAGAAAGACCGGGCAGGTTCAACTGATTTTCGTGACCAGTCGCCAGCTAAATTTTAGGGATTTAGTTGGGGATTTGACCAAAGAATTCCCGCAAATTAAGACGATAGCGGTCAATTATCAGACTAGCAAGTCCAGTGAGATATATGGGGAAAAGACAGAGCTCCTTTGGGGGCGAGAGGCTATCGAGGAAGGGGTACTAGACTATGAATTTTCCTTGTCACCACGGGCCTTTTATCAGCTCAATCCCCAGCAAACCCAGGTCCTTTATAGTCAGGCCTTAGAGGCCTTAGATGTGAATGAGACAGAACATTTAATCGATGCCTACTGTGGTGTGGGGACCATTGGTTTTGCCTTTGCTAGAAAGGTCAAGAGTCTGAGAGGTATGGACATTATACCAGAAGCGATTGAAGATGCTAGGCGGAATGCCAAACGAATGGGCTTTGATAACACCCATTATGAGGCAGGGAAAGCAGAAGTCATCATTCCTCGTTGGTATAAGGAGGGCTATCGGGCAGATGCCATGATTGTTGACCCACCTAGGACAGGCTTGGACGACAAATTATTAGCAACCATTCTGCGTTATGCACCAGCTAAGATGGTCTATGTCTCCTGTAATGTCTCAACTCTAGCGCGCGACCTGGTCCAGCTCAGCCAAGTCTATGATGTGGTCTACATCCAGTCTGTGGACATGTTTCCCCATACAGCCAGGACAGAGGCCGTAGTCAAGTTACTCAAAAAGAAAAAGTAAGAGGTGTCCAATCAGAGTTTCCTGACCTACCAGTCTAACTTGGAGACCTAGGAGAATTTGGCAGTGCTTAGTAGGGAAAATCTTTGCTAGGAAAAGCTCGAGAGAAGAATCGGACTATAAGGTAGGCTCTTTTTATGGTATAATGGAGAAAAAAGTGAGGTGTTTATGATGAATAATGTCATTGATTTATCGATTCCAGTTGCTGAAGTATTGGACCAACATCCAGAAGTTTTGGAGCTTTTGCTTGGTTTGGGCTTTGCTCCCCTGGCCAATCCGCAGATGAGAGAAACAGTTGGCCGTCAGGTTAGTCTCCTGCAAGGAGCTAGCATGCATGGACTTCCACTTGAAAAAATCAAGGAAGTATTTGAAGTAAACGGCTATGAAGTAACAGGCTTCTAGCATGGCTAGCGAAAGAATTGAGGTCTTGAAGTCCATTTTGCTCGATCTCCATAATGGAGCTTCGGCAGAGTCTGTTCAAGAGCTCTTTAATGAGCATTTTACCGGTGTTTCAGCCATTGAAATCAGTCTGATGGAGCACGAGCTGATGAATTCCGATACGGGAATCACCTTTGAAGATGTGATGTCGCTCTGTAATGTCCATGCCAATCTCTTTAAGGGAGCCATTCAGAATATCGAGGTGGCGGACAGTGACCATCCTGGCCATCCTGTCCAAGTCTTTAAGCAGGAAAATCTGGCTCTTAGAGCGGCCCTCCTTAGGGTTAGGCGGCTTTTGGCTAGCTATGAAGAGGCTGAAAACTCGGATATGAAAGGAGAGTTGGCCAAGGGTCTACTCCGTCAGCTGGGTCTAGTGGGGCAGTTTGATATCCATTACCGGCGAAAGGAAGAACTGATGTTTCCGATTATGGAAAGCTATGGTCACGATTCTCCTCCACGGGTCATGTGGGGAGTGGATGACCAGATTCGCGAGCTCTTTCAGCAAGCCCTAAGCAAGGCCCAGGACCTTCCAGAGGAGGAAATTGCTGACGTTCAAGCGGCTTTTGAAACTTTTGCGGCAGAATTTGAGGCCATGATTTTTAAGGAAGAATCAATTTTGCTGATGATTCTCCTGGAGTCCTTTACACAAGACGATTGGCTCAAGATTGCGGATGAAAGTCCTAGCTACGGTTATGCCATCATCCAACCCACTGAAAAGTGGCAGCCCCATCGACAATCCTTTGAAGAAGAGCCAGATGATAGGGAGTCAGCAATTTCCCAGTTCCACTCACTGGCAGAGGGAACCCTAGAGCAAATCATTGAGACGCCCGAGGGAGAGATTCGGATTTCTTATCAGGCTAAGGAAAAAAAGCCCAAGTTGGCAGATCGCTTTAGCCAGCAGCCCTTTGGGCATGGTTACTTATCGCTTGAGGAAGCTAATCTTATCCTCAACCACCTGCCTTTGGAGATTACCTTTGTCAATAAGGAGGATATTTTCCAGTACTATAATGATAGTGGGCCAGCCGATGAGATGATTTTTAAGCGGACTCCTAGCCAGATTGGTAGAAATGTTGAACTTTGTCACCCCCCCAAGCTGTTAAAGAAAGTTCGAGCAATTTTTGATAGCTTGCGCAAGGGGGAAAAGGACAAGTTTGAAATGTGGTTTAAGTCCCAATCGAGGGGAAAATTTGTCCATGTGACCTATAGAGCGGTGAGAGATGAAGCAGGTCTTTTTCAGGGGGTTTTGGAATATGTGCAAGATATCCAGCCCTTTAGAGATATTAAAGAGGATTTCTACAGTGAGTAGATTAGAAAGTGTGTTATGACCTACGAGAAAAAATTTTTGGATGACTTTGAAGCCTGGGTCAAGACCCAGGTCACACTCAACGACCTAGCCCTTAAGGAAAGTCAGAAGGTCTTTGAAGAAGACCAGGACGAGCGGGCCAGGGATGCGGCCATTCGCTATGAGAGTCGGCTAGACGCCTATCAGTTCCTCTTGGGCAAGTTTGCCAACTATCATGAGGGACGAGACTTTCATGATTTGCCAGAGGAGCTCTTTGGTAAGCGGAATTATTAGATAGATAAGAAAGGGGGTAAAAGGACACTTTTGCTCCCTTTGTATAAATATGTGCATTTTTCACAAAAATGTAATACGAACTTAACTTTATATGCAGTGACTTGCTACCTTTCTTATGGTAAACTAATACTATATAAAATTAAAGGGGAAATTTTATGAAAAAATTATTATGCTTAGGTTTAACTATTGCATCAGTCACTGTTTTGGCTGCTTGTGGTAGCGAAACCGCTAGAGGGATTCAGACGTCGTCACAGTCGTCGACCCACAAGACGGAAAGAAAGAGTAGTGCTGGTTGGAACAGCAATATTCAGACTTACACAGGTAGCAGTGTTGACCTCAAGATTGATAATCTTGAAAAGGCAACAGATGCTGAAGGAAAATCCACTCTCGTATTACACTTTACTTTGACAGATAAAAGCGCCGGGGAGCAAACCTTGCAATTCTTGTATCAAGGGATGATTGATGCCTATCAAGAAAAGGACGGAGCTCTACAACGCTTGGCCTTTAATGCGGCTTCAAGTGACCAAGGAGAAAGTCACTTACAAGATGTAGTTAAAGATGGACAAACCCTATCTGGTTACTATGTCTATACAATCGATGAAACTGCTAGCAAGCTAGTCTTTGACTTTAGAGACAGCTATATGCAAACTTCTGATAAATTTGAAGTGCCACTTTCAGAACTTTCTTGATTTTTTGCTCTATCTTTGATAGAATAGGAATGTTTAGAGGTGTTTTGAGAAGAGCATTTTACAGAAAATGGCGGTGCTGAGAAGTCCATAAATGTGTCAAAACTGGTTGCTAAATTTCTAGACCATACTGGGGTTTGGTATCTCTTAAGTCCTTGTTGCTAGCTTTAGGAGAGCTGGCTGGCCTTGACTCCAAACCAAGCAGGTTTCTAGACAGATTTGATAAGATTTAAAGTTGCGGATACACAAGTATCCGAATATGGGTGGTACCGCGGATTTCCAAGAACTAGCTGGATCAAGATGAAAAAACTCATCTTGGCATCAGTAGGTCTCTTGATAAAATATTCGTCCCTGTCTCGAAAGAGGCGGGGATTTTTTGGTTGGAGAGGAGGAAAAGAGTGGGTAGCAAAACGAAATTGCTTAAAGTAATTTGGGATTATTTTGTTCGTTTTTTCAAAGATATAGGATTTATAGAAGCAATTATTCTAGGATTATTTCTTATATTATCTAGTTTTAAAGTCATTTCTGTAAAAAGTAATAATTTATGTACTATATTTATTTTTATAATATTATTTATTTGTGCACTAAGTTATTTATTTACTAAAAAGCCAAGGAAAGTGGATAAAATTATTGGTAGCAAAGAATATAAAAAAGTAGTTTCTTTGATTAGAGCCATTTTATATTTTTTCTATTTAGCAATCATTTCAGGAATAGTTTTACGTTATCTTCCAATGTCACCCAAAGATGGCCATTTGGTTAAAGAGCTTGTAAAGCTTATTATAGTTATAATGCTATATATTGAAGTGCTTCTTATTCTTAGTGGATGGAAATTTTCTGATTTAATATTACTTTTTTTACTGCTAATTCCGCTCATTATTCTCATTGGTGGTTTTAATATAAATTGGTGGGCAGCAATTACTGCTTTTATGGTACTTTGGAATTTTATCAATTCTAAAGAATTCTTGGAATTGATACATAAGGGAAGAAAAATTGTAAAAGTACCTAGAAAGTTTAGTTATACTTGGAAGCGTAATAGATTAGTTGCATATTTATCTACATTTTTACTATATATAGCATTTATTTTTTCTTCATTCTTTGAAAATGAAAAAATGTCAGCTTTTTATAAGGGATCACTAAGAATACAGACATTTGTATATATGTTTGTGATAGGAACATTTATATCAATATTTTGTTTATTATATTATAAATTTTCTACGGAAAAAAATCTTAGTAGATCGAGGAAGGTAATTATTTTTATAGGGGATTTTTTAAAACTAGGAGAAATAAAATCAATTCTATTTCCATATTTAAAATAAAGGAGAACACACATGACCAACAAAGAACTTTCATCGAAATACAATCCAGCTGAGGTTGAGGCTGGGCGCTATGCTAAGTGGCTGGAGGCGGATGTCTTTAAGCCATCTGGGGATGCAAAGGCTAAACCTTATTCTATCGTGATTCCACCACCAAATGTGACGGGGAAACTCCACTTGGGGCACGCTTGGGATACGACTTTGCAGGATATTATTATCCGCCAAAAGCGCATGCAGGGCTTTGATACCCTTTGGCTACCTGGTATGGACCACGCGGGAATTGCCACCCAGGCCAAGGTTGAGGAGCGTTTGCGCGGAGAGGGTATCTCTCGCTATGATTTGGGCCGGGAAAAATTCTTGGACAAGGTCTGGGAATGGAAGGATGAGTATGCGGCGACCATTAAGGAGCAGTGGGGCAAAATGGGTCTCTCTGTCGATTATGGGCGCGAGCGTTTCACACTGGATGCGGGCTTGTCAAAAGCGGTGCGCAAGGTCTTTGTTGACCTTTACAAGAAAGGCTGGATTTACCGCGGAGAATTTATCATCAACTGGGATCCAGCAGCAAGGACAGCCCTGTCTGATATTGAGGTCATCCATAAGGATGTCGAGGGGGCTTTCTACCACATGAACTACCCGCTGGAGGACGGCTCACGCAGCCTTGAAGTGGCGACTACTCGTCCAGAAACTATGTTTGGAGATGTGGCGGTAGCGGTCAATCCAGAAGACCCACGCTACAAGGGTTTGATTGGTAAAAATGTTATTCTACCAATTATCAATAAAGCCATTCCAATCGTGGCAGATGAGCATGCCGACCCTGAATTTGGAACGGGAGTTGTGAAAATTACTCCTGCCCATGACCCCAATGACTTCCTGGTCGGGCAACGTCACAATCTGCCCCAGGTCAATGTTATGAACGATGACGGAACTATGAACGATTTGGCGGCTGAATTTGCTGGTATGGATCGTTTTGAGGCTCGTAAGGCAGTTGTCAAGAAGCTAGAAGAGCTAGGTAGCCTGGTTAAAATCGAAAAACGTGTCCACAGCGTAGGACACTCTGAACGGACAGGTGTGCCGGTTGAGCCTCGCTTATCTACTCAGTGGTTTGTCAAAATGGATGAACTAGCTAAGAATGCGATTAAGAACCAAGATACCGAGGACAAGGTTGAATTTTACCCGACACGTTTCAATGATACCTTCCTCCAATGGATGGAAAATGTCCATGACTGGGTGATTTCGCGCCAACTTTGGTGGGGCCATCAAATTCCTGCCTGGTACAATAGCGCAGGTGAAATCTATGTAGGCGAGGAAGCACCAGCGGGCGAGGATTGGGTGCAAGATCCAGATGTGCTGGATACCTGGTTTAGCTCGGCCTTGTGGCCCTTCTCAACCATGGGTTGGCCAGATGAAGAAGCGGCAGACTTCAAGCGCTATTTCCCAACCTCTACCCTGGTCACGGGCTACGACATCATCTTTTTCTGGGTGTCGCGCATGATTTTCCAATCGCTGGAATTTACAGGTCGTGCTCCTTTTGAAAATGTCCTTATTCATGGACTGATTCGGGACGAAGAAGGACGTAAGATGTCTAAGTCTCTGGGCAACGGGATTGACCCGATGGATGTCATCGACCAGTATGGGGCGGACGCTCTGCGTTGGTTCTTGTCAAATGGTTCTGCTCCGGGGCAAGATGTACGCTTTAGCTATGAAAAAATGGATGCCTCCTGGAACTTTATCAACAAGATTTGGAATATTTCCCGCTATATTCTCATGAATAATGAAGGCTTGACACTTGGTCAAGCGCGTGATAAGGTAGATGCAGTTGCGGCTAATCAAGCCGGGAATGTCACTGACCGCTGGATTTTACATAATCTCAACGAAACCATTGCCAAGGTTACGGAAAACTTTGATAAATTTGAGTTCGGTGTGGCGGGGCATATCCTCTACAACTTTATCTGGGACGAGTTTGCCGACTGGTATGTCGAGCTGACCAAGGAAGTGCTTTATAGCGATAACGAAGCTGAAAAGCTTGTGACCCGCTCTGTATTGCTCTATACCTTAGACCAAATTTTGCGCCTACTTCACCCAATCATGCCTTTTGTAACCGAGGAAATCTTCCAGCAAATCTCTGCTGACAGCCTCGTTACAGCAGACTATCCACTGGTGCGTTCTGATTTTGAAAATAAAGAGGCAGCAGCTGGAGTTGAAGCACTCAAGGATTTGATTCGCTCAGTGCGTAATGCGCGCAGCGAAGTCAATGTCGCTCCAAGTAAGCCGATTACTCTCTTGGTTAAGCCCAGCGATAGTGATTTAGAGGCCTTTTTCAAAGAAAATGTCAACTACATCAAGCGCTTTACTAACCCAGAGCACCTGGAGATTGACAGCAAGCTAGCAACGCCAGACCTTGCCATGTCGGCGGTTATCACTGGTGCTGAAATCTTCCTACCGCTGGCTGACTTGCTCAATGTGGAGGAAGAATTAGCCCGCCTTAATAAGGAACTAGCCAAGTGGCAAAAAGAGCTGGATATGGTCGGACGAAAACTTGCTAACGAGAAATTCGTCGCCAATGCCAAGCCAGAAGTGGTCGAAAAAGAACGCCAAAAACAAGCTGATTACCAAGCCAAATACGATGCCACCCAGGCTCGTATCGCAGAAATGGAAAGGTTGAAATAGGATAACTCTTTACCCAGGCAAAAACTTGCCTGGGTTTTGTGATATAATGGTAGTCAAAGTTATGGCAAAGGAAATAGGAGTTGAGCATAGTAAAAATTTAGCCTAGAAGAGCAGGTTATGCTCTCTAAAGGAGGTTCTCATGAGAAGTGGACATGTCATTTATAAGGTAGATGATTTAGACCAGGCCGTAAAGGAATGGCGGGATAAGGGTTTTGTCGTAGAGTACGGCCGGACGGAAAATCCGATTAACGCCCTGATTTATTTTAGTGAGGGTGCCTATATAGAATTGTTGCAGACTACGGGCATGCCTAAAATCATTCAACTGATTGCTAAGTTCTTTAAACCGAAAAATCTGGAAAAATTTCTTTATTGGGAAAATTGTCCAGAAGGTTGGTGTGCTTTTTGCATTGAAAAGGATTGCGGTGATTTAGAGAAAGAAATAGCCTATCTCAAGGAAAACAAGATAGACGGTTTCTATCTAAAAAAGGGCAAACGAGAAGATACGCACGGACGAACTCTGAATTACAAGTGCTTCTTTACACAAGGACTGGACTTCCCCTTTCTGATGTCCTATTTTGATGTGGACCCCAAGCCTAAGGATTTTGTCCATCCAAATGGGAAGAGAAAAATAGGACATATTAAATATTATATTTCTGCTAAATACTATGATATTTTAAGAAAATTGATTGATGATGATAGTTTAGAAATTATCAAAGATAATCAGAGGGCGGGAACATTTGAAATTTCTATTGACTAGCTCCTCTCGTTTAAGGTCAAGTGTAAAGAAGTTGTGATTTTTTTCTCTAGTCCAATAAATAATTTTAAAAGCGCGATATTTTGCGCTTTTTTTGCTATAATGTTTTTTATGAGAGTTGTTGCAGGTAATTATGGGGGACGGCCACTCAAGTCCTTGGCTGGCCAGACGACGCGGCCGACCACTGACAAGGTCAAGGGGGCTATTTTTAATATGATTGGTCCTTATTTTGACGGTGGTAGGGTCCTGGACCTCTATGCAGGTAGTGGTGGCTTGGCCATTGAGGCTGTCTCGCGGGGGATGACTTCTGCTCTTTTGGTTGAAAAAGATCGACGAGCCCAGACGGTCATTCAGGAAAATATCAGAATGACCAAGGAGGAGGATAAGTTTTCTCTCTGGAAGATGGAGGCGACTCGGGCTCTGGCTCGTTTGGATCAGGTTTTTGACTTGGTTCTGCTGGATCCGCCCTATGCCAAGGAGCAAATCGTTTCTGATATTGAGAACCTGGCCCAGCGTCAGCTTTTGAGTCAGGAAGTGCTGGTGGTTTGTGAGACGGATAAGTCGGTCGAGCTACCCCAGGAAATAGCAGGGCTTTCTATCTGGAAGCAAAAAAATTATGGAATTTCAAAGGTGACGGTTTATGTCAGATAAGATTGGTCTATTTACGGGCTCTTTTGATCCGATAACACTGGGGCATGTAGATACGATTGAAAGGGCTAGTCATTTGTTCGACAAGCTCTATGTCGGTATTTTTTACAATCGAAAAAAGCAGGGGTATTTTTCTCTTGCTGAGCGCAAGCGCATGGTAGAAGGAGCTCTGGCTCATTTAGAAGGGGTAGAGCTAGTGACAGCTGAGAATCGTTTGGCTGTCGAGCTAGCTAGAGAATTGGGGGTCCAGTCTTTTGTTCGTGGTTTGCGAAATAGCGAAGATTTAGGCTATGAGGCCAATCTGACCTTTTTTAATGGGCAATTGGCACCAGAAATTGAGACAATTTTTCTCATTAGTCGTCCTGCCTACCAGTATATTAGTTCTTCCCGGATTCAGGAATTATTGGCCTTTAAACAAGATATTTCAGCCTATGTTCCAAAGAGCGTCATGAGGGAGTTAGAAAGAAAAGTATGAAAACAATCAAAACCTATAAATGGCCGATTCTGATTTTTCTGACAATCGGTCTAGCCTATACGGCCGTAATGGTCCGCTTGCCCTACTATGTAGAGGTACCAGGAATGGCTGAGGATATTCGCCAGGTACTTAGGGTAGATGACAAGGAAGATAAAGCTGATGGAAGTTATCAGTTTGTGACAGTTGGTGTGGAGCAGGCCACCTTTGCCCACCTAGTCTATGCCTGGTTAACCCCTTTTACCGATATTTATTCGGCCGAGGAAATGACCGGTGGTTCGACTCATCAAGAGTTTAATCGTATCAATCAATTCTATATGGAAACCTCGCAAAATGTTGCTAAGTATCAGGGTTTGACCACTGCTGGCAAGGAGATTAGTATGGACTATCTAGGGGTCTATGTCCTCAGTGTCACCAAGGATTCGACCTTCAAGGGAGTTTTAAACATCGCTGATACGGTGACTGGGGTTGATGATAAGACCTTTAAGAGCTCGGCAGAGTTGATTGACTATGTGGCCTCACACAAGATTGGGGATAAAGTCAAGGTCAACTATGAAGAGGATGGTCAAAAGAAGTCTGCAACTGGTAAAATCATCAAACTTGAAAATGGTAAGAATGGGATTGGTATTGGCCTCGTAGATCGGACCGAGGTCAAGAGCAGTATTCCTATTGAATTTTCAACCCAGGGAATTGGGGGTCCTAGCGCAGGCCTGATGTTTAGTCTAGCCATCTACACCCAGATTGCAGACCCTAACTTGAGAGCAGGACGAGATATTGCAGGGACTGGAACGATTGCCCAGGACGGTAAGGTTGGAGATATTGGCGGAATTGATAAGAAGGTGGTATCGGCTGCTCAAAGTGGAGCTGAGATTTTCTTTGTCCCAAATAATCCAGTAACCAAGGAGCAGAAAAAGGCAGATCCTAAGGCTAGGAGCAACTACGATGTGGCTGTAGAAACAGCTAAGAAAATCAAGACCAAGATGAAAATTGTCCCAGTCAAGACGCTGCAAGAGGCCATTGATTATCTAAAGAAAAATCAAGCGACTAGTTAAGAAGTTTATAAATCTAAGACTTATATAAAGCTCAAGGCCTTCAAGCCTTGGGCTTTTTCTTGGCCTACAATTCACTTTTCTTTTATTTTTGTAGGTCTAAAACTTGTTTGACTCCCGTTTAAATTTTTGGACATTTTTCTTGAGAAAGCCTTTACAAAAAATAAATAAATGGTATAATATATACGTGGTTATGCAAACGTTTGCAGAAGCGTTTGTTGTATTTTTTGTTCAGGTCGGGATGGTCCAGTCTGGCGGATTAGGTGGAGTCTGCTAGCCAATCATCCTACCAGAACCTAGTTTTAAATCAAAGGAGAAGTCTTAGATGAAAAAGACCTTTAAAAATATATTGAGCTTTGAATTTTGGCAGAAGTTCGGTAAGTGTCTGATGGTCGTTATTGCAGTAATGCCAGCTGCTGGTCTCATGGTCAGCCTGGGTAAGGCTGTTCCCATGATAAATCCCCAAATGGGTCTCTTGGTCACTATTGGTGGCGTGATGGAGCAAATCGGTTGGGGAATTATTGGCAACCTTCATGTGCTTTTTGCCCTTGCTATCGGTGGTAACTGGGCCAAGGAAAGAGCTGGCGGGGCCTTTGCTGCTGGTCTATCCTTCATTCTAATCAACCGGATTACCGGAAATATCTTTGGTGTGACCAGTGAAATGCTGGCCAATCCAGATGCGACTGTTCGGACTCTTTTAGGGGCCAAAATCAACGTTGCCAACTACTTTGTTAGTGTTCTGGAAGCACCTGCCTTAAATATGGGGGTTTTTGTAGGGATTATCGCTGGTTTTGTGGGAGCAACTGCCTATAATAAATACTATAACTATCGGAGCCTTCCAGACGCCCTGTCTTTCTTTAATGGCAAGCGTTTTGTGCCCTTCGTCGTTATCTTCCGTTCAACCCTTGTGGCCCTAGTCCTATCTCTGGTTTGGCCTTTGATTCAATCAGGAATTAACGCTTTTGGTTACTGGATTGCAAATTCTCAGGATACAGCTCCTTTCTTTGCACCTTTTATCTATGGTACCCTGGAGCGCTTGTTGCTACCATTTGGTCTCCACCACATGCTGACCATTCCGATGAACTACACGACTGTTGGGGGCACCTACACCATTATGTCAGGTGCTCAAGCTGGTCAGCAGGTCTTTGGTCAGGACCCTCTTTGGTTGGCCTGGGTTACTGACTTGGCTAATCTCAAGGGCTCCAATGCCAGTCAATACCAAGACTTGTTGACATCAGTGACTCCGGCCCGCTTCAAGGTTGGACAAATGATTGGTTCCTTTGGGATTCTAATGGGGATTGTGGTGGCTATTTACCGCAATGTGGATCCTGATAAGAAAAAGAAATATAAGGGAATGCTGACAGCTACGGCCCTGGCTGTTTTCTTGACAGGGGTAACTGAGCCGGTTGAATACATGTTTATGTTTATTGCCATGCCTCTCTATATTGTCTATGCCCTTGTTCAAGGTCTAGCCTTTGGAATGGCTGATTTGGTTAACCTCCGTGTTCACTCCTTTGGCTCCATTGAATTTTTAACTCGTACTCCTCTAGCCCTCAAGGCTGGTCTGGCTATGGATATTGTCAACTTTATCTGGGTCAGTCTGCTCTTTGGAGTAGTCATGTACTTTATTGCCAACTTTATGATTAAGAAATTTGCCTATGCGACTCCAGGTCGTTTGGGTAATTATGAAGGAGAAGCTAGTGAAGAAGGTGCTGGGTCAGCATCAACTGAACTAACAGGTGATTCTCAAGTTGTACAAATTATCAACCTACTAGGTGGCCGTGAGAATATCACTGATGTAGATGCTTGTATGACCCGTCTCCGGGTAACTGTCAAGGATGCCCAAAATGTTGGGTCAGAAGAAAAATGGAAACAGGCAGGAGCGATGGGCTTGATTGTCAAGGGCTCTGGTGTCCAAGCAATTTACGGTCCCAAGGCTGATATTTTGAAGTCAGATATTCAGGATTTATTGGACTCTGGCGCAGTGATTCCGGCTGCTGATTTTTCAGAGAAAAATTCAGAAGTAGCTGGGGCAAAAGCCAAAGTATTCAAAGGAATCACAGAAGAAATCCAAACAGTAGCCCAGGGAGAGGTTCTTCCTTTGGAAGAGGTCAAAGATCCGGTCTTTTCTCAAAAAATGATGGGGGACGGTTTTGCGGTTGAGCCTAGTCAGGGTGAAATCTATGCCCCTGTCTCTGGCCGGATAAGTAGCGTCTTTCCAAGCAAGCATGCACTAGGTCTGGTAACAGAGTCAGGCTTGGAAGTGCTCCTGCATATTGGGCTTGAAACTGTTAGTTTAGAAGGAGCTCCCTTTGAAGTTCAAGTAGAAGAAGGAGACCAAGTGAAGGCAGGCCAAGTCTTGGTTAAGGCTGATCTAGCAGCCATTAAGGCAGCCAAACGAGAAACCACAACCCTGGTCGTCTTTACCAATACAGTTGATTTGAAGACTGTTCAGCTTGAAAAAACTGGTCAGCAAGCAGCTGGGACAGTAGTGGCCAAGGTTGAATTATAGCGGGGGAAACTATGGCTAAATTTCTGACCTTAAATACCCATAGTTGGATGGAGGACCAGCCAGAGGAAAAACTGGCGGCCTTGGTCCAACGTATCCTAGAGGAAGACTATGACGTGATTTGCCTCCAAGAGGTCAATCAATTACAGGGCTCTTCAGAGTCCAAGGAGGTCTTTTCCTATCAGCCTGTGCCTGGCATGCCAAGGATTCATCAAGACCACTATGCTCGCACCTTGGTCGAACAACTGGAGCAAAAGGGTCGGACTTATCATTGGTCCTGGGTCTATAACCATATCGGTTTTGATCGTTTTCATGAAGGAGTGGCTATCTTAGCCAAGAATCCCTTGCAGGTGGAGGCTCTGACCCTTTCTGATATGGACGATCCAGCCGACTATCGGACCCGCAAGGTCCTGCTGGCTCAAACGGAATTGGACGGCCAGTTAGTTAGTCTGGCTAGCTGTCATTTTTCCTGGTGGGAGAAGGGCTTTCAAGGGGAATGGGCCCGACTAGAAGCTCGTCTGTCCAAGCTAGGGACTCCCCTACTTTTAATGGGTGACTTTAATTGTCCCTTTGAAGGACCAGGCTATCGAGAGATTTTAGCCAGTTCTTTGGGCTTAAAAGATAGCCATATAGAGGCTAAAGAAAGTCTGGGTCAAGCTACCGTTGAGGGTGAAATCGCTGGCTGGGAAGGCAATCAAGAAGCCTATAAGATTGACTATGCCTTTTTGAGTTCAGAGTGGACAGTGGAGCAGTCCAGTGTCGTCTTTGATAATCTGAGAGGGCCAATTATCAGTGACCATTATGGTTTAGAGGTTCTGGCCCACTTATAGATAAGTATGATGCAAGCAAGTTTGAAACAGGAGGTCGATTGGATTCGGCTTCCTCTTTTTTATAGGATTTACTTGCTGCTTTATTTCATTCTGGGAGTGGCTTGCTTTTGTTATCCATGAAAATATGATAAAATAAAGTATTAAGACTCTTTGGGAAGGGAAGGAATGGTCCTTGCTTGCTCCAGTTAGTAGCTGGCTAGCTTTTAGGGACTTTTGCATCCTGATTTATATTTCTTAGAGTAAAATATTCAAGGAGGTAGCCCTATGCGTTGTCCCAAATGTGGAGGAAGCAAATCAAGTGTGGTGGATAGTCGCCAGGCAGAAGACGGAAATACCATTCGGCGGCGGCGGGAATGCGAGGAGTGTCACCATCGTTTTACGACCTATGAGCGCGTGGAAGAGCGAACTCTTGTTGTAGTTAAAAAGGATGGAACGCGTGAGCAATTCTCCCGCGATAAAATTTTTAATGGAATTATTCGCTCAGCCCAGAAACGGCCTGTTTCTAGCGATGAAATCGAGAAATTAGTTAATCGAATTGAGCAAAAGGTCAGAAGCAATAGTGAAAATGAGGTAAGCAGTGACTTTATCGGTGGCCTGGTCATGGATGAATTGGCTGAATTAGACGAGATTACCTATGTCCGCTTTGCCAGTGTCTATCGGAGTTTTAAGGATGTGGGTGAGCTAGAAAGCCTACTCAAACAAATCACCAAGGGTGTAAAAAGGAAAAAGGAAGAATAGATGAAACCAAATGATCATTTTTCATTTTTGAAAAATAATCAAGTCAGTCAAGATACGAGAACTTTACTTCGTTTTTATGCGCCGATTTTAGGAAAAGAGGCAACCAGCCTCTATCTATACTGTCTGGCTTTTTGGGACAATGGTCAAGATGTCTACACCCTGGGGCATATCCTCAATCATCTGGATATGGGCATGGATAGTCTAAAGAAGGCCTTGGAAAGATTGACTGCTCTAGGTCTCCTCGACCTTTATCAGGACCAGTCGGGCTATCTTTTTAAGCTTTATCCGTCCCTTTCAGCAGAGGACTTTTTGGCCCATCATGTTTATCGGCGCCTCTTGGAAAAGAGAATTGGAGAAGCAGCTCTGCTAGCCATGGAACAGCCAGATCCAAAAGGACAAAAATTATCCAAAAAACTATCTGAAATTTTTGATGAGGCAGAAGTTCCCCTAGCCAACTCTAGCAGCCAGAAAGACTTTGACTTGACTCGGTTCAAGCAGCTGATGGCCAGGGACCAACTGCGCTTTAGCGAGGAGAAAGAGGACCTCCTCTCCCTTTTTGCTATCAGTGAGCAGCAAAACTGGACCTGGTATGAGACCTATCTCTTGGCCAAGGAGACAGCTATCAACCATTTGATTTCTCCTAAGAGAATGCGCAATAAACTGGCCCAAGAGCGTCTAGAAGAAGAATTTTCCAAGCAGGAGAAGGTCATTATCCAGGAGGCCAAAAGAAAGAGTCCTCCGCTATTTCTAGCAGAGGTTAAGAGTACCCTAGAGGCGACCATCACTAGTGGGGAGCGGAAAATCCTAGCCGACATGCAGGCCTTGGGTCTACTAGATGAGGTCATCAATATCATTGTTCTCTATAGTTTAAATCGGGATGGCTCAGCCACCCTCAAACAAGGTCTGACCCTGACTGTGGCCAATGACTTTGCTCACAAGAAAATCCATACTGCCGAGGAGGCCGTATTGAAAATTCGCGAACGTAGACAGGCACAGAAGCAAGCCCAGGAAAAAAAGGCTCAACCAGAGAGCAATATCCCTACTTGGAGTAAGCCAGACTATAAAAATGAAACCAGTCCAGAACAGCAAAGTGAATTAGAAGCAGAAAAAAGACGCCTACTAGCCAAACTAGAAGGAGGTGACTAGATGGAAAAAATTGGACAAACCCTATCCCACAAGGACAAACCCCAGCGCTTGAACTATGACGAGCTTGTGCAACAAATCTTAAACGACCCAGATGTTCAGGCCTTTATTGAACAGGAAAGATTGAGTCCAGCAGAGATTTCTAGGAGCATTTCCAAATTCAATCAATACATCAGTGAACGCAATCGTTTTCTCCTGGGAGATGAAGACTATCTGGCCAAGGGTTACAAGCCTATCCTTATCAAAAATGAGGGTTATGCAGATGTCAGCTATCAAGAAACAGCTGAATTAGTAGAGCAACAAAAGCAGGAAGCGATAAAGAATCGTCTCAATCTAATCAGTCTGCCAGCCAGTCTCAAGGAAGCCAGTCTAGCCAAGGTTGATTTGGATGATATTGGTCGTTACAAGGCTTTTGAGCTCTTGACCAATTTTGTCGCAGCCTATCCTCACTACCAAAAAGCCCTCTATCTTTATGGAGACTTTGGAGTTGGAAAGAGCTATATGATGGCAGCCCTGGCCCATGATTTGTCAGAAAAAAAAGGCCTGTCAACCACCCTTTTACATTATCCAAGTTTTGTCTTAGATGTGAAAAATGCCATTAGTTCAGGCCTAGTCAAGGAAAAAATCGACCAGGTCAAACTGGCCCAAGTATTGATTTTAGATGATATAGGAGCGGAGCAATCCAGTCCCTGGATGCGCGATGAGATTTTGCAAGTTATTTTGCAGCACCGCATGCAGGAAAATCTGCCCACCTTCTTTACCTCTAACTTTAACTTTCAAGAGTTAGAGCGCCACTTTGCTAGCTCCAAAAATGGAGATGAGACTTGGCAGGCTAAAAGGGTCATGGAGAGAATCAAGTATCTGGCCCAGGAAGTTCGACTAGAGGGGGAAAACCGCCGATGAATCCTACTATCTCCTTAATGAAAAATCACCGCTCCGTCCGTCGCTTCACCGACCAGGCCATCTCTGAAGAAGAACTAAGGACAATTATTGATGCTGGACGAGCAGCTTCTAGCTGGAAGAATTTTCAGTCTTACTCTATTATTCTTATCCGTAGCCAGGCCAAGAAGGAGGCCATCTATCAATTAGTCCCCCAGGAGGCTATCCTTCAAGCTGATACCTTCCTCCTATTTGTTGGGGACCTCAACCGAGCCCAAAAAGGAGTGGCCTTACATACCGAGGACTTTTATCCTGCTGGTCCAGAAAATCTCTTGATAAGCTCGGTAGATGCCAGTCTTGCTGCACAAAATACACTTTTGGCAGCTGAAAGTCTGGGCTATGGTGGAGTTATTATCGGCCTTGTCCGCTACGCTGCTAAAGAAATTGGTCAACTGGTCAACCTACCCGCCTATACCTATCCAATCTTTGGTATGGCCTTGGGGAAACCAGCCCAGGAAAATGCGGTCAAACCCCGCTTGCCTTATGACAGCATCGTTTTTTCTGAGGAGTATCAGGAGCAAGAAGCAGAAATTATAGAGGACTATGATCAAGTCCAGGCCGCCTATGCCGGACAAAGAGCACCAAGTAGCTGGAGTGAACGACTAGCCCAGCAGTTTGGTGAACCAGCCAATCAAGCTAGTCAGAACTACCTAAAAGACCAGAAATTATTATAATTAGAAAAAGGGAGAAATCATGGCTTTACCAACTATTGCAATTGTGGGCCGTCCTAATGTCGGAAAATCAACCCTCTTTAACCGAATCGCTGGCGAGCGAATCTCAATTGTCGAAGATGTAGAAGGGGTTACCCGGGACCGAATCTACGCTACCGCTGATTGGCTCAATCGAAAATTTTCACTGATTGATACAGGTGGAATTGATGATGTCGATGCCCCATTTATGGAGCAAATCAAGCATCAGGCTGAAATTGCTATGGATGAAGCCGATGTTATCGTCTTTGTCGTGTCTGGAAAAGAAGGGATTACCGATGCGGATGAATATGTCGCCCGGATGCTCTATAAGACCCACAAGCCAGTTATCCTAGCTGTAAATAAGGTGGACAATCCTGAAATGCGTAGTGATATTTATGATTTCTATGCCCTAGGCCTAGGGGAACCCTATCCAGTCTCTAGTGTTCATGGGATTGGGACAGGAGACGTTTTGGATGCCATTGTGGAAAATCTACCGACAGAGGAAGTCCAAGAAAACCCTGATTTAATCAAATTTAGCCTTATCGGGCGCCCCAATGTTGGTAAATCCAGCCTAATCAATGCCATTTTGGGAGAGGACCGAGTGATTGCTAGTCCAGTGGCTGGTACGACCAGAGATGCCATAGACACCCACTTTGTGGATGCTGAAGGTCAGGAATTTACCATGATTGACACAGCTGGAATGCGCAAGTCTGGTAAGGTCTATGAAAATACCGAGAAATACTCTGTCATGCGGGCCATGCGGGCTATTGACCGCTCAGATGTGGTCCTGATGGTCTTGAATGCCGAAGAAGGTATTCGCGAGTATGATAAACGCATTGCTGGTTTTGCCCATGAGGCAGGAAAAGGGATGATTATCGTAGTCAATAAATGGGATACCTTGGAAAAGGATAATAAAACTATGCAGAATTGGGAGGCGGACATTCGCGACCAGTTCCAATACCTATCCTATGCCCCGATTGTCTATGTTTCTGCCCTAACCAAACAACGTCTCCATAAGTTACCAGGCTTGATTAAGCAGATTAGCCAGAGTCAAAATACTCGGATTCCATCTTCTGTCTTGAATGATGTGATTATGGATGCAGTAGCCATCAACCCAACACCGACCGACAAGGGTAAGCGTCTCAAAATCTTCTATGCGACCCAGGTGGCAGTTAAACCGCCAACCTTTGTGGTCTTTGTCAATGAGGAAGAGCTGATGCACTTTTCCTACCTACGTTTCTTGGAAAATCAAATCCGTAAGGCCTTTGTCTTTGAGGGGACACCGATTCATCTAATCGCTAGAAAAAGGAAATAAGTCCTTCAAGCAAGGATAAACCACCGTCAGGTGGTTTTTTTGCTTAAAGACCAAGGGTCTATTTCTGAAAATTTACAAAACATTTGCAACTAGAAAATTTTTCTGCTATACTGGTCCCAATCAAAGATAAGAGAAGACCCTCTCTTAAGAAAGGAAAGATAATGACTGAAAAACAATTAAAAATCTTAGGTTGGATTGCAACTGCCATGTCTGTAATGATGTATGTGTCCTACCTAGCCCAAATCAAAAACAACCTAGCTGGCAATAAGGGAGACTTTATTCAGCCGACAGTAGCAGCCATTAACTGCACCCTTTGGGTATGCTATGGCTTATTTAAGGAAAAAAGAGACCTGCCCTTGGTTGCTGCCAATCTCCCAGGTATCGTTTTTGGCCTGGTCACAGCAGTTACAGCCTTGATGTAAAAAATTGAAGAAGTAGCTCGGCTGACGCCAAGTTTAGGGAAAAGATTTCTCTTGCATGCTTATTTCTTCTTCATTTTTTCCTAAAAGCCAATTAAAAACGATTTCAGGCTAAAAAAGCAAGAAACTTACTGCAAATATATTGACTTTTACCCCAAGAATTTGGTATGATGTTAGATGGTATTGTTTACCCCATTTGAAAGGCCCCGGAACCTTCCAAATAACTCGTGGACCGGAACATCCACACTGTAAACAAAAGCAATCGATATAGGAGAAATCATGAACAAAACAACATACATGGCTAAGCCAGGTGAAGTTGAACGCAAATGGTATGTAGTTGACGCTACTGATGTACCTCTTGGACGCCTTTCAGCTGTAGTTGCAAGCGTACTTCGTGGAAAAAACAAACCAACATTCACACCCCACACTGACACAGGTGACTTCGTAATCGTTATCAACGCTGAAAAAGTTAAATTGACTGGTAAAAAAGCAACTGATAAGATCTACTACACTCACTCAATGTATCCAGGTGGATTGAAGTCTATCTCAGCTGGTGAACTTCGTTCTAAAAACGCTGTTCGTCTGATTGAAAAATCAGTTAAAGGGATGCTTCCGCACAACACTCTTGGACGTGCGCAAGGTATGAAACTAAAAGTATTTGTTGGTGGCGAACACACTCATGCTGCTCAACAACCAGAAGTTCTTGATATTTCAGGACTTATCTAAGGAAAGGAGCAGATAAAACATGGCACAAGCACAATATGCAGGTACAGGACGCCGTAAAAACGCTGTTGCACGCGTTCGTTTGGTTCCAGGTACTGGTAAAATCACTGTCAATAAAAAAGATGTAGAAGAGTACATTCCACATGCTGACCTTCGTCTTGTCATCAACCAACCATTTGCAGTTACTTCAACTGTAGGTAGCTACGACGTATTCGTTAATGTTGTAGGTGGTGGTTACGCTGGTCAATCAGGTGCGATTCGTCACGGTATCGCCCGTGCCCTTCTTCAAGTAGACCCAGACTTCCGCGACTCACTCAAGCGCGCAGGACTTCTTACACGTGACGCTCGTATGGTTGAACGTAAGAAACCAGGTCTTAAGAAAGCACGTAAAGCTTCACAATTCTCAAAACGTTAAGAAGGACTACAATACAACTTTTACAAACACTCAATGTTTACCTCATTGGGTGTTTTTTATTGCACTTTTTAGAAAGTTCACCTCAAAATTTACCTCATTTTCACCTTACTTATTTTTGAGTTCTCTATAAGCGACTTCTTCTGCACTAAGAGCGACAAGATTTGAAGTATTAACATGAACTCGGCTTGTACTCAGGTCCCTATTGCTTATCATAAATAATCAGTTTCCTTGTTGAAATTAAAACAGCAGCCACTTGCTAGTTGACTGCTGTTATTTATAGCGGTCTCGAAAAGATAAGAAATAAATCTCCTCTTCTTCAAGCATATAGACTAAACGGTGTTCATCTGTAATTCTACGAGACCAAGCACCAGAAAAGCCCCAGTAGTGTTAATACTGAGACTTTTGCCTTGTCTTCTGTATAAGTAGGATATTCTTGTTGTTGCTATTATTTCATAGGTTGGGTGAGAACAGCAAGAGCAACTGCTTTTGCTATCCTTCCATATATTCTCTTAGTTCTTGTCCTTTAAGTCCAGCATTGAGGGCGATGAGGAGTTTGAGTCGGGCCTTGGCAGCGTTTAGCTCCTTGACGAAAAAGACACCGGCCTGGCGGAGTTGTACGCCGCCACCCTCGTAGGCATAGACAGGTTCGGCAATGCCGTTGAAGCAACGGGAAACTAAGGCGACAGGGAGGCCTGTCTGGACTAGCTGGGCTAGTTTATCAGCGGCAGCTGGTGGGAGGTTGCCGGCTCCAAAGGCTTCAATGATGAGGCCATCGATTTGTGTCAAGTCCAGCATTTGGAGGAGTTCGGTCTCCATGCCAGCATAGGCTGAGATAATGGGAACCAGGCCCGTAATTTTCTGTAAGTCAAAGCGTACGCGCGGCTCCGCTGTTTTGAAATAAAGGATTTCCTTTTTCATAATCAGGCCCAGGGGACCATGAGTTGGGGTTTGAAAGGTGCTGACATTGGTTGTGTGGGTCTTGGTCACATACTTGGCAGCATGGATTTCGTCATTCATGACAACCAAGACTCCCTTGCCACGCGCTTTATCATCGCTCGCTACTCGTAGGGCGCTTAGGTAGTTGTAGACCCCGTCGCTCCCTAACTCATTAGAACTACGCATGGCACCGGTCAGGACGACAGGCAAATCTGGTAGGGCCATAGTATCTAAAAAATAGGCGGTTTCTTCCAGAGTATCGGTCCCATGGGTGATGACGACTCCGTCAAACTTTGACGCCTCTTGCTTGATTTTATGGTAAATTTCCAGCATGTGGCAGGGCTTGATTTGAGGACTGGGCAGATTGAAAATGTCGCAAGTACTGGTTTCAACATTTTCCAGGCTGAGCTGGACATGGTTCATGGGATTATCTGGGCTAGTAACCACTCTCCCTCCTGGGTCGGCCTGCATAGAAATGGTACCGCCGGTATGCAAAACCAAGATTTTCTTCGTCATTCGTGAGCTTCTCCTCAAATTATGTTATAATTATTTATTGTATCATAAAAGAAAGGAATGAAAAAGAAGTGGAAATAAAAGCAGTCTTTTTTGATATTGATGGGACCCTGGTCAATGATAGCCGGACGGTCCTCAAATCAACAGAGCAGGCGATTCAAAACTTGAAGGAGCAGGGCATTCTTGTTGGACTTGCTACGGGTCGTGGTCCCTTTTTTGTTCAGCCTTTCATGGAAGCCCTAGACTTGGACTTTGCAGTGACCTATAATGGTCAGTATGTCTTTTCCAAGGACCGGGTCATTTCGGCAAATCCGATTGACAAGCAAAGTTTACGGGCCATTATTGACTATGCTAGAGCCCATAAGAAGGAAATTGCTCTGGGAACCAAGGATGGTGTTTTAGGTAGTAAAATCATGACCTTTGGCATGAGTCGTTTTTCTCAAAGGACCAGTCGTTTTGTTCCCAAGAAGATGACTAGTTATGTCAGCCACACCTTTAATCGTTTTGTCAGCAAGGCCCTGCCCCAGCAAAAGGCAGACCTACTTAAGTTGATTCAGGAGCCCATTTATCAGGTCTTGATGCTGGCTAGTCCCGAGGAAAGCCAGCAGATTGAGGAGACTTTTTCCCATCTTAAGTTTACTCGGAGCAGTCCTTTTGCAGCAGATATTATCAATCAAGGAGTCTCCAAGCTAGAAGGAATTAAAAGGGTCGGTCAGGAATATGGCTTTACGATTGACCAGGTCATGGCTTTTGGTGATTCAGACAATGATTTGGAGATGCTCTCAGGCGTCGGACTTTCGATCGCTATGGGGAATAGTACCAGTCAGGTCAAGGAGATTGCCAAGCATACGACTAGCAGTAATAGCCAGGACGGTATTCATAAGGCCTTGGAGCACTTTGGAATTTTAGCTAACGATCAGGTCTTTACAAGTAGTGACCATCACTTTAATCAGGTCAAGCAATTTCATAGTGTTATGGACCAGTCAACCCAGGAGGAGCCCTTGGCCTGGACTCCAGAGGCTGCAAGGCATCGGGCAGACTTCAAACTAGAGGAATTAGTCGAGTTTATCCGAGCAGCCAGCTCTTCTGAGGAAGAGTTTGCTCAATCTGTCCAGGCCCTCCATCAAGCTCTGGATAAGGCAGTTGCTAAGGTCAAGTCCAAGAGCCAGGCTCAAATCTCCCTGGTAGGGCAGGTAGATGCTTTGATAGATACTCTTTACTTGACCTATGGAACCTTTGTCCTGATGGGGGTAGACCCGGAACGGCTCTTTTCCATTGTCCATCGAGCCAATATGGGGAAGATTTTCCCTGATGGAAAAGCGCATTTTGACCCAGTAACCCATAAAATCTTAAAACCAGATGATTGGGAGGAAAAGTATGCTCCCGAGCCTGCTATCAAAAAAGAACTAGAACGGCAGATTGCAGCTTATCAAAAAACGCAAGAACAAGAAAAAGAAGAATAAAGCCTGGAAAGCTCCTTAGAGATTCTCTAGGCTTTTTCTTTGCAAGAAAAAAACACTGACCGTTGCCAGTGCTTTGAGTGGCTCTCCAAAAGTCGGACAAGAAAAAATCTAACTTTTGGGGTGCCGTATGTTTTATTCTGTGTCACAAGGTTTTTTCCTTATCTCTGACAACCAAGAGATCAACCTTGGCGTGGCGTAGGATATACTCGGAGGAAGAGCCGACTAGGAGGCGTTCAAAGGCATTGAGGCCAGTAGCCCCAACCATAATGAGGTCAACCTTTTGGTCCTTGGGAATATCAACAGCCAGTAAGGTCTTGGGATTGCCCATTTCAATGACCTGGACTAAATCGGAAATTCCAGCTTCACGCGCCTTATTTTCATAGTCGTCAAGGAGCTTTTTAGCCTCCGCTTGCAGTTCTTCATAGACGTCCGCATCAAAGGTAGAGACACTCTGTAGGGCGCGGGTATCAATAACGTGAACAAGGGTTAGTCTGGACTGGTTTCTCAGGGCGACGTTCACTCCCTTAGAAAAGGCTAGTTCGGCTTCGGCTGAGCCGTCAACTGCTACCATAATGTTTTCATACTTTTGCAACATAAGCCTACCTCCATTCTTTATTTACCTCTATTGTAACCCTTTTCATGAAAGAAGTAAAGTAATTTCCAGTTTCTTATTCTTCTCTGGCTGGAGGGGTCAGTTCTCGCTAGTTGTAGGAGAATGGCTGAGGCTAGCTCTTACAGTCTCCCAGTCCTCTCCACAAAATGTAAGATTTTTTTAGATTTTTGCAATAAATTGCGTTATAATAGAGTGACTCTGTATGAAGTGAGGAAAAGAAATGAAAGAATTTAATAAATCAGCCAAGCTAGAGCATGTTGCCTATGATATTCGTGGTCCAGTCCTAGAAGAAGCTATGCGCATGCGGGCTAATGGGGAGAAGATTCTACGTCTGAATACGGGGAATCCGGCTGAATTTGGCTTTACCGCTCCTGATGAGGTGATTCATGATTTGATTATGAATGCGCGTAATAGTGAAGGCTATTCTGACTCTAAGGGAATTTTTTCAGCTCGCAAGGCCATTATGCAGTACTGCCAGCTTAAGAAGTTTCCTAATGTCGATATTGAAGATATCTATGTCGGTAATGGGGTGAGTGAGTTGATTGTCATGTCTATGCAGGGCTTGCTGGATGATGGTGATGAGGTCTTGGTTCCGATGCCGGACTATCCTTTGTGGACCGCGGCAGTCAGTCTGGCGGGTGGTAATGCCGTCCACTATATCTGTGATGAGCAGGCCGAATGGTATCCAGATATTGACGATATCAAGTCCAAGATTACTTCAAATACCAAGGCTATTGTGGTGATTAACCCTAACAATCCAACTGGGGCCCTTTATCCTAAGGATATTCTGGAGGAGATTGTTGAGATTGCTCGGCAGAATGATTTGATTATTTTTGCGGATGAAATCTATGATCGCCTGGTCATGGATGGGGAGCAGCATATCCCAGTCGCTAGTCTAGCACCAGACCTCTTTTGTGTCAGCATGAATGGTCTTTCTAAGTCCCACCGTATCGCTGGTTTTAGGGTGGGTTGGATGGTCCTTTCTGGTCCTAAGAGGCATGTCAAGGACTATATTGAGGGGCTCAATATGCTGTCTAATATGCGGCTCTGTTCCAATGTTTTGGCCCAGCAGGTCGTTCAAACCTCTCTCGGTGGCCACCAGTCAGTGGATGATTTGATCCTGCCAGGAGGCCGTATTTACGAGCAAAGAAACTTCATCTACAAGGCCATTAACGATATTCCAGGTCTTTCGGCAGTCAAGCCCAAGGCTGGTCTTTACATCTTTCCAAAGATTGATCGGGACATGTATCGGGTCGATGATGATGAGCAGTTCGTCCTAAACTTCTTGAAGCAGGAGAAGATTTTGCTGGTCCATGGTCGTGGTTTCAACTGGAAGGAGCCGGACCATTTCCGGATTGTTTACCTGCCGCGCGTGGATGAGTTGGCAGAGATTCAAGAGAAGATGACCCGTTTCTTACAGCAGTATCGTCGCTAATTGACTATAATTGTATTTCAATAGGCAATTTTCAGATAATTATTGAAATTACAAATTTTTTCTGTTATAATGATAGAATAAATAACGAGGTAAATTATGGCAGAATTATTAGAAAAAACTAGGAAAATTACGTCGATTCTTAAGCGTTCAGACGAGGCCCTTCAGGAGGAGCTTCCCTACAATGCGATTATGCGGCAACTGGCAGATATCATTGACTGCAATGCCTCCATTGTCAATAGCAAGGGAAAATTATTGGGCTACTTCATGCGCTATAAGACCAATAATGACCGAGTAGAAGCCTTCTATCAGAGCAAGACCTTTCCAGAGGACTATGTGAGGGCGGCCAATCTTATCTATGATACAGAGGCCAATTTGTCTGTGGACCATGACTTGTCCATCTTTCCGGTTGAAACCAAAGAGGACTTTCCGGAAGGTCTCACGACAGTGGCCCCTATTCATGTTTCAGGGATTCGCCTAGGTTCTTTGATTATCTGGCGCAATGATAAAAAATTTGATGATGATGACTTGATACTGGTTGAGATTGCCAGTACCGTTGTAGGGATTCAACTTCTTAACTTCCAGCGAGAGGAAGACGAGAAAAACATCCGTCGCAGAACAGCGGTCACCATGGCTGTTAATACCCTGTCTTACTCCGAATTGAGAGCCGTATCAGCCATTTTGAGTGAGTTGAATGGTAGCGAGGGTCAGCTAACAGCTTCGGTCATTGCAGATCGAATCGGGATCACCCGCTCGGTGATTGTCAATGCTCTTCGTAAGCTAGAAAGTGCAGGCATTATCGAAAGTCGTTCCTTGGGAATGAAGGGGACCTATCTCAAGGTTCTAATTCCAGATATTTTTGAAGAGATTAAAAAGCGAGACTACTAATGACCCAGGCTCTCATTTCGATTGATTACACCTTTGATTTTGTGGCTGATGAGGGCAAGCTCACGGCGGGCCCGCCCGCTCAAGCGATTGCAGCTACCATTGCTCAAGTCACTAAATCAGCCTATGAGCGGGGAGATTTTATTTTCTTTGCCATTGATGCTCATGAAGGAGGTGATAGCTATCACCCGGAAAGCAAGCTCTTTCCTCCTCATAATCTCAAGGGGAGTAAGGGACGAGAGCTTTATGGTCCCCTAGCTGATTTTTATGAGGAGCACAAGGACAGTGAGCGTCTGTTCTGGTTGGACAAGCGCCATTATTCGGCCTTCTCAGGAACAGATTTGGATATTCGCTTGCGGGAACGCAAGGTGGATACGGTGATTTTAACAGGGGTTTTGACGGATATTTGTGTTCTTCATACAGCCATTGATGCCTACAATCTAGGCTATCAAATCCAGGTAATCGAACCCGCAGTAGCCTCACTTTCCCCAGAAAATCATCAATTTGCGCTCAAGCACTTGCAAAATGTCTTGGGAGCGGTTATAATAGAGACAATTTAATAGATAAAGAAGAAGTAGAGTAGGTTTGTTTTTCTTGCCCAGAGAGTGTTGGAGGCTGAGAGCAACACCAAGAAAACATTGTCCGAAGAACATACTTCAAGCTTTCTTTATGTGATTTAAAAGCATAAACGTTGCTCACGTTACGAGCTTAGAGATTGCATTTTTGCAATAAAAAACAGTGGTACCACGGCTTTTCGTCTGTTTAACAGATGAAGAGCCTTTTTTAGGCCTAAAAAACCACTGGCGCGAAAAAGTCTTTTTGTAAAAGTAGGGAGTAGGCTAGGGGCTTTGGTCCGGTCCTTCCTAAAATAAAAGCTGGAAAGAGAAGAAAATGAAAGAAATTTTTATTGGTAACTATGGTTTGGAGCAGGTTGGCCAAACCTTGACTGCGACTGGCTGGGTCGCAAATATCCGTAATCATGGCAAGCTAGCCTTCATTGAATTGCGGGACCGCGAAGGAATCTTGCAGGTCTTTGTGGACAGCTCGATAGCTGATTTTGAAAAGTTGACTGGTCTGCACAAGGAGTCTGTCCTTGCAGTTACAGGGGAGCTGGTTAAACGTGAGGAACGTTTCGTCAATCCAGCTATTAAATCAGGCCAGGTAGAATTACGGGCGGAGAAGATTGAAATTCTAGCTGCCAGCAAGGTCCTACCCTTTGAGCTGGATAGCCATGCCCATACAGGAGAGGAATTGCGCCAGAAGTACCGCTATTTGGACTTGAGACGCAAGCAGATGACCGAAAACCTTAAACTTCGTCACCAAGTGACCAGCAGCATTCGAGACTATCTGAATCAATCAGACTTTCTGGAAGTGGAAACACCCTATCTGACCAAGTCAACGCCAGAAGGGGCTAGGGATTTCTTGGTACCTAGTCGGGTCTTTAAGAATCAGTTTTATGCCCTACCCCAAAGTCCTCAAATGTTGAAACAGCTTTTAATGGGGGCTGGTCTAGAACGTTATTATCAGCTTGTTCGCTGTTTCCGCGATGAGGACCTTAGAGGGGACCGTCAACCCGAGTTTACCCAGGTGGACTTAGAGCTGTCTTTCGCTACAGAAGAAGAGATTAGAGATTTAGTTGAGGGCATGCTTAAGGCGGTTGTCAAGGCTGCTAAGGGGATTGAGATAAAGGAAGCTTTTCCTCAAATTTCTTACGAAGACGCCATGAGTCGTTTTGGGTCAGATAAGCCCGATACCCGCTTTGGAATGGAATTGAAAGATTTGACAGATTTGGCCCGCCAGCATGAAAATCTTTTTGTACAAAAAGCCTTAAAAGAAGGTGGCCTAGTCATGGGACTTTGCGCCAAGGGGGCTCTTGGTCGCTTTAGCAATAAGCAAATGAGCCAGTTTAAGCAAAGAATGAAAGACTTTGGAACCATGAGTTTTGGTAGCTTGGGTATAGAAGCTGGTAAGCTTACGGGAAGTTTGGCTTCTAGCTTTGCCCCCTATCAGGCAGAACTTCTTCCTTTATTTGAGGCCGAAGATGGAGATCTAATCTTTATCTTGACCGGAGCTAAAAAACGAGTCCAAGAGGCCTTGGGACAGTTGCGTTTGATTCTGGCTAAGGAACTGGATTTGATCGATGAGAGCAAGTTGAACTTTCTCTGGGTTGTTGACTGGCCGCTTCTAGAGTGGAACGAGGACCAAAATCGCTATCAGGCCATGCACCATCCCTTTACTCAGGGAATCTTTGAAGAGGGGCTTGAAGCAGGTCAACTCAAGAGTCACGCCTATGATATTGTCCTAAACGGCTATGAGATTGGTGGCGGAAGCTTACGGATTCATGGTCGAGAAGCTCAGGAAGAGATGTTTGCCCTACTAGGCATGGCCAAGGAAGATTATGAGCGTGACTTTGGTTTCTTCCTTGAAGCTCTGGACTATGGTTTCCCACCCCATGGTGGTCTAGCCTTGGGCTTGGACCGTTTGGTTATGATTTTAGCGGGTGAGGAAAATATTCGTGAAGTGATTGCCTTTCCAAAGAATGGAACTGGCCATGACCCAATGTTAGAAAGTCCTAGCCTGGTCTCAGAAAAACAGCTGGCCGAATTAAGTTTGGAATTAAAAGATTAAGCCCATAAAGCTCCCTTTTATGGTAAAATAGAACAGGAAAACGAGATATGAAATTGAACACGCCCTAAAAACTTTGAAAATTAGACAAACCCTCCTAGAAGCTGGAGCTTCTTCGTCAGGTTTCCTAAATTTCTCTCGTTTTCTTAACGGGCTTTGTATCTTATAATTGAACACGCCCTAAAATCTCGGAATTTAGACAAAATCTCCTAGGTTCATGGAACCTTCGTCGGTTTTCCTAAAATTCAGTCGATTTTTTAACGGGCTTTGTATCTTGTAATTGAACACGCCCTAAAATCTCGGAATTTAGACAAAATCTCCTAGGTTCATGGAACCTTCGTCGGTTTTCCTAAAATTCAGTCGATTTTTT
>NZ_PRDG01000001.1:261770-527023 GCF_017883985.1 Streptococcus oricebi | reverse complement strand
CCCTAAAATCTCGGAATTTAGACAAAATCTCCTAGGTTCATGGAACCTTCGTCGGTTTTCCTAAAATTCAGTCGATTTTTTAACGGGCTTTGTATCTTATATAACTGAACACGGGCTAAAATCTCGGAATTTAGACAAAATCTCCTAGGTTCATGGAACCTTCGTCGGTTTTCCTAAAATTCAGTCGATTTTTTAACGGGCTTTGTATCTTATATAACTGAACACGGGCTAAAAGCTCGGAAAATAGATAAATCTTCCTAGAAGCTGAGACTTCTTCGTCAGATTTCCTAATTTTCAGTCGCTTTTTATACGCCCTTTGTATCTTATCTTATGAAAGGAATTTGTAATGAAAATAAGTCAAGAAGAAGTGACTCATGTTGCTAATTTGTCAAAGCTTGCTTTTTCTCAGGAAGAAACGGCCGAGTTTGCTACTACTCTATCCAAAATCGTTGATATGGTGGAATTACTAAATGAAGTGGATACTGAAGGAGTAGCCTTTACTTCTAATGTAGCTCAAAATATTAACTATATGCGCCAAGACCAAGCCCAGCCAGGCTGGAACAGGGAAGAACTCTTTAAAAATGTCCCTGAACAGGCAGATGGCTACATCAAGGTACCAGCAATTATCGATGAGGGAGGAGATGCTTAATGACTTTCAATCAAAAATCTATTGATGAATTACACGACCTGCTCGTTCAAAAAGAGATTTCTGCGACTGAATTAACCCAGGCGACTCTGGAAGATATCAAGAGTCGGGAAGATGCAGTGGCCAGCTTTATCACAGTTAGTGAAGAGGCGGCCCTTGCGCAAGCAGCGGCAATTGATGCCAAGGGGATTGATGCTGATAATGTCATGAGCGGGATTCCTTTAGCAGTCAAGGATAATATTTCAACCAAGGGGATTTTAACAACAGCTGCTTCAAAGATGCTCTATAACTATGAGCCGATTTTTGATGCGACCAGTGTGGAAAAGCTCTATGCCAAAGATATGATTGTCGTTGGTAAGACCAATATGGATGAGTTTGCCATGGGTGGGTCTAGCGAAAATTCTTACTTCAAGACAACCAAGAACGCTTGGGACCAAACCAAGGTTCCAGGTGGTTCTTCGGGTGGTTCTGCAACAGCTGTTGCAGCTGGCCAGGTCCGTCTATCTCTCGGTTCTGATACGGGAGGCTCTATTCGCCAGCCGGCTTCCTTCAATGGGGTTGTCGGTCTCAAGCCAACCTATGGCCGGGTCTCTCGTTTTGGTCTGATTGCCTTTGGTTCTTCCTTGGATCAAATCGGTCCTTTCTCACCAACGGTTAAGGAAAATGCCCAACTCCTCAATGTCATTGCTGGAAATGACCCTAAAGACTCTACTTCAAGCCAAGCGGCTGTACCTGATTTTACTTCAAAAATCGGTCAAGATATTAAAGGTCTTAAGATTGCTTTGCCTAAAGAGTATATCGGCGAGGGTATTGATCCGCAAATCAAGGAAACGATTTTGGCAGCGGCTAAGCACTTTGAAAGTCTAGGTGCCATTGTTGAGGAAGTCAGCCTGCCTCACAGTAAGTATGGAGTGGCTGTCTATTATATTATCGCTTCGTCAGAAGCTTCTTCCAACCTGCAACGTTTTGACGGGATTCGCTATGGTTTCCGAGCAGAAGAGATTGAAAATCTGGAAGATGTTTATGTCAAGACTCGTAGCCAAGGATTTGGTGATGAGGTCAAACGTCGTATCATGTTGGGAACATTTAGCTTGTCATCTGGTTACTATGACGCCTACTTCAAGAAGGCTGGCCAAGTCCGTACCTTGATTATGCAAGACTTTGCCAAGGTCTTTGAAAACTATGATTTAATTTTAGGACCGACTGCGCCGACTGTTGCCTATGACTTAGGTAGTCAAAACCAGGATCCAGTGGCCATGTACTTGGCTGACCTCTTGACTATTCCGGTCAACCTAGCAGGACTTCCAGGAATTTCTATTCCTGCTGGCTTTGTAGAGGGACTGCCAGTTGGTCTCCAGTTGATTGGAAATCATTTTGATGAAAAAACCATCTACCAAGCAGCAGCCGCTTTTGAGGCAACAACAGACTACCACAAGCAACAACCGATTATTTTTGGAGGTGATAAATAATGAATTTTGAAACGGTTATCGGACTAGAAGTCCACGTTGAATTAAAGACAAATTCAAAGATTTTCTCACCAGCGCCAGCTCATTTTGGTGAGGACCCTAATGCCAATACCAATATTGTCGACTGGTCCTTCCCAGGTGTGCTTCCTGTTATGAACAAGGGCGTGATTGACTATGGGATTAAGGCAGCACTTGCGCTTAATATGGACATTCACCAAAAGATGCATTTTGACCGCAAAAATTACTTCTACCCAGACAATCCCAAAGCCTACCAAATTTCCCAGTTTGATGAGCCGATTGGCTACAATGGTTGGATTGAAATTGAGTTAGAAGATGGGACTAAGAAGAAAATCCGGATTGAGCGGGCTCACTTGGAAGAGGACGCTGGTAAAAATACCCACGGTAGCGATGGTTACTCTTATGTGGACCTCAACCGCCAAGGTGTTCCTTTGATTGAAATCGTGTCAGAAGCTGATATGCGCAGTCCAGAAGAAGCCTATGCTTACTTGACAGCCCTTAAGGAAATTATCCAATATACAGGAATTTCTGATGTCAAGATGGAAGAAGGTTCTATGCGTGTCGATGCCAACATCTCTATTCGTCCTTACGGTCAAGAAGAGTTTGGTACTAAGACAGAGTTGAAAAACCTTAACTCCTTTAACTTTGTCCGCAAGGGCTTGGCTTTTGAGGAAAAACGCCAGGCTGAGGTGCTCCGCAGTGGGGGACAAATCCGTCAAGAAACCCGCCGTTACGACGAGGCAACAGGTGAGACTCTGCTTATGCGGGTCAAGGAAGGTTCAGCAGACTACCGTTACTTCCCAGAGCCAGACCTACCAATCTTTGAAATCGAAGATGAATGGATTGAAAAGGTGCGTGAGACCCTACCAGCCTTTCCAAAGGAACGCCGAGCTAAATACATGGCTGACTTCGGCTTGTCTGACTACGATGCTCGTCAGTTGACAGCAACCAAGGCAGTGTCAGACTTCTTTGAAGCGGCAGTAACCGCAGGTGGCGATGCTAAATTGGTATCCAACTGGCTCCAAGGTGACGTAGCTCAATACCTCAATGCCGAGGGCAAGACCATTGAGGAAATCGGCCTGACACCAGAAAACTTGATTGAGATGCTGGACTTAGTCGCAGACGGTACTATCTCCTCTAAGATTGCCAAGAAGGTCTTTGTTCACTTGGCTAAAGAAGGTGGCTCAGCTAAGGAGTATGTTCAAAAGGCAGGTCTCATCCAAATTTCAGATCCAGCCCAGCTCTTGCCAATCATCCAAGAAGTCTTTGCCAATAATGAAAAAGCAATCAATGACTACAAGGGTGGCAACAAAAACGCAGCCAAGTCCCTTATCGGCCAGCTGATGAAAGCAACCAAGGGGCAAGCCAACCCGCAAGTTGCACAGAAATTACTCAATGAAGAGTTGGAGAAACTGTAAATGTATTGATAAACCGACAGTCATGTCGGTTTTTTCTTGGCTACAAATCCAGTTGAAACCTCATGTATATACGTGCTATAATAGCGAAAAAGGAGGAAAGAGCATGATTATCAGTGAGGAGCCAATCCAATTAAAAGAATGGGGTAATGGGAATGCTTTTCGTATTTCAAAAAAGATGCTTCAGTTGGTTGATTTTGATGACACGATTGACTACGAATTAAAGGCGATTGATGAAAATGGAGTTAAGAAGTTAGTTATTGAGCCTAAAATGGACTTAGAAGAGAAACTAGCGATTTTTGAGGAATTTTCAGGTCTCTTGGATTCAAAAATAGAAACGGAAAAGCAGGATTATCGCAAAGAGCGCCGTGAGGAGAGATTGTCTAAATATGAAAGTCTTACTTGATACCAATATTTTGTTGGATTATTTTCTAAATCGTAATAGCCATTCGAGAGAGGTTGTCTTAAAGGCAGTTTATGGAGCTTATACGGCTTGTATCACGACAAATATGGTCACAGATATATTTTATATCTTGAGTAGAAATGGAATTGATGCACGAAGTAAACTTCCCAAATTTCTACAACTTTTTCAGGTTTTAGATGTCAAAAAAGCTCATTGTTTGAAAGTCCTAGAGCTTGACATGCCGGATTTTGAAGATGCTCTCTTAGTTGCTGTGGCAAGGGAACAGCAAATTGATGTAATTATCACCAGAAATGAAGCTGATTTTGCCCATAGTCAAATGATTGTCTATCGCCCAGATGAATTTTTGGAACGCTTGAGGAAGTGAGGACAATTAGTCGCCGTTTGAAAAATTGGAAAAACCATAAGTAAAACCGACAACCATGAACCGCACCCCTTGTGTTAGATTTTCTGTCTAACTTTTGGGGTGCGGTTCATATGTCGGTTTTTTTGCTATCGAAAGTTTTTTAAAATATTGATGTTAATTTTTCTCGTTTTTTTATTTGGAAAACGTGTTATACTTTAAATAAAATGTGAGGAGTAGAGACGATGATTACAGATGAGAAAAAGAAGGAAGCCTATTATAAGATGTTGCTAGAGAAAAATTCAGATTATGAGGGCATTTTTTATGTAGGAGTCAAAACGACGGGGATTTTTTGTCGGCCGACTTGCCCAGCAAGAAAGCCTAAAAAAGAGAATTGTGAATTTTTTGAAACGGCAAAGGAGGCCTTGCTCGCTTCTTATCGTCCCTGTAAAAGATGCCGTCCTTTGACAAGTCCGACTCTCCTTTCGCCGGAAGTTAAAAAATTAGTAGAGGCTATTGAGCGAAATCCTGAGAAAAAATGGACAGATAAGGATTTTGATGAACTAGCTATTAGCGCCAATACGGCCAGAAGGCAGTTTAAAAAACAATTTGGCATGACCTTCATTGAATACGCGCGTTCCAGAAGACTAGGTTTGGCCTTTGACTATATCAGAAATGGCAAGTCCTTAATCAATGCTCAGCAAGAGATAGGTTATGATTCTAGCAATGGCTTCCGCGATGCCTTTGTCAAAATCATGGGAACGCAGCCGAAAAAACACCAGTCGCTACATTTGTTGACGGCCAAATGGTTGGAAACTGAATTAGGGTCAATGATTGCTATTGCTGATGAGGAAGTCCTCTATCTCTTGGAGTTTGTGGATAGGCGGGGCTTGGAAAAAGAAATTGAAAATCTACGCAAGAAATTTAATGCTGCCATTATTCCCGGAACAAATCAGATTTTAACAAAGCTTGAAGATGAATTAAGTAAATATTTTAAAGGTCAACTAAGTCATTTTAGTATTCCTCTTGCCGAAAATTTAGGAACTCCTTTCCAGAAGCAGGTTTGGAAACTCCTCAGAGAAATTCCTCTTGGCAGCACGATAAGTTATAAAGAATTGGCCATAAAAATGGGCAATGAAAAGGCTAGTCGGGCTGTGGCGAGAGCCAATGGCACAAATCAAATCGCTATTTTAATTCCTTGTCATCGCGTGATTAACTCCAATCAGGAACTGGGTGGTTACAGTGGAGGAGTCTATCGTAAAGAATGGTTATTAAAGCTGGAGAAAAGAATGGCTGACGACTAAAAGTCTTCAGCTTTTTTAATAACTTTTATTTCTAACTCCTTTCACTAAACACTTGCAACTATTTGTGAAAAGGTTTACAATGTAGATGTGAGTTTTCCCAAAACTCGGCTTTGGATACTTGTCTAAAAGTGAGTAGAGCATAAAACTTACTGATGTTTGGTTTGAGCTAAGAGTCTAAGTAGGTCTCGCAATTTTTAAGTCAGATAGGCTGGGCTTCTTAGTTCCTAAGGATTTTAGAGAAAGGTGGTTTCTTTATGGCAAAGATGAAAGCTGCACGTTGGTATGGGGCAAAAGATGTCCGCATTGAAGAGGTTGACATTCCGGAAGTGGCGCCCCATCAGGTTAAGGTGGCAGTGAAGTACACAGGAATCTGTGGAACAGATTTGCATGAGTATTTGGACGGTCCAATTTTTATCCCGACTGAGGAGCATGTCTATTCGAAGCAAAAGGCTCCTGTAACTCTGGGACATGAATTTGCAGGTGAGATTGTCGAAGTCGGAAGCGCCGTAACCCGAGTTAAGGTGGGTGACCGGGTGACCATTGAGCCGATTTTGGCCGAACACAATCTGATTGGTGACTACAATCTAGACCCAAATCTTAACTTTGTAGGTTTGGCGGCTGATGGCGGTTTTGCTAAATATTGTGTGCTGGACGGTGATTTGGTTCACGTTGTTCCAGATAGTATTAGCTATGAGCAAGCAGCCTTGACTGAGCCAGCAGCAGTAGCGGTTTATGCGGTGCGTCAGTCAGCCCTTAAGGCGGGTGATACGGCTGTAGTCTTTGGTTTGGGACCAATTGGGCTCTTAATTGTAGAAGCCTTGCGAGCAGCTGGTGCTTCTAAGATTTATGCGGTTGAACTTTCTCCTGAACGGCAGGCCAAGGCTGAAGAACTGGGAGCTATTGTTGTTCGTCCACAAGAAGGTGAGGATACAGTTGCTGCAATCCAACGTTTGACCAATGGCGGAGCGGATGTTTCCTATGAGGTAACTGGGGTACCCGTTGTCCTTGGTCAAGCTCTAGCGGCTGTTCATAAGGCAGGAGAGTGTATGGTCGTCTCTATCTGGGAACGTGAGGCCTCAATCAATCCAAATGAGTTTGCCATTCAAGAAAAATCTTTGAAGGGAATTATTGCCTATCGACACATCTTCCCTAAAGTTTTAGAGTTAATGGAGCAGGGCTACTTCTCAGCCGAAAAACTGGTGACTAAGAAGATTAAACTAAGCGATATTGTTCAAGAAGGCTTTATCGAGTTAACCCAAGATAAGGCGCAAATCAAGATTTTGGTTGAGCCTGAGTAAGGATGAAGTCAGTTAAAGACGAGGCCGAGACAATAATATTGAGTCTTTAAAACAGGTTCGTAAAAAGGGTGAGGCGCAGTAGTCCTTTGGCTTCTGCCTTCGCCTTTTTACTTCCTAGAAGTCTAAAAATCTTGGCGGGGGTGGGACTAGGAACTATTTTATCAAAATGGTTTCTGTCTCATTCCTATTTTTTCTTGACTTGACGCCCCCTTTTATCCTATGCTATGCTGAAAGTAGTGAATGTCCATTGTAGTCAGTTAAACAAGAAGTGAGAAAAAGACTTGCTTTGAAAACTCTGCTACTGTGATTTGTCAAGAAATGATTGGAGTGTGGGATGTCTAAGGAAGTTAAGGGAAGTCTTTTGATTTTGGCGGCGGGTCTTGCCTGGGGCTTGTCTGGTGTAAGTGGTCAATACTTAATGGGGCATGGTTTTTCACCCCTTATCCTAACTAATATTCGGATTCTCTTTGCGGGTTTCTTGTTGGTCTTACTGGCTTATGGCGGGGCTAAAGAGCAGTTATTGGCAGCCTGGCAGGAGCCCAAGGCCCTCTTTTCTATTTTTCTTTTTGGACTTTTGGGTCTACTCTTGAATCAATTGGCCTATTTGATTGCTGTCCACGAAAGTAATGCAGGAACGGCGACGGTTTTGCAGTATGTTTGTCCGGTCTTGGTCCTGGGTTATTCCTGTCTCAAAAATTGGGTCTGGCCTAGTCTACTGGAAGTTCTGGCTATTGCCTTGGCTATGTTGGGAACTTTTTTGATTGCTAGCCATGGTCAGATTCATTCCTTGAGCATGACTCCAACTGGTCTTTTTTGGGGCCTCTTTTCGGCAGTGACCTATGCTCTTTATATTTTGCTTCCCATTAAGCTAATTCAGCGTTTTGGGAGCATGACGGTTATTGGTCTGGGTATGTTGATGGCAGGAGTGCTGATGACGCCTTTTACTGGTCTCTGGAGTTTTGTCTGGCCCCTGGATCCAACTATCCTCCTAGCCCTTTTAGGCTTGGTCGGCCTGGGGACGGTTTTCACCTACACTGTCTTTTTAAAGGGGGCCAGTCTGGTGGGACCAGTTAAGTCTAGTCTTTTAGCCTCGATTGAGCCGATTGCAGCAGTGTTTTTTGCTTTTTTGATTATGCATGACCGTTTTTATCTGATTGATTTATTGGGCATGGTCCTGATTTTGTCAGCGGTCAGCCTGATTTCAGTCAGAGACCTACTTTTACACAAGAAAAAAGGCCTGTTTTAGTGGCCTTTTTATTTATACTTATGTGTATATAATTCTAGTCTATTATGTTTATTTTTGCTTTTCAAGCCTAATAGGCAGACTTGTAGAAAATTCCAAGGGTCAGGGCAGCAGCTTGCCTTGGCCCCTATCTATTTCCAAGTTTTTAATGGGGAAGGCGACTCCAAAAGAAGTCGATAATATAGGTAAGTCCATAGGTATAGACGACCAGGGTAAAGGGCTTGCAGAGCAGGATAATCAGCATATAGCGGCGGAAGGTCATCTTGGTTAGGGCTGCTAACATACAGAGGAAGTCTGCGGGACTAATCGGCCAAATCATCATAAAGATAAAGAAGCGCTCGAAACGGTCCCCCTTGTTGAGCCAACCGATATAGCGATTATAGGTTCTCTTGTTGACAACGGATTGGACAAAGGCTGGGCCGTAGGTACGCACCAGATAAAAGAGGAGGGCGCAGCCGATGACGATTCCGATATAGTTATAGATTGTCCCGATGATGTGACCATAAATATAGACACCTGCAACCGAAGTGAGGGCTCCGGGAATGACGGGGACAACGGTTTGCAAAATTTGTAAGAAGATAAATAAAGGCGGTCCCCAAAGGCCGGCCTGTTGGATAAAGGCAGATAAAGTCTCTTTGGAACGTAAGACCCCAGCCTGGTAGGCCCAGATACAAAAGATTAGGGTTGCCAGGGCTCCGATAATGGATGACCAGTTAATAATTTTTTGCAAGAGAGGGGAGACAGCTGTCATTTCCTTGTTCTTACTTGTCATAGACACCTCCGAATGATACTATATCTACTATAGCATTTTTTGGCGCTTTTGTAAGCTTTGAGCTCGCATTCTAGTCTGGACTTATTCCTTGCTAGAAAAGGAAAATTGGAGCATGTCAAAAGCTCTTTTTTGTGCTATAATGATGAGAGTAGCTTTTGAGTAAAAGTCGACTTAGCAAGGAGAAACTTTAGCAGGGCTTTCGTCCTTTTAGCCCATATAGAGTCGAAAGGCTAGGTCCTATATCTTATTTTGGAGAATGATGTGAGAATTGAGAATTACCTACCCGATTTTGCGGTTGAGGCGGTCTATGATTTAACAGTTGAGAGTTTGAGAAAGCACGGAATTGAGGCCGTTTTTGTCGATTTAGATAATACCCTGATTGCCTGGAACAATCCAGATGGAACCCCAGAAATGAAGCAGTGGCTCCATGATTTACGAGATGCTGGGATTCGGGTTGTAGTTGTGTCTAATAATACACAAAAAAGGGTCCAAAGGGCAGTGGAGAAATTTCAGATTGACTATGTTTACTGGGCCTTTAAACCTTTTACCTTGGGCATCAATCGAGCCCTCAAGCAGTTTGGCGTAGACAAGAGTCAGGTGGTCATGGTGGGAGATCAGTTGATGACGGATATTCGGGCAGCCCATCGGGCCGGGATTCGCTCTATTTTGGTCAAGCCCCTGGTCAGTCATGATTCTCTCAAAACCATGCCCAACCGGCTCCGGGAACGTCGGGTCCTGAAAAAAATTAGGGAAAAATACGGCCCGATTAACTATACTAAAGGAATTTAAAATGGAAGAACTTCTTTGTATCGGCTGTGGAGCTCCTATCCAGACCCAGGATAAGACAGGTCTGGGCTATACTCCCCAGTCAGCTCTTGATAAGGGCTTGGAAACAGGTGATCTTTATTGCCAACGCTGCTTTAGGCTACGCCATTATAATGAAATTAGTGATGTCCAGCTGACGGACGATGACTTTTTAAGACTCCTGCATGAGGTCGGAGACAGCCAAGCCTTGGTAGTCAATGTGGTGGATATTTTTGACTTCAATGGTTCGGTTATTCCAGGCCTTCCCCGTTTTATTGCAGGTAATGACCTGCTCTTGGTCGGCAATAAAAGGGATATTCTCCCCAAGTCGGTCAAGGATAAGAGGGTCAGCCAGTGGCTCTTGGAGCGGGCCCATGAGGAGGGACTGAGACCTCTGGATGTGATTTTAACCAGCGCCTATAAAAAAGAGGCCATCAAGGAGCTGATTGCCAAGATTGAGCACTATCGCAAGGGGCGGGATGTCTATGTGGTCGGTGTAACCAATGTCGGCAAATCCACTCTAATCAATGCCATTATCCAGGAACTTAGTGGGGATAAGGATATTATAACCACCTCCCGCTTTCCGGGAACAACGCTTGATAAGATTGAGATTCCCCTGGCTGATGGTAGTTATATCTATGATACACCGGGAATTATCCACCGCCATCAGATGGCCCACTATCTGTCAGCTAAAAATCTCAAGTACATCAGCCCTAAAAAGGAAATCAAGCCCAAAACCTACCAGCTAAATCCGGAACAAAGCCTCTTTTTAGGAGGATTGGCTCGTTTTGATTTTATTGCAGGCGAAAGGCAAGGTTTTACAGCTTATTTTGACAATAATTTGAAACTTCATCGGACTAAATTAGAGGGGGCAAGTGACTTTTATCAAAAGCATGTCGGCAGTCTATTAGTACCACCAACTGGCAAGGAGCTTGCTGACTTTCCGGAGCTTGTCCGTCATGAATTTACAATCAAAGAAAAGACAGACCTAGTCTTTTCAGGTCTGGGCTGGCTGCGCGTGACCGGCCCTGCCAAAATCGCTGCCTGGGCACCCAAGGGGGTCGCTGTGGTCTTAAGAAAGGCGATTATTTAAAATCGAATGCCTTTGAAAGCTAGCTAAGGTAAGTCAAACTTACCGCCTGTACTTTCTTCCTTATTCGTAGAAGGATTGAGCCAACTAGCTATTTTTAGTTTTAGAAAGAAGAAAAATGACATTAACCAGTAAACAACGTGCTTATCTCAACGGTCTGGCCCAGACGATGAAGCCCATTATCCAAATCGGGAAGAATGGACTCAATGATCAGATTAAAACGTCTGTGCGTCAGGCTTTAGATGCACGGGAATTGATTAAGATTAACCTGCTGCAAAACACGGATGAAAATGTGCATGAAGTGGCAGAGATTTTGGAAGAAGAGATTGGGGCTGAGACGGTCCGCAAGATTGGGCGGGTGCTGATTCTTTTCAAGCAATCCAGTAAGAAAGAAAATCGGAAATTATCCGTCAAGGTGAGAGAAATCTAAGAGGGAAAGCTATGGCAATTGAACTATTAACCCCTTTTACCAAGGTGGAATTAGAGCCAGAAATCAAGGATAAAAAGCGCAAGCAAGTGGGCATTTTAGGTGGCAATTTTAATCCTGTCCATAATGCCCATCTGGTAGTGGCTGACCAGGTACGCCAGCAGCTCTCACTGGATAAGGTCCTGCTCATGCCCGAATATGAGCCGCCTCATATTGATAAAAAGGGCACCATCGATGAAAGGCATCGCTTAGAAATGCTCAAGCTAGCCATTGAAGGAGTAGGGGGCTTGGGGATTGAGACCTTGGAACTTGAGCGCAAGGGGATTAGCTATACTTATGAAAGCATGAAAATCCTGACTGAGCAGCATCCCGATACAGATTACTACTTTATTATCGGGGCAGACATGGTTGATTACCTACCCAAGTGGTATCGGATTGATGATTTGCTCCAGTTGGTGCAATTTGTCGGTGTACAAAGGCCCCGTTACAAGGCGGGAACTTCCTATCCGGTCATCTGGGTGGATGTGCCGCTTATGGACATTTCATCCAGTATGGTCAGAGATTTTCTTGCTCAAAAACGCACACCTAATTTTCTCTTGCCCCAGGCTGTTTTAGACTATATTGAAAAGGAAGGACTATATCGATGACTTATGAGCAATATGTGGGCATGTCCCGCGAGGATTTGCTAAAAAAGGTTCAGGCAGTCATGTCGGAAAAGCGCTACAGTCATGTGTTGGGAGTAGAGGCTGCGGCTAAGGACTTGGCAGAGCGTTACGGTGTGGATAGTGAAAAAGCAGGCCTAGCAGGGCTCCTTCATGATTATGCCAAGGAGGTCAGCGACGAAGAATTTCTGGTTCTGATTGATAAGTATCAGTTAGATCCCGCTTTGAAGTCTTGGGGCAATAATGTTTGGCATGGCTTGGTTGGTATCTATAAAATTCAGGAAGACTTGGGCCTGACTAATCAGGAAATTCTAAGAGCGATTGCCATTCATACAGTTGGCTCCAAGGAGATGTCTGATTTAGAAAAGATTGTCTATGTGGCAGACTATATCGAGCATAATCGTGCCTTTCCCGGAGTGGAAGAAGCGCGAGCCATTGCCAAAAAATCACTCAACCAAGCGGTCGCCTATGAAACGGCCCATACGGTCGAGCACTTGGCGCACAAGGGCAAGCCGATTTATCCCCAGACCCTAGAAACCTACAATGCTTATATCAGATATTTATAAAGAGGTAAAACGTGAAAGAAGCAGAATTATTAGAAATTGTGATTAAGGCCGCCGACGAAAAGCGGGCCGAAGATATTGTGGCTCTTGACTTACAGGGCTTGACTAGCGTAACTGACTATTTTGTCATCGCAAGTTCCATGAACAGTCGCCAGTTGGAGGCTATTGCTGAAAATATTCGTGAAAAGGTAGTAGCAGCCGGTCAAAATGCTAGTCATGTTGAAGGTGACAGCAAGGGCGGCTGGGTGCTCTTGGACTTGGGTGGAGTCGTCGTTCATATCTTCTCTGAGGAGATGCGTGACCACTACAACCTAGAAAAACTTTGGCACGAAGCAACAGGGCTTGATGTAGCCGCTCTTTTAGAGGCTAAATAGGTCCCTAGCCGAAGAAAAATGAAAGACTCGGTTGGCTTCTTGCTGGCTGAGTTTATTTTTAAAAGGAGACTTATGACAACTTACGAAACCTTTGCATCGGTTTATGATGCCATTATGGACGAGACCTTGTACGATTTGTGGCTGGATTTTAGCCTGCTGCATTTGCCTAAGGACAAGAAAAAAGTGCTGGAACTAGCCTGTGGGACAGGTATTTTGTCTGTTATGCTGGCTCAAAAAGGCTTTGAAGTAACCGGGCTTGATTTGAGCGCGGAGATGGTTGGCTTGGCCCAAAAACGGGCCCGCAAGGCAGGTCAGGACTTGAATTTCCTGGAGGGCAATATGCTTGATTTGTCAGGTTTGGAAAGCTATGATGCCGTTACTTGTTACTCGGATTCGCTCTGCTATATGGAAGATGAAGTTGATGTTGGCCAGGTCTTTGAACAGGTCTATGCCCATCTGAAACCTGGAGGCCGCTTTCTTTTTGATGTGCATTCGACCTACCAGACAGACCAGGTCTTTCCTGGTTATAGTCATCATGAAAATGCTGAGGACTTTGCCTTTGTCTGGGATACTTATGCCGATGAGGCCCCTCACTCGGTGGTGCATGAGCTGACTTTCTTTATCAAGGAGGCAGACGGTCGCTTTCAACGTTATGATGAAGTGCATGAGGAGCGGACTTATGAACTCTTGACCTACGAAGTTTTACTGGAGCAGGCTGGCTTTAAGCAGGTTCAGATTTATGCGGATTTTGAGGACCAGGCACCCCAGGCAGACTCCAAGCGCTGGTTTTTTGTAGCGGAGAAGGCCGATGATTAGTGGAGTTATCGCTGAATTTAATCCCTTTCACAAGGGACATGCCTACTTATTAGACCAGGCCGAGGGGCTGAAAATTGTTGCCATGAGCGGGAATTTTGTCCAGCGGGGGGAGCCGGCAATTATTGATAAGTGGACCAGGACCCAGATGGCTCTAGACAATGGAGCGGACTTGGTGGTAGAATTGCCTTTTTCTGTCAGTGTGCAGGCCGCAGACTTTTTTGCCCAGGGAGCAGTAGATATCTTAGCCAGATTAGGTATGGATCAACTGGTCTTTGGAACTGAGCAACTGCTTGATTACAATGCTCTGAAAAATAGCTATCAGGATAAGAAAAAGCAGATAGAGGCTTATTTAGCCAGTCTACCAGACTCGCTCAGCTATCCTCAAAAAACGCAGCAGGCCTGGCAGGAATTGCTGGGGCTTGATTTTTCGGGTGACACTCCCAATCATATTTTGGGCTTGGCCTATACCAAGGCTGCTATTGGCCATGCTTTTGACTTAAGGCCTGTTCAACGGCAGGGAGCGGGTTTTCATTCCCTAGCTTTGGATACCGACTTTGCTTCTGCCACAGCCCTGCGCCAAGGGATTGATCAGCCTGATTTTTTGGAAAAATTTAGTCCGGCAGCTCAGCTTATCACAGCGGCAGCTAAGGTGACCTGGCAGGATTATTTCCCTCTTTTGCGCTATCAAATTATGGTACAGAGCGATTTGACCAAGATTTACCAGGTCAACCAGGAAATGGCTGTCCGCTTAAAAGAGGCCATTAAGACCAGTCTGAGCTTTGAAGAGCTGGTGGCTAAGCTGGCCACCAAACGCTATACCAAGGCGCGCGTGCGTAGGCTTTTGACCTATATTTTGGTCCAGGCGCAAGAGGCGCCCCTGCCTCAATCCATTCGTATTTTAGGTTTCAGTCCCCAGGGACAAGAGCATTTATCCAAGATTAAGAGCCAGGTTGACTTGGTTAGTCGTATTGGCAAGGCGGCTTGGGATCAGATGACTCAGCAGGCTGATCGTATTTACCAACTGGGCAATCCCGACTTGCCAGAGCAGAATTATGGGCGAGTTCCTTTAAGAAGCAAATGAAACTGAGAGGCTAAAGCCTTTCAGTTTTTTTGTAAAAAAATGATTACAATATGTCAGAGAACTAACAAAAATGGTCAAAATGTTCAAAACCGTCTAATTTTATGATATACTGACTGGGTAAGTTGCTTACATAGAATAAGTAGTTTTCTCCCTTTTTCTCATTCTTATTGGGAAAAAGGATAAGCAAATAAAAAGAGGAAAATCCAAACAGACGTCCCAATAGGCATACTGAAGCAAGGAGCTTGTATCCTATCTTAGATTGGGAATTTAGCGAAGAAGTTTACTTGCTGTTAGATATTGGGTCCGCCCCTGCTCTTTGTAGCTTATGAAAGGAATTTGATATGAAATTAAGATCTTTCTTAATCTTAGTCTTTTTACCCCTACTTTTTGTTCTGGCTTCTTGCTCTTTGATAAAAGGGCAGTTGTCACACAAGCAAACCTCAAGTTCATCTGGTTTGAAGCATGCCATGAGCACAAGTCAGCTTATAGATAAGATGGACAAGGCTAATCAGAAGCTGACCTCCATGAAAATGAAGGCTGACTTTGCTACCTATGAAGAATCAGATAGTCCTGTATCCAGTCAAGACATGACGGCCAGCTTGATTTATAAAAAAGGAACCGGCGACTTGGTCAAGGGGAAGGCTAGCTTTGATTCTCTCAAAGAGGGGAAGAAAAGCTTTGAAGAAATCGTCATGCCTGGCGGAAGCAATAACCCTGTTTACAGCCGCCAGAGTGAGACCGGGACTTGGGAAAAAATGGTTGCGGAAGATGAAGAGGGGGATTATTACATTCGACCAGATTATTTTAAGGTCTGGAAGGTGTTGAGTGAGATGGCCGATGATTTGAAGGTTAAGGAGGATAGCCAATATTATACTTTAACCCTGACAAGTCAAAATACAGATCTCTTGGGTCTCTTTAAGGAGCAGTTCAACTTAGAATTGAGCAATCTTGACCAGCTAGAGCTAGATAAGTCCTTGACCGTTAAGGTGAATAAGAAGACCTTTTATATGGAGAAGTTTGATTTGGGCTTCAAATATGATGGAGATAGGGGGAAAATCAAGCTCCTCATTCATCTAAAATATTTTTCTTTGAACAAGGTTGATAAAAATGCAATCAAGGTTCCAAGTGATATTTAAGGAGGAGCAGATGGATACATTATTTGACTATCGTTACCGCAAGAAAAACTTCATTAGTCGCTTGTTTTTGGCTACTTTTATATTGGCTTTTACCATTGTTTGGTCCCTAGCGGCCTCGCAATTCTTCCCTGTTTTTGGTGCTAGTGATAGTCACTTTTCCTTTTCACTAGGCAAGATGCTCTTTGTATTTGTTCCCTCCTGCTTTTTTATCCTGAGTTTGTATATGCTGATAACAGCCCTTATCCGCCTTCTACCGCTCAGTATCATTAAAGGAAATCAAGAAGGCTTGATGGTTCGGCCCGGTTATTTTAAAAGTTACTTTCTTAGCTGGTCTGAGATTGAGAGCCTGCGTTATGAGTCGGGGACCTATACCACTTATGATTCTGATTATGGTAGGAGAGATAGCCGCTACGATTATCTCTACATCAAGCCAGTCGATAAAAGGACCCTACGGGTGACGATTTCAGACTTGAATGGCACCATTGATGATCTGGTTTCAGACTTTAAAAAAATCAATCCCAATCTGACGATTAAGGGAATCTAGCTTATTGTAAATCCAGCTACTTTTAAGTGGCTGGATTTTTCCTGATGCTTTATCTGAAAATCTTTTGTCGCCTAGTGAAATTCCTTGGGACTTGTGTTATAATAATAAAGATTTAAAAAAGAATTTTCTATTGAACAAAGGAGATATCATGGGACGTAAATGGGCCAATATTGTAGCTAAAAAGACAGCCAAGGACGGTGCAAACTCAAAGGTTTATGCAAAGTTTGGTGTTGAAATCTATGTTGCAGCGAAAAAGGGAGAGCCAGATCCTGAATCAAATTCAGCCCTGAAATTTGTTATCGACCGGGCCAAGCAAGCCCAAGTGCCTAAGCATGTTATTGATAAGGCCTTGGACAAGGCTAAAGGAAATACGGACGAAACCTTTACCGAAGGGCGTTATGAAGGTTTTGGCCCAAATGGCTCCATGCTGATTGTCGATACCTTGACTTCTAATGTCAACCGGACGGCAGCTAATATCCGCGCAGCCTTTGGTAAAAATGGTGGAAACATGGGAGCTTCTGGTTCAGTTTCTTATCTGTTTGACCATAAGGGGGTAATCGTTTTTGCGGGTGATGATGCCGACAGTATCTTTGAGCTTCTTTTGGAAGCAGATGTTGATGTGGACGATGTGGAGGCAGAAGAAGGGACAATTACAGTCTATACAGCTCCAACAGACTTACACAAGGCCCTGCTGGCCTTACGCGATTCTGGTCTGGAAGAATTCCAAGTGACAGAGCTTGAAATGATTCCCCAGTCAGAGGTGGTCCTTACTGGTGATGATTTGGCGACTTTTGAGAAACTCTACGATGTCCTCGAAGACGACGAAGACGTGCAAAAAGTTTATACCAATGTAGAAGGATTTTAAACCCCAGCCCCTTGTGGGGCTTTTCTTATTTGCTCAAATTATGCTATACTACTTTCAAATGGAAGTGGAGGAGCTTGTCATGGAAAGATTTTACGAAAAATTAAAGGGCATTCGCCAGTATTTGCATCAGCATCCAGAGCTTTCGGGCCAGGAGTTTGAGACAACAGCCTTTTTGCGGGAAGAGCTAGAAAAACTAAATATCAAGGTCTTGGATAGTTCGCTTGAGACAGGGCTAATTGCTGAGATTGGCTCAGGTCAGCCGGTTATCGCTCTGCGGGCGGATATTGATGCCCTTCCTATTATAGAAAAGACGGGCCTGCCCTATGCTAGTCAAAACCAAGGGGTCATGCACGCTTGTGGGCATGATTTTCACCAGACCAGTCTTCTAGGAGCGGCAGAGCTTCTAAAGGCTAGGGAGGAGGAGTTTTCAGGCTGTGTTCGGCTCATTTTCCAACCAGCCGAGGAGACATCTCAAGGGGCGCGTGCGGTCCTTGAAACGGGCTTGCTTGATGATGTGCTGGCTATTGTTGGTTTTCATAATATGCCCCAGTTAAAACCCAACCAGCTAGCTCTAAGTCCCGGTGGAGTCATGGCTGGTGTGGAAAAATTCAAGGTCCTTGTAGAGGGGACCAGCAGTCATGCGGCGCGTCCAGACCTGGGTGTGGATACGATCTTAAGTCTGACTAGTATGATTCAAAATCTTCAAGCTCTACTTGCTCGGACAGTTTCTCCTTTTGAGTCGGCTGTACTTTCGGTAACCCATATCGAGGCTGGGGCAACCTGGAATGTCCTGCCCCAGACGGGCTTTTTTGAGGGGACTATTCGCTCTTTCAATCCAGAGGTCGGCTCCAAGTTGAAGAGGGATTTTATCCGAATTGTGGAAAATACGGCAGCTAATTTTGCGGCCCAGGTAGAGATTGAATGGGACCAGACACCACCGGTAACCTATAATCATACGGAACTTAGCCAGCTCCTTCGAGAAAATGCCCACCAGTTAGAGGGAGTAGAGCTAGTAGAGGCCAGCCCTTCTATGGCTGGGGAGGACTTTGCCTTCTATCAGGAGAAAATACCAGGCGTCTTTGCCTTTATCGGTTCTAATGGAGCAGCTGCTGCGCCAGATTTACATCATGATAGGATGACTATTGATGACGAGGCCTTTAAGGTTTCTGTTCCCTTTTACCTTCAAAGTGCCCTCTTTTTATTGGGGCATTATAAGGACAGGCTATCAAAATCATAAAAAGAATATAATAGGCAGGACTCCTTTCTTTTGCTATGATAAGAAAAAAGAGAGGAGTCCCTTATTGATGAAAAAATTACTTCTTCTAGCTACTTTTCTTAGTCCCTTGCTTTTTGCCTGTCAAAGCAAGCAGGCTGAAAGAAAGTCCGACAAGCAACCTCAAACCATTCTTGTAGCAACCGCTGGTGACATCAAGCCTTTTGCTTTTGAAGAGGATGGCAACTTGACTGGCTATGATATTGAGGTTTTAAAGGCGGTTGATAAGAAATTGCCTGATTATCAGGTGGAATTTAAGCGAACCAGTTGGGAAAGTATTTTTCCTGGCCTGGATAGTGGGCACTACCAAGTTGCGGCCAACAATCTGAGTTATACAGATGAACGGGCAGCAAAGTATCTCTATTCCCTTCCCATTGCCAGAAATCCCCTGGTTTTAGTGACTAGGAAGGGGGCAGCAATTACTTCCTTGGATGATATTGGGGGTAAAAGAACGCAAGACGACACAGGAACCTCAACCGCTAAGCTTGTCACTGACTGGAATCAGCAACATCAGGACAATCCTTCGCTGATTGACTATTCTGGGGAAGATGTGAGCAAGCGTCTGATGGATTTGGACAATGGCGAATTTGACTATCTTATTTTTGATAAAATTTCGGTTGATAGCATTGTGGCTGAAAAAGGCTATAATTTGACAAGTGTTGAGCTTGAAGGCAATCCCTTAAATTATCTGATTTTTGCTAAGGAGAATGCAGCTTTTCAGAAGGAATTTAATAGGGTTATCAAGGAATTGTATCGGGATGGTAGCCTGGAAAAATTGAGCCAGAAATTTTTGGGAGGCTCTTATTTACCCAGTGAAAAAGAGCTATCTGGAAGTTAAGCAGCTCCCTTAGTCATAAAGAAAAACTATCTCGGCCATAAAGAAGTTTTATTGGGCAAAGTCTAAAAATTTTGTTATGATAGAAAAAGACTTTTATGGAGGACAAGCTAAAATGAAATTGGAAAAAACATTAAAATATGTAGCTATTACAGCTGTTGGATTACTGGGTCTGACGGCTCTTGCAGCCTGCTCAGCTTCTAAAAAAGATTCAGCTGGATCTGACTCTTCTAAAAAAACAGTTGTCACAGTGGCAACCAACGCTTCACCAAAGCCTTTCAACTATGAAGAAAATGGCAAGTTGACCGGTTTTGAAATCGAAACCATTCGGGCTATTTTTAAGGATTCTGAAAAGTATGAGGTCAAGTTTGAGACCACTGAATGGTCAGGAATCTTTGCAGGTCTAGATAGTGACCGCTACCAGATGGCGGTTAACAACATCAGCTATACTAAGGAAAGGGCAGACAAGTACCTCTATGCGGCTCCAACCGCTAAGAACCCCAATGTCCTAGTTGTCAAAAAAGACGATAGTTCAATCAAATCCTTGGATGATATCGGGGGCAAGTCTACCGAGGTAGTGCAGGGGACAACCACAGCAGCCCAGTTGGAGAAATATAATGAGGAGCACTCTGACAATCCAACAGAGATTAACTACACCAAGGCAGACTTCCAGCAAATTATGAACCATCTGAATGACGGTAAGTTTGACTACAAGATTTTTGATAAGATTGGTGTAGAGACTGTCATTAAAAACCAAAAATTAGATAACCTCAAGGTGATTGAATTGCCAAGCGATCAACAACCTTATGTTTATCCCCTTCTAGCCAAGGGACAAGATGAGTTGAAAGACTTTGTCAACAAGCGGATTAAGGAGCTTTACGAAGACGGAACTCTGGAAAAACTTTCCAAAGAATTCTTCGGAGCAAGCTACCTACCAGAAGCCGCGGATATTAAATAATTAGCTAGAAAAAGTGGGCAGAAGTTGGTCCTGAAAGGCTTGCGCCAAATGGCCAGTAGCTCAAGCTTCTTTTTAAGGCCTTTTAGAGGTTGGAGATTTTAATCTCCGCCTCTTTTTATATTTCCTCTAAGTCAAATCTAGCTCACAGGGAGAGGCCAAGAGGGCTTCTTTCAGGGTATAGCCTGTAACTATAGATTTCTTTTAGAAAAAACAATTTGTCAGAGGTCTCAAACTATGAGATACTGATAAGGTATTAAATTTTAAAGGAGAAAGCAAATGAAACTAAAAAAATGGTTGGGTCTAGGAGCCTTGATTGCAGTGGCAACTTTGACGTTGGTTGCTTGTGGCTCTAACTCAAAATCAGATGCAAAAACATTAAAAGTTGGGATTATGACCAAGAGTGAAACAGAGGAGGCTCGTTGGAATAAGATTCAAGAGCTCTTGGACAAGGAAGGAATTAAACTCGAGTTTACTGAGTTTACCGACTACTCTCAGCCTAATAAGGCGACTGCTGAGGGAGAAGTTGATATCAATGCCTTCCAACACTACAATTTCCTTAAAAACTGGAACAAGGAAAATAAGGAAGATTTGACAGCTATTGCCGACACCTACCTAGCTCCAATTCGTCTTTACCCAGGACAAGGAGTTAAAAAGGTTGAGGACATCAAGGACGGAGCTGAAATTGCTATCCCTAATGATCCGACTAATGAAAGCCGGGCCCTCTACTTGCTCCAAGCAGCTGGCTTGATTAAGTTAGATGTCTCAGGAACAGAGTTAGCGACAGTTGCTAACATTAAGGAAAACAAGAAAAACCTTAAAATTACTGAGTTAGAGGCTAGTCAAACGGCCCGTTCATTAGAGTCGGTAGCAGCAGCAGTTATCAACAATACCTTTGTTACAGAAGCAGGGATTGACCCTGAAACAGCCCTCTTTATCGAGCCAAAAGATGAAAACTCTAAACAATGGTTCAATATTATTGTAGCCAAAAAGGACTGGAAAAAATCAGACAAGGCCGATGCGATTGAGAAATTGATTAAGGCCTACCATACAGATGAAGTTAAAAAAGTCATCGAAAAATCCTCAAAAGGAATGGACCAACCAGTGTGGTAATATAAGATGTGAGGCCCTTGGCAGACTGTTTTGAAATGGTTATGAAAGAGGGAGTGGGTCCACAAATAATCATAGGTAGTCCGAGCAAGGTTCTTTGACTATCAAGCCTTTAGGAGCTGGAGCCCTGTGTTTCAGCTCCGATTTTGCTATTAAATGTATAGGAGAAAGTGAAGCTTTTATGGTTTTTGCAACAGAGCAAGAGCAGATTGAGAAATTCCAGACAGATGAAGTTACCCAGCATTATTTTGAGGTTTTGCGAACCCTGATTGCTAAGAAGTCAGTCTTTGCCCAGCAGGTAGGCCTCTATGAGGTGGCTCACTATTTGGGAGAAATTTTTACAGCAGCAGGGGCCAAGGTCCAAATCGATGATGCCTACACGGCTCCCTTTGTTATTGCTGAATTTAAATCGTCCAATCCCAAGGCTAAGACCATTATTTTTTACCATCATTATGATACGGTCCCAGCAGATGATGACCAACCTTGGACGGAGGCTCCTTTTACCCTTTCTGTCCATTATGGTCATATCTATGGCCGGGGAGTGGATGATGACAAGGGCCATATCACAGCTCGTTTGACAGCCGTCCGTAGATATTTGAAGCGGATGGGCGATTTACCAGTCAATATCACCTTTATTATTGAAGGGGCAGAGGAATCAGCCTCAACTGACCTGGACAAATACCTTAAAAGACATCGTAAGCACCTGCGCGGAGCGGACCTTCTGGTCTGGGAGCAGGGACGGACCGATGCAAGTGGTCGTCTGGAAATCTCAGGCGGGAATAAGGGAATTGTGACCTTTGATATGGTGGTAAAGAGTGCAGACGTGGATATTCACTCCAGTTTTGGGGGGGTTATCGACTCAGCTTCCTGGTATCTGCTAAACGCCCTAGCTAGTTTAAGAGCGAGCGACGGTCGCCTCTTGGTTGATGGCCTATATGAGGAGATTAAAGAGCCCAATCAAAGGGAAATGGAGCTTCTGGAGACCTATGTCAATGGGGACTATAAGGAACTTCAGCGAATCTATGGTTTGGAGCTCCCACTCTTGGTTAAAGACCGGAAAGACTTTCTCAGACGTTTTTATTTTGAACCGGCCCTGAATATTGAGGGGATGGGAACAGGCTATCAGGGTAAGGGGGTTAAGACCATTTTACCGGCGGCAGCCTTTGCCAAAATGGAAGTACGTTTAGTACCGGGCTTAGAGCCTAAGGATGTACTAAATAAGATTGAGAGGCAGTTGCATAAGAATGGTTTTGATAAGGTGGAGCTCATCTATACCTTGGGTGAGAAGAGTTATCGCTCTGATATGAGCGCACCATCCATTCTAAATGTGATTGAAATCGCTAAAAATTTCTATCCAGCTGGAGTCTCAGTCTTGCCGACAACCGCAGGAACTGGGCCCATGCACACTGTCTTTGAAGCCTTGGAAGCACCGATTGCGGCCTTTGGGATAGGAAATCCCAATAGCCGAGATCATGGTGGCGACGAAAATGTTAAAATTGCAGACTACTACACCCATATTGAACTAATAGAGGAGATAATCGCAAGTTATGACTCATCCAATTATTAAACTAGATCATATTGATGTGACCTTTCATCAGAAAAAACGGACGATTCAGGCCGTAAAGGATACCAGTATCCATATCAATCCAGGGGATATTTATGGAATTGTTGGTTATTCAGGGGCTGGTAAGTCCACCCTGGTCAGAGTGGTCAACCTTTTACAGGTCCCAACTGCCGGCCAGATTACAGTGGACGGAGACCTCCTGTTTGATCAAGGGAAAATTCAGCTGACAGCAGAAGGCTTGCGGCAGAAACGGCGTCAGATTGGGATGATTTTCCAGCATTTTAATCTGATGAACCAAAAGACCGCTCGGGAAAATGTCGCCTTTGCTCTCAAGCATGCGGATATGACTAAGGAGGAAAAGGAAGCCAAGGTCCAGGCCCTACTCGAAAAAGTGGGCTTGGCTGAAAGGGCTGAAAACTACCCCTCCCAACTATCGGGTGGTCAAAAGCAGCGGGTCGCCATTGCCCGGGCCCTGGCTAATGACCCTAAAATCTTGATTTCTGACGAATCTACCTCGGCCCTGGATCCTAAAACGACCAAGGAAATTTTAGGGCTCCTTCAAGAGCTGAATCGGGACCTAGGCTTGACAGTGGTGCTCATTACTCATGAGATGCAGATTGTCAAGGATATTGCTAATCGAGTGGCAGTCATGCAGGATGGACAGTTGATTGAAGAAGGATCAGTCTTAGATATTTTCTCCAATCCTAAAAATGACTTGACCCAGGACTTTATTACCACAGCGACAGGAATTGACGAAGCTTTGGTTAAAATCTACCGGCAAAATATTGTCAAGAACCTACCTGAGGATAGTATTCTGGTTCATCTCAAGTATTCTGGAGCAACGACGGATACTGCCATTGTCAATGACTTGTATAAGAGCTTTGGTGTATCGGCCAATATTCTCTTTGGTAATATTGAAATTCTAGACACCACCCCGGTCGGAGAACTAGTCGGTATCCTGTCGGGAAGTCCAGAGCAGTTGCAGGCAGCAAAAGAAGGACTGGCGGCAGCCAATGTAGCCATTAAGGTTCTTAAAGGAGGCGAATAAGAGTGCAAGCAGTATTAGACTTTATCAAGGAATTTTTACCAAATGTTTATAAGATGGGCTGGTCGGGTCAGGCTGGCTGGGGAACGGCTATTTATCTGACCCTCTATATGACCTTTGTCTCCTTTCTAATCGGTGGACTTTTAGGACTGGTGACTGGTCTCTTTCTGGTCTTGACAGCTCCAGGGGGAGTCTTGGAGAATCGGGTTCTCTACTGGATTTTAGATAAGCTGACCTCGATTTTTAGGGCCATTCCCTTTATCATCCTTCTGGCCCTCCTCTCTCCCTTCTCCAAGGCCATTGTCGGAACAGGAATTGGACCAAATGCGGCCCTGGTGCCCCTCTCCTTTGCGGTCTTTGCCTTCTTTGCTCGGCAGGTTCAGGTGGTGCTAGCTGAGTTGGATGGTGGTGTGATTGAGGCTGCCCAGGCCTCAGGCGCAACCTTCTGGGACATTGTCTGGGTTTATCTAAGCGAGGGTCTGCCTGATTTGATTCGGGTGACAACAGTTACCTTGATTTCCCTGGTTGGTGAAACAGCCATGGCGGGAGCTGTCGGAGCTGGCGGAATCGGTAATGTGGCCATTTCCTACGGTTATCAACGTTTTAATAATGATGTCACCTTTACAGCAACCTTGGTAATTATTTTACTAATCTTTATTATCCAATTTGTCGGTGACTTCCTGACAAAAAAACTCAGCCATAAGTAGCCTGATGCAACTTTAAAACTCGTCCCAAAGCCTATTTAGCAGCTTTTGGGGCGAGTTTTTATCTTTGCAGCCCTAATCTTAAAAAGGAGTTCAAGCTGTGAAAAGACTTTTGCGTAAGGCTTGTCCAAGTCTATACAGTAGCTTCAAATCATGCTATAATGGAGCCAGTAAGATAAAGATGAGGTTAGAAATGACAAAAGAAACGAGTAAACAAACGGCCCTTTTTGCCCTAAGTTACTTTTTAATGATGACATTAGCAGCCCTGCTCAGCCGTTTTGTAGACCAGTCGGGGGCCAAGATTTATGCCCCGGCTCTGACAGCGATTTTTGGTGCGATTCCCTATTTTTACTTTGTTCCTCGCATTGCCCGTTTTGGAGCCATTAGTCTGGTTGGGCTTTTGATGGGCTCTTTCTTTTTGCTGACCGGCCATATCTATCTAGCCCTCTTGCCAGGTTTGATTTTTGGTCTCTTGGCTGATGGTCTGGCCTACTTGGGTTCTTATCAGAAGAAGGTTTACAACCAACTATCCATGCTTTGTTTTTCCTTTGTGACGACAGGTCCGATTTTGCTCATGTGGTTGGCGCGTGATAGTTATATTGCTAGTCTTGTAGCCAGGGGAAAATCGTCTGATTATATCAATCATGTCCTCTTGCCGACCGATGCTAGAACGATTTCTAGTTTTCTGCTTTCGGTCCTGATTAGTGGAGCAATTGGAGCCCTACTAGGCTCTCTAATCTCCAAATATATTTTTTTAAAGCCTAAAAAGCTGGAGCAAGACCAGGAGGATTAAGATCAGGAGGATTAAAATGGAGAGGCTGCTACTGGAGTGGTAGCCTTCTAAAAAGAATAAAATTAGCTTTTTGCTTCTAGCTTGGCTGATAAGAACAGGGGCGGATGGACTTCCTTTTCGGGAGGACCTCCGGTCCCCTTTTCTTTTAGCTATAACAGGCTATAGTTAAGAGCAATTAGAGAAAAATCGGGCTTTTTGATATGATAGAAGTTAGACTGGGGTAGGAAAAAGGCATCATAAGAGAACTTACTAGACCTGATTGGTTCTGGTACGGTCGCCTCTCCCTAGCCCAACAATCAACTTTCCTAGGAAGGATAAAAATGAGTAATAATTTATTAGTTCTACAATCAGACTTTGGCTTGGTTGATGGAGCTGTTTCAGCTATGATTGGGGTTGCCAAGGTCGAATCGTCGACGCTAGACATCCACCATTTAACCCATGAAATTACCCCTTATAATATTTTTGAGGGGGGCTACCGGCTCTTTCAGACTATCAACTATTGGCCAGAAGGGACAACCTTTGTCTCTGTTGTCGATCCAGGAGTTGGCTCTAGTCGCAAGAGCGTTGTGGCCCTGACCGCAACTAATCAGTATATTGTCACCCCTGATAATGGGACCCTTTCCTTTATTAAAAAGCATGTGGGTATCCAGGCTGTACGTGAAATCTCTGAGGTCGTCAATCGTCGGAAGGATACCGAGCATTCCTATACCTTCCACGGACGCGATGTCTATGCCTATACAGGAGCTAAGCTAGCCAGCGGCCACATTAGCTTTGAAGAGGTGGGGCCAGAACTTCCGGTAGAGGGCATTGTTGAGTTGCAAGTGGTCGATACGGTCTTTGAGGAAAATCTCGTTCGTGGAGCGGTTGATATCCTAGATGTTCGCTTTGGTTCCCTTTGGACTTCGATTACCCGAGAAGAATTTACAGCCCTGAAACCAGAATTTGGTCAACGTTTTGAGGTCACCATCTACAATAACGATATGCTGGTCTATCAAAATCAGGTGACCTATGGCAAGTCCTTTGCCGATGTTAGGATTGGTCAGCCCATTCTTTATATCAACTCGCTTTATCGGGTCGGTCTGGCTATCAACCAGGGTTCTTTCGCCAAGGCCTACAATGTAGGAGTTGGGGCCCAGTGGCATATCGAAATCAAGCGCATTGAAAACTAAGCTAGGAGAGTGATAAAATGAAGGATAATTCTATTAAAAATGTTGTTGCAACAGGAATTGGAGCGGCCTTGTTTGTAGTGATTGGGATGATTAGTATCCCGACTCCTGTTCCCAATACCAGTATCCAATTACAATATGCCTTGCAGGCCCTCTTTGCTCTGATTTTTGGTCCCTTGGTCGGCTTGTTAACGGGTTTTATTGGCCATGCAGTCAAGGATGCTCTGCAATACGGTAGCCCCTGGTGGAGTTGGGTGCTGGCCAGTGGTTTATTTGGCCTCTTTGTTGGCCTGCTTAAAAACCAAATTCAGCTTAGACAGGGGAATTTTTCTAGCAAGGAAATCTTGAAATTTAATCTGGTTCAATTTGTAGCCAATGCTTTGGTTTGGCTTGTAGTCGCTCCAATTGGAGACATCTTAATCTATAAGGAACCGGTGAACAAGGTTTTTGCCCAAGGCTTGGTAGCTACCCTCAGTAACGGTCTGACTGTCGGAGTTGCGGGAACTCTTCTTCTCTTGGCTTATGCGCGGACCCAGACTCAAACAGGTAGTTTGAAAAAAGATTAGTTGATTTTTGAGAGCAAAAGTCAAGCCTGAATTTCAATATTTCGTAGAAGCTCGAGACTTTTGTCTTGAGCCTTTTTAAATTTCCAGTCAAAAAAATTGCCAGTTGGCTTTGTTGAGGAGTATAATGAAGTGATGAATTATAAATTCTGACAATTTTATATAGAAAAGAGAGTTGAAATCTTATGGCAAAAGATATTCGCGTCCTACTTTACTACAAATACCTACCGATTGAGAATGCTGAAAAGTTTGCAGCTGATCATTTAGCCTTTTGTAAGTCGATTGGCCTCAAGGGTCGGATTTTGGTGGCTGATGAAGGTATCAATGGTACTGTTTCTGGTGACTATGAAACCACTCAAAAATACATGGACTACGTTCACAGTCTACCTGGTATGGAAGATTTGTGGTTCAAGATTGATGAGGAAGAGGAGCAAGCATTTAAGAAGATGTTTGTCCGTTATAAAAAGGAAATTGTCCATCTGGGTCTGGAGGACAATGATTTTGATGATGACATCAATCCTTTGGAAACGACAGGTGCCTATCTTTCGCCTAAGGAATTTAAGGAAGCTCTCTTGGATGAAGATACAGTTGTTTTAGATACTCGTAATGACTATGAGTACGATTTGGGCCACTTCCGGGGGGCTATCCGTCCAGATATTCGCAACTTCCGCGAACTGCCACAATGGGTCCGTGATAACAAGGAACAATTTATGGACAAGCGGGTCGTGGTCTACTGTACAGGTGGGGTCCGCTGTGAGAAGTTTTCTGGCTGGATGGTACGTGAAGGCTACAAGGATGTCGGCCAACTTCATGGTGGCATTGCAACCTATGGGAAAGACCCTGAAGTGCAAGGAGAGCTCTGGGACGGTAAGATGTATGTCTTTGATGAGCGGATTGCTGTTGATATTAACCATGTAGATCCTCGCGTCATCGGAAAAGACTGGTTTGACGGGACACCTTGTGAGCGCTATGTCAACTGTGGCAATCCTTTCTGTAACCGTCGAATTTTGGCTTCTGAAGAAAATGAGCACAAGTACCTCCGTGGCTGTTCGCATGAATGTCGTGTCCACCCCCGCAATCGCTATGTTGCTGAGCACCAATTGACCCGTGACCAAGTCCTTGAGCGCTTGGCCCTTATTGGTGAGACCTTGGATGACTTGGTTGCCAATTAAATATGAAAAAGCTAGAGCTAATCTGGCTTTTTTCTATATATTTATTAAGAATGAGGGTCTTATCAGGCGACATCTGGACAAGGCTAATCAAAGTGTTCTTTTTTGGCAAAAAGAGAAAGAAGGTCAGGTTTTTTTGTGATAAAATGGAAGGTAGAGTGTCTTTAAGCATCAGAGTCTCCAAAAAGAAAATTAGTAATAGAGGTATGAATGATGAAAAAACGATTATTAAGTTTTTCCTTACTAGGTCTGAGTCTAGCTCTTTTGGTCTTGCTGGGAGCTTGTAGTGCTCAACAGGAAGTGGATATCAAGAGAAGCGAGAAGCAAGCCCAACTGGAAGAGGATTTAGAGCCTGTCTTTGCCCTCTTTACCGATAAAAAAATCAAGGACAAGGCTTATGTGGCAGTGACCGAGCAGGCCACAACAGATATAAAGGATAGTAAGAGCCTAAAGCAGTTAAGCAACTACCAGCTTGATTTAAAGCTAACTGACAATGGCTATGTGGGGAAAATCAATCTGGTAGATCATAGTAGCTATGTCTGGTATCAAAAGGGGAGTCTTTATAAGGATGAAAAGTATAGTCAAAAATTAGAGGACTACCAACCACTTTTTGACCGTCTCAATCTAACTAGGAACTATCTGGGCCAATTGGATGTAAAAAATAGTGCCAAAAAACCAGATGCAGATATTCTAGAAATCAGCTATCTGGAAGACAAACAGTCGGAAAATCTCAAGCAAATCAGAAAGGACTATGGTCTATCAGATTCAGCCACTGCGACCATTACCCTCAAGCGCAAGTACAATGCGGCCAAAAGGTATGCCTATAGTCTTAAGTATAGCGTCAAGGATTCTGAAAAGGACCAGAAGGTCGAATACCAGTTTTCTTTTGAACTTAGCTCGCCCTACAAGGCTAAAAAGAAAAAGTAAGCATGCTGCTTTCCCGTCTACTTCGGGGCTGGAAGACAAGTTTCAGATGAGTCCAAAGACATGAAATCCCAGGTATAGAAGGCTTGGTTTCATGTCTTTTCTGATGCTTGCAAACTAGGGAAAGAAGCTAAATCTGACTTTTCCTAGTTCCATTTTACTTATGCGACTTTTAGGTAGTCTCCCTCCTCTATCCAATGGTAGATAAGAAAAATTATTAAAAAATATGGTAGAATCAAAAAAGATAAGCATTGGTCTAGGAATGCTAGTAGTGACTAGCTAAAGTCTAGGTAGAAAGGAAAGAAGATGACTCAAGTGATTGATGTTTTTGCCCATGTTTTATTAAAAGATTTTTATCAGCAAATGCTGGAAATCGAGCCGGCCTTACCGCAAATGTTTCCCTTTATCCAGCATCCCCATTTACTGGATATGAAGGAACGCCGCCGTTTCTGGGATGGTCGTAGCCAGCAGATAGTGTCCTCGGTCAATATCAACCCTGAGGGCTATGTGGCTGCTCCAGAGGCTGCTCGTCTTTGTCGCCTAGCCAATCAAGAGTTGGCGGAGCTAGTCAAGGCCAACCAGGATATGTTTTTGGCAGGGGTGGGCATGATTCCCCTAAATCATCTGGAGGCGGCCCAGGAGATTTTGGAAGAACTTGCAGGGGTTAAGGAACTCTGCGGTGTCCAACTCTTTACCAGGGCTCTAGGAAGAAGCATTGCCGATCCAGCCTTTAAAGTGATTTTTGCTACTTGTGCTCGCTTGAAACTTCCTATTTGGCTCCACCCTATTTTTGATGAGCGTAAGCCAGATAATAATATCCTTTTTCTTGGGAATATGAGCTGAGTCAGGCCATGTTACAGTTGGTTGAGGCTGGAATTTTTCAGGATTTTCCTGACTTGAAGATTATTGTCCATCATGCGGGGGCTATGATTCCTTTTTTGCCGGGCGGATTCGTTATATTTTGCCTGAGCAATTGGCAGCCGACTTTCGTAAGTTCTATGTCGATACGGCCATTTTAGGAAATCCCAAGGCCCTTGCCTTAACCCTGGATTATTTTGGTTTAGATAAGGTTCTTTTTGGGACAGATACTCCCTTGGGAATTGCCCCGGCTGGAGCCAGTCAGGTGATTGAGGCTGCCCTTCGTTCCCTGGCCCTTAGACCAGAGGAAGAAGCTGCGATTTTTGCAGGCAATATCCAAAAATTATTGCTTAAGGAGGAAGGACATGACTAAAAAGCCCCTGGTCCATTTGTTTCGTCTAGGTTTGGCTCGAAAAGACCTTGCTTTATTTAAGGAAATCGGAAGAGAGAATCTGACCCTCTCCCAGGAGAGGGAGCTAGGGACCCTAGCCATGTTTGCGACTCATTTAAAGGATAAGCCGGACCTAGCCTATGCTTTTGAGATTTATCAAGATAGGGAAGCCTATGAGCTTCATTTAGCCTCTCCTCAATATAAGGCCTTTATCAAAAAGGCAGGCCCCCTCCTAAAAGAAAAAGAGGCTTATGAGCTGGAACCGGTCTTTTTGGCAGAAAAATTGGAGGCAGGGAGCTGGTTGAAGGAGGATGATTTTTTACTTAGATTGGCCATGCTTGAAATTGACCCCAAGCATGAGCTAGCCTTTCAGAGCCTGATCACAGACCAAATGCAGCAGGCTCTGGATAAAGAAAGAGGTGTCCTGGCCCTCTATGCCCTAGTTGATAAGCAAGAGCCCAAACGCTGGTATTTTTTTGAAATCTATCAGGATGAAGCAGCCTATGAGCAGCACCGTCAGACTCTGCATTTCACAAGTTATCTTGAGAGGACAAAAGAGCTTGTTCTCAGTAAGGAATTCTTGGTCCTAGAAAATGACAGTTCAGTAAGCAAGGGCGGTCTGACTTATAGTAAAAAGCTATAGGTCTACTTATCCAGAAACTATAAAGGCAGGGGTCTGGCCCCTGCCTTTTTATGATACAATAGAAGGACTAGAGAAAGAGAGGGACCGGATGTTACTGACTGAATTTGACCCCAACAAAAATGCCATTATCAATCCTCAAGATTTGCAGAGCCCGCTTCCTGGTTTTCCTCAAAAAGTGGTGGCCTGTTTTGCTAGGGAGACCTTTGCGCGGATGCTGGCTGACTTTGACCACCGAAGGATTGCTACAACATCCATGGCTAATATAGAGATTCCTATCTATCAGATTGAACTGGAAGGCCAAGCCCTAGCCCTCTTTAATGCCCCTGTGGGAGCCTCAGCCTGTGTGGCTATCTTGGAGGATTTGATTGTCTTGGGAATGAAACAGTTGGTGCTCTTTGGTACCTGTGGTGTTCTGGACCAGGATATTAAGGAAACCTCTATTATCATTCCAACTAGCGCCCTTCGTGATGAGGGGACTAGCTATCACTATCTACCAGCTTCTGATGAGGTGGTGGTCAATCAAGGTCTGGAAGATTTCCTGGTCTCCTTTTTGAAGGACAAGGGGATTTCTTATTCAGTGGGCAAGGTCTGGACCACTGATGGTGTCTATCGTGAGACCGCTCAGAAAATGCTGGCTCGTAAGGAGGCCGGAGCCCTTTGTGTGGATATGGAGTGCTCAGCAGTTGCGGCCCTGGCTCTTTTCCGGGAGATTGAGGTCTGTCAGTTTTTCTATGCGGCTGATTATTTAACGGTCGAAAGTTGGGATATACGTAATCTTTCCAACCATGCAGACCTAGAAGCCAAGGACAAGGTGGCCAATCTGGCGGTGCAAATCGCCCTGGCCTTATAAAGTAATTCTATGAACAAAGCAATTATTCAATTTAAAGATTTTAGTTTTCAATATCAGGCCCAGAGTGAGCCGACTTTAAAGGATATTAACCTGACTATTTATGAGGGGGAGAAGGTGTTAATTGTTGGGCCTTCTGGCTCGGGCAAGTCTACCCTAGGGCAATGTCTCAATGGGATTATTCCTCATATTTACAAGGGTCAGGCCCAGGGCCAGTTTTTAATCCAAGGCAAGCCCGCTTTTGAGCAAACGATTTATGATAAGTCCAATCAGGTCAGTACGGTCTTACAGGATACCGATGGTCAATTTATCGGTCTTAGTGTGGCTGAAGACCTGGCCTTTGCTTTGGAAAATGATGTAGAGCCTCTAGCGAGGATGCGGGAAAAAATTAACCACTGGGCAGAGAAGTTGGACCTCAAGCAGCTCTTAGAGCATCGGCCCCAGGATTTGTCTGGTGGGCAGAAGCAGAGGGTCAGTCTAGCAGGTGTTCTGATTGATGAAAGTCCAATTTTGCTCTTTGATGAACCCTTGGCCAACCTAGATCCTAAGTCAGGACAAGATATTATTGACTTGATTGATCAGCTACATCAAGAGGGACATACAAGCACCATTATCATTGAGCATCGCTTGGAGGATGTTCTTTACCGGCAGGTAGATCGAATCGTTTTGATTAACGATGGCCGAATTCTCTTTGATGGTCGGCCTGACGACCTATTAAAGGGCTCGCTCTTGGCTGAAAATGGAATTCGTGAGCCCCTTTATTTGACGACCTTAAAAGAGCTGGGCCTATCTCTGACAGGTCTCAAGCAGCTAGCAAACTTAGAAGAATTGGACTTGCCCAAGCTCGACTTAAGTCTTGAAAGTTCAAAAATCCCCTTAAAAGAAAGAGGAGAACCCCTCTTTGAATTGACCGATGTCTCCTTTTCTTATGGAGAAAAAAAGGTTCTAGATGCTATTGATTTGAAAATTGGCAAGGGGGAAAGAATAGCCATTGTCGGTAAAAATGGGGCAGGTAAATCAACCCTGGCCAAGGCCCTTTGCCGTTTTATCAGGACCCAGGGAAGCTATAGTTGGCAGGGCCAGGATATAAAGGAAGATTCGATTAAGGAGCGGGCTGAGCGGATTGGCTATGTCCTGCAAAATCCCAATCAGATGATTTCTACGACCATGATTTTCGATGAGGTGGCTCTGGGCTTGCGCCTACGAGGGGTGGCTGAAAGTGAGATTGAGGAGCGGGTCCTTGCCGTTCTAAAGACCTGCGGTCTCTATGAGTTTCGGAAGTGGCCTATCTCTGCCCTCTCTTTTGGGCAGAAAAAGAGGGTAACCATCGCTTCTATCCTGGTCCTCAATCCAGAGATTATCCTACTGGATGAGCCAACAGCTGGCCAGGACCAGCGTAATTACCAGGAAATCATGGACTTTTTAGACCAGCTCAATCGAGAAGGCCATACCATTATCATGATTACCCATGATATGCAGCTGATGCTGGATTATTCAGACCGGGCCCTTGTAGTGGCAGATGGTCGGATTTTGGCCGATCAAAGTCCAGTAGAGGTCTTGACCAACCAGGAACTCCTGGCTGCCGCCAATCTCAAGGAGACCTCCATTTTTAGCTTGGCTAGAAAGCTAGGACTAAATCCCTTGGACTTAACTGATTTTTATATGAGAGAGAGGGGAAAGACCCATGTTTGAAGATAAGAAGATGATTGGCTACCACCCAGGTACTAGCTTTATTCATAACCTATCTGGTGCCAGCAAGCTCCTCTTTTTCCTCATCGTTTCTATTACGGCCATGATTAGTTACGATACCCGCCTCCTACTAGGAATTGCTCTTTTATCCCTGGTGCTTTTAAGGGTTTCACAGATTCGTTATCGAGATGTTTCTTTTGTTCTCCTATTTGCAGTGGCCTTTGCCCTCCTCAATCTGCTGATGGTCTATCTCTTTGCCCCCCAGTATGCAGTGGATATTTATGGGGCCAAGACCCTCCTGTTTAAGGGCTGGGGAGCCTATAATCTAACCTGGCAGGAGCTTTTTTACCTCTTTAACCTCCTCTTGAAATACGTCTCAACCATTCCCATGGCCATTATCTTTTTGATGACCACCCAGCCCAGTCAGTTTGCCTCTAGCATGAATCAGCTGGGTCTCCCTTACAAGATAGCTTATTCGGTCAGTTTGACCCTGCGCTATATTCCAGACTTGCAGGAGGAATTTTATCTGATTAAAATGTCCCAGGAGGCGCGGGGGATTGAGCTTTCCAAGAAGGCCAAGCTCCTCCAGCGAGTCAAGGGGAACTTACAGATTATCACCCCCTTGATTTTTAGCTCGCTAGCACGAATTGATACGATTTCTACGGCCATGGAGCTCCGGCGCTTTGGGAAAAACAAGAAGCGGACCTGGTATAGCTATCAGGCCTTGTCTGGCTTGGACTTTCTAATTATTGGTCTAGCCTTGGGTTTATTGGCCACCTGCTTTTTGCTCTTTTGGCTCAATCAAGGTCGTTTTTACAACCCTTGGCGATGAGTTGATGAGTTGGTCTATAAATTTTACTAAAATCTAAAATTGCTCTGCTACCTTTTGTCTCCCGTAAGTTAGTCTTCTTGCGGGGGATTTTATTTTCTCTATTGACTAGGAGTATACCCCGTGGGGGATGTTGAGAATCTTTACTAACTTGGTTTTGAGGTTTGACTGCCAAGTTTTAAATATTAGAAAGGCCCCAAAGTGAAAAACTTGGGGCCTAGGTGCTTGGTAGCGGATAGTGAACGGATTTGAAAATTTTAAATTTAGTCCTATTTTTTGATAATTAGTTTAATGGCTTCTTGGAGGCGTTCTTCTTGTTCTTCAAGATTTTCAGAAGGGTTTTCAAAACATTCCTCTATCTTTTTTGCAATAGCCAAGCCCATCAAACTGTTGATACTGGAGCGGACGGCACTTAGTTGCGTGACGATATCAATACATTCTTGTTCTTCATCAATCATCTTTTGGATGCCACGCAGTTGGCCTTCTGCGCGCTTGAGGCGATTTATCATATCTTTTTTATCTGTTTTCATATTCCATATCATACAACGATAAGTGGTAAAAGTCAATTCTAAAATTTGACAAAGCTAGTCCTGATTTGATAAACTTTATATACCCACAGGGGTATATAAAGGAGGTGTCCTATGTTTAAACAAGTATTTTCCGGTCTTTTTTCAGGCTCCAAGAACCTAGCCATTTCGGAACTCCCAGCGCTACTCAAAAGGAAGAATAGCTTGCTGCTAGATGTTCGAGAGCGCCAAGAATTCTTAAATGGTCACATTCCCCAAGCCATCAACCAACCACTTAGTCAGTTGGATGACTTCCATGGGGACAAGGATAAGGATTACCTAGTGATTTGTCAATCTGGCATGAGAAGTCAGCGGGCCAGTCGTTTTTTAAGAGATAAGGGTTATCGGGTTACAAATGTTTCTGGCGGCATGAATGCTTGGACCGGTCCGATTAAGGAGGGAAAGTGATGAAAATTGTTATTGTCGGTGGTGTTGCTGGAGGGATGTCTGCCGCAACTCGCTTACGCAGGCTAATGGAAGACGCAGAAATTGTCGTCTTTGATAAGGGGCCCTATGTCTCCTTTGCTAATTGTGGCCTTCCCTACCATGTGTCAGGAAAGATTGAGAAGCGGGCTTCTTTATTGCTCCAAAGCCCTGAAAGTTTACATAGGAGATTTAGGCTAGATGTTTTCCCAAATCATGAGGTAGTGGAAATCGATTCGGATAAACAAGAAGTAGTCGTCAAATCAGACCGGGGTATTTTTAGGGAAGGCTATGATAAATTGATTCTTTCAACAGGTGCAGAGCCTCTTATTCCTGATTTAGAAGGGATAGGAGAGGCAAAGAATGTTTATACACTCCGTACGGTTCCCGATCTCGATCAGCTTATTCAAAAATTATCTAGCTCCAAAAATCAAAAGGCTACCGTACTTGGAGGGGGCTTTATCGGACTAGAAATGGCAGAAAACTTGGCTCTAAAAGGACTTAAGGTAACGATTTTAGAACAAGCTCCCCATGTCCTAGCTAGTCTTGACCCTGAAATGGCGGTATTTGTCGAAGAAGAATTAAGAAAGAATGGCGTTCAAGTCCTTACAGGCCACTCTTTAAAAGCATTTGAAAATGCTGGTCAATCTCTGCTTCTTTCTAATGGTGATTATCTGGAGAGTGACTTGACCCTTATTTCAGTGGGAGTCAGACCAGACAGTCAATTAGCAAGGAAGGCTGGAATTAAACTGGGATTTAGAGGGGGAATTTTAGTTGATGAACATTATCAGACCTCGATTGACAATATTTATGCAGTCGGTGATGCCATCCTTGTCAAGCAAGAAATAAGTAAGCAGGATGCTCTCATCTCCCTAGCTTCACCGGCCAATCGCCAGGGAAGGCAGGTTGCTGATGTGATTGCTGGACTTGAAAGATTAAATGCAGGCTCTATTGGAACGGCAATCGTTAAGGTTTTTAATCTTGTAGCAGCCGCTACCGGTCTTAATGAAAAGACCTTGAAAAGTCTTCAGTATCCCTATAAGGTTCTTCATATCAGTGGAAAAGACCATGCAGCCTACTATCCTCAAGCTAAAGATATGACTCTCAAACTGATTTTTTCACCAAACGATGGTAAGATTTATGGAGCCCAGGTGGTCGGAGAAAAAGGAGTTGACAAGAGAATAGATGTCCTTGCTACTGCAATCAAGGCAGGACTCAAAATTCATGATTTGCCTGAGTTAGAGCTAGCCTATGCCCCACCTTTTGGCTCAGCCAAGGACCCTGTCAATATGCTTGGTTATGTGGCTAGCAATATCGCAGAAGGGCTTAGTCAAACGATTCAATGGTACGAATTAGAAGAGGAGTTGGCAGCTGGGAAAATTCTTTTAGATGTAAGAAATCCAGCAGAATTCAAAAATGGCCAGTTCAAAGATTTCATGTCCATCCCCTTGGACCAGCTAAGGGATAGACTGGCTGAGTTGGATAAGGAGAAAGACTATATTCTTTCCTGCCATAGCGGTCTGCGCTCTTATATAGCTGAGCGGATTTTAAGAGAGGAAGGATATAAGGTTAAAAATTTGGACGGTGGTTTTTCCTTATATAAAATGGTTCATCCTGAAAAAATCAGATATTAAGAGCCCTTGATAAAAGATTGGGCCCTGACCAAAAGCGAATGATTAGATCTATCTTTATTAGAAGCTCTAATCATTCTTTTTATTTTTCAAGTTCTGGAGTTTGTCTTTTCCTGACAGGAAAGTTTTTTTAATTCTTCAAAAAATATATCGTCTAACGATATAAAATCTCTTGACAACTATATCGGTTAGCGATATAATTATTACATAAAGCGATATATCGTCAGACGATATAAACTGAAAGGGGTTGATAAAATGGCTAAAAAGGGCGGACCAGGAGCCCTGACTGAGGCAGTCTTTTACATTCTCTTGGTTCTTCGAAAACCTACTCATGGCTATGGCATTATGCAGTCCATTGATGACTTGACTGCAAGCAGGGTCAAGCTAGGGCCGGGAACCCTCTACGGTGCCTTGTCCACTTTGACTGAAAAAAAGTGGATTGAGCAGATTGGCCATGTTCGTACCAAGGGCAAGAAAGAGTATGTATTGACAGACTTGGGCCGAGAAGTTCTGGCCAGTGAAATCAGTCGTTTAGAGGAATTGCTGCAGCATGCAGCCGCTTATGGAAAGGAGTCCTGATGATGAAAGTTGTTCGTAAAGCCTTTTATGATTTTACTAAAGAGGAAGCCTGGCTCAATCAAATGAGCCAAGAAGGCTATGCTCTCGTGGGCTACAAGGGCGGGAAATATTATTTTGAGCCGAGTCAACAAGGGCGCTATCAGTACAAGATTGCTATTGCTAATAACTGGAAAGACTTAGATAAAAAGGCCTATCTGGAATTTTTGGAAAGTACAGGCGTCACAGTTGTTGCTACTTATTTAGGTCGTGCTTATCTGGCACGCCCGGCTGCAGAAGGCGACTTTGAGCTCTATAGCGACCTTGACTCACAAATCAAGCAGATTAAGCTAGCACGAACACCGATTTTAGTGTCTACTTATTCGACGGTGGTTTTCCTGCTAATGGTAATCCTCCAGCTTATCGTTTTTATTCCACCATTTAGTCCTGCTTTCTGGGCCTTAGTGGTTAGTAGCCTTATCTTTCTAATCGTTCTCATTCTTAGCATTCGTTTACTAATCGCCTATAGTAGGAGAATGAAAGAACTAAAAGCAGCGCAGGTCTGTGAGGGGTGAGGAAATCAGATGTTAGGAAGATTTTTAAGCTATTTCTTGCTTATATTAAAGAGGAAGACTGGTTGAATGAATTAGGAGCGCAAGGTTTCAAATTGATTGATTGTAAGAATAGCTATTATTATTTTGAGCAAGATGAGCAATCCTATCAGTATAAAGTCGACTTTCCTAGCAATCCTTGGAAAAGTCTGTTCAGTCAGTAGGAGCGGCAAGAATTTTTGAATTTTCTGCAAGATTTGGATGTTGATTTGGTTGCGCAGCCTCAAGGAAAAGCCTATCTTCGGCGGCCAGCTAAAGCGGATGAGTTCAAGATTTACACAGACCTGCCCTCACAAATCCAGCAATTAAAACCAATCTATTATACTCATTTGTTATTTACTTTTGCTCCGCTACCGCTTGCTTTCGTTTCTTATTTTAAAGGACTACAGTTTTTGAGCTATAATGGCCTTGCGGCTGCTGTCATGTTTGTAACTGCTAGCTATCTCATGTTTTTCGTCTTCTTTTTTGGACGTTTTGCTTGGGCTTATAGGCAAAGGATTGCTCAACTGAAGAAAAGTAGCTTTGAATAAAGAAAAACGCAGGAAACTGCGTTTTTTTGATTTTTATTTATGGATATTTATTGGCTTCCTTTTTTGATAGAAGTTAGATAGGAAATCGCTGGTCAAAACAACAAAAATGAGTAAAAGAAGGAATGGAGATAAATTGAGGTTGGCACTGGAGCTAGGGAAGAACACTTCAAACCAGGCGAGAATAATCCAATGAATGAAATAAATAGTGGTTACGTTTCTGCTCCAACGAATGATAGTCGAATGAAGGAAGTGAGGAAGGTAGCTAGCTAGAAAATGGAGCAGGGCCAGCTCGATTAGAACCATGCTAGTAAAAACCAGATTATCTGCCAAATGGTGATGATAGTAAGCATAGTCGCTAGATAATCCATGCTGGAGTTTCAGAACATTGTAAAAAAGATAAGAAGCTAGGAAATAGAAGAGAATAGAAGAGAATAGAAGATGCTGCGACTAGCCTATAAAAGCGATTTTTATTGGTGCAACGGATGAGGAGGTTGCCAAAAAGGTAACCGACTAAAGGGTAAAAAATCCAGCTCAGAAAGGGGAAATAAGATAAGGAATTGGTTCCCCAAAAGAGACCGAGAAAGGTTGCAAGAATAGGATTTGAAGGAACAAGTGGTGAAATAAGGAAATTTAAAAGACCAAATCCCAAAGCTAAGAAAGCAACATGGTAATTTTTTAGATTAAATTGCTTGATAAGCCCAAACGTTATCATGGCAAGACCTGCAAAGGGCAAAATATCTATTTCAAATAAATTCATGATAGCTTGTGTGAGAAAGGTTTGGGAGGATTGTGGGGACAGAAAGGCTTGAACGAGATTTGGTAAAAATCCGCAGAGAACATTGAGAATAAAACCCGATAGAAATAAAAGAGCCCCACGCTTGTAGTAGGTGGCGGGGTCGTTTTTTCGAGAATAGACAATTCCTAGACCCATTAAAAACATAAAAACGGGTGCAGCTGGTACTGTTCCAACGAAATCATTGAATTGTCCAAACAGGCTTTCTTGGACGGCTTGATTAGCCAAGTTTTCTTGAGCGTGAATAAAAATCATAAACAAAACTGCTAGTCCGCGAGCAATGTCTAGCTCCACTTGTCTACCTGTATTTACTTTTTCACTTGAAAACATAGTTCTCCTTTTTGGTCTGGTAAGCAGTACCTACAAGGGTCTTTTATTGGGCAGGCCGGCTTTTCTGGGATACTTGTTGGGGGTTTCTTTTTTCTTGATGACGACTGTTATGTAGCGAGGATCGCCGTTGGGCAGCTGATAGCTGATATTGTCCTCGACCTTGCTAAAGAGGAGGGTGAGGGCATTTTTGGCTTCTAGTAATTCCTCGGGGGCGTTACTAGCCTTGAGGGCCAGGAGCTGGCCACCGACTTTTAGATAGGGAATGGTCAATTCAGCTAGCACCTGCATGCGGGCTACAGCGCGGGCCGTGACCAAATCAAACTGGGCCCGAAAGGCCTTGTCCTGGGCAAAATCTTCTGCGCGACCATGATGAAAATGGACCTTTTCCAACCCCAGTTCTTCTGCCAGAAGATTGAGAAAGTTGATACGCTTGTTGAGCGAATCGATAATGGTGACGTCTAGCTCGGGAAAAAGGATTTTCATGGGAAGGCTGGGAAAGCCTGCCCCTGCTCCAATATCAAGCAGTTTGACCTTTTCGTTTTTTATCAGTCCCTGCAAAATCGGCGCCAAGGAATCGTAAAAATGCTTGAGATAAACCTCATTTTTTTCGGTGATGGCGGTCAGATTGATTTTTTGATTCCACTCGACCAAGAGCTCAAAATAGCGTTCAAATTGCGCTTTTTGCTGGTCGGTCAAGGGGAGGCCCTGCTCCTCTAAGGTCTGGTAAAATTCTTGGGGTGTCATAATTTGTCCTTGCTAGTAGATTTCTATTTTTGACTATTATACCACAGAATGCTTTTTTTGAGCCAGTCCGATCCGAGGCTTTTCTACTAGCAAGTTTTGCTTTTAAATCCCTAGAGCGACTAGTTGAGCCCTTAAAGTGTCTTGCCTTTCTTCTAGGTTTGCCTTGGCTTCAAAGAGAACCTCTTTTTGAATTTGGCCATCGACAATCAAAAGGACCTTTTGAGCATAGCTAGCAACGTGAGCATCGTGGGTAACCAGAAAGACACTACTTCCTTGTTGGTGGAAGTGCCTCATCAATTTCATAGCATCTTGACTAGCTTGGGAGTTGAGGGCACCAGTCGGCTCATCCGCAAAGATCAGTTGGGGTTGGTTGATAAGGGCTCGACAGATTCCTGCTCTTTGCAGTTGTCCGCCAGAGACCTGATGAATTTGCCTCTGGGCTACTTCCTTGATACCTGTAATTTCCATCAGTTCCAGGGCCTTTTGATAGCTAGCCTGCCTCTCCTTTTTACTGCTACCAATTAGGCTTGGCAGGCAGATATTGTCCAGGATATTTAGGTGCTTGAGAAAGGTCGCCTCTTGAAAGACAAAGCCAAATTCCCGTCGGCGTAATTGGTCTAAGCGACTAGCTGGCATCTGCTGGATGGCTTGCCCTTGATAGAGAATCTCTCCCGAGTCGGGCTGGTCAATGGTTGATAAGAGATTGAGCAGGGTGGATTTTCCACAGCCAGAAGGCCCCATGATAGCAAGAAATTCACCTTGGTCAATTTGGAGCGACAAATCTTTGATGATTGTTTGTTCTTGATTTTGGTCATAACTTTTGAATAAGTGTCTAGCTTCAATCAGCATAATTACTCCTTTAAATAACGAGGGATTTCCAGTTTTTGGATAAGGGACAGACTGAAATAGGCAGCCAATAGTCCACTTGCCAAAAGGGCCAGAGGAATCATGAGGAAGGTTTGAGATGGATTGAGCAAAAGCTCTAGCTGACTAAGACCAAATCCGCTGAAAAGTAGGTTGCAAAGGCCCTGTCCCAGACTGATTAAGGCTAGGAAAGAGCAGCCCAAAGCCAGCAGAATAATCAGTCCCAAAGCCAGTAGGTAGTGGGATTTGATTCTAGCTTGAGGAAAGCCTAGCATGCGCAAGAGAGCAATATCTGTCCGGTCCTTGGTCATAATCATATAGACAAAGAGGGTCATGAGAATAAAGAGGATAAGGATTCCGACCCAGAAGAGTCCCTGTTGAATATTTTGGATAGTGGTGATGGTGCTACCCAGTGTTTGCTCGATAAAACCGTCAATATCGGTTATTCGATAGTTAGGGTAGGTCTTTTTCAGCTCTTTTAGGATTTGCTTTTTATAAGTAGCAGACTTGACGGTCAGGGTGATAACGCTATTGAGGCTTTCAGCCTCTTTGGTCTTAAAAGTGGCCTTGGCAGTCTTGCCACCATAGGTTAGGTCAGAATAAACCCCGACCAAGGTCAGTTTTTTAAGCTGGCCATCAATTTTTAGGGATAGTTGGTCGCCGACCTTGACCTTCAAGTCTTCTGCATTTAACCTAGATAGGGCAATTTGCTTGGCCTGGACGGGAGCCTGACCTTCTATGTATTTGATAGGAAAGGTACTGTGGTCACCTAGGCTAACCCTCAGCTTTTCTTCCTTTCCCTTGCTGTCTTGGGCCAGGATATTTTTACTAGAGCTGCTACTAATTTTATCAACTCTTTCGTCCCCTTCGAGTTTTTGGACCAGCTCCTGAGCCTTTTGTTCTATCTGGCTAGTCTGGGAAATATCGAGTCGGATATGAGCCTGGCCCACTCCTAAGTGTTGGACAAAGGACTTATGGCCCAGTGTGTGAGCTAGATTGGCCGGTAGTAGTACCAGAAATCCCGTCAGACTGACAATAAGAAACATGGTCAAATACATTTTTTTGTGACTAAAAATCATTTTTAGACTGAAAAAAATCTGATCCAAGTAAGGATTTTTAGGTAGGGACAGGTAGTTCTTAGATTTTTTCTTTCTTGCTTGACCTGCCTTGGCCAGAGTCAAGACCTGGGCAGGGGTCATTTTCTTGAAAACCTTGAGTGGTCGTCCTGCCAGCCAGACTACAATCAAGCAAAGCAGGCTAGCCAGGCCAATTTCTAAGAAGCTACTGTAAAGAGGTATTTGGCTAACCCCTGTCGAGAGAAAGATATTTTGGCTGAGTGGTTGACTGATGAGAAAGGACAGTCCCCAGGCCAGGATAATACTTGCTAGGCAGAGGAAATAGTACTTGGCCAGATAAATCTTTTTTATAAAGGAATAGGGCAGGCCCATGACCTTCATAATGGCAATCTGTTGCAAGTCTTCCTCGATTTTGGTTAAGAGGGCAAAGTGCATGCAGAGAAAAGTAATGAAAATAAGGGCCAGGCACAGACCGACCAGTACTAGGATAAGCAGGGCATCGTTAATCCCGTTGATAATTTGGATGGTCGCAAAAGAAATCATAGGTGGCCCATTGCTTTCAAGACCAGCCTTGATATAGGCCTGCTCCACAGCCTTGGTTTGAGTTAGCTTTTTTACCTGAAACTCAATCAAATATTCCAGGGAAGCAGCAGGAAGTGTCTTTAATTTTTCAAGGTCGGCTGGATGAAGCAAAAAGCGCTTGGAGGAAACCAAACCAGCATTCATTTGCGGATCGCGGACAAAGCCCTTGACCTTGAAAGTCAAGCCCTTAATCGAAATATCATCACCCAGTCGGATAATATGATTACTATAGTAAAAGAGGGGAATATAAATCTCCCCCTTTTGGACTTGAGCAGGCTGATTATGCTCATTTAAAAGCAGGTCAAAAGCTCGATTTTGGCTGGAAAATCCATTGTCTTGAACGCTGTCTTGCAGCTTTTTTTGGCCGTTAACCTTAATATCGGCATTTTCGATATTGACAAAGTCCACGATTTGATAGTGGCTGATAGCAGTCTGCTTTTTGACAAAGTCGGCCAGGCGCTTGCGGTCAATCTCCCCCTTGTGCATTTGCAGCAGGTGGGGACTTTTGCTGACTTGGAGGAAGTGACTGATAGAGCTAGTTAGGCCTGTTGTTAAGCGTGTAGCAGTCAGGCTAAAAGTCATGCTTAAGAGTAGAAAGATAGCGATGACAGAGACAGTCACCTTGTTATAGGCTAGGTCATTTTTGATTAGTCGTTGAAACATCTTTTTCGAGCTCCTTGACAGAAGTTTGCCTTGAAAGAATGAGTGCGCTGAAACTGAGGCCTAGACCGGCTAGGATAATCAATAGGGCATAGCCCCGACCATTACCTACCCCAATCAAGCGACCGACCGAGTTTGCTAAATTACCGCCCTTTATCAGTAGGGGTTTAAAGACTTGATCCCCAATCCAGCCCATGCTGGCATAGGCAATCAGATAGCCCAACTGGGAGATGATACCAATGGTGCCCCAGGCCTTGCCCTGGACCTCCTTGGCAATATGGAGGCGGACTAGACAGTCCGAAGCCGTGTTGACAAAGGGCAGCATGGCAAAGAGCAGAAAGCCCCAGACATACATCCAGATAAGGTTTTCCCTCATACTCATTAGGGCCATAAAGATACCCAGAAGAAAGAGGGCGACAGACAGGACCAGGTGCAGGTGTTTTTTTAAGGGGAAAAAGCCTAAAACCAAGCCCGCAACCAGCATGCCGCTGCTAGAAATGGTCATGACAAGCCCAACTTCCTTACTGCCTGAAAAGCCTAGAATCATAGGAGAAAGGAGAATTTCGGCCGAACCGATGATAAAGGAAACAACTGTCCCCATCAAAACCAGTAGCCAAATCCCCCTTTTTTCTCTAACCAGACGAAAACCAAAGAGAAATTCAGTCCAAAAATGATTATTCTGCTTGATAGGAGGAGTCTGAATGTAATGTCTAGCAATCAAGCTAGTCGCTACGGTGACAAAAATCGTTGAAAAATCTAGCAAGAGAATGGTCGAAATCGAACTATTGGCCAGGATAAGACCAGCTAGGGCGGGAGAAATCAGATAGCGGGCAATCCCATTGATTTGCGAGAGACCGCTAGCCTTGGAAATCTCCTCTTCATCGACCAAGTCAGAAATAGTTGCCCGAAAGGCTGGGTGGACCAGGGCAGAAAAGAGGGAACTGATAGCTGCCCCTAGGCAAATCAAGGCCAGGGAAGGTTGAGGGCTCTTAAGGGTAAAATAGATCCAGAGAACTCCCAATCCAGAAAGCCCATCGCCAATGGCCATTAAGAGTCTACGATCGTGGCGGTCAGCCAGAACCCCAGCCCAAGGATTGGCTAAGAGCCCTGGCAGGAAGGCACAGAGGGCAATGAGGGAGGAGGCACTGGCCTGGCCTGTCAGTTGATAGATATAGATAGCTAGGGCAAAGGAAGTCATGCCTGACCCAATTTCTGAAATCAGGCTACCAAGCCAAATGAGTAAAAAAGTTTTAAAACCGGTCTGCTTCATAGTATTTCTCCATTTATCTAGTAAAGTATTTGCTTTAAGCCGTCAAAGCAGCCTTTTTGGCTTTGAAAGACCCGCTCCACGAGGTAGATAAAAGCCTCAACTCTCTCTTCTTGCTCCTTGGAGCTCAGTCTTTGGAAATCTTGATTAAAGACCTGCAAGGAATAAGTCAGCAACATCTCCAAGCTTTCAAGAGGATAGTCGGTTTCCATCAGCTTGGAAGTGATTGCGTCCTCAATGATAGGGAGCAGAATGAGGGGAGCCCGCTCCAGTAAAATTCGATTGCTCTTTTCATAGAGTAGGGCATTTTGAGGTGCCTCTAAATGGGCCATGATTTCAGGTCCCTGGTAGCGACTGAGGTTAAGGGCCAAGAGACCTCCGAACAGCCGATCGAAAATCCCTAAACTCTTGTTTTGAGCAAATTCGCTGGATTTTTGGAAGGCCTGTTCAAGAGAGCGCTCGATAATGGCGTCCATAATTTCTTCCTTGGAGGTGAAATAATAGTAGAGGGTCCCTCTGGCAATGCCAGTCGCCTCTAGGATATTAACGATTGATGTTTTATCAAAGCCTTGTTGAACAAATAAATCTTGAGCCTTGTCTAAAATAAATTCTTTCTTATTAGCCATGATATTTTTCCTTTTCCTTCATCATAAACCGACCGTCGGTCGAATATTTCTAAATATAGGATAACGCTTTCAGTTGAAAATGTCAAGCAATACACTTTTTCATATTTTTTGTTATAATAGGTCTAATAAGATGTAAAGGAGATAACTTAGATGAACATTTTGATTATTATTGCTATCCTCGTAGTCTTAGTCTTGTTTGTCATTGCAGCTTATAATGGACTAGTTAGAAGTCGCATGCAAACTCAAGAGGCTTGGAGCCAGATTGATGTGCAACTCAAAAGACGTAATGACCTCCTGCCCAATTTGATTGAAACGGTCAAAGGCTATGGTAAGTATGAGCAGGCTACCCTAGAAAAGGTGACCCAGTTGCGGAGTCAAGTAGCCAATGCAGCCTCACCAGCCCAAGCCATGAAGGCCAGCGATGACCTCAGTCGACAAATTTCAGGAATTTTTGCCGTGGCTGAAAGTTATCCAGACCTCAAGGCCAATACCAACTACTTACAACTGCAAGAGGAGTTGACCAATACGGAGAATAAAATTTCCTATTCTCGTCAGCTGTATAATTCAGTAACCGGTAATTACAATGTCAAACTTCAAGCCTTTCCAAGCAACATCATCGCTGGTCTCTTTGGCTTTAAAGCAGCCGACTTCTTGAGCACACCAGAAGAAGAAAAGGCTGTACCCAAAGTTGATTTTGGTAGCAATGGCCTAGGTGACTAAGATGCTATTTGAACAGATTGCTAGCAATAAAAGAAGAACCTGGCTCCTCCTTTTTGCCTTCTTTGTCCTTCTTGGTTTGCTGGGAGCAGCAGTTGGTTATCTATGGTTGCGCTCTCCTATCGGAGGCTTGGTTCTAGCCTTGATTATCGGAGCCATCTATGCCTTTAGTATGATTTTTCAATCAACTGAGGTGGTTATGGCCATGAATGGAGCCCGACAAGTAGGAGAGGAAGAGGCGCCAGAACTCTATCATATCGTCGAGGATATGGCCTTGGTTGCCCAAGTACCCATGCCTCGGGTCTATATCGTAGAAGATACTTCTCCCAATGCCTTTGCTACCGGTTCAAAGCCTGAAAATGCGGCTGTTGCGGCAACCACAGGTCTACTTGCTATGATGAATCGTGAGGAGTTAGAAGGTGTGATGGGGCATGAGATTAGCCATATTCGCAACTACGATATTCGGATTTCAACCATAGCCGTGGCGCTGGCTAGCGCTATTACCATGCTGTCTAGTCTTGCTGGACGGATGATGTGGTTTGGCGGCGGAGGTCGCAGGCGTGATAGTCGTGATAATGACGGTGGTCTGGGCGTGATTATGCTAGTTTTATCGCTCCTAGCGATTATGTTAGCTCCCCTAGCAGCGACCCTGGTTCAGTTGGCTATTTCTCGCCAACGGGAATTTTTAGCCGATGCTTCTAGCGTTGAGCTGACGCGTAATCCGCAAGGTATGATTAACGCACTCTCAAAACTGGACAATAGTGAGCCCATGCAGCACAAGGTAGACGATGCCAGCGCGGCCCTCTATATCAGTGATCCTAAAAAGTCAGGTGGTCTGCAAAAATTATTTTACACCCACCCTCCAATTTCGGAGCGGATAGAGCGTTTAAGACAAATGTAAAAAGCCGACTGGTTCGGCTTTTTATTTTGACTTTTAAAGTTATCTAAATTATGTTATAATGCAAATAATTACTAATTAACGATAAATACCTGCTCGCTTTGGGTCCGAAAGGAGGACAAGCATGGAAAAGTCTCATTCATCCCGCAATGTCTTACTGGCTTTTTTACTCAATTTCTGTTTCGCCATTATTGAGTTTATTTTTGGAGTCATCCTTAATTCTAGCGCGGTTTTAGCTGATGCTGTTCATGATACAGGAGATGCTATCGCCATCGGTTTATCAGCCTACCTAGAAAAAGTTTCTAACAAGAAGACCGACCTGCACTATACCTTGGGCTATAAACGCTTTAGTCTTCTTGGAGCCATGATTACCTCGACCATCTTGATTACAGGTTCTAGCATGGTTATCTTTGAAAATATAGGCAAGGTCTTTCGCCCTGAGCCCGTCAACTATAATGGTATGCTGGTTTTGGGAATCCTGGCCATCATCATTAACTTGCTGGCTGCCCGCCTGGTCCACCATGGTCATACGGCCAATGAGTCCATGCTCAGTCTTCATTTCCTAGAGGATATTCTAGGTTGGCTCGCAGTTATCCTAGTAGCCTTTATCTTACGCTTTACCGACTGGTACTTTCTGGACCCCCTGCTTTCGCTTGCCATTTCTATTTTTATCCTAAGTAAGGCTCTGCCTAAGTTTTTTGCAAACTTGCAAATTTTTCTAGAAAAGGCTCCGGAAGATTTGGACTTAAAAGCCTTAGAAACTGAGATTTTATCCCTGCCTAAGGTCAAGCAGGTCTGCCAGCTCAATGTCTGGTCCATGGACGGCCTAAAGAATGTTGCCATGGTCCATGTCCTGGTCGATAAGGGAGCCGATGAGCCCTTCATCAAGGACTCTGTCCACCATATTTTGGAAAAGTATGCCATCATCGAAAGTGCAGTCGAAATAGACGAAAGTCTTTTGGAGCACTACCACCATTCAGAAGAACCCTGATAAAACAAAAATGAAACCGCCCAGCCGATAATAAAAGGGGAGAATATTATCAAACTGAACGATTTCATAGGGTTAGTATAAAATATATTAAATAGGAAGTCTACTTAATATAATTGACAAGATTGTGGGATTACACCATAAGGATGAAAGTGTTTGGGCCTGCTACAAGACCCATACCGCATTTCTTTTCCAAATTTATCTTGCTTAACTATATTATAATGCAAATCATTTAAACAAAAATATTTGTTACATATCTGCAATTTGAGGTCAAAAATGGAACAACTGCCCGGGAAAATCTTTAAAGTAATCCGAGAATCAAAAAATATGTCCCTAAAAGAGGTGGCTGACGAAGATATTTCAGTTGCTCAATTGTCGCGTTATGAACGGGGCATCAGTGGCATGACTGTTGATGCTTTCTATCGTTGTTTAAAGACCATGAGTGTCTCTCTGGACGAATTTGAATACGTTTTTAACAATTACAGCCAGCCCGATGACTTGGTCTTTTCAACCAGCCTGGCTGACGCTTACCTATCCAATAATGTCTTGAAGCTGGAAAAGATGTTTAAGACCTGTCAGAAGTTGGAAAAAGAGCATCCCAATAAGAAAAATTACCGGCTCAATCGGATTGTTGTCAGGGCCGTCTTATCCTACTGTGAGGACAGTATCAAGGTTTCTAAAAAGGACATTGAATTTCTAACCGACTACCTTTTTTCTGTGGAGGAGTGGGGACGCTACGAGCTCTGGCTCTTTACCAACAGTGTGGGCTTATTGACGGTGGCTACCCTGGAGACCTTTGCCAGTGAGATGATTAGTCGGACCCAGTTCTACCATAAGCTACCGGAGAATCGCAAGCGGATTTTACAGATGTTACTGGATGTTGTCAATGTTTGTATCGAACAGGACCACCTGCAGGTGGCCATGAAGTTTCTCAATTACATTGATAATACAAACATTCCCGAAACAGATCTCTATGAGCGCATTCTAACCAAGTATCACAAGGCCTACTATCTCTTTAAGGCAGGGAAGTCTACGGCCCTAGAAGACATGAAGGAATGCTTGAATATTTTAGAGTATCTGGAATGTTATGGAGCTGGTCAAAAATTAAAAAGGCAGATTGCAGACTTGGAAGTTCAAGTTGCAGATTCGCAAAAAAAATAAACTTTTTTTGGAAATGAATTAAAATGATGTTGTTATTTTAATTTATTTCGGAAGGAGTTTTTTTATTATGAATGAAAAAGTTCATTTTAAAATGCACAAGGTGAAGAAGAAATGGGTGACGATTGGTGTAACAGCTCTCTCCCTAATTGTTTCTTCTAAAGGCTTTGCTTCAGGAGAGGCAGTTGTTCAAGCAGATGAACAAAAGAATCCGACTGAGGCGGTTGGTCAGGGACAGTTAGAGGAGAAAAAGTCCTCAGAACAGGTCACCCCAGCAGCGCCAGTAGCAGCAAATGCTCAAGAAGAGAAGGCTCTTCAAGCTCCAGCTCAGGCTGAAGCCAAAGAAGGACAGCTTCCTGCTAAGGAAGAAGCCAAGGAAAAGACTCCTGCCCAAGCAGAAGAAAAACCAGCTCCGGCAGCTACTGACAAGGAAGCTAAGGAGGCTCCAGCAGTCCCTCAAGCTAACCCACAGGCTAAACCTCAAGCAGCAGCGGCCAAGGAAGAAGGAGTTATTGAAGAAACCGAGGACAAGGCTGTTGACCACATCAAGACTATTGATGGTAAGCAGTACTATGTCGAAAACGACGGGACTATTCGGAAAAACTTTGCCCTTGATTTAGGTGGCAAGACCCTTTATTTCGATGCTGAAACAGGGGCTCTGACCAATGCCAATGAATACAAATTCAAACAAGGTTTGACCAGTTTGAATACCGAATATAGCAAGAAGAATCAATTTAATGGAACCAGCGAAAAGGATGTTGAAACAGTTGATAACTTCTTGACGGCTGACACCTGGTACCGTCCTAAGGAAATTCTCAAGGGAGGAAAGGACTGGACTCCGTCTACGGAGACTGATTTGCGTCCCCTCTTGATGGCATGGTGGCCAGACAAGCAAACTCAAATCAACTACCTCAACTATATGAACAAGCAAGGCCTGGGAACAGGAACTGTCTTTGCTAGCGATGCAGAGCAAGCTATTTTAAACCTTGCTGCTCAGGAAGTTCAAAAGAAGATTGAGGAAAAAATCGCGCGTGAGGGCAATAGCAACTGGCTGCGGACAACTATTAGTCAGTTTGTCTCTACCCAGCCCAACTGGAATATCTCCAGTGAGTCAGAAACCTTTGGTGACAATAAGGACCATCTCCAAGGAGGAGCCCTACTTTACACCAACAACAAGGAAACTGCTCATGCAGACTCTCGCTACCGTCTCTTGAACCGGACCCCAACCAATCAAACCGGTAAACGCAAGTACTTTACTGATAATTCCAATGGGGGCTATGAGTTCCTCTTGGCCAACGATATTGACAACTCCCACCCTGCTGTTCAGGCCGAACAGCTCAACTGGCTCCACTTTATGATGAATTTCGGTTCCATTGTGGCCAATGACCCAACTGCTAACTTTGATGGTGTGCGGGTCGATGCAGTAGATAATGTCAATGCCGACCTCCTCCAAATCGCTTCAGACTACTTTAAGTCCTACTATGGAGTGGGTGAGAGTGAAGAAAAAGCCATCAAGCACTTATCTATCCTGGAAGCTTGGTCTGATAATGACCCAGAATACAACAAGGATACCAAGGGAGCCCAACTGCCAATCGACAACAAGCTTCGTCTTTCCCTCCTCTTCTCACTCATGCGTCCTCTTGACATTCGGAGTGGTATGGACCCAATCATTACCAACAGCTTGAATGACCGTTCCAGCCAAGGTAAAAATAAGGAAAGAATGGCTAACTATGTCTTTGTTCGGGCCCATGATAGTGAAGTACAGACGGTTATTGCGGATATCATCAAGAAGAATATCAATCCAAATACAGATGGTTTGACCTTTACCATGGATGAGCTCAAGCAAGCCTTCAAGATTTACAATCAAGACATGAGGCAGGCTGATAAGAAATATACCCAATTCAATATTCCTGCTGCCTATGCCCTCATGCTCTCTAACAAGGACTCCATCACTCGGGTCTACTACGGAGACCTCTATACAGATGACGGTCAGTACATGGCTGAAAAATCTCCTTACTACGATGCCCTAGACGCTCTGATGCGGGCTCGGATTAAGTATGCAGCCGGTGGTCAGGATATGAACTTGACCAATGGTCTCTTGACCTCTGTTCGTTATGGTACAGGTGCTAATGAAGCAACAGATGCAGGTACTGCAGCTACCCGTACCCAAGGGATGGCTGTGGTTGTCGGCAACGACCCTAAACTCAAACTAGCTGATGATGCCAAGGTTGTCATCAACATGGGGGCAGCCCATAAGAATCAAGCCTATCGTCCTCTACTTTTGACAACCAAGGACGGGGTGAGCCGCTATCTGACAGACAAGGAAGTCCCAGCCAACCTCCTTCGCTATACAGATGCCAATGGAAACCTGACCTTGACTTCTAAGGATATTGCTGGTTACAGTAATGTGCAGGTATCTGGTTACCTAGGTGTTTGGGTGCCAGTTGGGGCAGCTGATAATCAAGATGTCCGCGTGGCAGCAAGCCAAACAAAGAGCAAGGACGGTCAGGTTTATACCTCAAGTGCAGCTCTCGACTCACAATTGATTTATGAAGGATTTTCAAACTTCCAAGACTTTGTAGAAAAAGACGAGCAATACACCAATAAGGTCATTGCTAAGAATGTTAAACTCTTCAAAGAGTGGGGAGTGACTTCCTTTGAATTGCCACCACAATACGTTTCCAGTCAAGACGGTAGCTTCCTAGACTCAATCATTGAAAATGGTTATGCCTTCGAGGACCGTTATGACATGGCCATGAGTAAGAACAATAAATACGGTTCCCTCAAGGATCTCTTGGACGTTTTACGGGCCCTTCATGGGGAAGGCATTCAAGCCATTGCTGACTGGGTGCCAGACCAAATCTACAACTTACCAGGCAAGGAAGTAGTAACTGCTACTCGGGTCAACAACTATGGTGTTTATCGCCAAGGGTCAGAAATCAAGGAAAAACTCTATGTTGCCAAGACCAAGACCGACGGTAAGGACTATCAAGGTAAATATGGTGGGGCCTTCCTAGACGAACTCAAGGCTAAACACCCAGAAATCTTTGAACGGGTACAAATCTCTAACGGTCAAAAGATGACCACCGATGAAAAGATTAAACAATGGTCAGCCAAATACTTTAACGGAACCAATATCCTGGGGCGCGGAGCCTACTATGTCATCAAGGACTGGGCTAGCAACAAGTACTTCAAGCTATCCAAGGATGCCAACTTCCTGCCTAAGCAACTGCAGGGTCAGGCAGCGGGTACAGGTTTTGTTCGAGATGTTAATGGAATGACCTACTACTCAACCAGCGGTTACCAAGCCAAGGATAGCTTTATCCAAGATGCCAAGGGAAATTGGTACTACTTTGATAGCCGAGGTTACATGGTAACGGGTAGTCGTGAGATTGAGGGTAAGAGATATTACTTCTTAGGTAACGGTATCAATCTCCGCGGGGCTATTCGTGAGGACGAGCAAGGAAATCAATACTATTACAATAAATTGGGTGAACAATATTTAAACAACTACTATTCAGAAGACGGTAAGAACTGGCGCTACTTTGATAAGAATGGTGTCATGGCTAGAGGTTTGACCACCATCAATGGTAAGGTTCAATTCTTTGACCAAAACGGCTTCCAAGTCAAGGGCAAGGTAGTCAAGACCAAAGATGGCAAACTTCGTTACTTTGATGGTGACTCTGGTGAGATGGTTGTCAATAAATTTGGTAAGGATCTCACAACCGACAAGTGGTACTATTTCGGTAGTGACGGAATTGCGGTTACTGGCCAGCAAAAGATTGGCAATCAAACTCTCTACTTTGACAGTGAAGGAGCCCAAGTCAAGGGACAAATCATTGAGGATCAAAGCAAGGCCAAGCACTATTACGATGCTGACTCTGGTGAGCTAGCAGTTAATAAGTTTGTCGGTCAACCAGAAAACAAATGGTACTATTTCAACCAGACTGGAACAGCTGTAACTGGCCTGCAAGTAATCAACAATCAGACCCTCTACTTCAATGCCGATGGTGTACAGGTTAAGGGGCAGTTGGTTGTAGATGCTCAAGGGAAACGTCGTTACTTTGATGCCGACTCAGGAGCTATGGCAGTCAGCAAGTTTGTTGAGCTATCACCAAATGTTTGGTACTACTTCGGTAGTGACGGAGTTGCGGTGACCGGCCAGCAAAAGATTGGCAATCAGACCCTCTACTTTGGCGCTGATGGCGTTCAAGTCAAGGGTAAATTAGTCACTGAAGCAGGTAAAACTTACTATTACGATGCCGACTCAGGGGCTATGGCGGTCAATAAGTTTGTCGAATTAAAACCAAATGTTTGGTACTATTTCGGAGCTGCAGGTGCTGCTGTAACTGGTGCTCAAGAAATCAATGGCCAAAGCCTCTACTTTAATGAGGACGGTAGCCAAGTCAAGGGTAAACTAGTCACCCTTAACGGAGTAAAACGTTACTATGATGTTCGCTCTGGTGAGTTGGCTAGAAACAGATGGGTCCAATTAGATGATGGAACCTGGATGTACTTTGACCAATCAGGTAAGGGACACTCTTTCGGAGCCTAATCCCTTCTTAGATAAATTTTTAAAGGCTGAGCATACTGCTCAGCCTTTTTACGGTTTAAGAGCCTGCCCCAGCTGTCGTCCTTACTTGCCTTAGAGGTCAGGTCAATCCTTCTTTGGATAGTTTTTCCTCCAGATAAATGGTATAATAGGCAAAGAGAAGAAATAAAAGTAGGTTAAAAGATGTTAAAAATTCAAGAAATTCGTAAAAATCCAGCTGGTCTGTCTTTTGAGCAGTCTTTTGATTTGTTGTCTGACTTGCAGGAGCGTAATAGGGAGATATTAGACTTGAAAGAAGTCTTGGCTACGGGGAAGGCTGGTTATGAGGATGGCCTTTATCTCCTAGATTATCAGTTGTCCTATGTCATTACGCTGGCTTCTAGCCGGAGCATGGAGCCTGTTGAGCTTAAGGAAAGCTATCTAGTCCAAGAAGTCTTTGTTGAAGAAGGAAATCAAAAGTCCCAGGACTTGCTTGATGAAGAGCTGGTTATGCCTCTAACCGGAGATGAGATTGACTTGCAGGAAAGTGTGGCTGATAATATCTTGCTACAAATTCCCCTGAAAGTTCTGACTGCCCAGGAAGAGGCGGAAGAGAGCTTGCCGTCTGGTCAGGACTGGCAGGTCCTGTCCGAGGAAGATTACCAAAGGCAACAGGCAGCGGCTAGGGAGGAAAATAACCCCTTTGCAGGTCTTAAGGGGCTGCTGGATGATTAGTCATCAGTAATCTTGAAATATTTTTGTAAAATTATTGTAATGATTCTGAAAATCTGTTATACTTTTTAGTAGCAGATTTTTTATCTGACCAAAAATATTTTTTATCAGAGAGGTGGATTTATGGAAGCTGAAGTTTTTCCAACTTGGATTTTTCCAGTGATTATTGGTTTTGTGGTCTTGATTATTCTTTTAGTCAAGGGTTATGTCAATGCCAAGCCTAATGAGGTAGTTGTGATTACAGGTCTGCGTAAGCAGCGGCATTTGCGAGGCAAGGCAGGTTTTATGATTCCCTTTGTGGAACAGCGCTCTTATCTGGATATTGAGCAATTCTCAACAGATGTTCGGACCTCAGAGTCAGTACCAACTTTGGACTTTATCAATGTCCGGGCCGATGCAGCGGTCAAGCTAAAAATCGGGACAACCGATGAGATGATTGCTAGGGCGGCGGAAAACTTCCTTAACTGGAAAACAGAAGATATTTCTAACTCGGTCCAAGATGTCCTGGAAGGAAATCTTCGGGAAGTGATTGGGCAGATGGAGCTGCGCAAGATGGTTAACGACCGGCAGGAATTTGCCTCTAAGGTCCAGGATAATGTGGCACCCGACTTGGCCAAGATGGGACTCGAAGTCATCGCCTTTACCGTCCAATCTTTCTCAGATGAGGGGGGTGTCATTGATAATCTGGGGATTGAAAATGTTGAAACCATTAAAAAGGATGCCCTGATTGCCAAGGCCAAGGCCGAACGTGAACGCAAGGAAGTAGAGGCTGAACAGGACAAGCTGGCCAATGATAAGCGGGTAGCAGCCGATTTGGAAATTGCCCAAAAGCAAAATGAGCTGAAACTTAAACAGGCTTCCTTGAAGCAGGAGGCGGATATTGCCCAAGCCAAGGCAGATGCGGCCATGGGTATCGAAGCGGAGATTCAAAGACGGGAGCAAGAACGGGTAGCGGCGGAAGCCAATATCATGAAACAAGAAAAAGAAGCCGAAGTCAAGGAGCGCGAGGTTAAGGTTCGTGAGCAAGAGCTGGACGCCAATATCCGTAAGCAGGCCGAAGCTGAAAAGTATTCACGTCAACAAGCGGCAGAAGCCCAGTTGATTGAGCGCCAACGTCAGGCTGAGGCCGAACTCTTTGAAAGTCAGAAAGAGGCCGAAGCACGTAAAGCTCAAGCTGAGGCTGAGAAATACGCCCAGTTGCAAGAAGCTGAAGCTATTGCAGCCAAGGGGCGGGCAGAGGCAGAAGCAATCCGCTTGAAATTAGAGGCTGAGGCCAAGGGTCTGGACCAAAAGGCCGAGGCGATGAAGAAGATGCAAGAAGCAGCCATTACTGAAATGGTGGTGGACAAGCTGCCAGAAATTGCAAGGGCTGTTGCTGAACCTCTGACCAAGGTAGACAAGATTACCATGTACGGTGAGGGCAATACAGCCAAGATGGTGGGCGACATCATGCAAAGCATCGACCAGGTTTCCCAGGGGGCAGGATTTGATATTCGTCAACTTCTAACCGGAGCCCTAGGAGTCAACCTAGCAGTCAATAAGGCCAAGGAAGAAGAAAGCCCAGTCATTGAAGCCCAAGATGACTAAAGTCAAAGAACTCCCTAGCGGAGTTTTTTTGACTTAGAGCGATTACAAAATACTTTCATTTGTGCCTATAAAATGATAAAATAAAACAAAATAGATAGGAGTATGACATGACACAAGCAAACTTTGGCGTCGTGGGTATGGCCGTTATGGGTCGTAACCTCGCCCTCAATATTGAATCTCGTGGCTATCGTGTAGCCATTTTTAACCGCAGCAAGGAAAAGACAGAAGACGTAATCGCTTCTCACCCTGATAAGAATTTTCTGCCTAGCTATGACATCGAGTCTTTTGTAAAGTCAATCGAAAAGCCTAGACGGATTATGCTCATGGTCCAAGCCGGTCCTGGTACAGATGCGACTATTCAAGCCCTCCTTCCTTATCTGGATAAGGGAGATATTCTGATTGATGGTGGAAATACCTTCTTTGAGGACACCATTCGTCGGAATGAAGAGTTGGCAAACTCAGGGATTAACTTTATCGGAACAGGGGTGTCCGGTGGTGAAAAAGGAGCGCTTGAAGGGCCTTCTATCATGCCTGGTGGACAAAAAGAAGCCTACGAATTGGTGGCAGATGTCTTGGAAGAAATTTCAGCCAAGGCACCTGAGGATGGGGCTCCTTGTGTGACCTATATCGGTCCAAATGGGGCAGGCCACTATGTCAAAATGGTCCACAATGGGATTGAATATGGGGATATGCAGCTTATCGCCGAAAGTTATGACTTGATGAAAAACCTTCTAGGTCTATCAGCTCAAGAAATGGCTGAAATCTTTACCGAGTGGAACCAGGGTGAGCTTGACAGCTACTTGATTGAAATTACCTCTGATATCCTTACTCGCAAGGACGATGAAGGCCAAGAAGGTCCAATTGTAGATTATATCTTGGACGCTGCTGGAAATAAGGGGACAGGTAAGTGGACTAGCCAGTCTGCCCTAGATTTGGGAGTTCCTTTGTCTCTGATTACCGAGTCTGTCTTTGCCCGCTATATCTCAACCTATAAGGAAGAACGTCTCCATGCGGCCAAGGTCTTGCCTCAGGCTAACTACAAGTTTGAAGGAGACAAGGCAGAATTGATTGAAAAGATTCGCCAGGCCCTCTACTTCTCAAAAATTATCTCTTATGCTCAAGGTTTTGCCCAACTGCGCGTGGCTTCCAAGGAAAATAATTGGGACCTTCCATTTGCTGATATTGCTTCAATCTGGCGGGCTGGCTGTATCATCCGTTCGCGCTTCCTGCAAAAGATTACGGATGCCTACAATCGGGATGCGGACCTTCCTAACCTTCTCTTAGATCAATACTTCTTAGATGTAACTAGCAAATATCAACAAGCCGTTCGTGATATTGTTGCTTTGGCTGTTCAAGCAGGAGTGCCAGTACCAACCTTCTCAGCTGCCATTACTTACTATGACAGCTACCGCTCAGCTGATTTGCCAGCCAACCTTATTCAGGCTCAAAGAGACTATTTTGGAGCGCATACCTACCAACGTAAGGATAAGGAAGGAACCTTCCACTATTCTTGGTATGACGAAAAATAAGCTCTAAGTAAGGCTTAAGATAAAAAGCAAGGACTTTTAAAGCTAGGCTTAAAAGTCCTTGGTTTCTAGTTTGATAGCGAGTAAGAGAAAGACTATGGCAAAGCGAATTTTATTGATTGAAAACGAGAAAAATCTGGCACGATTTGTCAGTCTAGAATTGCAAAAGGAAGGTTTCTTGGTTGATTTAGTGGAGTCAGCCCAGGCTGGGCTCGACTTGGCTAGTGAAAATGATTATGACCTCCTTCTTTTGAACTATGACTTAAAAGATTGGACAGCGGCTGAATTTGCTGAGCGACTGGGAGTCATTAAACCGGCCTCGGTCATCATTGTCATGGCCAGTCGAGAAGAGATTGAATCTTCGGCCGAGCGGATTCAGCGTTTCGCAGTTTCTTATATGGTTAAGCCCTTCATCATCAATGATTTGATTGAAAAGGTCTCAACGATTTTTCGGGGGCGGGATTTTATCGACCAGCATTGTAGTCAGATGAAGGTGCCGACTTCTTATCGCAATCTGCGAATTGATGTTAAAAACCATATCGTCTATCGTGGGGAAGAGGTCATTGTCCTGACTAGGCGGGAATATGACCTTCTCGCAACCCTGATGGGAAGTAAAACGGTACTTAGTCGTGAGCAGCTACTGGATCGGGTCTGGAAATATGAGACCAGCATGGAGACCAATGTGGTGGATGTCTATATCCGCTATATCCGCAGCAAGATTGATGTAGCAGGACAGCCCAGCTACATCAAGACAGTACGCGGTGTAGGCTATGCCATGCAGGATTAGGGCTGATTTTATCTAGGAAAAAAAGAAAGATCTAGACTGGCTTGCTGGTCTAGGTCTCTTTTCTGTCTGGGGCTATTTAGTTGCCTAGAATTGAAAAAGTTTTGGTAAAAGGGCCTATCCAGCCAATTTTATAGTATAATAGAGGAGTTAGATTAGAACGAGGAAAGAGAATCTTATGCGTAAAGAAATTGCAGCTGAATTATACAATTATAATAAATTTCCTGGACCAGAATTTAAACAAGTCGGTAGTCAAATCATGACTGACAAAATCGAATTGCAGTTGGTTGATAACTACCGTGAGGGCTTTGATTTGACAGCCTTTAACCAGCGTTTTTCAGAAATTTTGACCAAGTTTGACTATATTGTCGGAGACTGGGGGAATGAGCAACTCCGCCTGCGTGGTTTTTATAAGGATGAGAGGGAGCAAGCGACTAGCAACAGGATTAGCCGTCTAGAAGACTACCTGCTGGAGTATTGCAACTATGGTTGTGCCTACTTTGTCCTGAAAAATCCTAATCCGAGACGGGCTAGCTTTGATAAGAAGTCGCCAGCCAAAAGGGAGCGTGAGGCCAAGCCCAAACGGAATAGACAGCCCCGCTTTAACCGAGAGAAAGACTGGGACAATCGGCGGGAGCAAAAGAAGGCAGGCAAGCAAACCAAAAAGCAGGGAAGAAATCAAAAGCCTAAGCAGCCCAAGGCCAAGGAGGGCAATCGCCATTTTGTCATCCGACAAAAATAAGAAGGAGAAGCGCTTAGTTTAGGCGCTCTTGTCCTACTCTGACTTTACGGAGTCAGGCCTGGACTAGAAAGGAGGAGCGATGAAAAAAGTAGACTGGAACTTGGAGGAAGATGCTCAGTTAACTAGCAAGGCTGGCCTCCTTTTAAGAGGGGGGATTATTCTTTACTTGGTGTTGCTAGCTCTGATGTGCTTCTTGCCGCAAGTATCAGATGGTATGGAAACACCAGGTATCCAGCACTTTGGCCGGTTGGTGGTCCTTTTAGTCCCCTTTAATTCCCTGGTTAATCTGGGCCAGGTCACGACGGGTCTCCAACTCTTTAAAATCATCATTCAAAACTTGATGAATATCTTTTTGCTTTTCCCCCTAATCCTCCAGCTCCTCTGGATCTATCCGGCCCTCAGGAGGCTCAAAAGAGTTCTAGTTCTCAGCTTTTCCATCAGCCTTTTTATTGAATGTAGTCAGCTGCTTTTGGACTTTTTCCTGGATGCCAATCGAGTCTTTGAGTTGGACGACCTTTGGACCAATACCCTGGGAGGCTATCTGGCCTGGCTGGTCTTTCAAAAGAGCTATGCTTGCTGGCAAAAAACAAAAAAATCTTCCTAATAATCGATAAAAGTTCGGATTTTGCTTGGATTTCATCTTTAAAAGGCTCCTTTTACAGAAAACTATTGACAAATAAGGAATAAGGTTCTATAATAGAGGAAATCATCAGAAAAGTAATAGATTTCTTATTTTCAGGGAGCTTGTGGTTGCTGCGAACAAGTAATAGGAATCTAGGAAATGGGCTGATGGAATGAAGATGAATTTGAAACAATAAGAATTCGGTGAGCACACCTTACAGTGCAGCTTGTTGCTCGACAAGACAAAGAGATGGAATTTTCCATGAATGAGGTGGCACCGCGTTGCTTATCAGACGCCCTCGCACAGTTTTTCTGTGTGTGGGCTTTTTTGTAGCCTGGTGGGGAGCCTCTTGCTTAGTAGTTGACGCTAGTGACAAGGTAGAGAGATGGAGTTTCTCCATAAATGAGGTGGCACCGCGGCTATCGCCCTCACACAGTTTATTTGTGTGTGGGCTTTTTGCTTGGCCTGCTCCTTGGCTTGATAGAAAGGAAGAAAGATGCAGAAAGTTTTACCAGCAGATATTTTAACCCCGATTCTTGCTTATATGCGAATCAAGGGAGAGCATAAGGTGATTTTGGAGAGTATTCCTCGCGATAAGGAGAATGCCCGCTTTTCCATTTTAGCCTATAATCCCGTCTTTGAAATCAAGTATGAGGATGGCCAGCTCTGGAAAAATGGCCAAGTCCTTGAGGCGGATCCCTTGGACTATCTCCACCAACTGACGGTTAAAAAGAAGGAGGCTAGTCAGCTTCCCTTTAGTGGTGGGGCTATCGGCTTTGTGGGCTATGATATGATTGCCCTCTATGAGGATATCGGAGAGCTTCCACCAGATATTATCGGAACACCAGATATGCACTTTTTTGTCTATGAGAGTTATCTCATCTTTGACCATAAGAAGGAGAGGATTTATCTGGTAGAGGAGTCTCTTTATAGCCAACGGACAGAAGCCGACTTAAAGGCGAGTTTAGAGGCTGTTTTGGAACAATTAAAGGAGCCTAGTTCTGCGGAATTTTCAGAGCAAGACTTGGAAAGTCTCCACTTTAAAAATCATCTGGAGGCCCAGGCTTTTGAGGAGATGGTTGATCAGGCTAAGGCCTTGATTCGGCAAGGGGATATGTTCCAGTGCGTATTGAGTCAGCGCTTTTCAGCCGATTTTAGCGGTCAGCCCTTGGATTATTACCGCAATTTAAGGGTGACCAATCCTTCCAACTACCTTTACTTCTATGATTTTGGTGATTACCAGGTTATCGGAGCCAGTCCAGAGAGCTTGGTTTCCGTCAAGGATGGTCTGGTGACGACCAATCCCATTGCGGGAACTAGACCTAGGGGAAAGGACGAGCAGGAAGATCGCCTGCTGGCTGAGGATCTCTTGGCAGACGAGAAGGAAGTGGCTGAACACCGGATGTTGGTGGACTTGGGTCGCAATGATTTGGGTAAGATTTCCCAAATCAATAGTGTTCAAATCAGCAAGTATATGGAGGTGGAGCATTTTCGCTATGTCATGCACTTGACCAGTGTCGTTCAGGGCCAGCTCCTGCCTGATTTGACGGCCATGGATGCCCTCAAATCAACCCTGCCTGCGGGGACAGTCTCTGGAGCACCCAAGATTCGGGCCATGAAACGAATCTATGAATTAGAAAAGGAGAAAAGAGGTATTTACGCTGGGGCTATCGGTTATCTGTCTGCTACTGGAGACATGGATTTGGCCATTGCCATCCGGACCATGATTTTAAAGGCTGGCCGGGCCTATGTCCAAGCTGGGGCTGGTATTGTCTATGATTCCCTTCCAGCCAATGAATACCAAGAAACGATAAATAAGGCCAAGGCTATGACCAAGATAGGAGACCGTTTATGATATTATTGATTGACAACTATGATTCTTTTACCTATAATTTGGCCCAATATATCGGGACCTTTGCTGAGGTCAAGGTTTTGCGCAATGATGATCCGGCCCTTTATCAAGCGGCCCAAGAGGCTAAGGCCCTGGTCTTTTCACCCGGTCCAGGCTGGCCAGCCGACGCGGGGGAAATGGAGCAGATGATTAGAGATTTTGCGGAGAAAAAACCGATTTTAGGGATCTGTCTGGGCCACCAGGCTATTGCTGAAGTTTTTGGGGGTAGGCTGGGTCTGGCTCCCAAGGTTATGCATGGAAAGCAAAGTAAAATTCAATTTGAAGCGGAATCCCCTCTTTATCGCGGTCTAAGCGACCAACAGGAGGTCATGCGCTACCACAGTCTCTTGGTGGAGGAGCCGCCGGCTGACTTTGAAGTGACAGCCCGCTCGATGGATGATGGGGCTATTATGGCGATTCAACACTCTAGCTTGCCCATCTATGGTTTTCAATACCATCCAGAAAGCATTGGAACGCCAGATGGTCTGGCCTCCATTAAGAATTTTATCGACCTAGTAAAGGAAGGGTAGGCTTATGAAAGAAATCATTGGAAAATTAGCCAACTTTGAAGATTTGACAGGGTTGGAAATGAGGGCAGTTATCGAGAAAATCGTAACTGGCCAAGTCAGCGAATCCCAGATTACGGCCCTCTTGCTGGGCTTGAAGATGAAGGGAGAGACGGTTGAGGAGCGGACTGCCCTAGCCCAGGTGATGAAAGAGCATGCCCTGTCTATTCCTACGACAGTAGAAGGGGTCATGGATAATTGCGGGACGGGCGGAGATCAGTCTGGTAGCTTTAATGTCTCAACCACAGCAGCCTTTGTCCTTTCGGGTGGAGGAATTCAGATGGCCAAGCATGGCAATCGCTCCATCTCTTCCAAGTCTGGTTCGGCCGATGTTCTAGAGGCTCTGGGTATCAACATCAATATGTCGCCCCAAGAATTAGGAGAGATTTTTGCCAAAACTGGCCTCATCTTTCTCTTTGCTAAAAACATGCACCCAGCCATGAAGTACATTATGCCAGCCCGTCTAGCCTTGGGTATCCCAACTATCATGAACTTGACTGGCCCCCTGATTCACCCTATGAATCTGGATAGTCAGCTTCTGGGTCTCAGTCGGCCGGACTTGCTGGAGAGTACCGCCCAGGTCTTGAATAATATGGGCCGGAGGCGGGCCCTGGTTCTGACTGGTCCTCAAGGGATGGATGAAGCTGGCCTGCATGGGAGGACCCAGCTGGCCCTCCTTGAGGCAGGAGAAATTCATCTCCAGAGCTTTGAGCCAGAGGATTTGGGAATGGAGCGCCAGTCCTTGGAGGCGATTCGAGGAGGAGATGCTAGGGAAAATGCTGAAATATTAGAGGCGGTTCTCAAAAATCAGGCTAGTCCCTATCTAGAAATGACGGTCCTCAATGCTGGTCTTGGCTTTTACGCCAATGGTAAGGCTAGCACAATCAAAGAAGGCCTTGCTCTGGCTCGTGAGGTGATTGCAGACGGTCGGGCCTATGAGAAATTAAGACGCTTACAGGAGTACCAAAGATGACAAAAGATTTCCTAGAGACCATTATCCAGCAAAAAAAATTGGAACTGGCCCAAATGCCGACCGAAAGACTAAAGCCCCTCAGGCAGACCTATTCCTTTTATGACTATGTAAAGAGTCATCCAGAAAAATTACAAGTCATAGCCGAGGTAAAAAAGGCTAGTCCTAGTATGGGAGACATCAATCTTGATTTGGACTTGGTCCAGCAGGCCAAGCTCTATGAAGGAGCCGGGGCAGCCATGATTTCTGTCTTAACCGATGAACTTTTCTTTAAGGGCCATCTGGATTATCTGCGGGAAATTTCTGCTCAAATCAAGATTCCGACTCTCAATAAGGACTTTATCATTGATGAAAAACAGATTATCCGAGCAAGAAATGCAGGAGCTAGCGTGATTCTCTTGATTGTGGCGGCTCTGACTTTTGAGCGGCTCAAGACCCTCTATGATTTTGCCTGTGGTCTGGGCTTAGAGGTTCTGGTGGAGACCCACAACCTGGCCGAATTAGAGCAGGCCCATCGTTTGGGAGCTAAGATTATCGGGGTTAATAACCGCAATTTAATCAGCTTTGAGACCGATATCAATACCGGTCTCGGGCTATCGCCCCACTTCCAGTCTGAACCTATTTACATCTCGGAGTCAGCCATCTTTGACCGAGAAGATGCTGCCCTAGTCGCCCCTTATTTCCAAGGGATTCTAGTGGGAACGGCCCTGATGCAGGCAGGAGATGTCCCAGCCAAGGTAAAGGAGTTAAGGATTGACAAAGGTTAAGATTTGTGGTCTCAAAGACCCCCTAGCCCTTGAGGCAGCTCTCCAAGCAGGAGCAGACTATGTTGGCTTTGTCTTTGCTAAAAGCAAGCGCCAAATCAGTCCGCAAGAGGCTAAGGACTTGGTCCGCCAGGTTCCTAGCCAGATTAAAAAGGTTGGAGTCTTTGCTTCTCCTAGCCTGGACCAGATAGAAGCGGTCTTGAAAGAGGTAGAGCTGGATTTTATCCAGATACATGGTGACTTTTCCAACCAGCATTTAGCCAAGTTGCCTTTGCCAGTCATTCGGGCCTATCAAATCGGTAAGGAAATGGAGGAGGTCGGCCATAGTCCGGCAGCTTATCTCCTCTTTGATGCCCCTCTAGCTGGAAGTGGCCAGACCTTTGATTGGCAAAAGCTGGATAGCAAGGCAGTGACCAAACCCTTTTTTATCGCAGGTGGTCTAAATGTAGACAATGTTCTAGAGGCGATTGAGCATTTTTCGCCCTATGCGGTAGATGTGTCAAGCGGAGTCGAAACAAGGGGGCAAAAAGACCCTCTCAAGATAAAAGAATTTATAGAAAGAGTGAAATATGGCCTATAATCAACCAAATCAAGAAGGATTTTACGGTGATTTTGGTGGACGCTTTGTCCCCGAAACCCTGATGACTGCTGTTTTAGAGCTGGAAGAAGCCTATCGGGAGAGTCAGAAAGACCCGGCCTTCCAAGCGGAGTTAGCAGACCTACTCAAGCAATATGTGGGGCGGGAAACTCCCCTCTATTTTGCCAAAAACCTGACGGCCTATGCAGGTGGGGCCAAGATTTACCTTAAACGCGAGGACCTCAATCATACCGGGGCCCACAAGATTAACAATGCCCTAGGCCAGGTGCTTTTGGCCAAGCGAATGGGTAAGAAGAATATTATTGCTGAAACTGGGGCTGGCCAGCATGGAGTGGCCACAGCTACAGCTGCTGCTCTTTTTAATATGGAATGCACTATCTATATGGGAGCAGAAGATGTCAAGCGCCAGGCTCTCAATGTCTTTCGGATGGAGCTTTTAGGAGCCAAGGTTGAGGCAGTTTCTGATGGCTCAAAAGTCCTTAAAGATGCGGTTAATGCTGCCCTAAGAGCCTGGGTTGCTAAGGTGGAGGATACCCACTATGTCATGGGCTCTGTCCTAGGTCCCCATCCCTTCCCTGAAATCGTAAGGGATTTTCAAAGTGTCATTGGTCGGGAGGCCAAGGAACAATTTGCCCACTTGCATCAAGGGGCCCTACCAGATGCCCTCTTGGCCTGTGTAGGTGGTGGTTCCAATGCTATTGGTCTCTTTTATCCCTTCGTTAATGATTCCTCTGTGGCCATGTACGGGGCTGAGGCAGCCGGTCTGGGTCTAGACACCCAGGAGCATGCAGCTACCCTAACCAAGGGGCGGCCAGGCGTCCTTCATGGAGCCCTGATGGATGTTTTGCAGGATGAGCAAGGTCAGATTTTAGAAGCCTTTTCTATCTCAGCGGGGCTAGACTATCCAGGAATTGGTCCTGAACATTCCCACTTTAAGGCGATTGAAAGAGCCCAGTATGTGCCAGTGACTGATGAGGAGGCCCTTGAAGGCTTTCAAATCCTCTCACGAACAGAAGGCATTATTCCTGCCCTTGAGTCCAGCCATGCGATTGCCTATGCAGTCAAGCTAGCCAAGGAGCTAGGACCGGACAAGAACTTAATTGTTTGTCTATCGGGTCGTGGAGACAAGGATGTGGTACAGGTCAAGGAACGCTTAGAGCGTCAAAATGAAAATAAGTAGGAGGGCCAGATGACAAGTAAAACATTGACAGAGACACTAGCGAAAATCAAGGCAGACAAAAAGGGGATTTTTGTCCCCTATATTATGGCGGGTGATCATGAGCAAGGCTTGGCTGGCCTAGCCGCAACGATTGAGCACCTAGCTGACTTAGGTGTTTCAGCAATCGAGCTGGGGCTCCCTTTTTCGGATCCAGTCGCAGACGGCCCGGTCATTGAGGCAGCTGGTCTAAGAAGTTTGGCCCAAGGAACCTCGGTCAAGGACTTGCTTAGGACCTTAAAAACTATCAAGAGTCGGGTTCCTTTGATTATCATGACCTATTTTAATCCCATTTACCAGTATGGCTTGGAGCAGTTCTTTAGCGATTTGCAAGAGACTGCAGTCAAGGGCTTGATTATTCCCGATTTACCCCATGAGCATGAAGATTTGGTCCAACCCTTCTTAGAAAATCGTGATTTGGCCCTGATTCGTCTCATCAGCCTAACCACTGGCCTTGAGCGCCAGCAAAAGTTGTTAGAAGGGGCGGAAGGCTTTGTCTATGCCGTTGCGGTCAATGGGGTGACCGGTAAGTCAGCGGCCTATGGCCAGGATTTGGACCAGCATTTGAGGAAACTGAGAGACCTGGCCGAGATTCCTGTTTTAACCGGCTTTGGGGTCTCTAGCCTAGCTGATGTGGAACGTTTTAACCGAGTTTCAGACGGAGTTATTGTCGGTTCCAAAATTGTCCAGGCCCTGACAGAAAAAGATGCCACCATTGATGATTTTATCCGGCAAGCAGTTGCCCAGAAAAAATGAGCAGAAAGCTAGCCAGAAAGAGGCAGGGAACAAAGGGAATCCTGTCTCTTTTTCTTTGGAGAAAAAAGTAGACGAAACCAAGACAGCTGGCTATTTGAATCAGCCAGAGAATTTGAAGGAGGGAAAAGATTAGCGAGTAGGAGGCTAGAAGAAAGAAGTCCCCCGTTCCAATCCCTAAGGGAAAGAAATAAGCCAAAAGGCCCAGACAGAGAAAGACCAGGGTCAGGGGATTAAGACTGGTCACAAAGAGCAAGGGAAGCTGAAAAAAGAGCCAGACCAGGAAGGGATAGCTGAGCGATTTGAAGTCATAGATGGCTAGGACCAGGCCCAAGGTTAAGAGGAGGAGCTGGCTGAAACTTAAACTTCCTAGGGAGTAGAGATAGAAGAAAGTGGCTAGGACCAGCTCAAAAAGGGAGTAGAAGGGGGAAATCTTTTGCTGACAAAAACGGCAACGAAAGCGATTGATTATCAGCGAAAAGATGGGAACCAAGTCACGCCAGGCCAACCTATGACCGCAGGCTTCACAATGACTGCCTGGTCTAATGATAGAGCGGTGGGGGAAGCGGTCGATAACCAGGCCCAAAAAGGAGGCCAGGCTAGCGCCCAGAATAAAGAAATATAGTTCAATCATATCTATTTATTCGTAGAAAAGTCTGAAATTTTGCAACTTTTCTAATCTAAGTTCAATCAGTTGATTTTCTTATTTAGAATCGTTATAATTTATTTAGAATAAAGAAAAGAGGAAATAGATAATGACTCAAAAGAAAAATGAAGCAGCTAAGGATGTTGCAAACTTTGCTACCGTAAAGAGCATCCATGGTTCCCTACCAAAGACCAAGGCCTTGTTAAACCAAGCAGTGGCAGACCTCTATACCGCCCATGTGGCCCTGCACCAAGTGCACTGGTATATGCGGGGACGGGGCTTTATGGTTTGGCATCCAAAAATGGATGAGTATATGGAAGCCTTGGATGGCCACCTAGATGAAATCAGCGAACGCTTGATTACCCTTGGAGGAGCCCCTTACTCTAGCCTAGCAGAATTTAGCCAACACACAAAAATCCAGGAAACAGTTGGTAGCTTTGATAAGACTATGGAAGAAAACTTAGAGCGCGTGTTGTCTATCTACCGTTACCTAGCAGGTCTTTTCCAAGAAGGTTTGGATGTGACTGATGAAGAAGGCGACGATGTGACCAACGATATCTTCAACGGTGCCAAGACCGAGGCAGAAAAAACCATCTGGATGTTGGCAGCCGAGCTTGGACAAGCTCCTAATTTATAAGCCGCAAAAAGAAGGAAAGTTAAATTTAACTTTCCTTCTTTTTTGTATTGAAAATGGGCTGAAAATCTGATAGAATAAGCTCATGAAAACACTTTACGATGTCCAGCAATTCCTCAAGGGTTTTGGAATTATCATCTATATGGGCAAGCGCCTCTACGATATTGAGATGATGAAGATTGAGCTTGAAAGGATTTATGAGGCCGGCCTCATGGACAAGCTCCTCTACTTGGAGGCAGAACTAATCCTTAGACGGGAACATCGCTTAGAGTTAGAATATTTAAAGAAAAAAGAAGGAGAATAAATGTCTTTATTAGTTAGTGCAGGAATCGTAATAGGAGTGGCGGCGGCTTGGATGGGCTTCAACTACTGGCGGTTGCGTCGGGCAGCCAAGTTGGTTGACAATGAAGAGTTTGCAGTTTTGATTCGTCAGGGGCAGCTAGTCGACTTGCGTGAGCCCAGTGAATTTCGTCGCAAGCATATTTTAGGAGCGCGCAATATCCCAGCTAACCAGCTCAAGGAAAGCCTTCAAGCCCTGCGCAAGGATAAGCCAGTCCTGCTCTATGAAAACAGTCGCGGTCAAGCGGTCATGAATGCGGCCATTGCCCTAAAAAAAGCAGGCTTTACCCAACTCTATATCCTCTCTTTCGGTCTGGATAGTTGGGACGGAAAAGTAAAGATAAGATAGGCCCCAGGGCTTATTTTTTTAGCTAAAAAGTTCTGGTAAAGACCGTCGAAATGGAGGGGGATGTCTAAAAAATCGCTTTCAGGTAGATATAAAATAGAGTATAATAGAAAAAGAATAGGAGTTTATGTATATGAATAAGAAAATGAAATTACTAGCATTATTATTAGGAGTGATGGTTATGATGTTGGGTTTGTCAGGTTGCCGTTATTTAGGGGAGAGGAAGTTTTCGGATTTGGAAAAGGTTTATCCAACTCGGAATGCCTACGATTTGTTTAAAGTCTTTCCGAAAGGATTTCATATTTTGAATACTCAGGAATTTGACGAAAAAACAATTTATTATTTAAGTTTAGATGGAAATGCTTCTGCGCAATCAATTTCTGGGGAGCTAGAAATTACTGAAGATAATCAAAAGGTAGAAGAGGTAGAGATTGAAGTAAAGAAAACAGGGGAATTAGTTGCTAATAAACCACTATCAGAAAAATACCAGGATTTTTTAGATAAATTTCAATTCTTATTTCAATTATTTGACTTAAAACAGAATCAATTGGGTTCTTTTAGAAGTAATGATACTTGGGATAATGCCAACGGAGACTATATCCGATTTTATAAAATAAATGATGTAAAGGTTGCCAACTACTTGGAAACTGGAGGACAAGAGCTCAGCTTAGGGGTTCAAGGAAATACAAGCGATGATAAAGAACATGATTATTCTAGAATAGTAGATATTGGATGGAATAATAAAAATATTAGAGAATTTATTTTTGATAAAGGAGAAAAATAATGACCAGTGAAAAACGGCTTATGCCGCAAGGTTTGTATTATGAAAATAAATAGGAGGTTGATATGAGCAAGAAAATGAAATTACTAGCATTATTATTAGGAGTGATGGTTATGATGTTAGGTTTGTCAGGTTGTCGTTATTTAGGGGAGAGGAAGTTTGCGGATTTGGAAAAGGTTTACCCAACTCAGAATGCCTACGATTTGTTTAAAGTCTTTCCGAAAGGATTTCATATTTTGAATGTTGCCAGTTATAATAGCACGTCATATTATTTAGATTTAGAAGGGGATTATGCCAATAAGTTAATTACTGGTACTTTAGAAGTGAATGAAAATGATCAGATGGTAAAAAGAGTTGATGTAGAGTTGAAAGAAAGTGGAGAATTTATTGTCCATCAACAATTAGAAGAAAAATATCAGGATTATTTAGAACAATTTCAATTTTTATTTCAGCTCCTAAATTTAAGTCAAGACCAGTTACATTCCTTAAAAAGTAAGAAAACTTGGGATAATGCCAATGGGGACTATATCCGATTTTATGAAATGGATAATAAAATTGTCGCAAATTATTTGAAAATAAAAGGAACAAATTTTGGCATAAATATTCAAGGGAATTTGGAAGAAGATAAAAGATTTGGTTATTCTAGAGAGGTAGAAATTGGTCGAGATGATAGTTCAATCAGTGAATCAATTTTTAGTAGAGGTGAAAAATAATGACTAGTGAAGAACAGCTGCTGCAAGGTTCGTGTTAGGAAAAAGAATAGGAGTTTATGTATATGAATAAGAAAATGAAATTACTAGCATTATTATTAGGAGTGATGGTTATGATGTTAGGTTTGTCGGGTTGTAATAAAAATAGTCGAGCGCATGTCGAAAAACAATTTGCGGATTTAGGCAAAATCTATCCAACGAAAAATGTTGAGGACTTGTTTAAAGTATTTCCTGAGGGGTTTCAAATTATATATACTCATTCAAAAGATTCAGACGGGAAAGATATATCGTATTTTATAAATGTCTCAGGTAATCCAGAAAATAAGAGGATAAAAGGGATCGTAGAGAAAAAAATAACAGTTGTAAATAATGGTATTTCTGATATGAAAATGCTATACAAACATAACATCGAATTAACAAAAGAGGGATGGAAAAGCTTAGATAAAGACTATACCTTAGATGATATAGTTAAGGAAACACAATTTTTATTTCAAAAAAATACTTTTAATAAAAATATACTATCTAGTTATAAAATAATAGAAAGTAATTATAATTCAAATATTTCAGCTTATCATATTGCTTATTATCTGAACAATGATTTATTATCATTAAACAACTTGGATATTTCTAAAAAAGATGAAGCAAAGAATTTTATCCTTTCTTTCACCAGAAACAATGAATCAAATAAATATATTGAAATAAATATGTCTACCCCCCTTTCTTTTAAATCAGAAACTATAATAGAAAAATTTAAGGAGTAAAACTATGAAAAAATCAAAATCAATCATATTACTCGTTATATTTTCCATATTGATACTAATCGGAGGTCTAATCGTGACAAGAGTAATTCAGCAAGTGACTAGCGGAGGCTTTGACCGTGCGAAGATTGAAAAGCAACTTGACTATATGTCGGAGGTCTACCCAACACCTAAGGTGTCGGACTTATTTAAAAAGTTTCCGAAGGGGTTTGAGATAAAATATGTCTTATCAGACCATTCAAAGGCAGCTTATACTGGAGGAAAAGATATAGACCATTTCATTATTCTAACTGGTAAGTCAGAGACAAAAGAAATTCAAGGAGTTTATTATCAAGAAGAAAGAAAAGTGGACGACGAAGTTAGGACAGAAGAGATCTCTATCCGCTATACTGAGGATGGAGGGATAGTAAAACTTGATGGAACGCCTGTAAATGAAAAGGTGTCGCAGATAAAGTTTTTATTTACAAATCTAACTTTAAATAAGGAAATTTTATCAACATTTAAAATTAGAAGTTATTTTAAAAATCCAGTTTCTGGAGATGATGAAATTACATATATATTCAAAGACTCTTGGGTTAGTAAGCAACTTAGCGCTTCAAAGGAAACAGAGTTAGATATAAATTTTACATATTTACAGCCTTCGTCTCCCTATTTGAGTATGATATCACTTTCGAGTGGCGATGAATCTTTATTTGAAATTATTGATGCGAAATGACGAATGATAACAATATAAAGAGAAGGAGTCGCTATGGATTACACAACTTATGTCATGATAACTAGTTACTTGATTGAAAACTTATTGATAGATGGTAAGAAGAAAAATTTGAGGAGATAAGTACTCATGATTAGCGAAGAACGGCTTATGCCGCAAGGTTATTTAAGCATTCTCCTGTTTCCTCCTTGCTAGCAAGCTATTTTTACCGGGTCTTTTCTAGTAGGAGCTTGATTGTTTCTAGCTCTTGCGAGTGAAAGGGGCGATAGCTCCCTTCGGCTAGCTCAGGGTCCAGTTCAAAGGGACCAAAATGGGTCCTCTGGAGGTAGATTACCTTGACTCCGACCGAGAGAAACATTTTTTTGACCTGGTGAAATTTTCCCTGACTGAGACAGACCGAGGCGCTACTTTTATGGTGCTGACTCTGATGAATGGTGAGTTGAGCGCTTTGACAGACCGTTCCGTCGTGAAAGATAATGCCCCGCTCAAAGGCCTCAATGGCACTATTATTTAAGGGGCCATTGACCTCAACATAATAGGTCTTTTGGACATGGTACTGGGGGTGGAGGAGCTGAAAGCCCAAAGGTCCATTGTCGGTCAGGATAAGTAGGCCCCTCGTATCACGATCCAGCCGACCGATAGCGTAGAGGTCAGAAGAGTAGTCACTGGGGGCAAGTAGGTCCATAACGGTCCTTTTTTCAGCATCTTTATTGGCCGTAAGAACTCCTGCTGGTTTATTGAGCAGGTAGTAGCGGTGGCTGGGAGCCTGGAGGCTTTTTTGCTCTAGGCTGATTTCTTGTAGGCCCGTATCAACATTTTGACTCAACTTGCGGGCTGCTTGTTTATCGACTAGGATTTGCTGGCGCAGGAGGGCCTGCTTCATCTTTTTTCGGCTGATTTGATTGAGGGCCAGTAGCTTATCGAGGCGCATGGTTTCTCCTTTTTTTCTTCTTCTATCATAGCACAAGCGGACTGGAAAAAAACAGGTCCTTGTCATTTTTTTACTGAAAACATTTACATCAGGCTCCTTTGTGCTTTTTGGTCTAAACTGTGGTATAATCAATCAGTTAGAATAAAATTTGAATGAATTAGAGGAAAGCATGACAAAATTAAGAGAAGATATCCGCAATATTGCCATTATTGCCCACGTTGACCATGGAAAGACAACCTTGGTTGACGAGCTGCTTAAGCAGTCTGAAACCCTAGATGCACGGACTGAGTTATCAGAGCGGGCCATGGACTCCAACGACCTGGAAAAGGAGCGGGGAATTACCATTTTGGCCAAGAATACAGCCGTAGCCTACAAGGGAGTTCGGGTCAATATCATGGACACCCCAGGACACGCCGACTTCGGTGGAGAAGTGGAGCGGATCATGAAAATGGTAGACGGGGTGGTCCTAGTGGTGGACGCCTATGAGGGAACCATGCCTCAGACTCGTTTCGTCTTGAAAAAGGCTCTGGAGCAAAACCTGATTCCAATCGTGGTTGTTAACAAGATTGACAAGCCTTCTGCCCGGCCGGCCGAGGTAGTAGATGAGGTCTTGGAACTCTTTATCGAGTTGGGAGCTGATGATGACCAGCTGGACTTCCCAGTAGTCTATGCTTCTGCAATCAATGGAACTTCTTCTCTATCAGACAATCCAGCCGAGCAAGAGCATACCATGGCACCGGTCTTTGATACTATTATCGAGCATATCCCAGCGCCAGTTGATAATTCAGATGAGCCTTTGCAGTTCCAAGTTTCTCTCTTGGACTACAATGATTTCGTTGGTCGAATCGGGATTGGACGGGTCTTTCGTGGTAGCGTTAAGGTAGGAGACCAGGTTACCCTTTCTAAGCTAGACGGGACAAGCAAGAATTTCCGCGTAACCAAGCTCTTTGGTTTCTTCGGTTTGGAAAGACGGGAAATCACTGAGGCCAAGGCTGGTGATCTGATTGCTGTTTCTGGTATGGAGGACATCTTTGTCGGGGAAACCATTACACCGACAGATGCGGTAGAGGCCCTGCCGGTCCTTCATATCGATGAGCCAACCTTGCAGATGACCTTCCTGGTTAATAACTCTCCTTTTGCCGGTCGCGAAGGAAAATGGGTGACTTCTCGTAAGGTGGAAGAGCGCCTCCAGGCCGAGCTACAAACGGACGTTTCCCTGCGGGTAGATCCGACAGACTCTCCTGACAAATGGACCGTTTCAGGTCGGGGAGAATTGCATCTCTCTATCCTGATTGAAACCATGCGTCGGGAAGGCTATGAACTGCAAGTATCTCGGCCAGAGGTTATCGTCAAGGAGATTGACGGAGTGAAAATGGAGCCTTTCGAGCGTGTGCAAATCGATACGCCAGAGGAATATCAGGGTTCCGTTATCCAAAGTTTGTCTGAACGCAAGGGTGAAATGCTGGACATGGTGGCGACTGGTAACGGTCAGACCCGCCTAGTCTTTCTGGTACCTGCTCGTGGTCTGATTGGTTACTCTACTGAATTCCTATCCATGACGCGCGGTTATGGGATTATGAACCATACCTTTGACCAATACCTACCGCTTATTCCAGGGGAAATCGGTGGCCGCCACCGCGGAGCCTTGGTGTCTATTGACGCTGGTAAGGCAACCACCTACTCCATCATGTCCATCGAGGAGCGGGGAACTATCTTTGTCAATCCTGGAACAGAAGTATATGAGGGAATGATTATCGGTGAAAACTCTCGGGAAAATGACCTGACAGTCAACATCACCAAGGCCAAGCAGATGACCAATGTCCGCTCGGCAACCAAGGACCAAACAGCGGTTATCAAAACACCACGGATTTTGACCTTGGAGGAGTCGCTGGAGTTCCTCAACGATGATGAATACATGGAAGTGACACCGGAGTCTATCCGTCTGCGCAAGCAAATCCTTAACAAGGCTGAACGTGAAAAGGCTAATAAAAAGAAAAAATCTGCTGAATAAGTTTGTGCTAGGGAGAGTTTGACAAAACAAGTCCTCCCTCTAGCATGCTGCAAGCTTGATTGGGTCCTTGGCGAGTTGGGAGGGGCCTAGCTAGGAGCTAGTCAACTATTGCACGAATACTTATAGATAAATTTTAATTTCAGGGAGGAGGGCTTATGTTTTATTTGATTGTGGGAATTCTCATTCTCTTGTTTTACATTTTTGCTGCTCCTCCTAGTATTCGGGGGACGCTCAATGTGGTGACGTTGGTTTTAATCTTGGTTGTTTTGCTCATTCTCTTGACTTTGGCGGCTTTCAAGATTTTCCAACTACCTAGTGAACTCTTTGTGACGATAGGAATGCTGACCCTGGCTTTCTTTGCCTTGCGTGACCTTTCCCGAATGCCCGTCAAGAAAAAAAGAAATAAAAGCGATAAGAGTAGTTAATCACTCTTATCGCTTTTTAATATCGAAATGCTGGTGTAAAATGGGGAAGAAATCCTGCGGGTTATGGAGAAAGGGGGAGTGGCTGCTATTTTTTATCCTAAATAGGTGGGCGCTAGGATAGCGGTCGCTGACAAAGTGCATGCTATCTCCGAAAATATCATTGTCTCCAAAGGTTATAGTGATAGGAAAAAGGGGAGTCTCAAGGCGAGTTAAGATGGGATAGGTGCGGACTGCCTTGCTGGTTTGACTGTTGGCCTTGACCGAGGCATTGCTGACATCTGAAACCTGGCCCCGAAATTCGGGATAGTCGGCATTGTAGTTGAGGTCGACTTGACGAAAGAGCGCCTGGGAAGCCTTGGAGCTACCAAGACTACCGAGCAGAGAGTTGATGCCCATTTTTAACCATTGGGCAGAAGAACAATGATTTTTATTGTAAGTCATCATTTCTTCTTCCATTTGTTGCCACTGAGAGCCCGTTCCTGTCCCGGGTGAGCAGAGAAAGAGACTGAGTAGGCGTTTAGGGTATTTGCTGGCGTAGATTTGAGCGTAAAGACCGCCCCAGGAATGTCCGAAAAGATGAAATTTTTTTAGTCCGAAGTAGTTACTGATTTTATTGAGGTCATTCATATAGGCTTCTATACTATAATCACCGCTGGGGCAGGGAGATTTTTTGGTCCCCCGCTGGTGAAAAGTGATGATTTGGAAGTCGTTTTTAAATTCTTCAGCAAACCAAGGGAAATCGTCAGGAGCTCCTGGTCCTCCATGAAGTAAAATAATGGTTTCTTTCTGGGGCTTGGGATAGCAGATAGTATAGAGGCGGTCGGGACCGTTTTCTATTATCTCTTCAATTTTTGTATCTTTCATCATCGTTTTCCTTTCCTTGAAAATTGCTAGGAGAGTGGGGAGACTAAAGGACTTATCCTCTTTAGTGTTCTCCTCACTTACATCAACTAAGCTGGCGCAACAATCGAACAATCTCAATCAGCGGATAAAAACTAGTTTGCATGGCTCTAGATGAACCAAAGTTAATGGCAATTTCAGCATCATGCTCAGCATCATACCATAGATGGACGGCAGTTAAGCCCAGGTGGCCAACGGGACGGGGGAAATTCCAAAGCCAGGGAACAAAGCCGGAAAATTTGACATTCATGCTTCCGGCTCCATAGTAAAGTCCACTACGATATTTATGGCGGGATCTGGTCATCCATTCCCAAGATTCTTGACTAATTAGCTGGCCTGTATGGAGGGCGTGAATAAAGGTTAAATAGTCATCCAGCGTGGCTGCGAGTCCGCCGCCAGCCCAGTCCATGGTCAGGGACTGAGCTGTATCTACTCTTGTTTTTCCTAGATAAAGGGGAGCGATTGTATCATCTCCCACAGTAGGCTTGGTTCGCAAGGGCATAAAACTGCGGGTCATTCCCAGAGGGTCAAAGATTTTTTCGTGCACAAGCTGGGAGTAGGCTCTTCCTGTAACCTCCTCAAGTAGGAGTCCCAGGATAGTAAAGCCTGTGTCGCTATAAAAGAATTTTTGGCCGGGCGCTCCGATAGGTTTCTGGTATTCTCTAGCATAGTCCAGTAAGCTAGCTGGCGTCCAGCGACGGTCCAGGTCGGTCACTGTCAGTTCAGCCAGTGTGTCCCCCTTAGTTGGTCCATTGAGGTAATCATTTGCTCCAGAAGTATGGGTCAAAAGTTGCTCAATGGTGACATCATCTATCTTGCCTTCCATGAAAATCCCTTGTAAAATCTCCCTGTCTAGTATCGAAGCGACAGGGGTATCCAGACTAATTAGCTTTTGTTCGACTAGTTGCAGGGTGAGAGCTGCGGGAGCTAGCTTACCTACACTTGCTGAATGATAGGGTAAATCCTGGGCGCCATAGCGATAGTCTATACCAAACTTGGGTGAACGAACGGCAACTTGGGCTTGCCATTTTTTCCGATACTTATCTAAATTCTGGGTCAGTTTACTGTTAAAGTCGTCTAATATTAGGGACATGATTTTTCTCCTTTTTGCCTTTATTTTAGCAAATGAAAGGCAGGAAATCTCAATATTTTTGATAAGTGGTTATTTTTGGGGAACAAGTGGTCAAAAAAGAGGGATGAAGAACTAGAAAAGGACTAGGTCAAGAATCCTTTTTGACCAGGAACTGCTCTAACCTAGCTGAATCTAAGATGTTTGCTATATTTTTAGACCTAGATAAAAGAAGTAGAACTTGCAAACTAAAAAGGCCAAGCTAGGGGTTTAAGGCTAGCTTGGTCTGGCTATATTTTAGAGGAATAGGGCTCTCCTTAGCTTTCTTTTTCCTAGTTTTTAAAATGCTGCTGCAAGATAGCGAAGTAGTGGTCTGGATTTTGAAAGAATGGGAAATGGCCACTGTTTTTGATGAAAAAGATTTGGGCGCTGGGATAGCGTTTCTCGATAAAACGTTTGCTGTCGCCAAAAATATCATTGTCTCCGAAAGTTACGGTAATGGGAAAGCTAGGATTTTCTAAAGGAGCTAGGGGCGGGTAGGCCATAATGGCCTTTCTGGTCCGATTGCCGGCTTGAACTGAAACATTGCTCATGTCAAAAGTCCTATCACGAAATGCTGGATAATCGGCATTGTAATTGCGCGCAACTTGCCTAAAAAGAGCCTGGGAAGCCTTGGAACTACCAAGATTGCCGAGCAGAGAAAAGATGCCCATTTTGATCCAGTCCAAGCGGGAACAATGGTTTTTATTATAGGTCATCATTTCCTTCTCCATGATTTTCCACTCTTTACCTGTCCCCGTTCCCGGTGAGGAGAGAAAGAGGCTGAGGAGGCGTTCGGGGTGTTTACTAGCATAGATTTGCGCGTAGAGGCCACCCCAGGAATGCCCTAAAAGGTGGAATTTATCTACCTTGAAGTGGTTAGCGATTGTATCGATGTCTGCAATGTAAGCTTCTATACTGAAGTCACCACTGGGGCAGGGCGATTGTTTAGTTCCTCGTTGATGAAAGTTGATGATTTGGAAGTCTTGTTCAAATTCTGCTAGAAACCAGAGGAAGTCATCTGGTGTCCCTGGCCCTCCATGCAAGAGAATAATCGTCTCCTTGCCGGGGTTGGGATAGCAGACTGTATAGAGCTGGTCGGCGCCGTTTGGGATGAGCGTTTGAATTTTTTGAGTACGAGTCATAATGTTTCCTCCTTAAGTTCTAGCTTAGCAGAAACCTAGCGCCAAATCTACCCTTTCTGGCTAAGTGGTAAGTTTTCCTAAGTGAGTGGTAGAAAAGGTGAGGGGAAATGACAAAGAAACCAGCATTGCTATCATAGCAATGCTGGTTTATATTTGGAATCTTATTCTAGGATAATCTCAGCAAGCTGTCGTCTGGCTTCTTTGGCCTCTGGAATGGGAAAAAGTGGATAGACATGGTTCATTTTTTCTTTGACGATAAATTGATGCGGAATCTTTTCTTGCGTCAGTTGCTCTGCTAACAACCTTATGTCTGGATAAAGAATTTCATGACTGCCACTAAAGAGGCTGATAGGCGCCATTTGGGCAAAGTAGGGACTGTTAATGGGACTGACCAAGGGATTTGCTCCGTTTTCCTTGCCCGCACTCCAGAGTTGACCAACCTTGAGCGAATACCAAAAGTCAACGATAGGATCCAGAGCTTGATAGTCTTTTATTTCTGGATTTTTCATTTCAATATCCAGCCAAGGTGAGATTCCAATCAAATGTCGGGGTTGCTTTAAGTCTTTTTCAACTAACAAATGAGCCAAGCCAAAGACTAGGCCACCGCCTGCACTATCTCCAGCAATCGTAATGAGCGAGGGGCTATCAACTGCAGTTAGTAGCAGTTGGTAGAGTTCTACTAACTTAGGATAGGTGTCTCGATAGTTGTATTTGGGCGCCTTAGGATAAATCGGAAGGACAACTTTGACATTTGTCAAACTAACAATCTGGCGCAGCATCTGATAATGAAAAGAAAGAGGCTGGCTAACATAGGCTCCGCCATGCAGGTAGAGCAGCACTTTTTGGTCAGAAGTCTGCTGGTCATTCCAGATAAAGGTTTGCATCCCGGCGATGATTTTATCTTCTACGGGCATGCCGACCATTTTGCTGGGATTAGCCACTAAGCGAGCACTCTTTTCTTCCGCTTTTTTTAAATGTTTGGCTAGGGCTGGGTCATCTTTAGGAACAAAGCCCAGTTTTACTCCCGTTAGTAGCATTTTTTCAAGTGACCAGCTAGTCAGAGAACGCTTCAATCTCTTTTCCTCCTTTGGGCTTTTACTTAAAGTAGGTCAGCAATCTGATTTAGGGCGGCCCGGCGTTGTTCAGGGGTTTTACGGGCAATACGGCCGACATTGAACCATTTGCGGGATTTCTTACCAATGCCGACTGCCTTAAGTGTAGAACTAAGTACCGCTTTTTGAACGACATTGCCACCAAAAAGCTTCAGGTACCAGGTGGGACTAGCAGCAGTGGTCAAGACCAGAGCTTCTTCAATCTGGCTTAAAAGCCCAGTTAGAAGGCCACTTTTTTCTTCTTGGTAGGCATAGGTTTTGAGAAAGACCTTGTCGAAAAATCCCTTGACGATAGCAGGCACATCATACCACCAAATCGGAAAGATGAAAATCAAGCGATTGGTTTTGTCTAGCACCTTTTGATAGTGTTGCACCAAGGGGTCAACCGCCTCGCCTTTTGAAAAGAGGGCTAATTCTTCTGCCTTGTAAACGGGATTAAAATTGTCTGCGTACAAGTCCAGCACTTGATAGGCTTGACCTTGTTTTTTTAATTTTTGAGTAACGGTTTCTAAAATAGCATGGTTGAAGCTCTTGTCGTAAGGATGAGCATAAATAATGGTTGTAAGCATGGTTTTACCTCCTACTGATAAAAGTCCAGAATCTCTTCGATGAGTTGGGCTAGGACCTGGTCTGGGGCTGGATAAAGTTTCTGCCGCACCAAGAGGCTAAGCCCAAAGATAAAGCCCCAAAGGTGCATAAAGGTCTGGTTAAAATCATAGGAACCAGCTAGAGAATCGATAAACTCCTGGATTCTCTTTCGGCTGTGCTCAAAGCAGTCCATCTCTCTTTCTAAGCCCAGCTGGCCATTTTCATCGGTCTGGGTGGCTAGCGCGTACTTGCTGAGAAAGAGAAAGTCAAAATAATGAGCATGTTCTTGGGAGTAAAGGATAAAGCGTTGGGCTAGATGACAAATCCTCTGTCTGGGACTATTTGCCTCCTCCTCGCCTTCCTGTAAGAAGAGGACAAAATGGTGAGAGACTAGCGGAATTAAGGCCCAGATAAAATCGTCCTTGTTTTTAAAATGACGATAACTGGCGACATGACTGACCTGGCAGGCTCGGCTTAGTTTACGGAGGGAAAGTTGCTCCCAGCCTTCCTGGCCGATTTTTTCCAGTCCCTCTTCTAGCAGCCTTTCTCTCAGGCTTTCCTTAGTTTCTTTCAGCTTGTATCACTTCCTTTCACCATCTAGTTACCAGCGGTAACTTTATCTACCTTTAGTATAACGCTTTCATAGATAAAAAGCAAGTCAAAGGTCAAAAATTCTATTACCATATATTGCAAATTTTTCAAAACTTGATAACAAGGAGAAGAAAATAGAGCTGGGCCTTTTTTATTTTCCCAAAAAAGGGTAAAATAGAAGGTACTAGAAATAAAGAGGTTGATGATGAAGTACATTTCAAACTTTAGAAATAAAAAAGTTCTTGTTTTAGGTTTGGCCAAGTCAGGAGAGTCTGCGGCTCGTCTCCTGGATAAGTTGGGAGCTATCGTGACAGTCAATGATGGCAAGCCCTTTGAGGAAAACCCTGCGGCCCAGTCCCTTTTAGAAGAAGGGATTAAGGTGGTGACTGGAGGCCACCCCTTGGAGCTCCTAGATGAGGACTTTGAGTTGATGGTTAAAAATCCAGGGATTCCCTACGACAATCCCATGGTTGAAAAGGCTCTGGCCAAGGGGATTCCAGTTTTGACCGAGGTGGAGTTGGCCTATTTGATTTCAGATGCGCCCATTATCGGTATTACTGGTTCAAACGGCAAGACCACGACGACAACAATGATTGCTGAGGTCCTATCGGCTGGAGGGCAAAAGGGCATTCTGGCCGGCAATATCGGCTTTCCAGCTAGTCAGGTTGCCCAAGAAGCGACCGACAAGGACAGGCTAGTCATGGAACTTTCCAGCTTTCAGCTGATGGGGATTGAAGCCTTTCACCCCCAAATGGCCGTCATCACCAACCTTATGCCAACCCACTTGGACTATCATGGCTCTTTTGAGGACTATGTGGCAGCCAAGTGGAATATCCAAAAGAATATGACAGCTCAGGATTTTTTGATTCTCAACTTTAATCAAGACCTGGCTAAGGATTTGGCTCAAAAGACCCAGGCCCAGGTCCTGCCTTTCTCGACCAAGGAAGTGGTCGATGGGGCCTACCTCAAGGATGATGTCCTTTATTTTCGGGGGGAGGCCGTTATGGCCGCTCAGGATTTAGGAGTGCCGGGTAGTCATAATATCGAAAATGCCCTGGCTACAATTGCGGTGGCTAAACTTTCAGGCATTAGCAACCGGACGATTCAGGAAAGCCTAGCTAACTTTGGTGGGGTCAAGCACCGCCTCCAATACGCTGGTCAAGTGGCAGGTGTCAAGTTTTATAACGATAGCAAGTCAACCAATATCCTAGCAACCCAAAAAGCCTTATCTGGTTTTGATAACCAAAAGGTGATTTTGATTGCAGGGGGCTTGGACCGAGGAAATGAATTTGATGAATTGGTACCCGACCTCAAGGGCCTAAAAAGAATGGTTCTTTTAGGTCAAGCAGCGGACAGGCTCAAACGAGCAGCCGACCAGGCTGGGGTCAGCTATCTAGAAGCCACTGATGTGGCAGATGCGACCCGCAAGGCCTTCGATCAAGCAGGGCCAGGAGATATTGTCCTGCTCAGTCCAGCCAATGCTAGTTGGGATATGTATGCAAATTTCGAGGTGCGCGGAGATGAATTTTTAGCGACCTTGGCAGAATTAAAGGGCTAATATGAAAAAAATAATCTTTACTGGGGGAGGAACGGTAGGGCATGTGACCCTCAACCTCCTCTTGATTCCTAAATTTATTGAAGGGGGCTGGGAGGTCCACTACATCGGTGATAAAAAGGGGATTGAATATCAGGAAATTCAAAAGGCAAATCTAGCTATCCAGTTTCATTCGATTGCAACGGGTAAGCTGAGACGTTACTTTTCTTGGCAGAACCTGCTGGATGGCTTTAAGGTGGTCTGGGGGATTTTTCAGTCCCTCCTTATCCTTTGGCGTCTGCGACCACAGGTCCTCTTTTCAAAGGGAGGCTTTGTTTCGGTGCCGCCAGTGATTGCAGCCAAGCTTTCAGGGGTCCCTGTCTATGTCCATGAGTCTGACTTATCGATTGGTCTGGCCAATAAAATTGCCTATAAATGTGCGCGCAAGATGTATTCAACCTTTGAGCAGGCTGCTAGCTTGACCAAGGTGGAGCACCTAGGAGCAGTGACCAAGATTGCTGACGCTGGGGTTGAAAATAAGGAGAAACTTGCAGAGATTTGTGCTCATTTTGACAGCCGACTCAAGACCCTCTTGTTTGTCGGAGGCTCTGCTGGTGCGCGTGTCTTTAATGACTTTATTAGTCAGCACCAGCAAGCCCTAACCGAAAGCTACAATATCATCAATCTGACGGGTCAGGCGGACCTACAGGAGCTTTCCAAAAATCTCTATCGGGTAGACTATGTGAGCGACCTCTACCAGCCCTTGATGCAAGTGGCTGATGTGGTTGTAACTAGAGGGGGCTCCAATACCCTCTTTGAACTATTAGCCCTAAAAAAACTTCAACTAATCATCCCGCTAGGTCGCGAGGCCAGTCGGGGAGACCAGCTGGAAAATGCAGCTTACTTCGTTAAAAAAGGCTATGCCCAAGAGTTGCTGGAAGAGAACTTGACTTTGAACAGCCTAGAAGGGGCAGTTCAGGACTTGCTCCAGCATCGGGAAAAATATGAGCAAGCAATGGAAAATTCTCAGGAAATCAAGACCCTGGATGAATTTTACGCCTTGTTAAAAGCGGATATTGCAAAGGAAGAAAATGACAAGAAAAGATAAAGATGAGAAACAAGAAAACCAGGAAGAACTATCTGAATGGCAAAAGAGAAATAAGGAATATCTAGAAAAAAAGGCCCAGGAGCAGGCTGAGGCAGAAGAAAAAATCGAGGAAGAAAGGCGAGCCCACTTCCCCCAAGAATTTGAGGAGGAAGAAGAGGAGGTCCAGGACCAAGAAGTCGAGCTGGAAGCAGAAGCGGACTCCGACTCCCAGGAGGAGCCAGAAGAAGAGCTTGAGCTAGAAGATGACCAGGAAGTCCAACTAGAAGAAGAGTTAGAGGAGCTGGATCCTAAGGAGGCTAAAAAGTTGGCCAAGGCCCAACTCAAGGCTGAAAAAAAAGCAGCCATACCTCCCCTATCCAGACGCCATATTTTTCGGGCCAGTCCGGTCCTCTTTCTTAGTGTCTGCCTGGTCTTGGGTGCCATCTATTGTCTGACTCCCCTATCTAAGGCTAGACAGTTAGAGGTTGTCGGTAATAAAGAGGTGGCCAAGGAAGCCATCATCAAGGCCTCCTTGATTGATGAGCGGGACTATACTCTAACGACCTGGCTCAACCGACCGGCCTATGCTAGAAACATCAAGGAGTCTAATCCCTGGATTAAGGCTGTTGAGCTAGACTATCGTTTTCCTAGCCGCTTTACGATTAAGGTGACAGAGTATGATATTTTTGCCTACGAGACCAGTAGTGGAAATATCTATCCAATCTTAAGCAATGGCCAGCTGATTAAGCAGAATGTGGCCGAGGACAAGTTGCCAGAAAAGTACATCAGTCTAAGCTTTTCTGATCCAAAAATGATAAAAAAATTTGTGGAGGAATCGGGCCAGCTTGCTAGCTCCATCAAGAATGATTTAGCCAAGGTGACCCTGACACCAACTGCGGCAACCAAGGATCTCTTGACCCTTGAATTTTACAGTGGTCATAAGGTCTTGGTTCCCTTGTCTGAACTGGGGAAAAAACTTCCCTACTATGAAAAGATTAAGTCCCAGTTGACCCTAGGTTTTGTTCTCGATATGGAGGCAGGAATCTTTAGCCGGCCCGATATTGTGGAGGAGCCTAAGACAGAGAATCAGGAAAAATCAGAAGAAGAAAAACAGGCGGAAGAACAGGGAAATCAAGAGACAAATAGCGATGTGAACCCTGAAAATAATAGTGAAAATAATGAATAAAATCTGCCCACTTTTACTTTTTTTATGTTATAATAGGCGTTGGATAGCTATATTTTTTAGAGCTATTAGTTAAAGTGAGGAACTCGGAAGATAGAGAGGAATGATGTAATGGCTAGAAATGGCTTCTTTACGGGATTAGATATAGGAACTAGCTCCATTAAAGTGTTGGTGGCAGAGCATGTCAATGATGAAATGAATGTGATTGGTGTGAGCAATGCCAAGAGTGCCGGTGTCAAGGATGGAATCATTGTTGATATTGAGGCTGCAGCAACTGCGATTAAGTCAGCAATTGCCCAAGCCGAAGAAAAAGCAGGGATTTCCATCAAGGTAGTCAATGTTGGCCTCCCTGCCAACCTGCTCCAAATTGAGCCAACCCAAGGGATGATTCCAGTAACCAGTGATTCAAAAGAAATCACAGATATTGATGTAGAAAATGTTGTTAAATCAGCCCTAACCAAGAGCATGACTCCAGATCGTGAAGTGATTACCTTTATCCCAGAGGAGTTTGTGGTCGATGGTTTCCAAGGAATTCGTGATCCGCGTGGGATGATGGGGATTCGTCTGGAAATGCGTGGTCTTCTCTACACAGGTCCTAGGACTATCCTTCATAATTTAAGAAAGACTGTTGAGCGGGCAGGTGTCCAAGTAGAGAATATTATCATCTCTCCACTTGCCATGACCAAGTCAGTTCTAAATGAGGGAGAACGTGAGTTTGGAGCAACCGTTATTGATATGGGTGGCGGACAAACAACCGTCGCTTCCGTTAAGGGACAAGAACTACAATATACCAACATCTACCAAGAAGGTGGAGACTATGTAACCAAGGATATTTCCAAGGTTTTAAAAACCTCTCAAAAGCTGGCTGAAAGCTTGAAATTTAACTACGGTGAGGCCTATGTGCCAGCTGCTAGTAATGAGAGCTTCCAGGTCGAGGTGATTGGTGAGATTGAACCGGTTGAAGTAACCGAGTCTTACTTGGCAGAAATCATTTCTGCTCGGATTAAGCACATCTTTGAACAGGTCAAGCAAGACTTGGACAGACGCCATCTGCTCGATTTACCAGGAGGTATTATCATCATTGGTGGCGGAGCTATCATGCCGGGTGTGATTGAACTGGCCCAAGAAATTTTTGCAGTTCCAGTCAAGCTTTATGTTCCTAACCAAATCGGAATTAGAAACCCAGCCTTTGCCCATGTAATCAGCCTATCTGAATATGCTGGTAACTTGACCGATGTGGACGTTTTGGCCCAGGCTGCTGTCCGGGGTGACGAGGCTCTACGTCGTCAACCAATCGACTTTGCTCGTCCACTGCAAAATCAGCAAATCATCAGTCCTTCACGTTTCGTTTCCCAAAATGAGCCAGCTCCTGCTGAGCCAGAAAGAATCGAAGTTCCAAGTGAAATCCCTCTTCCTCAACAGGAAGTAGAAGAAGAGGAAAAACCTGCTAAGTTTACAGATCGTGTGCGGAATCTACTTGGCAATATGTTTGATTAAAGGAGAAGGTAATAAAATATGACATTTTCATTTGATACAGCTGCTGCTCAGGGAGCAGTCATTAAAGTTATCGGTGTCGGTGGCGGTGGTGGTAATGCCATCAATCGCATGATTGACGAAGGTGTTTCCGGAGTTGAGTTTATCGCTGCAAACACAGATGTTCAAGCCCTAAGCAGCGCCAAGGCAGAAACCGTTATTCAGCTCGGTCCTAAGTTGACTCGCGGACTGGGTGCCGGAGGTCAGCCTGAGGTTGGTCGTAAGGCAGCCGAGGAAAGCGAAGAGGTCTTGACCGACGCCTTGAGCGGTGCGGACATGGTCTTTATCACTGCTGGTATGGGGGGAGGCTCTGGTACTGGAGCAGCTCCTGTTATCGCTCGGATTGCTAAGGGCTTGGGAGCCTTGACCGTTGCGGTGGTTACTCGTCCTTTCGGCTTTGAAGGAAGCAAGCGGAGCAACTTTGCTATTGAGGGAATCAATGAGCTCAGAGAGCATGTCGATACTCTGCTGATTATCTCCAACAATAACCTCCTAGAGATTGTGGACAAGAAGACTCCACTTCTGGAAGCCTTGAGCGAGGCAGACAATGTTCTGCGTCAGGGTGTCCAAGGGATTACCGACTTGATTACCAGTCCAGGTCTTATCAACCTTGACTTTGCAGATGTGAAGACAGTTATGGCCAACAAGGGGAATGCCCTGATGGGAATCGGTCTTGGTAGCGGGGAAGAAAGAGTGGTCGAGGCAGCTCGTCGCGCTATCTACTCTCCTCTGCTTGAAACAACCATCGATGGAGCAGAGGACGTTATCGTCAACGTTACCGGTGGTTTGGACATGACCTTGATTGAAGCAGAAGAAGCTTCTGAATTGGTCAACCAAGCAGCAGGTCATGGAGTGAACATCTGGTTGGGTACAGCCATTGACGAAAGCATGAAGGATGAAATTCGCGTCACCGTTGTTGCGACTGGTGTTCGACCAGATCGGGTAGAGCAGGTCAGCGGTATCCGGACTCCCCAAGCTAGTCGTCCTCGTCCAACAGGGGACCAACATCGGGAAAGTTTGACAGACCGTGCCTATGAGCGCAACTTTGACTTGACCGAAAAGGTTGAAGTGCCAAAACCTAGCCGGCGCCGTCAAGAAAAACCACAAACTTCTGCTTTTGGTGAGTGGGACCTTCGTCGAGACAGCATTGCTCGTCAGACAGAGCCTAGCTCAAGCCCAACTGTTGAACGCTATACAGAAAGTTCAACAGACGATGATGAACTAGAAACACCACCATTTTTCAGAAACCGTTAAAATGGATTTAGAAAAAAATAAAAAGGAAGTCTTTGCCTCTGTTGAGGAGGCTTGCCGTAAGGCGGGACGACCAGAAAATTCGGTAAATGTTGTAGCTGTCACCAAATATGTTGACAGCTCTACTGCTAAGAGGCTAGTTGCGACAGGAATCCAACATATCGGGGAAAACCGAGTGGATAAATTCCTGGATAAGTATCAGGTCTTGGCCGCAGAAAATCTAACCTGGCATTTGATTGGTAGCCTTCAAAGAAGGAAGGTCAAGGAGGTCATCAACTATGTGGATTACTTTCATGCCCTAGACTCCATCAAGCTAGCCAAGGAGATTGACAAACGAGCAGACCATGTGATTAACTGCTTTTTACAGGTAAATATTTCCCGCGAGGCAAGTAAGCATGGTTTTTTAGTGGAAGAGTTAAACCAAGTTTTACCAGAATTGGAAAAACTAGAAAAGATAAGGATAGTAGGTCTGATGACCATGGCACCGATTGATGCCGGTCCCCAGGATTTAAGTGAGATTTTCCAAGGAGCCAAGGACCTACAAAAAGAATTACAAAGGAAACAGTTAATAAATATGCCCTTTTCTGAAATCAGTATGGGGATGAGCCGAGATTACAAGGAAGCAATTGCCCATGGCTCAACTTTTGTCAGAATTGGGACAGCATTTTTTAAATAGGAAAGAACCATGTCATTAAAAGATAGATTCGATAGATTTATAGAGTATTTTACAGAGGACGGTGATGGACCTGAGACGCAGGTTACCAACAATCAGCCGCCAAAAATTCAGGAAGAAGTAAAGCAACCAGTAGCTGCCAGAGAAGGCAAGCCTAGTCAGCTAGCAAGAGAGCCACGTCCATCTGCCGCAAGCAATGAGAACATCACTCGTCTCCATGCTCGGCAACAGGAATTGGCCCGCCACCGGACAACTACGGATGAGAAGATTACCATCGATGTACGCTACCCTAAAAAATACGAGGAAGCGACCGAGATTGTCGATCTCCTGATTGCCAATGAGAGTATCCTGATTGATTTCCAATATATGACTGAAATTCAAGCCCGTCGTTGTTTGGATTATCTTGATGGTGCCCGCTATGTCTTGGCTGGTAATCTGAAAAAGGTTGCCAATACCATGTATCTCCTGACTCCAATCAATGTAGTCGTTAATATTGAAGACATCAAATTGCCGGATGACCATCAGGCCAGCGAATTTGATTTCGACATGAAGCGTAGGTAAGATGTTTTTTATCATTCAACTTTGTTATAATCTACTTCGTCTTTACTCGCTGCTTTTTCTGGTCTACGCCCTTTTATCCTGGTTCCCAGGAGCCTATCAGACCGGCTTTGGACGCTTTGTGTCCTCTTTGACCGAGCCTGTCCTTAGACCCTTTAGGCGCTTGAACTTACAGTTTGGAGGCTTGGACTTTACAGTTCTAGCAGTGATGTTCTTTCTTAATATTTTAGGCGAGTTTTTAATTCGTCTACTCTATCTATTCCTGTTCTGATGGACGAAAATAAGAGACTCTATCAACATTTTTCCCAGCAGGATGCAGCCTTTGTGGACCAGGCCTTGGAAATGCTAGGACGGGTAGAGGAGCGTTACAGTTTGGAAGTAAGCTCCTTTATCAATCCTCATCAGGCCCAGATATTAGTCAGTTTGGCCAATAAGCAAGGTCTAAAGTCCTTTGTCAGCAGTGACTATTTCCCTAGTGAATTAGTCAAAGTTCTGGTGGCTCCTAGCTATTATGAGCTGGATTTGACTGATTTTGATATTAGCCTGCTGGAGATTATTTATGCCAATAAGTTCCAGCAGCTGACTCATTCACAAATCTTGGGGACCCTGATTAACCAGTTGGGAATTGAACGGCGCGTCTTTGGAGATATCTTAGTCAATCAGGGCCGGGCCCAGATTTTCGTTGATCGGAAGTTTAGCCAATTTTTTATTGACCAGGTCCAAAAAATTGCCAAGACTTCGGTCAGACTCAAGGAAGTAGACTTAAAAAATCAGCTAGTCTTGGTTAGGAAAAGCGTGACCAGAGACATTCTGGTTTCTAGTCTGCGTTTGGACAAGCTCCTTGCTAGTAGCTTTAAGCTGTCTCGCAAGTTGGCTAGTCAACTAATCGCTGCCAAGGAGGTCAAGCATAATTATGTGGTAGCCACCAATCCCAGCCTGCTCGTTGGCCTGGATGACTTGGTTAGCGTAAGGAGATATGGAAGATTTAAAGTTATAAAGGAAAATGGCTTCTCAAAAAGCGGGAAGCATAAATTAACTGTTGAAATATTATCTAGTAAATAAGGAGAAAATATGGCCATTTCATCATTAGAAATCAAGGATAAATCTTTCGGTGTCAAATTCAGAGGATATGATGTTGAAGAAGTAGATGAATTCTTGGATATTATTGTTCGTGATTATGAGGACCTTGTCCGCAGTAATCATGAGAAGGAAGCGCGAATCAAAAACTTGGAAGAGCGCTTGACCTACTTTGACGAGATGAAGGACTCTTTGAGTCAATCAGTCTTGATTGCCCAAGATACGGCTGAAAAAGTGAAGCAGGCAGCAACTGACCGCTCTGAAAATATCGTGCGTCAGGCTGAGCAGGACGCCCAGCACTTGCTGGATGAAGCCAAGTATAAGGCTAATGAAATCCTGCGTCAAGCAACGGATAATGCCAAACGAGTGGCTATTGAGACAGAGGAGTTGAAGAACAAGACTCGGGTCTTCCATCAACGCCTCAAATCAACGATTGAAAGCCAGTTGAGCATTGTGGATTCTTCTGATTGGGAAGAAATTCTTCGTCCGACAGCAACCTATCTTCAAACCAGCGATGAAGCCTTCAAGGAAGTTATCCAAGAGGCTCTGGGTGAGGCTGCTATGGCTCCTGAGGATGACCAGGTGGATATGACCCGTCAATTCTCACCAGAGGAGATGGAAGAGTTGCAACAAAGAATCGAGGCAGCTAATCGTGAACTAGCTGAAACCCAGGCCTTTGAGCGTCTGGATCAGGCTGTTTTGGCAGAAGCGGCTGCTCAAGCCCAGGCCGAATTTGAAGCAGCACCTGCTGTTGATTCTTCAGACCATGAAAACAAGGAATCAGTTGATATTCTATAAGCTGTAAAAACAAGAGCTTGGTAAAATATTTCTAGCGAGTAGGTGATGGTGGAAGACCTGCAATCCCTTTTAGCAAGCTTATCCTTTTGCAGTAACTGAGACTCTGAAAAAGAGTAGGAGTCGACGGTTGACTACCGTTACCAGTCTAGAGGGGAAAATATATTTTTCCTAAACAAAGGTGGTACCACGAGTTTTCGTCCTTTTTGGAGCTCGGGTACTTTTTTGTTAGTAAAAAATTGTGAGGATAAAGATGAAATTAAAAGAGACACTCAATCTAGGTAAGACGGCCTTTCCCATGCGGGCAGGCCTTCCCAATAAGGAGCCAATCTGGCAAAAAGAGTGGGACGAGGCTAAACTCTATCAAAGGCGGCAGGAGTTAAATGAAGGGAAACCTCATTTTGTCCTGCATGACGGCCCTCCCTATGCCAATGGAAATATCCATGTTGGCCATGCCATGAATAAGATTTCTAAGGATATTATTGTCCGGTCCAAGTCCATGTCTGGCTACCAGGCTCCCTATATCCCAGGTTGGGATACTCATGGTCTGCCAATTGAGCAAGTCCTGGCTAAAAAGGGTGTCAAACGCAAGGAGCTAGATTTGGTCCAATACCTAGAGATGTGTCGGGACTACGCCCTGTCTCAGGTAGACAAGCAAAGAGAGGACTTTAAGCGTTTGGGGATTTCAGGTGATTGGGAAAATCCTTACATCACCTTGAAACCAGCCTATGAGGCAGCTCAAATCCGAGTCTTTGGAGAAATGGCCAAGAAGGGCTATATCTATCGGGGAGCCAAACCAGTCTACTGGTCTTGGTCATCTGAATCAGCCCTAGCTGAGGCGGAAATCGAATACCATGACTTGGTCTCTACCTCCCTCTACTATGCCAACAAGGTCAAGGATGGTAAGGGAGTCCTGGATACCGACACTTACATCGTTGTTTGGACGACCACCCCATTCACAATTACAGCTTCACGCGGTTTGACCATGGGACCTGATTTTGAATACCTAGTGGTCGAACCAGCAGGAGACGACCGTAAGTTTGTGGTAGCTGCGGCTCTCCTTGCTAGCCTAGCAGAACGCTTTGGCTGGGAATCGTATCAAGTGCTTGCTAGCCACCTTGGTAAGGAACTCAACCATATCGTGACCGAGCACCCATGGGATAGTGAGGTAGACGAGTTAGTCATCTTGGGTGACCACGTTACTCTTGATTCTGGTACTGGTATCGTCCATACCGCGCCTGGTTTTGGTGAGGATGACTATAATGTTGGAGTTGCCAATGGTCTAGAGGTTGCAGTCACCGTTAATGAGCGGGGAATCATGATGGACAATGCCGGTCCTGACTTTGCCGGTCAATTCTATGACAAGGTGGCACCGACCGTTATTGAGAAACTAGGAGACCTACTCCTGGCCACTGATGAAATCACTCACTCCTACCCCTTTGACTGGCGGACGAAAAAGCCAATCATCTGGCGGGCTGTTCCCCAGTGGTTTGCCTCCGTATCTAAGTTTCGTCAAGACATTCTAGATGAGATTGACCAGGTCAAGTTCCATTCAGAATGGGGTCGGGTTCGTCTTTACAATATGATTCGTGACCGGGGCGATTGGGTCATTTCCCGCCAGCGGGCCTGGGGAGTTCCTCTGCCAATCTTTTATGCAGAAGATGGTAGTCCCATTATGACTGAGGAGACAATCGAGCATGTAGCCCAGCTCTTTGAAGAGCATGGTTCTGTTGTTTGGTGGCAGAAAGAGGCCAAAGAACTCTTGCCTTCAGGCTTTAGCCATCCAGGCTCCCCCAATGGCGAATTTAGCAAAGAAACAGATATCATGGACGTCTGGTTTGACTCAGGTTCCTCCTGGAATGGGGTAGTCAAGACTCGGCCAGAATTGACCTATCCAGCTGACCTCTATTTGGAAGGGTCAGACCAGTATCGGGGTTGGTTCAACTCTTCCCTGATTACCTCGGTTGCTGCTAATGGCATCGCCCCTTATAAGCAAATTCTCTCCCAAGGCTTCGTCCTAGATGGTAAGGGAGAAAAGATGTCCAAGTCACTGGGCAATACCATCCTACCTTCTGATGTAGAAAAACAATTTGGAGCAGAAATTCTCCGTCTTTGGGTAACTTCTGTCGACTCAAGCAATGATGTCCGGATTTCCATGGATATCTTATCCCAAGTTTCGGAAACCTACCGGAAGATTAGAAATACCCTGCGTTTCCTGATTGCCAATACAGCAGATTTCAACCCTGCTGAGGACAAGGTGGATTTTGAGGACTTGCGGCCTGTAGATAAGTATATGACCATTCGCTTCAACCAGCTAGTAGCGACCATTCGTCAAGCTTATAAAGACTTTGATTTCCTAAGTATTTATAAGGCCCTGGTTAACTTTATCAATGTAGACTTATCCGCCTTTTACCTAGACTTTGCCAAGGATGTTGTCTACATCGAAGCAGCCAAGTCCCTAGAGCGGCGGCAGATGCAAACTGTTTTCTATGATATTTTAGTAAAAATTACGAAATTGTTGACGCCAATTCTGCCACATACAGCAGAGGAAATCTGGTCCTACTTGGAGCATGAGCCGGAGGACTTTGTCCAGCTATCTGAATTGCCAGGAGCGGAAAAGTTTGCTGGTCAAGAGGAAATCTTGGATGCTTGGTCTGCCTTTATGGACTTCCGCGACCAGGCTCAAAAGGCCCTGGAAGAAGCCCGCAATGCCAAGCTAATCGGGAAATCCCTGGAGGCTCACCTACTGGTTTATCCTAAGGAAGTAGTCAGGACCCTATTGGGGGCTCTTGATAGCAATATCGCACAGCTTTTGATTGTCTCTGAGCTGACCATTGTGAATGAGCCCGCAGCAGCAGATGCTCTGGTCTTTGATGAGGTTGCCTTTAAGGTAGAAAGGGCCCAAGGAGAGGTCTGCGACCGTTGTCGTCGAATCGACCCAACAAGTAGCCAGCGGACCTATCAGGCCCATATCTGTGATAACTGTGCCGCCATTGTGGAAGAAAATTTCCCTCAAGCGGTTGCTCAAGGCTTTGAAGAAAAATAAGCTTTAAAATTCTAGCCTAGTTGATACAAAAACAAAAACTCCCTCTTTTAGAATGGGCTCTCCTAAAAATATATATTTTGAGAGCTAAAAGTTGGGAGTTTTCCTTATAATAAATAGTTGGCTACTTGCTTAGCCAAGCTTAATAAGCAAGAAAGTCTAAAAAGGAGCAAGTCATGTGGTATGTAAAAAAACTAGAGCAGCTGACTAGTCGAGAATTTTATGACCTCTTAAAGTTACGCATTGAGACCTTTATTGTCGAGCAGGAGCGAATTTATCAGGAGTTAGATGAGCAAGACCTGCTGGCTCTTCATATTTTTCATAGGGATGAGGCAGGCAAGCTCGATGCTTATGGCCGTCTTTTTGAAGATGGGGAGGACCTGGTTTTTGGTCGTGTCCTAACCAGTCTAACTAGCCGGGGGCAGGGTCTCGGTGGCCAGTTGGTGGAAAAAATTCTGACTGAGGCAGAAAGGAGATGGCCAGGCAGACAAATTCGGATTAAGGCCCAAGAACAGGTAGTAGGTCTCTATCAAAAATATGGTTTTGAGATTAGCGGTCCTTCCTTGATTCTTGAGGGGACGCCCCACCTGCCCATGATCTATAAAATAAAAAATAAGCCTTAGAGCTTATTTTTTTACTTTATAGGAATAGAAATCTCAATCAGTTTATCTGCATAAATGGTCTTGATTCCAGCCGCATCAATTTCCTTGGTATCTACTTTTCTTTTGAGGAAAAATTCACGAATTTTTTCGATTTCTTGTTCACGAATAGCCCGGTGCTTATTGGCAATCAATATTTCATAGTGGCGCGGGGCCTGGGTGAAAATCACATCGGTATTCCCAGCCGAATAGGTCTCAACTAAGGAAGCATCGGTACTTTCTAACTGGCTTTGAACGAGTCGAGCATGGCTATTGGTCGTGTTGATGAGCTTCATATCATTTCCTCCTCTATATAGGCTACTTCTATTATAGCATTTCTAGGCTTATTTGTGCAATTCTTCTGGCAGAGAATGTTGTTTTTTCCACATTTGAATGCCCCATTTATGGCTATCTCTCTTGAGCTGGTCGATGGCTTGGTCGATTGGAAACCAGGCTAGCTGGTTGAAGTCTTCCAGCGGCTCTTGACTCTTTTCAAAAGAGAGGACTTCATAGATGTAGGCAGGGTTGTAGAAATAGCTATCTCTATGGCGGGAATAGAAGTATTCATCAGCCTGGCCATAGTAGTGGCCAATTTGGGCTGTAAAGCCTAACTCTTCAATCAATTCTCTTCTAAGGGCTTCTAGATGATTTTCGCCCGCTTCAATCTCGCCTCCTGGTAGGAACCAGGCGCCATTAGGGGCCTGGACTAGGATAATTTTTTCATGCTGTGGATCGGGAATGACCGCATAGACGCCATAACGACTCTTATAGTCAGCCCCAGGGACCTTTTGACCGAATGTTGGATGACTCATGGTTTCTCTTTTCTGGATTTACTTTACTGGTATTATAGCAAAAAATAGGCCAAAAGCCTATTGAAAAGCTATTTTGACTAACCTTTTGTTTGGTTAGCTGCTAGAAAAAACCTTTCCCAGCCAGGCTGAGAAAGGTAAATTAGTCGGGCTAGACAGACTGGGTTTCAGGGTCTAGCTTTTTTGCGGCCTTAATCGAAATTTTCCCATTGCTAGTCATTCCAGCCTTGAGTCTTTTTTCTTGAGGATTTTCTAAGTAGAAGTCGGTAATACTATCTTCGATATGCTCCTGAATGGTCCTTCTCAGCGGCCGGGCTCCCATGGTCGGATCATAGCCCAAATCAACTAGTTTTTCCTTGACCTTATCGGTCACATCTAAGTGAATACCATTGATAGCCAGACGGTCATTGACATCTTGAAGCATGAGGTTGACAATTTCCAGCAAGTTTTCCTTGCTGAGGGCACTGAATTCGATGATTCCGTCAAAGCGGTTCATAAACTCTGGGCTAAAGAAATTATTTAACTCACCTAGGACAGACTTGGTTCGGCCTTCTCTAGCAGCTCCAAAGCCGACATTGGCCTCAATCTTTCCAGTTCCAGCATTGGAGGTCATGATGATGATAGTGTCCTTAAAGCTAACTGTTCGGCCCTGGCCATCGGTCAGGCGGCCGTCATCTAGGACCTGTAAGAACATGTGCATGACATCTGGATGGGCCTTTTCAATCTCGTCTAAGAGAATGAGTGAGTAGGGATTGCGGCGGACTCTTTCGGTCAATTGGCCAGCCTCATCATAGCCGACATAGCCTGGAGGAGCTCCAACGAGCTTGGCCACACTATGTTTTTCCATGTATTCACTCATATCAAAGCGAATCATGCTATCAGCCGAGCCAAAGAGCTCGATGGCCAACTGCTTGGAGAGTTCGGTCTTACCGACCCCGGTCGGGCCGACAAAGAGGAAGCTACCGATTGGTCGATTAGGATTGCCCAGACCGACCCGATTGCGGCGAATAGCCTTGGCAATCTTATCAACAGCGGGATCCTGGCCGATGACATGGGCCTTGAGATCGCTAGCCAGGTTGACCAGTTGCGACTGTTCTTTCTCCTTTAAATCACCCACAGGGATATTGGTCTTTTGCTCAACGATACTTTCGATTTCCTTGTCGGTGATAATCGGTGTATTTTGGTCATCGACTTGAGCCTTTTGCATTTCCTTATACTTGGCGATTTGATCGCGGAAGTAGGCAGCCTTTTCATAGTCCTCATCTCTGGTAGCCTGGGCCTTGAGATTTTCAGCCTCAATCAAACGCTTGTCAATCTCTTGGGGATCCACAAAGTTGAGGGTGAGGTTCATCTTGGAGCCCGATTCGTCCAGGAGGTCGATAGCCTTATCAGGCAGGAAGCGATCTTGGATATAACGGTTGGAGAGAAGGGCTGCGGCCTTGATGGCCTCATCTGTATAGCGGACATGGTGGTAGTCCTCATAGCGTCTTTGAATGCCCTTGAGGATGGTAATGGTTTCTTCTACGCTAGGTTCATCAACCTTGACCGGCTGCATTCTGCGTTCTAGAGCAGCATCTTTTTCGATGATTCGGTATTCATTGAGGGTGGTGGCTCCGACCAGTTGGAGCTCCCCTCTAGCAAGGGCTGGTTTGAGGATATTTCCTGCATCCATACTTCCGTCACTAGTTGCGCCTGCCCCGACAATTTCATGGATTTCATCAATGAAGAGGATGATATTTTGGTTCTGACGGATTTCCTCCATCAGTTTTTGCATTCTCTCTTCAAACTGTCCCCTAATCCCAGTTCCTTGGACCAGGCTAACCACATCTAGGCGGATAACCTCTTTTCCTTGGAGCTTGTGGGGCACGTCCTTGTCGACGATTTTTTGGGCTAGGCCTTCAACGACTGCCGTTTTACCAACTCCTGGCTCACCGATTAGGACAGGGTTATTTTTGGTTCGGCGGTTGAGAATTTCGATGACTCGGGTAATTTCCTGGTCCCGACCAATGACTGGATCAATCTCTCCCTTGCGGGCGATGTCTGTGATGTTGATTCCAAACTCATCGAGCAGGCCCTTGGCTCTGCCTGCTTGGCTAGGACCATGGTTGTCATGATGACCACCGCCAGCACCGCCTGTTTGTGTGGGAGGAGTTGGCTCGGGTCTTTCTTGATTGGCTTGAAAGTTTTTAAAGAAATCCTCAAAAGGATCCATATTTTGATTGTTCATATTGGTCAAACCACTCAAAAGGGAGTTGTTGGGGTCTGTTTTCATGATTTGGTAGCAATTTTGGCAGAGGTCAACCTGCTGTTTACGACCATTGACATTTGTATAGAGATGAATCGTAGATTCGTTGATTTTACAATTTTGACAAAGCATCATTCTACCTCTTTCTTTCGCATAATCAAGCGACTCTTCCTTTGGTCAAGAATAGTCAAACTTTATAAATTCATTATATCAGTATTCTTAGACAATGCAAGTAGAAAGCTTTAAAAGCTAGGAGATTTTTTGCCAAATGTCCGTCAGAAGATGAAAAAATCAGAAAAAATAGCCTTTTACTAGTATTTCCGCTTCTTTTTATGGTAAAATAGAAGCATAAATGAGTTCGAGTGTATATCTCGGAGAGGTAAAGAACTACCTCAATAAAGAAAGTAGGAGAACAAAAATGGAATCACATCTAGTAAGAATTATCAACCGCCTAGAAAGTATGGCTAATGATGGTGGTAGTTTGAAGAGAAACTTTGAGCGTGATGGGATTGTTGTAGCGGAAGTAGCCTATAACTATGATGAGGAAAATGGTTCGGTCTTTACCCTGCGTGATGTGGAAGCGCGTGAGACCTTTACCTTTGATAGCATCGATTTGATTGCGATGGAAATCTACGAATTGTTGTATTAAAAAATAAATATCGGAAATAGCTTTGCATTTGCAAAGCTATTTTTGTGGTTTTAGAAGACGATTCCCGTGCATGGCTAATCAATCACTAAAATAGACAAAACAAATCATTTTGTTTCAAAATAGAATAAGGACTCTTGACAAAGAAAACGCTTACATGATATATTTTAGTAGGATATGCTAACTATGTTTAATACACCAATATGTAAAGAGAGGAGGGTTATTGCTTTAAGTCTATTAAACTAAGGAGATTTTAGATGTTTATAGGAGAAAATTATGTTAGTTTTAAAATGAATAAGTTATTTAGCTATCAGCTTATTGCTTATAATTTCTAGTATATTGCCCAGTAATGTTATATATGCAAATCAAGTAAATGGAGATGATACAATAAATAAAATTCTTTCTAGCACATATATAGTGAATCTTCTTTAAAAAAATTTGGGTTAAGCCTGAATGATTTTAATTCTTTAAGCCCAAAGGATAGTAAATTTCATAAAGAATTACAAGAATATATAGATAATCCCAATCATCAGATATTAGAGAATAATGAAGAATATCGAAAAGAAAAAGAAGCTGCTCAAAATATGGTTGAGCGTTGGGAATATGCCCTTGATATGGCAAAACTAAATATGAATAGAGATTCAAATGCAAAAAATTTTGAAAAAGAAGCTGCATATATGTATCTATCCCACTTTGTAGATATAAAATCTGGAATACTAGAAAAACCTGTTCCAGAATACTCAAATGATATCTATTTCAGCGCTTGGATTGTAAATGATGATAGACGTACCTATGATACCTATCTAAAAGGAATACAACAAGGAGAAGCTATTTACAATGGTATAAATGCGATAAGGACATTGAATGGTTTAGTAAAAGGAACTGAAAAGCTGATTGATATTGCTAAAATTGAGAAGCTTGATAATGTAACTGCTCTCAGAGCTTCTTTGTTATCAAGTAAACTCCATGAGAGCGGGAAAAATCTATATAAACATGCTCAAACTTTTAAAGCATTATATGAGTCCTGTTCAAGTGTAGAAGAACTTATATCCACTTTTCGTAAGAGCACGAAATTAGAAGATTACGATGTAACAATCAGAGAAAGTCTAACAACTGATATACTAGATTTCTTGTTAAACTCTACTGCTTTTTCTATAGGACTTGGAAATACCACAATTTCCAGTTTAGGGGTAATGTCAACAAATTTATTTCTTAAGCTATCGAAAGATTTAATTGACAAATACCGTTGGATAGCCCTTGTTCAGTATAATGATATGCGTGTTAGCCTTCGCATGATGCGCTTTTATGGTATGGAATACTAGTTATATTTGAGCAGATTAAATTTTTAATCTGCTCCTTATTTTAAAGGAGAAAGTATGAACAAACATGCTTGCAAACATATCTTGTTTAAGGGGGAAGAAAAGTATATCATTTGTCCTGACTGCGGTCAAGTGATTGCAGAAAATATGCCCAAGGATAGCTATCTCAAAGCCCAGATTATCAAGCGCAGCCGTAAATACAAGAACTGGCTCAAACGAAAATATTTTATCTTTTTTCTGACGGGCGGACCGATTTTACTATTCTACCTCTTTCCGTTTTTGGAAAATTATTTTTTCATTAAATATGGGATTAAAGGAACTCTATCTTTCCAGTCTGGCTGGGACAGTGGGTATGCTTTTATGGAAGTTTCAGAGGTTTTGTTCTTTCTCTTTTGTATTTTAGTTTTACCTGAGTGGGATAAAAGAAAATCCATTCCGACCTGGCATCTACAAAAAATAGCTCCTTCTCTATGTCACTCATGGATTTACTGGCTATTAAAGCTCTTATTATATGTTTGTTTTTATTATCTATTCCATAAACTCTTGACAATTTATTTATATGAAAGAGAAATGGAGGGATTTAGGTATACGCTAGATTTAGACATGAGAAAGCGTATTGCTTACGTATATGTTTACCTCTCCCTCCAACGCTTCAATCTTGGTCTAGGAGTTCTACTGGTTCACAACCTCTGGCAATGCTTTTATCAGCGCCTAGCCATACATGTCAATCGTTTGTAATGAAAATTTAATCATGGTTTCCTGGCTAAGGGCTGGCTTGACTTAGGGCTATCAGCTCAAAACATCAGTCAGCAATCAAAGTCACTAGTCAATAGCTTTGCAAGGACAAAGCTATTTTTATGTTACTATTTGTATTTTTATACATTTTATGATATAGTAGTTAAAATCTTTTTTTGGAGGGCTGATGATGGATTTTTCTTTTTTACCGAAATACCTCCCCTATTTTAACTATGGGGCTCTGGTTACCCTACTTGTTTCTATCTTGGTAGTCTTCTTTGGAACCATTCTAGGAGTTTTGCTGGCTTTTGCCCAGCGCTCGAAGTTTCGACCGCTCGTTTGGTTGGCTAATACCTATATCTGGATTTTTCGGGGGACACCCATGATGGTACAAATCATGATTGCTTTTGCGCTCATGCACTTTGATGCCCCAACCATTCCCTTTGGGGCCCTGGGGCTGGACTTGACTAGGCTTTTACCGGGGATTATTATCATCTCCATGAATACGGGGGCCTATGTGTCAGAGACGGTCCGGGCAGGGATTAACGCCGTTGCCAAGGGCCAGCTTGAAGCGGCTTACTCTTTGGGGATTCGGCCTCACCTTGCCATGCGCTATGTGGTTCTCCCCCAGGCCATCAAGAATATTCTACCAGCCTTGGGAAATGAATTTGTTACCATCATCAAGGACAGCTCGCTGCTTTCAACCATTGGGGTCATGGAGCTCTGGAATGGGGCGACAACTGTATCAAACAGTACCTATCTGACCCTGACGCCCTTGCTTTTTGCGGCAGGCTATTACTTGCTGATGACCAGTCTTTTAAGCTTGATTTTGAAGGCCTTTGAACAGAAGTTGAGAAAGGGGGAATAGGGTATGACAGAAATCCTGTTAAAGGTAGACCAGCTGCACAAGTCTTTTGGGAACAACGAGGTTCTAAAAGGGATTGATTTGGAAATTGCTAGGGGAGAAGTTGTAGTGATTATCGGTCCTTCTGGGAGCGGGAAGTCAACTTTACTGCGTTCTCTCAATGGTCTGGAAGAAGCCAGTCAAGGTCGGGTGATTTTTGAGGGGCTGGATATTACCGATAAGGAGAACGATCTCTTTGCTATGCGGGAAAAGATGGGCATGGTCTTTCAGCAGTTTAACCTCTTTCCCAATATGACAGTGCTTAATAATATCACTCTGTCCCCGATTAAGACCAAGGGCCAGACCAGGGAGGAGGCTGAAGAGAAGGCCTATGATTTGTTGGACAAGGTCGGTCTACCTGATAAGGCCAAGGCCTACCCACGAAGCCTCTCGGGTGGTCAACAGCAACGGATTGCTATTGCGCGGGGGCTGGCCATGGATCCGGATGTTTTGCTGTTTGATGAGCCGACCTCGGCCCTGGACCCAGAAATGGTCGGTGAGGTCCTAACTGTTATGCAGGACTTGGCTAAGTCAGGTATGACCATGGTTATTGTCACCCATGAAATGGGCTTTGCGCGTGAGGTTGCAGACCGGGTTATCTTTATGGACGGGGGTGTAATTGTTGAAGATGGTAGTCCCCAGGCGGTCTTTGAAGAGACCAAGGAGGAACGGACACGAAATTTCCTTAGCCAGGTCCTCTAATCATTAAGCAGGACTTAGCGGTTTTGGTCGCTACACCTAGCCAAGGCTCAAGTGACTTTGTCTTGGCTTTTCTTGCTCTTAGCTCTGGCTGACCAGGCCCTTATAGCCCTTTATAGAAAAAGGCTATAAGGCAAGAGGGGGAATTTTTGATATAATGGAGGGGAAACAGAAGAAGAAATGAGAAGCTTATGGCAAATATTATTGATGGACGTGCTTTAGCAAATAAATTACAGGTCAAACTAGCACAAAAAACAGCCCAGCTCAAGGCTGAAAAGGGCTTGACCCCGGGAATTGTCGTTATTATTGTAGGGGACAATCCTGCTAGCCAGGTTTATGTGAGAAATAAGGAGAGGGCAGCTATTGCGGCTGGTTTTAAGAGTGAAATTGTCCGACTCCCCCTATCAACCAGCCAGGACGATTTAATCTTTTTAATTACCAAGTATAATTTGGATGCCAACTGGCATGGAATCTTGGTCCAGCTCCCCCTACCAGATCATATTGATCCTGAGGCGGTTTTATTGGCTATTGATCCTGAAAAGGATGTGGACGGCTTTCACCCTATCAATATGGGACGGCTCTGGAGTGGTCACCCGGTCATGATACCTTCAACGCCAGCAGGGATTATGGAGATGTTCCACGAATATGGGGTTGAGCTAGAAGGAAAGAGGGCGGTCGTCATCGGACGGAGCAATATTGTGGGTAAGCCCATGGCCCAGCTCCTTTTAAATAAGAATGCCACAGTGACCTTGACCCATTCGCGGACCCACCACTTAGCAAGAATTGCCAGTCAAGCGGATATTTTGGTGGTGGCTATCGGGCGTGGCCATTTTGTGACCAAGGACTTTGTCAAGGAAGGCGCGGTGGTCATCGATGTCGGTATGAATCGCAATCAAGAGGGAAAATTTATTGGTGATGTCAAGTTTGACGAGGTGGCAGAAAAGGCCAGTCTGATTACTCCCGTACCTGGTGGCGTTGGCCCCATGACCATTACCATGCTGATGGAGCAGACCTATGAAGCGGCTGTGCGGAGTTTAAAAAATTAAATGTATATTCACATTACGGGAGACAGTTTATCGGCTCGTTTTGAAGGTTATGAAGAGCCAATTTTAAATCATTTGCTTAAACAAAAGATAGCAGATTTGCAAGTTATAAATACGGCTGTTCCAGGCAATAATACTCGTGACTTATTGGCGCGGTTGGAAGCAGACATCTTGTCTCAGTCGGCAACAGATTACTTATTTCTTTTGATTGGAGCTAATGATTTAGCAACTCATAAGCAAGTTCCTTTAATGGAGTTTAAAGAGAATTTGCTCGAGCTGATTTTGCAGTTTCGAGAGAAATTTCCACATACAAGTTTGTGCTTGATTTCTCCACCACCTGTTGATGAGAGTAAGCAAGAATATCGGAAAAATTCAATTATTGAAGAATATGTAAAAACGATGCAAGCGGTGGCTCTTGATACAGATTGTGCCTTTCTCAATCTATACCAGCTTTTTCTCAACCATACTGAGGAAAATTTGGTAACATTGATGACGGGACTAAAAAATGACGGCTTACATTTTGGGCTGAGAGGTTATCAAATTTTAGCTGATGCTATCTATCAACAAATTCAATCAGAAGCAAAAACCTAAGCTCAGCTCAGGTTTTTTGTTGGAAAGGACTTTCTTGCTGAAAGCCCTTTTCTTTTGTGGTAAAATAGAGAAAAGAGGCAAAAATATGAAACAGCTAGTAGATAAAAAAATTTTAAATGAGGTCATTGAGGAGCGCTCAAAAGACAGTCACAAGGGGAATTATGGGCGTTTGCTCTTGATTGGGGGCACCTATCCTTACGGCGGAGCTATTATTATGGCAGCCTTAGCAGCTGTTCATAGTGGTGCGGGACTGGTGACAGTGGCGACAGACAGGGACAATATCCCAGCTCTCCACAGTCATTTGCCTGAGGCTATGGCCTTTGATGTCAAGGATAAGGACAGGCTAAAAGAGCAACTTGCAAAAGTTGATATTATTTTGCTAGGGCCAGGTCTGGCTGAAGATGATCTGGGTTTGGAGCTCCTTGAAACCGTGCTTGGGCAAGTCAAGGAACAGCAAATCTTGATTTTGGACGGTGGTGCTATTTCCCTCTTTAGCAAGGTCACTCTCCCCCTTCCCCAAGCCCAAACGATTTTTACGCCCCACCAGAAGGAGTGGGAGCGACTGGGCGGCTTGGCTCTTGCTGAACAGCTTGATACTGCCAACCAAGAGGCGGTCGACCGCTTTGCTCCTGGGACCATTGTTGTGCAGAAAAAGCCTGGAACGACTCTTTACCAAAGCGGTGTGGTGGACTGTTATCAAATCTCGGCTGGTGGTCCTTATCAGGCGACAGGCGGTATGGGTGATACTCTGGCGGGTATGATTGCCGGCTTTGCAGGGCAATTTTCTAAGACTAGCCTCTTCAAGCGGGTGCTAGCTGCGACCTACTTGCATTCGGCAATCGCAGATGAGCTCTCGCAAAAAGCCTATGTGGTTCTTCCGACGGATATTAGCCGCAAAATTCCTAGCGCCATGAAAAAAGTGACGGAGGAGTAAGGATGAGCAAAGAAAAAATGGAAGAAGTGGCGACTTATCTGAGTCAGCATTTTCAGGAAGATTTGGCCTTGTCAGAACTCGCCCAGCAGTTTCATTATAGCCCTTTTCATCTGTCGCGGACTTTTAAGAAATATCTGGGCTGTACAATCAAACAATATATTGAGGCCTTGCGGATTGGGCGTGGCATTCGGGAAATCATGGAGGAACAGCAATCGGTGACCGCTACTTCCCTGGAGGCAGGCTATGATAGTTTGGGGAGTTTTTCCAATACTTTTAAGCGGCACACAGGCGTCTCCCCTAAAAAATATCAGCGAGAATCTCGGCTGGCTTACGATTTTTTAACCAAGCAGGTAGCAAAGCAGGGGGTCTTGTTGCATCAGGATGCCAACTTGTCTAGCCAAAATGAGCTGACTGTTGAGGTCATTTATCCTCCAGATTACCAACCTCGCTTGACCTGTGTCGGGCTTTTCAAGGCGCGTTTACCCAAGGAAGTACCGGTGGTTGGGGCAGTTTTGGCTGGTCAGAGGTCTTTTACCTTTAAAAATGTCCCCGATGGTCCATATTATCTCTTGGCTTGTGAGTTGCTGGAGGACTTACGTTTGACCAAAAATTATGTCTTGGAGCACAATTATCGGCAGGCTAGCGATGAGGCTTTGTTTTTTGAAGGAAATAGCCGGCTAAGTCAGCAGTTGCTGATGCGCCGTCCCTTGCCTAGTGACCCGCCGATTACAGTTAATCTGCCTGTCTTAGCGAGACGTTCGCTCGTCCAACAAGCGCAATTAAGAATAAGAAAATTCCTCCCTTGAATGCTAGACTAGTATTAGGAGGAAAGAAAATGACAAAAATCAATGTTTTTCTAAATTTTAATAATCAGGCTGAGGAAGCCATGGGATTTTATGCAGAGCTCTTTGAGAGCGAGATTTCAGGCATCTCTCACGTCAGTGACCTGCCCAATGCGGTGGATTTTCCTAAGGAGGTTCAGGATAAGGTCTTGTGGTCAGAGCTTAAGCTGGAAAATCTAGACTTGTACGGCTGTGATACGGGGATTTTTGGAGCAATCGCCGCGCCCGTCTCCACTATTCCCAACCAATACCTAAACCTGATGTCGGAAAGTCGAGAGGAAGCCGACCGCCTCTTTGCCAACTTGAGTGAGGGCGGGCAGGTTTTGGTGCCGCTGGAAGTCCAGTTTGGTGGCTACTATGCCCGTCTGGTGGACAAGTACGGTATCGGCTGGGATATTTACACAAGCTAAGGAGAAGCTATGGTTTACAGCCAAAGGCTAGCGCAGGAAGTCCGTAGCTTGTTAGGGCAAAAGCTAGAACCGGCTGTCTTTGAAGAAGAAGTCACAGAAAAGCAGATGTTTGGTGGGCTGGCCTTTATGATTCGAGGGAAAATGTCGGTCTGCATTAGTGGTCGAGCCGGAGTTGAAGTCATGGTCAGAATTGGCAAGGACTTGCAGCAAAAAGTCATGCCAAGGCAGGGTGTCAAGGTCACTGTGATGAAAGGTCGACCCTATCAGGGTTACCTTGACTTGGATTACGAAGGACAAAAGGACTTGTCCTATTGGCTGGATTTGGCCTTGGACTACAATAATGAACTCACTAGCAAAAAGTAACAAAACCTCTGAGACAAAGTCTCAGAGGTTTCTTTTATTCTTCGCGTCCTAAAATCTGATTGATTTCCTGGCTGTAAAGGATGGCTTTACTGCCATAAATCGCTTGGATACCACCTTGGACATCAAGGACGGCAGTAGCACCGATTTGCTTGAGCTGGTCTTGCTTGACCAGTTTGCTATCTTTGAGACTGACCCGCAAACGTGTGGCGCAGGCTGTCACATCTTCGATATTGTCGGCAGAGCCCAGCGCTGTGATGATTTCCTGGGCTTGGTCGTAGAGATTGCTCTTTTTGCTAATCTCAGACGGAGCTACATTATCAGCTAGCATGCCGGGAACGGCTACCTTAAACTTGGTCACAAAGAATTTGAAAACAAAGTAATAAAGGGCAAACCAGGCAGCACCCAGTGGCAGAACTAAGAGCCAGTTGGTGTGGCTATTGCCTTGGAAAACACCGAAAATAAGAAAGTCAATCAAGCCACCGGAGAAGGAATTTCCAATCCGAATGGACAATAAATCTGCTGCAAAGAAGGATAGGCCGTCCAAAAAGGCATGGATGACATAGAGCCAAGGAGCTACAAACAGGAAGGAAAATTCAATCGGCTCGGTAATTCCTGTCAAAAGAGAGGTCAGAGCCGAGCTGGAGTAAAAGCTAGCATTCTTCTTGCGATTGCTCTTGGGAATGGAGTGGTACATGGCCAGGCAGGCCGCAGGTAAACCAAAAATCATGGTGGCAAAGCGCCCTGCAAAAAAGCGTGTTCCATAGGTGAAAAGGCCTGTGTGATTAGGGTCGGCTAGCTGGGCAAAGAAGATGTTTTGCGCCCCTTGTATAGTCTGGCCTGCAACCTGTTCGCTACCACCTAGAGAGGTGTACCAAAACATGGGATAGATGGTATGGTGTAGCCCAAGGGCCCCAGTCAAGCGGAGGAAGAAACCGTAGAAGAAACTTCCGATTGACCCCATGGCTGCTATTTTTTGACCGAGGACGACCAGGCCTCCCTGAATGGGCGGCCAGATGAGATAAAAGGCACTAGCGATGAAAATAGCTGCAAAGGCTGAAACAATGGGGATAAAGCGTGGTCCACCAAAGAAGCCTAAAAAAGAAGGGAGTTCAATCTTTCGATAGTGGTTGTGGAGATAGACCACCACTAGGCCGATAACTAAGGCTCCCAGCACTCCCGTATCAATCTTGGCATCCTTGGCTGCAAATAGCTGCAAGTAACCGCTGATTGTAGCGGTGAAGACCAGGTAGGAAACGGCGGCTGAAAGGCCGGCTGTACCCTTATCAGCCTCGGCCAGACCTACGGCTACACCGATTGCAAAAATTAGGGCGATATTGGCAAAGACTGCATTTCCTGCTGTACTCATAATGGTGAAAATAGTTTGCAGGACTTGATTATTCAGAGCTGGGAACTGGGCAATGGTATTGGTATTGGACAAGGCCCCTCCGATACCGAGCAGCAGTCCAGCAACGGGGAGAATAGAAATTGGTAGCATAAATGCCTGACCAAGTTTTGAGAATTTTTTGAAATTCATAAGAAACCTCACTTTAAAGAAAGAATAGGTATAGGTAAACGCTTACAATATTATTATAAGTTTTTTGGAAGAAGTTTTCAAGATAAGCTAGAATTTGGAAAACAATTTCAGAAAAGGTGGGGAATGATGCTTGTTTTTGAAACTTCTTTCAGAAGCGGTGAGAAAAAATGCAAAAAAACGGGCTTTTTGTTATAATAAAGGCTGAATAAATAGAAGATTTTTAAAGAGAGGAACCCCATGCCAGAGTATTTATCGGTTTCCCTATTGACCAAATATTTGAAATTAAAATTTGAGCGGGATCCTTATTTGGAAAGGGTCTATCTGACTGGCCAGGTTTCTAATTTTCGCAAGCGCCCCAACCACCAATATTTCTCTCTCAAAGACGAGGGAGCGGTTATCCAGGCTACCATCTGGTCTGGAGTCTATCGAAAGTTGGGCTTTGACTTGGAAGAAGGCATGAAGATCAATGTCATTGGTCGTATTCAGCTCTATGAACCGGGTGGGAGCTACTCGATTATTATTGAAAAGGCTGAGCCTGACGGTATTGGTGCCTTGGCTATCCAGTTTGAGCAACTAAAGAAAAAGCTGGGAGATGAGGGACTTTTTCGTTCGGATTTGAAGCAGGCCCTGCCCCGTTTTGTCAAAAAAATTGGGATAGTGACCAGCCCTAGTGGTGCGGTTATCCGCGACATCATTACGACAATCAATCGGCGTTTTCCTGGCTTGGAGCTGGTCCTTTATCCGACTAAGGTCCAAGGGGAAGGAGCAGCCCAGGAGCTAGCGGATAATATTCGCAGGGCCAATGAGCGAGAGGATTTAGATGTCCTGATTATCGGACGGGGTGGTGGCTCGATTGAGGACCTCTGGGCCTTTAATGAGGAGCCGCTAGTCCGGGCTGTTTTTGAGTCAAGGATTCCGATTATTTCAAGTGTTGGCCATGAGACGGATACCACCCTGGCTGACTTTGTGGCGGATCGCCGGGCGGCCACCCCGACTGCTGCTGCAGAGCTAGCCACCCCAATCACCAAATTAGACCTGCTGGCTCACTTGCAGCAGCAGGAAAATCGTCTGGCTATGGCCCTGAAAAATCGCTTGACCCGCTATCGTCAGGATTTAAATAAACTTAGTCAGTCGGTTATTTTCCGTCAGCCTGAGCGCCTGTATGATGGTTATTTACAAAAGTTGAACCAGCTGGATTTACGCCTGCTGGAAAAAATGCGAAGTCTCTATCGGGATAAGTACCAACAGTGGCAGCTCTTGAGTCAGCGTTTGCGGGCCCTCAGCCCTGAAGTTTCCCTAAAGCTTGGTCAGGATCAGTTGGAACGGTTAGAGCGCCTTCTGCGTAGCAATATGGCCCTGATTTATGATCAAAAGCTAGACCAATTCAAGCACTTGTCTGAGACCCTCTTGACCCTGGACACGAGTCGGATTGTGGCCAGAGGCTATGCCCTGGTTCAAAAGGGAGAGGGAGTTCTAGACTCGGTCGAGAAAATAGAGAAAAAGGACCAGCTGCGTTTAATCATGCGTGATGGTCAAGTAGAAGTAGAGGTAAAAGATGTCCAAAGAAAAGAAATTTGAAGAAAATTTAGCAGAATTAGAAGCGATTGTAGAAAAGTTGGAAAAGGGTGATGTGGCCCTAGAAGACGCCATTAGTGAATTTCAAAAGGGAATGAAGCTGTCTAAGGATTTGCAAGAGACCCTTAATCAGGCTGAAAAAACTCTGGTTAAGGTTATGCAGGCTGACGGTAGCGAGACGGAAATGGAATGAAAAAAGCAGAAAAAATCCAGCGTTTAGAACAAGTCATCCATGATTTTTATGGGGACAAGCAAGTAGCTCCCAGCCTGATTGAGGCTATTTTGTATTCGGTAGAGGCTGGTGGCAAGCGACTTCGTCCCCTGCTTTTGCTAGAGTTGCTTGAGGCTTTGGGGCTGGACTTGCAGCTGGCCCATTTTCAGCTAGCAGCAGCCCTGGAGTTGATTCATACAGGCAGCCTGATTCATGATGATTTGCCAGCCATGGATGATGATGACTACCGCAGGGGCCGGCTAACCAACCATAAGAAATTTGGCGAGGCCCTAGCTATTCTAGCAGGGGACAGCCTCTTTTTGGACCCCTTTGCCCTGGTGGCGAGAGCAGATTTGCCTAGCCAGATCAAGGTGGAGCTCCTGGCTAGTCTGTCAGAAGCGGCCGGAAGTTTTGGCATGGTCGCAGGCCAGGTCCTGGATATGGAAGGGGAGAATAGCCAGAGTAGTCTGGAAGATTTACAGGCCATTCATGCCCATAAGACTGGCAAGCTCCTGGCCTACCCTTTTCTAGCGGCAGCTATTTTAGCTGAGCTTGACTCTAGTGATCGGGCTGGCTTGATTGAAGCCGGCCAATTATTGGGCCTGGCTTTCCAAGTTAGGGATGATATTCTAGATGTGACGGCCAATTTTGACCAGTTGGGTAAGACTCCCAAAAAAGATTTGACTGCGGCCAAGTCCACCTATCCAGCCCTCTTGGGCCTTGGAGAGGCCCAGCAATTTCTGGATCAACTGCTGGAGCGGGTCTTGGGTCTATTGACCCAGCTAGAGCAGACTAGCACTTTTAAGGGGCAGGTAATCCGCCAAATGATAGAAGGTTTAAAATTAAATGACTAAAGAAAGAGTAGATGTTCTAGCCTATAAGCAGGGCTTATTTGAGACTCGCGAGCAGGCCAAGCGAGGCGTGATGGCGGGCCTGGTCGTTTCGGTAGTTAGCGGCCAGCGTTTTGACAAGCCTGGTGAGAAGATTGATGCTGGTCTGGAACTAAAGGTCAAGGGGGAAAAACTTCCCTATGTCAGTCGAGGGGGCCTGAAATTAGCCAAGGCCCTGGCTATTTTTGACTTATCGGTCGAGGACAAGGTGGCCTTAGATATCGGTGCCTCTACGGGCGGTTTTACCGATGTCATGTTGCAAAATGGAGCTAGCCTGGTCTATGCAGTCGATGTTGGGACCAATCAGCTAGCCTGGAAATTGCGCCAGGACCCCAAGGTCAAGAGTATGGAGCAGTTTAACTTCCGCTATGCCCAGGCTTCTGACTTTGAGCGAGAGCCCCAGTTTGCAACAATTGATGTAAGTTTTATTTCTCTCAGCCTGATTTTACCAGCCCTAGCTCAAGTCCTGGCTGAAGGAGGTCGGGTTGTTGCCCTGATTAAACCCCAGTTTGAGGCGGGCCGCAAGCAGGTTGGGAAAAATGGGATTGTCAAGGACCCCAAGGTCCATCTCCAGGTCCTAAAGCAGACCTTGGACTTTAGTCTAGCTGCGGGTTTTTCGCTCAAGGGATTGGATTTTTCTCCCATTCAGGGAGGTCAGGGCAATATTGAATTTTTGGCCTATCTAGAAAAAAATCAGCAGACAGAAAATCTCTTGCAGACGCCTTTAGAGCAGATTGTTGAAAAAGCACACAAGGAGTTTAAGGATGAATAAAAAAGAACGCTTAGAACGGATTCGTCGCTTTGTCGACCGTCATGCTGTCAAGACCCAGGAGGAGATTGTCGAGCACCTACGCGAGGCTGGACTTTCAGCCACTCAAGCGACGGTTTCTCGAGATATTCGAGAGTTGGGCATTGTCAAAATCCCCCTCAAGGACAATACCTACATCTATGAGCTACCCAAGAGTATCGCCAGTAGTCTAGACTTGGTGGAAAAAAATGTCCTCTCTCATGCCCTCCAGGAAAATATGATTAACTTGACCCTGATTCCAGGTAGTAGTACCCTGGTCAAGCGTCATTTGCTGGGTAGGTTTCGCGAGGAAATCTTTAGTATTTTAGCAGACAATGATAGCATTTTGATAATTAGTCCTTCTAATCAGGATGCTAAAAAGATTTACGAACGGATTCGTCATTGGTAGGTTAGTTTATGTTACTTGAAATTTCAATCAAAAATTTTGCCATTATTGAAGAAATCAACCTGCATTTTGAGCAGGGCATGACTGTCCTGACTGGAGAAACGGGAGCAGGGAAATCCATTATTATTGATGCTATGAATATGATGCTGGGCAGTCGAGCTACCCTAGATGTCATTCGTCATGGAGCCAAGAAAGCCGAGATTGAGGGGCTTTTCACCATTGAGCCCAATCCCTTGCTCCAAGAGCTTTTGCTGGAGCAGGGCCTGGAGGTGACCGATGAGCTGATTATCCGGCGGGAAATTCTCCAAAATGGTCGCAGTGTTAGCCGAATCAATGGTCAAATGGTCAACCTCTCCGTTTTGCGGGCAGTAGGCCAGTACTTGGTTGATATCCACGGCCAGCACGACCAGGAAGAGTTGATGCGCCCCCAGCTACATGGTCGCTTGCTCGATGCCTTTGGAAATCAAGAGTTTGTTGACTTAAAGGCTGCCTATCAGGCTAGTTTTGAAAGCTATCGCCAGCTGCGCAAGAGCTTGATTGGCCAGCAGAAAAACCAGCTGGAGCACAAGGCTCGGATTGAGATGTTGGAGTATCAAATGGCTGAAATTGAGGCGGCTGATTTAAAGCCAGCCGAGGATAAAAGCCTGGAGCAGGAACTAGAAAAGCTCCGTCATCATAAGCAGATTAGTGATACCCTAAGGGGTGCCTATAGTCTCCTGGACAATGAGGACTTTTCCAGTCTGGCCAATCTTCGGTCGGCCATGAATGAGTTAGACTCTATTTCCGACTATGATCCGACCTACCAAACCCTGGCCCAAAATCTGGCTGAAGGCTATTATATCTTGGAAGAGGTGGGCAAGGACTTGGAAGATTTAGCTGGCTCTGCTGATTTTGACAGTGGTCGCCTCTTTCAGGTCGAAAATCGCTTGGACCTCCTTAATAGTATCACTAGAAAATACGGCGGGCAGGTAGATGACGTTCGGGACTACTACCAGCAGATTAGCCGAGAGTACAGCCTTCTCACAGCCAACAACCTCTCCTCAGAAGATTTGGAGTTAGAGTTAAAGAAAGAAGAGCAGGTCTTATTAGGGCTGGCTAAAAATCTTAGTCAGGCTAGGCATGGCTTGGCCCAAATGCTGGAAGCAGAAATCAAGCAAGAATTGCAAGATCTCTATATGGAAAAGGCAGACTTTCAAGTTCGTTTCCAACAGGGTAAGTTCAATCGTGAGGGAAATGAGCAGATAGAGTTTTATATCTCAACCAATCCAGGAGAAGATTTTAAGCCCTTGGTAAAGGTGGCCTCAGGTGGGGAACTTTCCCGCTTGATGTTGGCTATTAAGTCTGCCTTTGCTCGTCAGGAAGGCAAGACCTCTATCGTCTTTGATGAGGTAGATACTGGTGTTTCAGGCCGGGTGGCTCAGGCCATTGCCCAGAAAATCCATAAGATTGCTAGCCATGGGCAAGTCTTGGCTATCTCCCACCTACCCCAGGTTGTGGCTGTTGCCGATTATCAATTCTATATCGAAAAGATTTCAGATGCCCACTCAACAGTTTCTCAAGTTCGCCTTTTGAGCCAGGCTGAACGAGTGGACGAAATTGCCAAGATGTTAGCTGGTCAAGATGTGACCCAAGCTGCCCTGACCCAGGCGCGGGAACTTTTGAAAAAGACAGAAAGTAAGTAGCCAATAGGCCCCTTACTGACCAGTATCTGGGATAGGAGAAAAGACAGGCTCAAATCAATAGCAAGCAAATCTTGCTAGCCCCTCGGCTACAAGAAAAAAATAAAAAATCAGGTGTTCACGATAGGAACATCTGATTTTCTTTTATAGCATAAGTTGCTTTAAGCTCTAGCCTTATTTTCCAGCCAGGTCCTTGACATCTTGAATCATCAGTTTGGTGGACTCTAGTCCCCCGCCACTCAGATACCAGAGGTCGGAAGTGAGGTTGACAATCTTTTTGTCCTTAGCCGCCTGGGTTTCCTGGATAAGGGCGTTGTCGAGAATGCCTTCGTTGGAAGAGTTATCTCCACCGATAGCTAGGGTCCGATTGACGACAAAGATAAGGTCTGGATTGATTTCCTTGACTCCTTCAAAACTAATTTCTTGGCCATGCTTGGAGTCTTCAATTTTGACATCAGGTGCCTTGAATTTCAAGCTATCGTAGAGGAAGGAGAAGCGAGACTTGGCACCGAAGGCTGACATGGAGCCTTCATTCAACATGAGGGTTAAAGCTTTTTTGTCTGACTTTTCGTTGGCGCTGGCTACTGTTTCGATTTCCTTATCAAGGCTGTCCAGTTCAGACTGGGCTTTCTTTTTAGCATCATCACCAAAGAGGCTGGCTAGTGAAAGAATGTTGGTCTTGGTGGAGCCCCAGTAGTCCTTCTCGCTGGACTTAAAGAGGATGGTTGGGGTGATTTCCTTGAACTTGGATAGGTATTCAGCTGTCCGAGGAGAAGCGATAATCAAATCAGGTTGCAATTCCTCAATGGCATCAAGGTCTGGTTCCTTCATAGTTCCGACATTTTTGATGCTCTTTGGCAAATCCTTGAGATAGGCTGGTACAGTTTCGGTCGGCATGCCGGCAATGCTATCAACCTTTCCCAGGTTACGAATGGTATCTAGGGCTCCTAGATCAAAGACGACAATCTTCTTGGGATTGCTAGGGACCTGGGTATCGCCCTGGGAGTCTTTGATGGTAACCTTGTCTGCAGTTTTTCCACTGTTGGTATTCTTCTCATTGTTAGTAGAACAAGCAACAAGAAGGACCACAGCCAGGGCTGTCAGGATCGAAAGTAAGATTTTTTTCATGTGTTTCATAGAATTCCTCCAAAATAATTAGCGGTAAATACAGATTTTTTTCCCCTCGATTTGGCCGAGGGTGATGTCCATTTCGTAGAGGTTATCTAGCACCTCCTTGGTCATGACCTCTTGGGTCGTCCCCTGATAAAAGACTTTCCCTTCCTTAAAGGCGACCATTTCATCCACATACTGGCTAGCAATATTGATGTCGTGAATCACGATGACGATGGTCTTGCCAAAGTCGTCGATAAGGGAACGCAGGGTCTTCATCATGGCAACGCCTTGCTTGATGTCCAAGTTATTCAAGGGCTCATCAAGCAAGATAAAGTCCGTATCTTGGGCCAAGACCATAGCGATAAAGACCCGTTGCAGTTGTCCACCAGACAGGGTGTCGATAAAGCGCTGGCGCAAATCGAGAATATCCAGATAGCGGAGGGCTTCCTCGATTTTTTCTTTATCTGTTGCTGTCAGACGGTCTTGGCTGTAGGGAAAGCGACCAAAGCTGACCAATTCTTCTACGGTCAACTTGGCCTGGTAGTTGATTTTTTGTTTTAAAATTGTTAATTCTTTGGCTAGCTCTCTTGAGTTCCAAGCCTCGATTTCTTTTCCTTTGATGCTTAAAAAACCCTGATCTTTTTTTAGTAAACGGCTCATAATAGCAAGAAGAGTAGACTTACCAGCACCATTGGGGCCGATAAAAGCAGTAAACTTGCCAGGACTAATAGTCAGTCCAATATCTTCTAAGATGAGCTTGTCACCAAAGGATTTTCTAATATTGTCTAAGTGCATACTAACTCCTTGCTTTCTTGGCTAATAGGTAGAAGAAAAAGATTCCTCCTCCTAGCTCAATCACCATGCTAATATTGATTTGTAGCTGAAAGACCCGCTCTACCAGCAACTGTCCGTTGACCAGAGTGATAAAGCCCAGTAGACTAGCTACTAAAAAGAGCCACCTATGCTGGTATTCGCTCACTAAGAGATAGGTCAGGTTAGAAACCATAAAGCCAAAAAACATCATGGGTCCAACCAGGGCTGTCGTCGTAGCACTCAAAAGGACAATGGCCCAGAGGATTTTTTTCTGCTCGCGCTCAACCTCAACTCCCAAAATGGTCGCTGTTTTCTTGTCCAAATGAAAAACGTTGAGCAGGGAGTTTTTACTTAGTAGATAGAGACAGCCCAAGAGGATAAGGATAGTAGCTAAGAGCAGAATATCCAGATTGATGCGCTGGAAAGAAGGAAAGAGCTTTCCTTGGAGCTTATCGTATTCATTGGGATCCATCAGAACCTGCAAAAAGGTACTGGCGCTTCTAAAGAGGGTTCCCAAGGCCATACAAATCAAGAGGATAAAGACAAAGCCCTGCTCCAAAAGTCTTTTGAGTGCAGACTGCAAGGCCAGGAAAAATCCAGCTTGTAGAACTAAGACCAGCAGAAATTCCAGCAAGGGGTTGGCAGTCGTCCCGATAAATTTACTCATAAAAAAGAGATAAAGGGTCTGCATGAGGACATAGAGCGACTCCAGTCCCAGAATGCTGGGTGTCAGCAGGCGATTTTCCGTCACTGTTTGAAAGCTAATGGTCGAAAAACTAGCAGCTAGAGCCAGTAGTAGATAGGTGATAAGCTTTTGCGAGCGTGATTTAAGGGCGTAGAGAGTCAAGGGACGATTGAAGGGGAAAAAATAGAGAATAGCACTGATAAGAGCTAGTAGAATCAAGAGTCCAAGGATTTTTTTACTGGAAAGCTTCATCTTATTCATGGACGCTACCTCGCCACAAAAGAAAAATAAAGATGATACTACCCACCATGCCCAAAATCAAACTAACCGAGAGCTCGTAAGGGCGAATCAGCAGACGAGCTAAGATGTCGCAGGCTAGGACAAAAACAGCCCCAGCCAGGGCAACAGCCCCCTTGATCCTCTTCATATTATCCCCCCAGAAGGTCCGGACGACATTGGGAACAATAACCCCTAAAAAGGGAAGCGAGCCCACTGTAATCATGGTAACGCTGGTTGTCAGGGCGACCAAAAAGAGGATGAGTCCTTCTACTTTATAGTAGGAAATTCCCAGATTGTGGCTAGCATCTTCGCCCAAGTTCATAATGGTAAAGGTCGACGACAGCCGCCAAACCGCAATCAGAATGATCAGACTCAAGAAAAGCCATTCGTACTGATGTCTTTGAATCATCGAAAAGGAGCCCTGGGTCCAAGAGGACATGCTCTGGACCAGATTGAAACGATAGGCGATGATTTGAGCAGCAGCGCTGATAATACCACTGTAAATCAAGCCGACCAAGGGCAGGAGCCACTTTTCCTTAAATGATAATTTTCTGACAAATCTAATAAAAATAAGGGTAAAAAAAATAGCCGAGCAAAAAGCAAACAACATTTTCTGACCCAGACTGGCAGAAGGAAAGAAAAAGAGGCTTAAGAGCATGCCGAGTTCAGCTGCCTCGACCGTCCCAATCGTTGAGGGAGCTGCAAAAGGATTTTGCGTAATGGTCTGCATGAGCAGTCCTGCCATGCTCATACTCGAGCCTGCTAGGACAATGCTTAGGGTTCGTGGCAAACGTGATTCTTGGAAGGTCAGCCAGCTAGCAGCGTCACCTTGCAAGAACTTAGCCAGGGAAAATTGACCAGCCCCCAGATAAAGCGACAGTAAACAAAGCACAAGTAGCAGCAAGCCTAGGAATTTTGTTTCTTTCATTATCAACTCCTTTTATCTAAAGTAGTATTGATTGACATCCCTCTCCAGGGATTGGTATGCCTTTATCCATGATGAGCTCCCTTGGCCTTCCTCACCTCTCTCTTGATGTCTAAGAGAATGGGACTTAAAATCATACAAGATAAAAGTAACAAAAATAGCCTTGAGTGTCAATTATTTTCTGAAAATTTAATAATTCAGGCAATTCCTGGCTTTCTTAGCCTTTGAAAACAAATATTTATTGAATTTTAATGAAAGGGGGAAAGATTAAAAAAAGAAAACAAAGAGATTACAATTTTATAAAGAAGGGGAGCAAAACCCTAGTCCTAGCAGAAATTTCTCCACAAAAATATATTTTTTTGGTATAATGACAATAGTATGATTGAAAGTTAGAAGTAGGGATAATATGACGAAAATTAAGATTGTAACGGACTCATCTATTACGATTGAACCGGCACTGGCAGAGGCCTTGGACATAACCATTGTTCCCTTGTCTGTCATGATTGACGGTGTCGTTTACTCAGATGCCGACCTCAAGGAGGGACAATTCCTCCAGCTGATGCAAAATAGTAAAAATCTACCCAAGACTAGCCAACCGCCGGTAGGAGTGTTTGCAGAGATTTTTGAATCCTTAGGAGAAGAAGCAGACCAAATCATCTCCATTCACATGTCCCATGCCCTATCAGGAACGGTAGAAGCCGCTAGGCAGGGAGCTACCCTAGCCAATGTCGATGTGACAGTTTTAGATAGTAGCTTTACCGACCAGGCTATGAAGTTTCAGGTAGTCCAGGCGGCCAAGCTAGCCCAGGCTGGAGCAGACCTGGAGACTATTTTAAGAGAGGTTGAGGAGGTCAAGGATAAGACCCAACTCTATATCGGAGTCTCCACTCTAGAAAACTTGGTCAAGGGAGGCCGTATCGGTCGTGTGACAGGTCTTTTGAGCTCTCTCTTAAACATCAAGGTGATTATGGAAATGAAAAACCACCAGCTAGAGCCTGTGGTTAAGGGCCGGGGCAACAAGACCTTTAAGAAATGGTTGGATGACTTTAAGGCCAGTCTAGCCGATAAAAAAGTGGCTGAGATTGGGATTTCCTATGCGGGCAAGCCCGACTTTGCTGAGGACTTGAAGGCCAGCCTGGCTCCCTATGTTTCGGAGGAAATCCCCCTCCTGGAGACCGGATCGATTATCCAAACCCATACTGGGGAGAATGCCTGGGCTGTTTTGATTCGTTATCAGTAAAATATTACAGACGGAAATGGACGAAAGCTGAAAAAAGTTGAAAAAAGAACTTTCACGCTTGACCTATGAACATTTTTAAGTTATCATTATATTTGTTAGGGTATTCAAAGGATACCCGATAAAATATTTGGAGGATTTGTTAAATGGCTAACAAACAAGATTTGATTGCAAAAGTAGCAGAAGCTACAGAATTGACTAAGAAAGATTCAGCAGCAGCAGTTGATGCAGTATTCGCAGCTGTAACAGAATACCTTTCAAAAGGTGAAAAAGTTCAACTGATTGGTTTTGGTAACTTTGAAGTTCGTGAACGTGCAGCTCGTAAGGGTCGCAACCCACAAACTGGTAAAGAAATCAAAATCGCTGCTTCAAAAGTTCCAGCTTTCAAAGCAGGTAAAGCTCTTAAAGACTCTGTAAAATAAAGTCTTTTAAGCCTAGTCTCTGACTAGGTTTTTTTGCTGTCTTTTTAGGAGGGGCAGTACAGAACAAGAGCTGAATTTTTTCTGGGCTCTTTAGCAACTGTAGTAGGTAGATTTTTTATTACTATAGGAGATAATCTGCAAGAGACCAGGCAAATGGAGGAAAGGGTGGCTAACAGAGCAGAGTGAGGTCGTGTCAATAGTCAAGCTAGGAGAATCGTGCTATAATGAAGGGGATAAGTAGAGAGAGATGGTAAATAAATGGTGGGACACCCTTATTTAAAAGCAGAGCAAGAGGTCAGCTATGAGCAGGTCTTGGAGCACTTGAGAAAAAAAGGTATTCGGATTACCGAGACGCGCAGGGCAGTCATTGCCTATCTGATAGCCAGTAAAAGTCATCCCAGTGCAGAAATGATTTATCAGGATCTGCAGGCTGATTTTCCCAAGATGAGCCTGGCCACCGTTTATAATAATCTCAAGGTCCTGGTCGAGGAGGGCTTTGTGACCGAACTAAAATTGAGCCAGGACAAGACCAGTTATTTTGATTATATGGGCCACCAGCATTTGAATGTGGTCTGTGAACTCTGCGGTCGAATTGTAGATGTGGATATTGATTTTCCTAACCTCAAGTTAGAAGCAGAAGAGCATACGGGCTACCAGGTCCACAAGACCCAGATTTTGGCCTATGGGGTCTGTCCAGACTGCTCCTGATTTGCTAATTCTTAGAGCTTTATCTGGGATTTTGGAGCTTGATTATTGATTGGAGGAAGTCTAGAAGAAGTTTTTTCTAGACTTCTTCTGGTTTGTCTAGCTTTTTTTGAAAAAATTTTGTAAAATATAAGAGTAACTGTAAGACAGTTTTCAAAAATCTAACTGAGCTGGGGCTGAGGTGTCTAACGGAGGCTCTGGTATCTTATTTCAAGGAGAATTCAAATGGTAAAATTGGTTTTTGCTCGCCACGGTGAGTCTGAATGGAACAAGGCCAACCTTTTCACTGGTTGGGCTGATGTTGATTTGTCTGAAAAAGGGACTCAACAAGCAATCGACGCAGGTAAATTGATTAAAGAAGCAGGTATCGAATTTGACCAGGCTTACACTTCAGTATTGAAACGTGCGATCAAAACAACTAACTTGGCTCTGGAAGCAGCTGATCAACTCTGGGTGCCAGTTGAAAAATCATGGCGCTTGAACGAACGTCACTACGGTGGCTTGACTGGTAAAAACAAGGCCGAAGCAGCTGAACAATTTGGTGATGAGCAAGTTCATATCTGGCGCCGTTCATACGATGTATTGCCTCCAGATATGGCCAAGGATGACGAGCATTCAGCCCACACTGACCGCCGTTACTCCCACCTGGACGATTCAGTTATTCCAGATGCTGAAAACTTGAAAGTGACCCTTGAGCGGGCCCTTCCTTTCTGGGAAGACAAGATTGCTCCAGCTCTTAAGGACGGGAAAAATGTTTTTGTAGGTGCTCATGGAAACTCTATCCGGGCCCTTGTAAAACACATCAAACAATTGTCTGATGACGAAATCATGGATGTGGAAATTCCAAACTTCCCACCACTTGTCTTTGAATTTGATGACAAATTAAACCTTGTCGGTGAATACTACCTAGGCAAATAAGAATCAAAGCCAGAACGCAAGTTCTGGTTTTTTGCTTTTTAGCTCTAGGAGTTAACGAAAATAGCTTGTTAAGGATAAGGGAAAAGTTACCTAGGCTAATCAAGGAAGTGGTGGGAAAAAGAGAGTTTATCCTTACCAAATAGGGCTTTTTCCCCTCTTGGCTAGGGGGAGCTTGATCCTGTTTTTATCTGGGAAATTTTCCACAAAAGAAACTTTTCCTAGACTTCTTTTTCTTTGATTTATGGTAAAATAGGAGTTAGAATTTTTACTAGAATGAGAGAAACCATGTCTAAGAAACCGAGAAAATTTGATAGTCATTCCATTCCCAGACGGCTCAATCTTCTGTTTGCCTTTGTGATTCTGCTCTTTATGGGCCTCCTGGCCCGTCTAGGCTATATGCAGGTAGTAAACAAGGACTTTTATGTGAAGAAATTAGCCACTGCCAGCAAGACCAAGGTAACTACTAGTTCTGTTCGCGGACAGATTTATGATGCTAGTGGCAAGCCCCTAGTGGAAAATACGACCAAGCAGGTTGTCTCCTTTACCAGGAGCAATAAGATGACTGCGGCCGACCTAAAAGAGACGGCCAAAAAGTTATTAAATCTGGTTGATGTTTCGGATACGGAAATAAGTCAACGGCAGGCGGCTGACTACTATTTAGCAGATAGTGAGGTCTACAGTCAAGTAGTAGCTGATTTGCCTAAAAAGAAAAAGTACGATACGGACGGCAATAAACTGCCAGAGTCTAAGATTTATAAGAATGCTGTGGAAAGTCTAGACAGTGCTCGTCTAGCTTATGGTGAAGAGGATAAAAAAGCAGTGACTCTCTTTAATCAGATGAATAGCATTGCTAATTTTGAGACGGGGACCATCAAGACAGATGATTTGACACCGGAGCAGATTGCCCTAGTAGCTTCCAGCAGCAAGACCCTACCTGGTATCAGTATTACGACTGCCTGGGACCGCAAGGTGGTTGATAGCCCCCTAGCTTCGATTATCGGTAGTGTTTCCAGTGAAAAGGCGGGACTGCCAGCCGAGGAAGTTGATGACTACCTGAAAAAGGGATATTCCCTAAATGACCGGGTAGGGACTAGCTATTTGGAGAAGGAGTATGAAGCTACCCTTCAGGGCAAGAGGGCTGTCAAGGAAATCAATTTGGATAAAAATGGCGACATGGAAAGTGTCACCAATATCTCCCAAGGGAAAAAGGGAGATAATCTCAAGTTGACGGTTGACTTGACCTTCCAAAATGGGGTGGAGGACATCCTTAGAAGCTACTTCAATGCGGAGCTGGCAGCAGGCAATGCTACTTATTCTGAAGGGGTCTATGCAGTTGCTCTCGATCCAAATACAGGAGGTATTCTAGCCCTGGCCGGTCTCAAGCACAATACCTCATCGGGAGCCTTGAGCTCGGACTCTTTGGGGACCTTGACCAATGTTTTTGTTCCCGGCTCGGTCGTCAAGGGAGCGACCCTGACTGCTGGTTGGGAAAACAAGGCTATCACTGGGAACCAGACCCTAGTTGACCAGCCCATTAGCTTTGGTGGAGGCAATCCCATTACTTCCTGGTTTACCCAGTATGGCTCTCGCTCCATTACAGCCCTAGAGGCCCTGGAATATTCTTCTAATACCTATATGGTTCAAGTGGCCCTGCAAATGATGGGAACTCCTTATTCGGCCAATATGAATCTGGATTTTGATAAGCTGGACTCCTCCATGGAGAAGTTGCGCGCTAGCTTTGCAGAGTATGGCCTGGGGACCAAGACAGGGATTGATCTACCGACTGAGTCGGCGGGCTATCTGCCCAAGGATTTCACCTTTGCCAACTACTTGACCAATTCCTTTGGTCAATTTGACAACTATACTCCCTTGCAGCTAGCCCAGTATGCCGCCACAGTAGCCAATAATGGTAAACGCCTGGCTCCTCACCTGGTTGAGGGCATCTATGCCAACAATGAAGAAGGAGGTCTAGGGGACTTGATTGAAAAGAAGGAGAGCAAGGAACTAAATAAGGTGGACATCTCCGAAGAGGATATGAGCTTGATTAAGCAAGGGTTCTACCAGGTTGTGCATGGTGGCAGTGGCTTTACCACTGGTAGGACCATTGCCCAAGGGGAGGCTGTTCCTATCAGTGCCAAGACCGGAACGGCTGAAACCTTTGTGGCGGGTGGCCAGGCTGCCATCAATACCAATGTCGTAGCCTATGCCCCTAGTGACAATCCAAGGATTGCAGTGGCGGTTATCTTCCCCCACAATACCAATCTTTCTGCCACAGTCAGCCACAGCATTACCCGCGATATTATCAACCTCTACCACCAGAGTCACCCCCTCAACTAGTCTGGAATCTCTAGTTAGAAGTTGCTTCTCCTAGTTAAGCTAAAAAATAAAACTTCCTGCCTGCAGGACCTTAGAAAGTGAATTATGTTATATCCAACTCCTATTGCCAAACTGATTGACAGTTTCTCCAAGCTCCCGGGTATCGGTATTAAAACCGCTACCCGCCTGGCCTTTTATACCATCGGCATGAGCGATGATGATGTCAATGAATTTGCCAAAAATTTGCTGGCCGCCAAGCGGGAATTGAGCTACTGTTCAATCTGCGGAAATCTGACCGATGAGGACCCTTGTGCTATTTGTAGCGATGAAACCAGGGACCGGACCACTATTTTGATTGTTGAGGATAGTCGAGATGTTTCGGCCATGGAAAATATCCAAGAGTACCGGGGGCTCTATCATGTCCTGCATGGTCTGATTTCGCCCATGAATGGGGTGGGGCCAGATGATATTAACCTAAAAAGTCTCCTCAGCCGCTTGATGGAGCATAGCGAGATAGCAGAGGTCATTGTAGCGACCAATGCGACTGCTGATGGAGAGGCAACCTCCATGTATATCTCCCGTGTCTTGAAACCGGCAGGAATCAAGGTAACCCGCCTAGCTCGGGGGCTAGCTGTTGGCTCGGACATCGAGTATGCAGATGAAGTGACCCTCCTTAGGGCGATTGAAAACCGGACGGAATTATAGGCAGCAGGGGAGTGGGACTGCGAACTATTTCTATTTAGGGATAAGTTCTAGCCCACTCCCTTTTGATATGGTAAAAACTGCTAAAATATGGTACACTAAAGAGCGAAACCATGTCCTAGTTTTGGGGCAAGAGTTAGACTTGGCTTTTCTTAAGAGAAGTTAGTTTTATAGATGGCTTACTGGTCTGACCTTCTTTTTGACTGGCAAGTCCGGGCCCTGCCCAGAATGATTAGAATGTTAGGATAGAAAAATGACAAAACAAAGTTTGATTTTATTGTATGGTGGTCGGAGTGCAGAGCGTGAAGTCTCTGTCTTATCAGCAGAGAGCGTCATCAAGGCGGTAGATTATGAAAAATTCAGGGTCAAAACTTATTTTATCAGCCAGGATGGTAGTTTTCTCAAGACCCAAGAATTTGAAAGTCAACCGGCAGTAACTGAGAAGCTGATGACCAATGAGACTATTGACTGGACTTGTCAAATCAAGGCTAGTGATATTTATGAAGAAGGGGCAGTTGTCTTTCCAGTTCTTCATGGCCCCATGGGTGAAAATGGCTCTATTCAAGGTTTTCTAGAAACCCTAAAGTTGGCCTATGTAGGAACAGGGATTTTGGCTTCTAGTTTGGCCATGGATAAGATTACAACCAAGAGAGTCTTAGAGTCAGCAGGAATTGAGCAAGTCCCTTATGTAGCGGTGATTGAGGGAGATAACCTGGAAGAAAAGATTGGCCAAATCGAATCCAAACTGGCCTACCCAGTCTTTACCAAGCCCTCCAATATGGGCTCCAGTGTCGGAATTTCCAAGTCGGAGAACCAGGAGGAGCTAAGACAGGCTATCGACCTAGCCTTTCGCTATGATAGCCGGGTCTTGGTCGAGCAGGGAGTAGATGCGCGTGAGATTGAGGTCGGTCTTTTAGGTAACTACCATGTGAAAAGTAGCTTGCCGGGAGAAGTTGTCAAGGATGTAGCCTTCTATGACTATGAGGCCAAGTATATTGATAATAAAATCACCATGGATATTCCGGCCAAACTTCCGTCAGAGGTTATGAGCAAGATGCGGCAGAATGCTGAAGAAGCTTTTCGTGCCCTAGGTGGCCTGGGGTTGTCTCGCTGTGATTTCTTCTATACCAAGGATGGCCAAGTCTTTCTAAATGAGCTCAATACCATGCCAGGCTTTACCCAGTGGTCCATGTATCCCTTGCTATGGGAAAATATGGGTCTGGCCTATTCTGACTTGATTACCGAGTTGGTGAGACTGGCCCAAGAAGCCTTTAACAAAAGAGAGGAACATTTATTCTAAGAAAAAATTCCTAATTAGAAAAATGTGGTATAATAAAGGAGTCTGAGACATGAGTCTCCAACCTTTAAGACTTGTTTGGAATACGTGCAAGACGCGGTAGCCTTTTGGGTTCTACGTTCGCCTTTCCAGGCTCTGATGGATGATACAAGCTTTGCTTGTTTTATCTCAACTTCCCACAGTCCTATGGGACTGTTTTTTTGACACAAGCAGGGCTTGTGTTATCCACAACCTCTGACAGTCCGCTGGACTGTCAGAGCCTAACAGGCTTCGTGGGTTTCAAGCTGTAAAGCTTGAAAGTTGGAGATAGAGCTCGTGAAGCGAGCATCAATATACTACGAACGTATTCCTTTTTAGGAATACGTTCTGTCCCACTCCCTTTTTTGGAGAAGAAAATGAATTTAACCATACATGAGATTGCTCTTGTTTTAGAAGCAAAAAATGATTTTAAGCACTATGAGGACTTGGTCCTAAATAAGGCAGAATTTGACAGCCGTCTAATCGGGCCTGGAGACCTCTTTCTGCCCCTAAAAGGGGAGCGTGATGGCCATGACTTTATCGCCACTGCTTTTGAGAATGGGGCGGTTTTGACCCTGAGCGAAAAGCCGGTAGCTTTTCCCCACCTTTTGGTCACAGACGTCCTGGCTAGCCTACAAAAATTAGCTAGCTACTATCTTGAAAAGACCGGGGTAGATGTTTTGGCGGTGACTGGTTCCAATGGTAAGACTACTACCAAGGATATGTTGGCCCAGCTTTTGGCCAGTCGCTATCGAACCTACAAGACCCAAGGCAATTATAATAATGAAATTGGCCTCCCCTATACTATTTTGCAGATGCCTGAGAGGACTGAAAAGCTGGTGCTGGAAATGGGCCAGGATCATCTGGGCGATATTCATCTGCTCTCTAGCTTGGCCAAGCCCAAGGTGGGCATCGTTACCTTGATTGGCGAGGCCCATCTGGAATTTTTCGGAAGTCGCAAGGAGATTGCTCAAGGCAAGATGCAGATTGCTGATGGCATGAAGGCAGGTAGTCTGCTCTTGCTGCCTGCTGATAAGCTGGTCAATGACTTTTTGCCAGACCAGCTAAACTTGGTCCGTTTTGGTCCAGGCCAGGATATTTATCTGACCGAGCTTCAAGAAGAAAAGGAAAGTCTCAGTTTTAGGACCAACTTTTTGGACCAGACGATTAGCCTGCCGGTGACCGGCAAGTATAATGCTACCAATGCCATGCTGGCTAGCTATGTTGCCCTGGAGCAGGGAGTGAGTCCTGAAGAGATTATCCAGGCTTTTCAAGACCTGGTTCTGACTCGTAACCGCACCGAGTGGAAAAAGGCAGCCCAGGGTGCTGACTTGCTCTCAGATGTCTACAATGCCAATCCAACAGCCATGCGCCTGATTTTAGAGACCTTTAGTAGTCTTCCTTCCAATCCCCAAGGTCGCAAGCTAGCTGTTCTAGCAGATATGAAAGAATTGGGGCCAGACTCCAAGCAAATGCATGGGGCCATGATTACTAGCCTCAATCCTGATATCATTCAAGAAATCTTCCTTTACGGTCAGGATATGGCCAGTCTTTATAGCTATGCCCAGGAAATCTATGACAAGGACAAGGTTCACTATTTCTTGAAAGATGAGACGGAGGATCAATTTGATGACCTATTGGCAGCCCTAAAAGCAAGCCTAAAGCCGACCGATCAGGTCCTCCTCAAGGGCAGCAATTCGATGAATCTGGCCAAGATTGTCCAAGCCTTGGAGGAAGAGGATTCTCTTGAAAAGACATGAAGCGACTAAAAAGAAGAGGAGAGAGACAGAAGTCATTCCTAGTCCCACTCCCAGTAAACTAGAAAGGAGAGCAGATGTCTGATTTTTTTACCGTTCATAAGGGTCAACTACCAGAGCTAAACTCGCTCTGGTATGGCCTGACCATGATTGGTCTGATTATCATTCTTTATAGCTCAGCTCAATATTCTCGCTCTCGCAGTTACCAGAAATTTTTTATAGGTCTGCAGAGTCTTCAACTAATAAGCCTTTACACCTGGTATGGCTTGACCCTGACCTCCCTAGCAGAGAGCTTGCCCCTCTATCATTGTCGGATGGCTATGTTTGTAGTTCTGCTCTTTCCTGAGCGGTCCCCCTATAAGCAATACTTTGCCCTCCTAGGAGTCTTTGGGGCCATTTGTGCCTTGGTTTATCCGGTCTTGGATCCCTATCCTTTTCCGCATATTACCTTTTTCTCTTTCTTTATCGGCCATATGGCCCTGCTGGGTAATTCCTTGATTTACCTCTTTAACCACTATGATGTTAAAAGATTGAGTCGGGAGAAAATTATCAGCTATACCCTGACCATCAATGCCTCCTTGATGCTAATCAATCAGCTAACAGATGGAGACTACGGCTTCTTGAGCAAACCGCCCCTCTTAGGCAATCAGGGATTTTTCTTTAACTTTGTCTCTGTTTCAGCGGTCTTGATTGTAGCCATTCTCTTGCTCAATGAAATTTTCCGTAGATACCAGGCCAAGACCTTCTTGAATGCTTTTGCCTTTAAAAAACTCAATAAATAGTCCAGAGGAAGAATATGAACGATTTTTTAACAACTACTAAGACTTCTGCCCCGCCTATTTCCCTCTTATGGTTTATAGTCATGATGATGGTCCTGGTCTTTTTGGCCTACACCTCAATCAAGTATTATGCCAATCCCCTCTATCGGAAAACCTTTAAATTTTTACAGGGCTTTCAGCTCCTGGCCCTCTATGCTTGGTACATCGGATTTGCCATTCCTTTTAGCAACAGCCTGCCTTTTTACCATTGTCGTCTGGCCATGTTTGCAGTCCTCTTTCTACCGGATAAGTGGCGCTCCAAGCAATATTTTGCCCTCCTAGGGGCCAGTGGAGCGGTCTTTGCCCTGGGTTATCCAGTATTTGACCCTTACGATTTTCCACATATCACCAGTTTTTCCTTCCTTTTAGGTCACTATGCCCTCTTTGTCAATTCCCTGGTTTATCTCTTTAACCACTATGACAAAAAGTTGCTCAACAAGAAGATGATTGTCCTCTATACCTTTGGCTTGAACCTATTTTTGGTCGGAGTCAATCAGCTAACAGGGGGCAACTATGGTCTGCTTAGCCGGCCACCTATCATCAAGGGGGATAGTCTTTTGGTCAATTACTTGGTGGTATCAACCATACTAGCAACAGCCCTCCTCCTCTTTGATGAACTCTTCAAAAGGCGGGAGAAGAAGATTTTAGCCTTGATAAAGTAGGCGACATTTCCCTAGCAAGTTAAGGCAGGAAAGGAAAGAAGAATGAGCCAAAAAGAAAAAATGTTGGCTGGGCAGCTCTATTATGCGGAAGACCAGGTCCTATCCGAGGAACGCAAGCGAGCCAAGGAAATCTGCTATGACTACAATCTTTTACGACCTAGTCAAGAAGAGGAACAGCAGGTCCTCTTAAAGCAACTTCTAGGAAAGATGGAGAGTCCAGTTACTATTACAGCCCCTTTCTGGTGTGATTATGGTTATAATATCGAATTGGGTGAAAATTTTTATAGCAACCATAATTTGGTCATCCTAGATGGGGCCAAGGTTCGTTTTGGCTCCAATGTCTTTGTGGGTCCTAATTGTGGCTTTCATACGGCGGGCCATCCGCTAGACCAGAATGAGCGCAACCAAGGTTTGGAATACGCCTATCCGATTGAGGTCGGTCATAGCGTTTGGTTTGGTGCAGGTGTTCAGGTCATGCCTGGAGTAAGCATCGGTGATGATGTGGTTATCGCAGCTGGCAGCGTGGTAACCAAGGACCTTCCCAGTCACGTCCTAGCTGCCGGTGTTCCTTGCAAGGTCATTCGACCCCTGAAGGACAGCGATAGGCAGCCTAAGGACTAGGCCCCTCTAAGCTTATTCCCTTGGACGGTGTATCAGGAGCAGACCTCTTTCTAAGGCAGGGCCTAAGAAAGTAAGATAGAAATAATCCATCTGGTCGCTGAAGACCCGTTTTAAAGGTTGGAGCTTTTGCTCTCAGCCTTTTCTTTTTTCTAGGAAATCTTTCTTAAACATTGAAAAAAGGCCCCAAATTCGCTATAATAGGTTGGTTAAGAAGAGGAAATTCAATCCAGCAGGCTTGGATCAAGCTGGCCTATAAATATATTTTTAGCTATTGAAGAGGAATTGAGGAAAAATGACTTTACAAGAAGAAATCAAAAAACGCAGAACCTTTGCCATCATCTCCCACCCGGATGCCGGTAAAACGACTATCACCGAACAGCTACTCTATTTTGGAGGTGAGCTGCGGGAAGCCGGTACGGTTAAGGGAAAGAAGACAGGGACCTTTGCCAAGTCTGACTGGATGGACATTGAAAAGCAAAGAGGGATTTCGGTTACCTCTTCTGTCATGCAGTTTGACTATGATGGTAAAAGGGTCAATATTCTAGATACCCCTGGGCATGAGGACTTTTCTGAGGATACCTATCGGACCCTGATGGCTGTGGATGCGGCTGTTATGGTGGTCGACTCGGCCAAGGGGATTGAGGCCCAGACCAAGAAACTCTTTGAGGTTGTGCGTCATCGGGGCATTCCTGTCTTCACCTTTATGAACAAGCTGGACCGGGATGGACGTGAGCCCCTTGATTTATTGGAGGAGTTAGAAGAAGTCCTAGGTATTGCCTCCTATCCTATGAACTGGCCCATCGGGATGGGTAAATCCTTTGAAGGACTTTACGATCTCTATAATCAACGCATTGAACTCTATAAAGGGGATGAGCGTTTTATCTCCTTTGAGGAAGCGGAAAATCATGATTTAGCCAAGAATCCCTTTTATAGCCAGGTCTTAGAGGATGTGGAGCTCCTATCCGAGGCTGGTAATGAATTTTCCGAAAGAGCAATCTTAGAAGGAAAATTGACCCCTGTTTTCTTTGGCTCGGCCCTGACCAATTTTGGTGTACAAACTTTCTTGGAAACTTTCCTGAAATTTGCACCGGAGCCTCATGGGCATAAGACAAGAGAAGATGAGGTCATTGAGCCCCTTAATCCAGACTTTTCAGGTTTTGTCTTTAAGATTCAGGCCAATATGGACCCCCGTCACCGTGACCGGATTGCCTTTGTTCGGATTGTTTCAGGGGAATTTGAGAAGGGAATGAGCGTCAACCTGCCTCGAACAGGTAAGGGAGCCAAGTTATCCAATGTGACCCAGTTTATGGCTGAAAGCAGGGAAAATGTCAGCCAGGCCGTAGCCGGTGACATTATCGGGGTCTATGATACAGGGACCTACCAGGTCGGCGACACCCTGACTGTCGGCAAGAATAAATTTGAGTTTGAACCCTTGCCAACCTTTACCCCCGAAATTTTCATGAAGGTCGCGGCCAAGAATGTGATGAAGCAGAAGTCCTTCCACAAGGGAATTGAGCAGCTAGTGCAAGAGGGAGCCATCCAGCTCTATAGCAACTATCAGACCGGGGAGTACATGCTGGGAGCAGTCGGCCAGCTCCAATTTGAGGTCTTTAAGCACCGCATGGAAAATGAATACAATGCCGAGGTTGTGATGACCCCTATGGGTAAAAAGACGGTCCGTTGGATTAAGCCGGAGGACTTGGACGAGCGAATGTCGTCCAGTCGCAATATCCTAGCCAAGGACCGCTTTGACCAGCCAGTCTTTCTCTTTGAAAATGACTTCGCCCTGCGTTGGTTTGCGGACAAGTATCCAGATGTCTCACTCGAAGAGAAGATGTAAATCTAGGCTAAAAATAGTCATCTAATCATTTATTTAGAAAGAAAGAGGTAGAAATCAATGGGACTTTTTAGTGGTTTAATGGGTAATGCTTCCCAGAAGGATGTCGAAAAAGTAGAACGGGAATTGGCGGATGTCCTCATTCCCAATGAGCAGGTAACGCTGGCTTTCAGCCTGATTCGCGATTTGATTGTCTTTACAGAATATCGCCTCATCTTGGTTGATAAGCAAGGTATGACTGGCAAGAAAACGGAGTATAAGTCCTTTCCTTATCGGTCCATTTCTCGCTTTTCAGTAGAAACTGCGGGTCATTTTGATTTGGATGCTGAGCTGAAAATCTGGATTTCCTCTGCTTTAGAACCGGCGGAGACCCTCCAGTTTAAGAGTGATGGCAGTGTTATTGCTATTCAGCAGGCCTTAGCAGCGGCAGTCTTGCGATAAATAAGAGTAAATGAGGGAAGTTGAAAGCTTCTAGCGGAAGAAGGACGCTCTTGGTCTGCTTCGGTTAGGAATTTCGAGTTCCCTTTTAGAGAGGAAAAAAATGATTTTGGAAAAAAAGTTAGCAGATAATCGGTCTTGGATTAACCTAGATTCTAGTATGCTAGATCAGGCAGACTGGGCCGATGAGCAATATGATATTGACCGGGAAATGATTGCCTATGCCCTGGATAAAAATGAACGGGCCCATATGGACTATAATCGGCAGACAGGGACGGTCCTATTTATCTATAATGTCTTGGATTTGCAGCCAGATAAGGATTATTATGAAACGATTCCCATGACCTTTCTGGTACAAAAGGAGCGCCTGATTACCATTTCTAACCAGGATAATGCCTATGTTTTGGAGATGATGGAGGCCTATCTGGACCAACATCAGGGTCCAGTTTCAGTCTACAAGTTTCTCTTTGCCAGTCTGGAGTTGATTAGCAATTCCTACTATCCCCTGATTGAGAAGATGGACAAGACCAAGGATGAAATCAGTAGTCTCTTGCGCAAGACAACGACCAAGAGAAATCTCTTGGCCCTATCTGACCTAGAGACCAGTATGGTTTATCTAGAAGCGGCAGCCCGGCAGAATAAAATGCTTTTAGACCACATCAAGAGTCATGCCATTTATCGGAGTTTTGATAGTGTAGAGACCGAGCAGTTTGAAGATGCCATGATTGAGGCCAAGCAGCTCGTTGCCATGACCGACTTGATTTCCCAAGTCCTCCAGCAATTATCTAATTCCTATAATAATGTCCTCAATAATAATCTAAATGACAATCTGACCATGCTGACCATTGTCTCTATCCTTTTGGCTGTCATTGCGGTGATTACAGGCTTCTTTGGTATGAATGTTCCCCTGCCTTTGACTGAGGATAAGTATGCTTGGATTTATATCCTTCTTGCTAGCCTTGTCCTCTGGGTGATTTTAGCTCAGATTTTGAAGTGGTATGCCAATAGACGTTAGGTTTCTTGCCAGAAGAAGTGACGGGCTAAGCCCTCAATCATTTCTTGGTGGCAGGAGCCTCTTTTTGTTAGGAAAAAGATGGGGAAAGTGCTACAATAGGGGAAAGAAGGCTTAGTCTAGTTGCTTCAAGCTGGCTCTAGCAGATATTTAGGCTTGGCCTCGTTTTATAAGATAAAGGAGGAAGAAGTGAAGGAAATCTATATCGTTCGTCATGGTGAGACCCTTTTAAATGCCCTCAATCGTGTGCAGGGGTGGATAGACTCTCCTTTGACAGAAAAAGGTCGTCAGCAGGCCCGGGAGCTGGGACGCTATTTAAAAGAGCGCAAGATTTATTTTACGGCTGTTTTTTCTAGTGATCGGGGACGGGCCTTGGCCACTGCCCAAGAAATCCTAGAGACAGCAGCCTTGCCACTCCAGCAAGTCCAGCCCATGCAGGAGTGGCGGGAGTTTGGCTTTGGTGAGTTTGAAGGCCAGAGCAACCCAGAAGTGATTGAAAAAGTCCTACTAGCCCATGGCTACCAGAGCCTAGAAGAAGCCTCGCTTAGCCGCAAGGATTTTCGTCAGTTGATCACAAGGACCATCCCCAGGCTAGATAGTTCGGGCTATGCTGAAAGTGAGGAGAGCTTCAATCAGCGCCTCCTTCAAGGTCTAGAGCAGATTTTAACCTATCTGGACCAACACTCTGGCAACCGGGCCCTCCTGGTAGCCCATGGAGTGGTTATGGAGCAACTCTGGATGCTGTTTGCAAGAGAGCAGGAGCTAGCCAGTATCAAAAATGGTCAGCTACTGATTTTGACGGAAAGACAGGGTCAGTTTGAGCTTAGGCTAGCGGACTAGAAAACGTTTAACTCAGAAAAGCGGTTATCAATAGTATCTTTTTAGGCAAGAACGTGATATACTAGATAAGTTGCAATTACTGCATGATTTTCTTTCGTTTGAGACTGGCCTAGCCTCTTTAGGAAAAGATAGCTAGGTTTCTTAGTCTCAGGAGAAAATATAGAATCATGCCCTATAAGGTGGCTTCGCACCACCTTTTTAGAAGGAAGAAAAATGAAATTTAATGAATTAAATTTATCTGCCGAATTGTTGGCAGAAATTGACAAAGCAGGCTTTGTGGAAGCCAGTCCTATCCAGGAAAAAACCATTCCTTTGGCCATGGCTGGCCAGGATGTGATTGGTCAAGCCCAAACGGGAACTGGTAAAACAGCAGCCTTTGGCTTTCCAACCCTGGAAAAAATCGACACCAGTCGCCCAGTAGTTCAGGCCCTAGTGGTTGCCCCAACGCGGGAGTTGGCTGTCCAAAGCCAGGAAGAGCTCTTTCGTTTCGGCCGGAGCAAGGGAGTAAAGGTCCGCTCGGTCTATGGTGGTTCTAGCATTGAAAAGCAAATCAAGGCCCTAAAGTCCGGTGCCCACATCGTAGTTGGAACGCCTGGTCGTTTGTTGGATCTAATCAAGCGTAAGGCCCTGAAACTGCAAGAGGTAGAAACTCTAATCTTAGACGAGGCTGACGAAATGCTCAACATGGGCTTTTTGGAGGATATTGAGGCTATCATTGCCCGGGTCCCTGAAGAGCGCCAGACCCTTCTCTTTTCAGCAACCATGCCTGATGCTATCAAGAGAATTGGTCTGCAGTTTATGAAAGAGCCTGAACATGTCAAGATTGCGGCTAAGGAGCTGACTACCGAACTAGTAGACCAGTACTATATCCGAATCAAGGAGCAGGAAAAATTTGATACCATGACTCGGCTCATGGATGTGGACCAGCCCGACTTGGCCATTGTCTTTGGTCGGACCAAGCGGCGGGTGGACGAATTGACTCGGGGTCTAAAAATTCGTGGTTTCAAAGCAGAGGGAATCCATGGAGACTTGGATCAAGGCAAGCGCCTACGGGTCCTTAGAGACTTTAAAAATGGGAATCTAAATGTCCTAGTGGCGACAGATGTGGCGGCTCGGGGTCTGGATATTTCAGGTGTGACCCATGTCTACAACTACGATATTCCTCAGGATCCAGAAAGCTATGTCCATCGGATTGGCCGGACTGGTCGAGCTGGTAAATCAGGTCAGTCAATCACCTTTGTCTCACCTAATGAGATGGGCTACCTGAAGATTATCGAGGACTTGACCAAGAAGAGAATGAAGGGCTTGAAGCCGGCAACTGCTGAAGAGGCCTTCCATGCCAAGAAAAAGGTTGCTCTGAAAAAGATTGAAGGTGACTTTGCTAATGAAGAAGTTCGTAAGAACTTTGACAAGTTCAGCAAGGATGCCCGAAAACTGGCAGCTGAGTTTAGTCCAGAAGAGCTGGCCCTCTATATTTTAAGTCTGACGGTGCAGGATCCAGACTCTCTACCTGAGGTGGAGATTGCGCGTGAAAAACCTCTGCCCTTCAAGTATGTGGGCAAGGGCGATCGCCAAAAGGGTGGCCGCAGCAGTAGGAGCCGCAGTTCCCATAATCGCAATAGAGGAGACCAGGCTGGCGGCTTCAAGCGCCGTTCTAAAAATGAGCGTTTTGATAAGGATAGACGCTACCGCAAGGAGCATAAAAAGCCCCTGACCACCTCTAGTGAGAAAAAGACCGGCTTTGTCATTCGAAACAAGGGCGATAAATAAGAAAGTCAGAGACCGAAAGTGATTTCGGCCTCTTTCTAGTCCCTGTTTTGGAGCAAGGAGCCTTTTTTAGGCCATAAAACTTAGAAAACCTTTAGTAATAAATCAGAAATATTACAAATCCAAACATTTGTTTACAAAATTCAGAAATTAGTCTAATTTTTTACTTTAAAAATTTTCAAAGTGTAGTATAATAGATTTAAAAGGGGGGTTAAATAATATTCGTAAAGGAGAAACAATGAAAGAAGGAAGACATAGAATCATATTACAAGAGCTAGAACATAATGGTGTGGTATCTGTAAAAAAGCTTAAGGACATGCTAGACGTTACAGATATGACCATTCGTAGAGATTTGATTGATTTAGAGAAACAAGGTCTTCTGATTCGCGTCCATGGGGGAGCCCATAAGAAAGTCAAAGATAGCCTGGGTGAAGCAGGTCATATTGAGAAAACCATGCTCAATATTGATGAAAAAAGAGCCATTGCAAAAAAGGCAGCCAGGCTGATTGCCACAGGTGACACCGTCTTTATAAGTTCAGGTACAACGACCGAATTGCTGGCCGACTACCTGGACGGGAAGAGTATTAGTATCGTCACCAATTCCCTACCGATTTTTGAGCGCTTTAAGGACAATCAAAATATCGACTTGATTTTGGTAGGGGGGCGTTACCATAGCAAGAGCCAAACCTTTGTTGGCCAGTTTGCCAACCGTCTTCTCAAGGAAATTAAGGTTTCCAAGGCCTTTATCGGAGCTAATGGTATCAATGATTTGAACATCACAACCTCTAATGAGGAAGAGGGCAATGGCAATGCCATTATTCTTAATAATGCTATCGAGAAATATATCCTGGCTGATAGCAGTAAATTTGACAACTATTCATTTTACAGCTTCTATCAGCTAAATGAGTTAGACGCTGTAGTGACCGATGATAAAATCTCACCAGACTTGAAAGACAAGTATAGCCAATACACTAAGATTCTATAGAAGAAAAAGCAAGCAATCGTCTGGATTGCTTGCTTTTTCATGCTTTAAGCCTAAGCCCTTAGCCTTGCGGATTTCTGGCTCTTTCTTTTGAGAAAGAAGGGCTGGCTTTGTCCTTGGGATTCAGCTAGCTGGGCCAGTCAGAAATTGATAATCTTTGAGCAAAAATATACATGGCAAGAGACAGTTAGATATAAAAGCAACAAAATAAATATAAAATCAAACATTTTCCTATAAAAAAGAAAGACTTAATTAGGGATAAAATTTGACTGTTGTTATATAATAAAATAAGGACAAAACAAACAAGTCGGCCATAGAAAAAAATAAAAAAGCAGCCAGCTGATGCTAAAAAATTAAAGCTTATTCAGATGGCGCTTGATGGCTGCCAGCATTTTCTCAGGCTGACTCTGGGGAAAGACTTCCTGTTCTGAACTGCTTTGATGGGCTAGTCCCTCAAAGGTGAAAACAGGCTTACGGGCAGCCAGGGCCCGCTCGACGATTTGATCGACCTCACCCCAGTGATTGATGTCCAGGTAGATATCAGCCTGGTCCAGTAGGTCTTCAATAATGTCTTCCTGGTGGATATTGGTATGGAGGGTGATATTTGGAAAGCGCTCAAAGCTTTCCAAATAGGGAGAGATACTGGTCTTGGCTGCAATGTGAAATTCTAGATTGGGAAGTTCTTGGGCCAGATAGGCCAAATGTTCCAGAGTATCAGAGGCCGTCAGGGTGAAGGCGTGGTATGTGGCTTGAGGTCGTTCCTTGATGATCAGGTCCTCCCGGCTCATGACAATAGAGTTACTAGGAATATCCCGATAGATAAGGGAGTTAGCCCCAATCACGACATTATCCCCGATAGTCACTCCCGCTAAGATGACACTATTGGCTCCAATCCAACAGTCTTTCCCGATGCTAATGGGAGCAGTATTATGGGCAATCTTTTCGATATGGTAGTTAGAATAGCGATGATTATGGTCAAAGAGGCGGACACCATCACCAAACATGGTATCCTTGCCGATTTCTATCTTATGCATACAGCGCAGGGTGCAGTGGTCATTAAAAAAGACCCGCTTGCCCAGGTTTAGCGAGGCCCCACCAGCCACTTCAAGACTAGTAAAGGATTTAAAAGTCACACCCTCTCCAATCTCTAGTTGACTGCTTGGGGCAATATCGATACTATGAAAAGACCCTGTGAAGTTGATTCTATCCATGATTTTTCCTTTCCTTGAGAAAAGCTAATTTTTCTGACCGCTTTTTTTTCTTAAAGAGGGCCTCGGCGGACATGGCGGCTTCCTTGGTCGGATAGCCCTCCTGGTAGATGAGCTTGACTGGCAATCTAGCCCGGGTGTATTTAGCTCCTTTGCCGGAGTTGTGGGTGGCTAGGCGTTTGTCTAAATCGGTGGTGTAGCCTGTATAAAGGCTTCCGTCCCGGCATTCCAGGACATACATATAGGCCTTATTTTCCATAGTAGAGTTGATGAATTTCTGGGCTATAGCTTCCGTCTGCTTCATGGATAAAGAGCGGGGGTAGGACCTTGAAGCCGTCGGCAGAGCCGTCCTTAATCGCCTCAATCAAAAGCATGTTGGCCTCCTTGCCCAGCTTGGGGTAGACAAATTGGAGGCGTTTGGGAGCGAGCTTGTAGCTTTTCATGGTTTCTAGGATATCCAAAAATCTATCTGGACGGTGGACCATAACGAGCCGGCCATTAGACTTTAGCGTCTGCTGGGCTGTCCGGCAGATTTGGCCCAGATTAGTGGCAATCTCATGGCGGGCCAAGAGATAATAGGGACTTTGATTTTTATTAGAGCTTTCGCTGACCTTAAAGTAAGGAGGATTGCAAAGCATGACATCTACCCTACTTCCAGGCAGATACTGGGGCAGGTTTTTGAGGTCGTCCTGAATCATTCTAATCTGCTTATCCAGGCCATTTAAGATAATGGAGCGTTGGGCCATGTCAGCTAGCCGCTCCTGGAGTTCTACTCCAATAATCTGTGCAGTCGTTCTAGTAGAGGCAAAGAGGCCTACTGCCCCATTGCCCGCACAGAGGTCGACAATCAGTCCCTTTTGGGGAAGTTTGGGAAAGCGCGCCAAAAGAAGGCTATCGACGGAATAGCTAAAGACTTCTCGATTCTGAATGATTTTGAGTTGACTTGAGGCTAGTTGGTCCAACCGTTCGCCTGCTTGTAATTTGACTTGCTCCATGCTCTTATTATAGCATGTTTTTCTAGCTATCGCCAAGGCTGCCCGCAGTTTTTATAAAAAGGCTGGAAAAAAGTCAGATTTAGACTCTTTTCCTAGTTTGAGGGCATAAGAAAAGGCAGAAAATCAACGTTTCTATACGTAGAATTTCGTGCCTTTTGCTTTATCTGGGACTTATTTTCCCACTTTTCAAATAAATCTAGTTTGAGAAGCGGCTTTCTCCTTGTGAAATAGGGGGCATTTGCTCCTTTTAGGCTTCTTTTTGACTAGAGTTTCTTGCTGTCTCTTCTCTTTTTGCCTGCCAGTGGCTGATAAGACCAAAGGCTAGGGTGAAAAGAGTAATCAGGATAAGAAAGACTGGCAGGGTCTGGCTATTGAGGCTAGAAATCTCTAATAGTTTTTGTAGGAAGAAGGCAGTAGCGCCAAAGCCCAGGATAGACCAGAGGATGAGTAAGAAGCGCCAGAAATTAAGGGGGAGGCAGGCCCGGAGGACAGAGAGGAAGCCGATAGAACCTAGTAAGTAATAAGAAAGGGTGGCAATATCTAGGTCGCTCCAGCCATGATAAGAGCCCCAGATACGGGCGAAGAGGGCCGCAAAGACCACCATGATTCCACTAGGTAGGGCCTTGAATATAGCCTTCTTAAGAAAGCGGGGCTCAACCGGCTTGATGTTGCGCTCAAAGGTCAAAACAAAGGGAGGGAAGCCCTCAACGAACTGGTCAATAATGGTGATTTGGATAGGGATAAAGGGAAAGACCAGGAGCCATTCTGAACGGCCTAGGACTATACTAGCGATACAGATAAGGGTCAGGATGAAGGAGTAAACTGTCTTGATGAGAAAGATAGGAGCGATACGGGCAATGTTGTTGACCACGCGCCGACCTTCAAAGAGGATTTCTGGGACATCATTAAAGTCAGAATTTAAGAGGACTAGATTAGCAATTTGCCGGGTTGCAGGATCTCCTTCGGCCATGACAATGGAGCAGTCGGCTTCCCGCAGGGCTAGAATATCGTTGACCCCGTCTCCGGTCATAGCAGTTGTATGGCCGGCCTTTTTCAAGGTTTGGATAATCAATTTCTTTTGATGGGGGGATACTCGACCAAAGATGGCTGTTTCCAGGGTTAGTCTTTCTAGCTCTGAGTCAGCTAGACCAGAGCAGTCCACATAGCTGGCATAGTCCTTAAAGCCAGCCTTGGCTGCAATGTTTGATACGGTAATGGGATTGTCCCCAGAGATAATCTTTAAGTCAACATCTTGAGAACGGAGGTATTCCAGGGTAGCGGCTGCCCCTTGACGAATAGGGTCGGTGATTTCTAGGAGGGCCAGTAGGTGAATTTCTCCTGGTAGGGTCATGTGCTGGTGATCCAGCTTGGCTGGACTTTGGGCCAGGGCCAGGGTTCGGGAGCCTCGCTCCTGAGCCTGGTCTAGCTCGGCAATTGCTTCCTTGGAGAGGATTTCTGGTGCTCCTAAAAAGATGGTTCCTAAACCGGCCATTTCCATGGCGCCCCATTTCCGATCGCTAGAAAAGGGAATGATATTAGCTGTTTCAAGCTGATTTTGAGGGGCTGGGAATTTTTTCCGAATGGCTTGGGCAGTTGGATTGCTATCCTCACTAGCCCCCATGTAATTGGCCAGGATATGAGCGATTTCTTCTGGAGTATAGTCGCTCGTCAAGGGATAGACCTGCTCAACTGTCATCTTGCCCTCGGTGATGGTTCCTGTCTTATCTAAGCAGAGGGTGTCTACATGGGCTAGGGTTTCAACGGAGTACATCTCTTGGACCAGGACCTTACGCATTCCCAGTTTGATAACAGCAGTCAAGAGTGAGGTAATGGTCAAGAGAGCAATTCCCTTGGGCAGCATGCCCAAAAGGGCAGTCGATGAGGTGACGACAGAAGCCTTGATTGGGAGCTGTTTGATGAGGAGGGCCTCAAAGAAGAGGGCCAGACCACAAGGGATAATGATTTTTCCGGTAAAGCCGGCAATCTTATTCAAGGACTCTAAAATGCGAGAATTGATTCCCTTGAGTGTCTTGGCCTCTAACATAAGCTTGGCTGCGTAATTGTCAGCTGCGACATGGGTCACCTGGGCTAGAACCTGCCCGCTAGCCAAAAAGCTTCCTGATAGGAGGGCGTCCCCTTCTTCCTTAAGGACCAAGTCGCTCTCCCCCGTTAGCATGGCTTCATTAGCCTCGGCAAAGCCCTCCAAGACCAGGGCATCGCTAGGAATTTGCTCCCCGGCGGTTAGCTGGACCAAATCTCCCAGGACAATATCCTCTGGATCAATCATTTCTTTTTGGCCCTCGCGGATAACGGTCACTTTTTCTTTGGTCATCAGATTGAGCTTGTCAATCATGCGCTTGGCACGAAGCTCGGTGATGATTCCAGTGATGGCATTAAAGGAAATCACAGCAAAAAAGACCATATTGCTCCAGGCCTGGACAGCAGCCAAAGCTAAGGCAATCAGGAAGTTGAGGGCATTAAAGAGGGTAAAGACATTTCTTTTGACAATTTCCCAATTACTAGAGCTAGTCTTAGCAGTGAAATGGTTGGTTTGGCCTTGGGCCACTTTTTCAGCGACCTGGGTCTGGGTCAGGCCGGTTAATTGTTTCTTTCTTTCCATGTCGTTATCATATCATTTTTTAGCCAAAATATCTAATGGAAGTCGTCTTTTGACTGGCAAGAAGCTGAAAAAGATTGCAGACTCAGAAGGGATAGGGTATAATGGAAGGCAGAAAGATGAGTCTTTATTTGGGTAACCTGTTTACTAGGTTAGGTCCTGGCTTATCTGATTTTTGTTTAAATCTAAAGGAGACTTTTATGTTTTATACCTATCTGCGGGGCTTGGTCGTCTTTATCTTGTGGGCCCTCAATGGCAATGCCCACTACCATAACAAGGAAAAGATACCGGCTAAGGAGGAAAATTATATCCTGGTAGCCCCTCACCGAACCTGGTGGGATCCGGTTTATATGGCCTTTGCAACCAAACCCAAGCAGTTTATTTTTATGGCCAAAAAGGAATTGTTTAAGAATCGGGTCTTTGGTTGGTGGATTCGTATGTGTGGAGCCTTTCCTATTGACCGGGAGCACCCAGATGCCTCAGCCATCAAATATCCAGTCAAAATGCTAAAAACCAGCCAGCGGTCCTTGATTATGTTTCCGAGTGGTAGCCGGCATTCGACCGATGTCAAGGGCGGGGTTGCAGTCATTGCTAAGATGGCTAAGGTCAGGATTATGCCAGCTGTTTATGCCGGTCCCATGTCTTTAAAGGGCTTGGCCGCAGGGGAGCGAGTCGATATGAACTTTGGCAACCCCATTGATATTTCAGACATCAAGCGTATGAACGATCAGGGTGTAGAGGAAGTGGCTAGGCGGATTCAGGCTGAATTTGACCGCCTGGATGCGGAGCTCCTTCCCTATCAAAAGGGACAAAAGAGCAATATTTTTTGGCGTATTTTGCGGGCCCTGGCCTTTATTCCAGCAATTATCCTGGGTCTCTTAACCTTTATTTTTAGCTTTTTGGCTAGCTTTGTCTGGGATCCAGACAAGCACCGGAAATAAGCCAGCAAGAAATGGGCGGGAAGTCTTTCTGACAGAAGGACGACCCAACCATTCTTTTTTTGTATAAGGGAGTCCGAAGGCTGCCAGAGCTGGTCTAGACCAAAAAAGAAGAAACTTAGCAAGGGTCCAGCCATAAGGTCCAGTAGTTATCAGTTTTAAGTCATATTTTTGGGCTTTTTTTCTTTATTTTCCGTCTCTTTTACGAATAGTTAGATAAAGGAGAAATCATGCTAGAAGAAATGATCAAAAAGTTAAAAAACTACCGGCTCCCCTTGCTTTTTGCGGGGCTATTCTTTCTGGGCCTCTATCTTTTTTGGAGCCAGAGTCAGCCCAGTCAGACCTCTAATCTGCAAGAATTGTTAGAGGAAAGAACTAGCAAGTCTTCCTCTTCTTTACCTCAAGAAAGCAAAAAGGAAGCCAGCCAGACCAGTTCAGAGTCGGCTACCATTACCGTTGATGTCAAAGGGGCTGTTAAAAGACCGGGAGTTTATCAGCTAGCCAGTCAAAGTCGCCTGCACGATGCCTTGGAAAAGGCTGGTGGTTTGACCGATGATGCCGATTCACGCTCGGTTAATTTAGCCCAGAAGTTAAAGGACGAAGACCTTATCTATGTCGCGCGGCAGGGAGAAGAAGGGGCGACTCTAGCCTCCAATAGTGCCAACCCAGCTAGCTCAGCCCAGGGGCAGGCCAAGGTGAATCTCAATACTGCCAGCCAGGAGGAATTGCAGACCATATCAGGAATCGGGCAGAAAAAAGCCCAGGATATTATCGCCTATCGGGAGTCCAAGGGAAAGTTTGACAGTGTGGAGGAATTAAAAGAGGTTTCAGGCATTGGGGATAAGACCTTGGAGAAATTGCGTGATTATGTCACAGTGGATTAAAAAATTACCCCTCCCGCCGATTTATCTGGCTTTTTTGCTCTTGCTTGCTTATTTTGCTATCTATGTCAGCAACCTCCTCAGTCTAGCTGTTCTCTGTTTTGGACTCTATCGACTCTTTTTCTTTTATCCCCTAAAGACCGGTCTTCTTAGTCTATGCCTCTTGGCGCCTTTTTTCCTCTTTTTTGCTTGGCAGCGTTTCAGTCGGGATCAGGAATTTTTGACAGCTCCTAAAAGTCTGAGCCAGCTTGTCCTCTTACCAGATACTATTCAGGTGAATGGTTCTTCTCTTTCCTTTCGGGCTAGGCAAGAAGGAAGGACCTACCAGGTTTACTATCAGCTCAAGTCAGCAACTGAACAAGAATTTTTCCAGCATTTGAGCGATTTGACCTTATTGGAAGTAAGGGGAGACCTAAGTCTGGCCGAGGAGGAGCGTAACTTTTCGGGCTTTAATTACCGAGCCTATTTGAAGAGTCAGGGAATTGACCGGATTTTTAAGATAAGGGAGTTGAGGTCTCAAAAGCCCCTCTCAGCCCAAAGTCCTTTTGATTTTTTATCCGTTTGGAGAAGGCGGGCCCTGGTTTACATCAAGGAAAAGTTTCCCGGTCCCATGAGCCACTATATGACTGGTCTCTTATTTGGTGATTTGGATCAGGACTTTCAGGAGATGACCCAACTTTATTCTAGTCTAGGGATTCTTCATCTCTTTGCCCTGTCAGGTATGCAGGTGGGCTTTTTTGTGACCGGTTTTCGGAAATGTCTCTTGCGTCTGGGACTCAGGCGGGAAATAGTCGACATTCTCCAACTGCTCTTTTCTTTTATTTACGCCGGTTTGACAGGCTTTTCAGTATCGGTCTTACGGAGTCTGGTGCAAAAGTTCCTGGCTCAAAAAGGCCTAGCTAGTCTGGATGGTTTTGCCTTAACCTTGATGATTTTGTCCTTGATAAGTCCTTCTTTCTTACTAACTGTCGGCGGTCTCTTATCCTGTGCCTATGCCTTCATCATAGCCATGCTAGGCCTAGAGGACCTGCCTAGCTCTTCAAGAATTTTTCGAGAAAGTCTGGTCCTCTCGCTAGGAATCTTGCCCCTTTTAATCTTTTTCTTTTCAGAATTTCAAGTCTGGTCGGTCCTGCTAACCCTGCTCTTTTCCCTAGTCTTTGACTGGGCCCTTTTACCGCTCTTAAGTCTAGCCTTTTTACTATCTCCTCTCTTTATATGGAAGGATTTGAATTATCTTTTTGTGGGTTTGGAAAAGCTAGTCCAGTGGTTTGCCCAGGCCTTTCCCAGACCCTTAATCTTGGGCAAACCTCCCCTCTGGCTTTTGCTTTTACTCTTGCTGACTTTGGCCCTACTCTATGATTTTAGAAGGCATAAAACCTCCCGCTTGCTCCTTGGTCCAGCAGTCCTACTTTTATTTATGGGGAGCAAGTTTCCCCTGGAAAATGAGATAACCCTTGTAGATATTGGTCAAGGAGACAGTATTTTTCTGCGGGATTGGCGGGGGCAAACCATCTTGATTGATGTTGGCGGTCGGCTGGACTTTAATGGTCAGAAGGCTTGGCAAAAGAGAAAGACCTCTAGCAATGCCAGTAAGACCTTGTTGCCCTATCTTAAAAGTCGAGGCGTGGACCACCTGGACCAGCTCTTTTTGACCCATGCAGACCAGGATCATGTGGGAGATCTGTTAGAAGTGGCCAGGGAATTGCCAATCAGGGATGTCTATATAACGGAAGGGAGCCTGCAGAGACAGGACTTTCTTAAGGATTTAGCCCAGTTGAAAAGTTCTATCCACCTAGTAGCAGTGGGAGATAGATTTCCGATTTTTGACCAGCATCTAGAGGTCCTTTATCCTAGCGGTTCTGGAGATGGGGGCAATAATGATTCGATTGTCCTTTACGGAGAATTTTATGGGACTAGCTTTCTCTTTACAGGTGATTTAGAAAGGGAGGGGGAGCAAAATCTCCTTAAAAGTTTCCCCCAGCTCCAGGCAGATGTTTTAAAGTTGGGCCATCATGGTAGTAAGGGAAGTTCCAGTCCAGAATTTCTGGCCCAGATAGCACCCAAAATTTCTTTGATTTCGGCTGGTAAGAATAATCGCTACCACCATCCCCATCAAGAGACCTTGGAACGTTTGAATAAGATAGGCAGTATCATCCATCGGACGGATCAGGAGGGAGCCATCCGATTTAGGGGCTGGCAGAGCTGGCAACTAGAGACGGTCAGATAAGGTCAGCTTGTTTCCTAGCCTAAAAAATGGTATCATGTTAGGTATAAAAAATAAAGGAGAGGCACATGCTAAACGCTTATAAACAATTTTGGATTCGTTATATTGACTTTAAGGGGCGCTCTACCCGCTCAGATTTTTGGTGGACCATGCTCTGGCATACCATTGTAATGTTGCCACTAATTTTAATTGCTTTCTTCACCCTCATAGCTAGCTTTGGCTCTGTCCTTGGGGATTTCCTTGATGATGGCATAATTGAGCTATCAGATTTCTCTGAAATTATGACCTTTGCTCCCGTAGCTATTTTAGTCATTGTCTATTATCTTGCAGCCTTGATTCCTCAGCTGGCCTTATTTGTTCGCCGCTTGCGTGATGCTAATTTCCACTGGGCCTTTATCTTTGTTTGGGCTGGCCCAGCTCTTTTAGCAACCCTATCTGATGTTGCCCTACTTGAAGGCTTGGCCTTTCTGGGCTTTGTTGCTATCCTTGTTCTTTGTAGTATGCCAAGTAAGGACCCTCAAGCACAGGCCCAAACTGGTCCATTTAATGCTCAAGGCTATCCTCAAAATCCGAGTCAACCAAATCCATTCACCGGTCAAGGTCAGCCACAAAATCCAGGTCAAGCTAACCAATTTGCCGATCAAGGTTACCCGCAAAACCCTGGCCAACCTAATCCATTCACCGGTCAAGGTTACCCACAAAATCCAGGTCAAGCTAATCAATTTCCAGGCCAAGGTTACCCGCAAAATCCAGGTCAACCAAATCCATTTGCCGGTCAAGGTCAGCCACAAAATCCAGGTCAAGCTAACCAATTTGCCGGTCAAGGTCAGCCGCAAAACCCTGGCCAGCCTAATCCATTTGCCGATCAAGGTTACCCACAAAATCCGGGCCAACCAAATCAATTCACCGGTCAAGGTCAGCCGCAAAACCCTGGCCAAGCTAATCCATTTGCCGGTCAAGGTCAAGTGCCAAATCCGGGTCAACCTAACCCATTCACCGGTCAAGGTCAGCCGCAAAACCCAATTCAACCTAACCAATTTGCCGGTCAAGGTTACCCACAAAATCCGAGCCAACCTAATCAATTCCCGGGCCAAGGCTACCCACAAAATCCGAGCCAACCAGACTCATTTGCCGGCCCAGTCAATTCATTTGAGCCCCAGACTCCAGAAGCGACTTCCTTTGATTCACAAGCAGGTCAAGGGACTCAGTCACAAGGATTGGTTGACCGGACTCCAGGTCAAGCTCCGGTGGCAGCACCTACTGCAGAGCCAGAAAGTCCTACTCAGCCAGAGCCAGTAGTAGAAGCTGCTCAAGAGTCTAATTTCCAAGCGCAGGAAGATTTAAAAGCTGATTCAAAAGAGGCTGAAAGCGATCAATAAGAGGTCCAAACCTAGTCTATTTGAAGCTGAATAAAGAAGAAAACTCCCCTTCTATCGAATGTAGAGACATTCAGAAAAGAGGGGAGTTTTTCCTTGATTAAATTTTTACTTACTTTTAAATGAGGTAATTGAAGGGTTGGTTAGGGCTGGAAAGGCTTTATCAGTCCTTGCTTAGTTAGGAGCTGGACAAAGCTGCTTTGGCCTAATTCTTATTTAAATTTGAAGCCTTCGTAAATCAGTTGCGCCTTAGGATTGATTTTCTTGAAGGTCTGGGCTAGCTTGTTCATCATGGCAAGCGGACCACACATAAAGACGCTGGTTTGACTATCCAAGGGATAGTCGCTAAAGTCCAGATAACCGCTGATCTTGCTATCCACTAGGTGGAGATCCAAAAGGGGATTCTTTTGGGCATAGTCCTGGAGAAAATCAAGATAAACAGCATTTTCAGCTCCAGAGTAGGCATAGTAGAAGCTGATAGGGCGATTGAGCCTAGGGTTTTCACGAAGATAGGAGATAAAAGGGGTAATTCCGATTCCGCCCGCAATCCAGATTTGCTTTTCCTGGCCTTGCTCTAGAAGCATGTGGCCATAAGCTCGGTCGATTTTGACTGTGCTATTTAGTTCTAGCTTTTCATAGACCTGCTGGGTGAAGTCCCCGGAATTTTTTATGGTAAAGTAGAGGATATTCCCTTGGCCGCCCGAAATAGAGAAGGGGTGGGGCGCACTTTCTAGTCCCTCTTGGAAAATTTTGATAAAGGCAAACTGTCCATACTGGTAAGAAAAGGGTTTTTCAACTTGGATTTTCACTTCTAGGGTATCATGGTTGAGTCTCTTTAGTCCTAGGACCTTGCCTTTATGCTTAAAGGCCAAAGTCTGGTATAAGAAGATGATGTAAAAGCCAGATGAGAGACCAATTAGAGCATAGCTAGCAACCACGATACTCAAGAGATTGAAACTAAGCAGACTTTTTCCTAGCAGCATATAGGTATGAAAGAGGCCAAAGATATAGGCTAGATAAACCAGACGGTGGACCCAGCGCCAGACTTCATATTTGATGTGCTTGCCCAGATAAGCAACGATAACGATACTAAAGAAGAGATAGATAGCAATATTTCCTAATTGGGCGGCTAAGTGTGAGCCCCAAAGGCTACCGTTCATGGCTACCTTATGGAGGGCCAGAAGGATGAGGGAAAAGACGGCTAAAATCTTATGATAAAAGTACATCTCTTCAATCCCCTGAAACCAGTCCTCCAGCAAGGCGCTGCGACTGGCTAACAGAAAGGTCAGAGAGAGGGTAGTAAGGGCTAGGCCTGGGATGATGAAATTGACTAAGCCAGAGCTGGCCCAGGCAAAAATAGTCAGACCTAGACTAAGGATAAGTAGGCTGATTCCTTTAAATGATTTCATATTTGCTCCTTGTTGTAATGATTGTTATTACATTTTATCAAGAAGGAAACTTGTCTGTCAATTTTATTGCTCTCATTCTGGCCAAGGATTCTTGAAAAGCAAGCCGCTTAAAGAAATCGATTCTCCATTTATTTTAGTAAGGGTTCTTGGATTAAGGATAGGCTGGTCCTTAATCCAAGCGCTTAGTCTAGGATTCGGTTTCTCCGTCTTTTTTTGGCTCTTCCTGGCTAGTAAAGGGCAGTTTACTGGCTAGACTAGAGAGATTTTCCTTGAGATTGCTAGCAATCTTGCTGGGGCTAGGCAGTTTTTGGTCCTCCCACCAGGCTTGGTAGCGGGTATCAAGCAGGAGCTTGCTGAGGCGTGAGAGCATGTCCTTTTCCTGATCGGACAGGGCTTGGGCATTTTTGAGGACCTCCGGTAATTTCTTGATATTCTCTAACTTGCTGAAATCATCAATAGACTGAATGCCAGCGTCCAGGATAAGACCAAAAAAGAGATCGAAGAAATCTTTTAATTCCTGGTCGGAGGTGCTGGCCACCCAAGTTTTTAGAGTTTTATCGACCTGGAGACTGTCAGCCTTGAGTGAATCAAGGAGAAAGAAGTCTCCATTTTGGATTTACCAGGAGAAGGTATTGTGCTGGGCGAAGCCACCCAGGGCTCGACTTTTGACAATCAAGGCCTCCTTGGTGGACTCCAACATCATACCGACAATAGAGGCTTGGGGAATATAGGGTTTGAGCTTGGGCAAGATAGCCTGATAGCCGGCCTGTTGGACTAATTCACGATTGAGACCAGGAGAGTCAAAGCTATAAACGGCCTCAATCCTGTCCTGAAATGAACCAGAGAGTTGGCTGGCCGCATAGGTCGCTAGGTTTCCTCCCTTGGAGTGGCCGACAAAGACAAACTGACCCGTTAGACTTTCCATCATCTTTTGGGCATATTCCTTGGCCAAAATCTGGGCTGGAACATGATCCATATAGGTCATATTAAAATCTTCCTTCCAGCCGATAATCGAGTCGTCTGTCCCACGAAAGGCAATCAGATACTTTTCTTTTTTGAGGCGGAAAATTAGGGCTGAAAATTGGACCTCCAAGTCCTCATCAATCTGATTGACATGGGCCAGGGCCTTGATGTTCTTGTAGCGTTTTAGTTGGCCGACCTGTTCAAGTAGGGCCAGGCGGTCCTTGGTCGTCATAGCCGACAGCTCATGCTTGACTTCTTCTTTTAGTTGGCTCAAGCGCTTGGCCTCCTCTAGTTGAGGGGTAGAAGTGACGATTTGCTCATAGTTGAGATAGCTAAGCTCCGCAAAAACCAGCATATCCAAGGCAGTAAAGTCCAAATCATAGATACTGTCATGAGCGACCTGGTCTAGATAAGTAAAAATATTTTCCATAGGAACCTCTTCAAATAAGTAATCTTAGTGTTAGTATAGCATATTTTCCCTAGAGCTTGGGATATTTGTTATAATAGAAGGAAGAAGTTAGAGGTGGTATGACCATGCATAAGATTTTTTTAGTAGAAGATGATCAAATTATTCGGCAAATGATTAAGAAATTATTGGAACAATGGGGCTTTCAGGTCTTTGCGGTGGAGGACTTCACCCAGGTTTTGACTGATTTTGTCCGGGAGGAGCCCCAGTTGGTCCTGATGGATATTGGCCTTCCTCTCTTTAATGGCTACCATTGGTGCCAGGAAATTCGGAAGATTTCAACCCTGCCTATTATGTTTTTATCCTCGCGCGACCAGGCCATGGATATTGTGATGGCTATCAATATGGGGGCAGATGACTATGTGACCAAGCCCTTTGATAATAATGTCCTCTTGGCCAAGATTCAAGGGCTTCTGCGGCGCTCCTATGAATTTGGGACGGATCAAAACCTCTTAGAGTACCAAGGAGTCATCCTCAATCTCAAATCGATGGACCTGCTGGTTGAGGGACAGGTAGTTTCCTTGACCAAGAATGAATTTCAGATTTTGCGGGTCCTCTTTGAGCATGCAGGGAGCATTGTGGCGCGTGATGATTTGATGCGCGAACTCTGGAATAGCGACTTCTTTATCGATGACAATACCTTGTCGGTCAATGTTGCCCGCCTGCGAAAAAAATTGGAGAGCTCTGGCCTCAAAAATTTCATCGATACCAAAAAAGGAATAGGGTACGGCTTGGCTCATGGATAGGCGAGATAAAATTTTCTTTTTAAAGCAACACATCTACGGGATTCGCTACCAGTTGGTCCTACTTTTGATTTGCGATCTGCTCTTGTTCCTCTTGGCTGCCTTATTTGATGATTACCGCTCCTTGCTTCATTATCTATTGCTGATTTTCCTCTTTTTTTCAGTCTTTATGATTTGGCTAGATTTGGCCTTTTCTTACCAGAACTTTCGTCGGGAAAAACTCTATGAGTCGGGTAGGCCCCAAACAGCCTTAGAAGCTCTGCTATTTGAAAAGATAGAGGACCTAAAGGCAGAAAAGCGGGAGCAGTTGGCCCTAGAAAAAGAGAGCAAGAATGACTTGCTGGACTACTATACCCTCTGGGCCCACCAGATTAAGACCCCTATTGCTGCAAGCTCCCTCCTGGTCCAAGACTTAAAGGAGGCAGACAGTAAGAAGCAGTTAGAACAGGAGATTTTTAAGATTGAATCCTATGTCAATTTAGTCCTCCAGTATCTGCGCCTGGAAAGTTTTCATGATGACTTGGTCCTGGCTGAGGAAAATCTTCACGACTTGGTCAAGGAAGTGGTGAAGAAATACGCCCTCTTCTTTATCCAAAAGGGCTTGCGCTTAAATCTACATGATTTGGATAGGCTGGTGATTACGGATAAGAAGTGGTTCCTGGTAATTTTAGAGCAGGTCCTATCCAACAGTCTCAAATATACCCAGGAGGGAGAGATTGAGATTTACTGTCAGGGTGACTGCCTTTACTTGAGGGACACTGGTCTGGGCATTCGCTCTAGCGATTTAAAACGAATCTTTGAGCGGGGTTTTTCCGGCTATAACGGACGTCTGACCCAGCAGTCCTCAGGTTTGGGCCTTTATTTGTCCAAGCAAATTGCGGATAAATTAGGGCATGGCTTGAGTCTGGAATCACAGGTGGGGCAGGGAACCAAGGTCTGTCTGAACTTGAGCAAGCAAAAACTCCTTCTGGATTAGTAGGTCTTTACAAGCTTGTCTTACAAAAGTGTAAGTTTTAGTCTTAAAATGAAAGGTTAGGTTATGGCAACCGCCTTTCTTTTTTTATATGATAGAACTAGAAGAAAGGGAAGTGGATCTAGTCAAGATTTGAGCCAGACCTAAACTTCGGAAAGGAAAACATCATGAAAAAAAGATTGATTTTACAAAAAGACCAGCCAAAACAAAGCCAAGCAATCAAGGACCAGGTGGCTAAGAGCCAGCTCCTCTATCAGATGAGCCAGTATTATTTTTGGCTCCAGTTTGAGCATTGAGTTTAAAGCTCGCAGCCAGTTCCTTTCTGGCTGATGATTGGTTCCCTGCTATTGAGACTCCATCAGTTTGTTTCTAGGAAGTAGTGAGGTGTTTTTCATGTTTCAGTTAACCAGTAAACTAGCTCTTTCTAATCTAGTCAAAAACCGCCATCTTTATTATCCCTTTGCCCTGGCTCTGATTTTAGCGACCAGTATCCTTTATAGTTTTGTGGCCCTAGCCCATGGTCCTAATATGGAAGCCTCCTATGGAGGAACGGCAGCTCGGACGACCCTGCGTTTGGGGATTTATATTGTCCAGCTGGCCCTCTTGATTCTAGTGGTCTATGGCAATAGCTTTGTGATGAAAAATCGCTGGCGAGAGCTGGGACTTTACCGAATATTGGGGATGGAAAAGAAGCATCTCCTCTTGATGACCTTATGGGAGTTGATTCTCTTATACCTAGTAATCCTAGGTCTGGGCCTCCTTTTGGGGATTTCCATGGAGTCTGCTCTCTATCACTTTTTACTCAAATTGATTGATATGCCCCTTGCCATCTCCTCCCTCTTCCAATGGAGCAACCTCCTTTGGCCTCTTTTTAGCCTAGGTCTGGCCTTTGTCTTGATTTTGGGTCTTAATTCCCTGCGTATCGTCAATTACAGCTCCCTCAATTTACTGAGGGAAAGCCGGGTCGGTGAAAAGGAAGGCCGCTTTTTGGGCCTACAAAGCCTGCTAGGCTTGATTCTCTTGAGCACAGCCTACTTTATCGCCCTTAGGATTACCCATCCAGTATCGGCCCTGCCCAACTTTTTCTTGGCTGTGCTACTGGTTATTCTGGCTAGTTTTCTCCTTTTTAATGCTGGGACCATTTCCTTCTTAAAATTTCTAAAGAGCCGTCCAAGCTATTATAAGAAGGCCAGCAACCTTATCGCCTATTCTAACCTTATCTCTAGGATGCGCAAAAACGCAGCTGGTTTGGCAACCATTTCCCTCCTTTCAACCATGCTCTTGGTCACCCTAACGGGCTCAATCAATATTTATATTGGAAATAAGGACTACTTAGATACCCTCTATCCTCATGCCTACAATCTTGTAAGGAGTCAGGCAAAAGAAGAGGTTGACCCCCAAATCCTGGATAAGGTCACAGAGCTGGCTAAAAAACATGGCCTCAAGGATATCCAAATCAAGTCCTATCTAAGTCAGAGCCAGCCGATTTTGCAAACAGGAAAAAACCAGTTTAAAGAGCCAACTAGTAAGAAGGGAGGAGAAAATCTAGGCGATTTGTTAGTAATTTCTCGGCAAGATTATGAAAAAATGACCGGCAATAAGCTGACCTTGAAGGACCATGAAGTCTTGGTTTATCAAGAAGGATTTCAACTAAGCCAGGGACAAAAATTAAAGCTAGCCGGGAAAGATTGGACCGTCAAACAAATATTGAACCAGGACTTTAGCCATGGCCACCTCAGCAATCCCAATAAAATCAGTTTTAACAAGCACCTGTATCTGGTCGTCAATCAGCCAGCCAGTCTGCAACTAAAGGGAGCCAAAAGTCATTATCTAGGACTGGAGACGAAAGATAAGCAAAATCAAGCTTTTCTCCAGGACCTCTATCAAGACTTAGGGACCCATTTAGGTCAAGGCCAGGACGATAAATCGCTTATCCTAACGATGCGGTCTGAAGTTGAAAAAGTCAGCAAGGAAACAGTAGGGACTCTACTCTTTATCGGAGTTTTTCTCTCCTTTATCTTTCTAGTAGCCACCGTACTGGTCATCTACTATAAGCAAATTTCAGAAGGTTATGAGGACCGGCAGAACTTTATTATTCTGGAAAAAGTCGGTCTGGATAAGCAGGAAGTTAGAAAAACCATTGGTAAGCAAATCTTGACCGTCTTTTTCCTTCCCTTATGCTTTGCCTTCTTGCATCTGGCAGCTGCTTTTAAGATGTTGACTTTAATTCTTAAAATTCTCGGAGTGACCAATCTTGGCTTACTCATCCAGACTAGCCTAGGCATCGCCCTTATCTTTTTCCTCATCTACATCAGCGTTTTCAGCCTGACCTCCCATAGCTACCAAAGAATTGTCAGCAGATAAAGATAAAAGACAGGCCACTTGGCCTGCCTTTTTTGGAAACAATTATTCACTTGTAAACATCTCCGCTCGTTCAATCTTTAAATCACCAAGGTTTTTGAAAGAATAGCGCTGACTACCTTTTTCAAACCAGACTTTTAAGACATCATCATAGAGAATTTCATGCGATTTTTTCTCCAACCAAGCCTTGTCGATATTGTAGGTTTTGAGGTAGTCAAGGACCTTGTTAGAACTCGATATATTTTGTTGTTTGGGATAATCAAGATTATAGAATTGGTAAATTTCTTTGAGTGTTAACTCACTTTCTTTATCTTTTTTACTTTCTTGTATTCGTTCCTGAGCAAAAGCAGTGGAAAGGTCACCGTTAGACAACTCAATATTTTCGGTAATCTTAGAATTTTTATAACTGTAAGTGATAAAAAGAAAAGTATTATCTGCTAATTTCTTTTTATATTGGAAAATCATTGTATCGTATTTATTGATATAAATAGATTTTTCTTCTCCCTCATGTTCAAATGATGACGGATAGTTAATCCATGTCGGCTCTTCACGATAGGACTGGTTGCTCCTTATTAAATTGCTAAATAAGGGAAGTCCTAGAAAATTTCGGTATCTGGTTTCGCCATAATATAGTTCCTTTAAAGGATTAGTAAGTGAATGATATTCGCTAATTTTTATATAGTGATAACTTCCCAACACCAATATTAGAGTGATAAAAAGAATATAAAAAATACGTTTTTTCATAATAATCTTGGCTGTCTGCTCGTCAAAACCGTATTGTTCTTAGGTTCTTTTTGAAAGACTGACCGGTTTCTTTCTTGATAATTTTTGGGGCTACTAGTTGCCCCTCCTCTTTATTAGTAATATTGTAGCCATTTATAGTAAGGCTGTCAAACCTTAGCAGGGGTTTTTCTAGTCTTTCATCTTGCTATTTGACCTCTTGTACTCTTATTTTGACCACTTGTGGGGAAAGGCGAGATTTGCCCCAAGTATTCTGTTAAGATAAGCTGTGAAAGGGAAGTTCTCTTTGTTAAAAGTTTGTAACTGACAGAAAGGAAATGCTATGTTATTGGAAACGAAAAATGTCTCTAAGCTCTATGGCAATAAGCCAGCGGTAAATGGGCTAAACTTGTCAATCAATCGTGGAAGTTTTACAGCCATTTTGGGACCCAATGGAGCGGGCAAGTCAACAACCATTCAGATGTTAATCGGTCTAATCCAACCTTCGGGTGGTCGCATTATCTATCAAGAAAAGATAAAACTAGGCGTGGTTTTTCAAAATAGTGTTTTAGACCAGGCTTTGACCGTTCGGGAAAATTTGGAAATCCGAGCCCGGCAGTATCGGGGATTGGAAAGTGACAGGGTAGAAGAGGTTATAGACCAGCTGGGTTTGACAAATTTTGCCCAGCAGACCTATGGCAGTCTATCTGGTGGTCAAAAGCGGCGGGTGGATATTGCGCGTGCCCTACTCAATAGTCCCGATATTCTCTTTTTAGATGAGCCGACGACTGGTTTAGATATTCAGACCAGGGCAGCCATTTGGCAACTCTTGCGCCACTTGCAAGAAAAGCAGGCCCTGACAGTTGTCTTAACGACCCACTATTTAGATGAGGCGGATGATGCCGATCAGGTCTATATCGTTGATCAAGGACGGATTATCGCCCAGGGCTCTGCGACCGATATTAAGAAGGACTATGCGCAAAACTTACTCAAGATTAGCACCTGGGACGCTCCAGCCTTTGAGCAGGCCCTTGCTGACTATGGTTTGCCCGCCTCTTCTATGGAAGAAAAGAGGGAGGGAGAGTTTATCCTAACTCTTGAAACTAGCGAGCAGGCCTTAGAGCTTTTGAGCCAGACCAAGTCCCTCATTAGCCATTTTGAATATCGACCGGGCACCATGGACGATGCCTTTATGGCTTTAACAGGAAGAGAGGTACGTTAGATGTTGATGTTAGTGAAAAGAAACTGCTGGCTTTATTTCAGAAATCGCAGTGGGGTGTTTACTTCCCTGCTGGGGGCTCTGATTTCCTTTTTCTTATATCTGATTTTTCTCAAGGCCAATATCAAGGCCGATTGGGCCCGGGTTCCCAATACCAATACCCTCTTGGATTTCTGGTTAATCGGTGGGACCTTGACTATTACTGGCCTAACCACCAGCCTTTCTGCCCTGGGGCAATTGGTTGCAGATAGGGAGAAGCAGGTTGCTAATGACCTCTATCTGACCGACCTTGGCCCTTGGGGCTTGGAATTTTCCTATCTCCTAACGGCCACTTTTATCAGCTTCATCATGCAGGTCTTGGTCTTTCTGGTCATGGTCAGCTACTTTTGCCTGACCGATCAAATCAACTTTTCCCTGAGTGTACTTCCAGAATTGAGCCTAGTGATGCTCTTAAGTGCTGCTTTGGCTAGCCTTTTCAATCTGCTAATCGTTCGACGTTTTCACTCGCTGGATAATTTAGGCCGGTTTGCCAATATTGTTGGTGCTGCCTCTGGCTTTCTAGTTGGGACCTATGTACCGATTGGCAGCCTGCCCCAGTCTGCTCAATATCTGATGAAGCTGACCCCGTCAACCTATATCGCCTCGCTGTTTCGCCAAGTCATGATGAAGGAGGGCATGGCTACTGCCTTTGTCAATAATGAAAAAGCCGCCGACCAGTTTGAAAAAATCATGGGTATCCGTTTGCACTGGGACAGCCTCTTGACAAGGCAGGAGACTTACTATATAGTTGTAGTAGTTTTAACCTTGCTTTTAGGTCTTTGGATCCTGCTTCAGGCTCGGACAAGTCGTCTCCTAAAGGTCAAGGTTCAATCAAGAAACTAGGAGGAGTCTCTCTTGCAAACAAAATTTGAAGTAGATCCCCAATATTCATCGGCTGACCCCTTGGTTCTAGTCAAAGCGGAGCAATTAACGGACGAGGCTCAGGAGGTCTTTGCCTACCTACAAGGTTTTCAGAGAAGCCAGGCCAAGCTGATTCCCATTAAGACAGATGATAAAATCTTGATGATTCGGCTAGATAATATCATTCTGGCCGATATTACCAAGACTAACCTCTTAGTCTATACCAGTGAGGGGACCTATCAGACGACCGAAAGTTTGACCCATTTTAGCCGGCGGCTCAATAGTCCCAATTTTATCCAAATCTCTAAGCATGCTCTCATCAATATCGACCATCTTGAGTCCCTGTCGGATAGCTTTTCTGGGAATATGAAAGCCAAGCTGAGCAAGCAAATCAAAGCAGATGTTAGTCGTAAGTACCTTAAGGGTTTGATGGACTATCTAGGGATTTAGGAGGAAAATGATGAAAAAAATTATATTAGGAATGATTGAAGGTTTACGAATAGGCGCTTTTATCTATCTCTTAGTTATCGCCTTAGAAATTCAACAATCGCCTCCCAGTGCCAAAAATATTTACAGTGTACTCGTCTTTAGTGCCTTGATTGGTCTGGTGACTCAGCTAGTTTTTGAACGAGATGCGCTCTCCAAACTCCAGAGCCTCATTCTCCACTGTATCTTGACAGCCATTTTGCTATCAGCCACCATGATTTACAATGACTGGCTCTCCCAGCTAATCAAGCCGATTTTTTGGTTGGAGTATATCCTGATTTATCTCTTTACCTGTCTTTACTTTATCCTAGATGGTTATCTAAAGACGCAAAAGATCAATCAGGCCCTGGATAAGCGGCGAGCAAGGAAAAAAGAAACTAGCAAGAAAGTCTAGAGTCAAATGAAAAAGCCAACAAGTTGGGCTTCTGCCATTCAGAATCCTACTTGTTGGTTTTTTATATGATTAGTTGATAGGAGTTTTAGCAAGCAACTTCTATCATAGCAATCTTTTGCTTCCAGACTCTTTGAGCCTGCTCTTAAACTCCCAGGTAAATATCAGGGAAGTGTTGGTAGAGGTAGTTAAAGACCTCATTTACTTGTTCATCTGTAGCTTTCCCGATATTCTTAAAGGGCAGATTTTTAGTTTTCCCATTTTTCAGACGAGCAATCAGGCTCGAATTGCGGCTACCCCTAACCCTTAAAAGATGGTGGTAAAGCTGCTTGACTTCCCGTAAATCCAAGATTAGGAAGCTACTGTAATCAACCATCAGGTGGTTTTTGTAGATATAAATCTTGAGTTGAGGGTCCTGATAGCTGGCTACATGGGCCAGTTGCTCCAAGCTACCGTTTAGTTCAGGATAGTTCTGATAGAGTTCCTCATAGGCCTTATTGCTCTTCTTTTGAGTATAAAAGGCATTGAAGACAAAGAAGGCAGCAAGCAGAGAGAAGACTCCGGCAGCGATAGTAGTGGTTAGCTGACCAGACTTATACTCTGATAGTGAGACATAGCTATAGTAGGAGAAGTTACGGGTAAGTTCCTCATCCGCCTTCAGATCCTTGAGTAGACCCTGCATAAAGTTAGCATAGTCCTTGATGGTCTTATTACTGCTATAGTGGGCATCAAAGTATTTCCCAACCAGTTTTTCTGGCTTGTCGGCTAAGCTCTTGCCTTTTTTAATCAGGCGGGCAATATCCTTGTCATCAGGACTGGCTTGAAGGGCGAAAAATCCCTTGTCATATTGGGCCACCCAGAGTTGGGTCTTATTATCAATGTCGGCTACAGGCTCTGGAGTAATCCAATAAACATCCACCAGAACTTCCGTCGGGTCATTCTTGGTCTTTTCTCCTTTAAAGACAGCCCCTTCCTTTTCCAGCTTGGCTGGGGAAGTGTTGGTCAGATTGAAGAAGAAAAATCCGCCACCAATCAAGAGAAAGATACTAGCAATGACAATGTTAGTCACAAAAAATTTTTTTCGTTTTTCCTTAAGCATGTTTTCCTCCATAAATGCTTAGATGGGAGAAGAAAAAACTTTCTTCTAGACTGAGATACAAGACTAAGTCTTATATCAAGGACAAGCAATAAAGACAAGCCTCCCCGCACATGATTTATTGCTGTTTAAATTATAGCATAAAATAAGGTTTGACAAAAGCCTCCCAAGGTGTTACAATGTGAATGAATAGAAAAATGTATTCATTCACAAAAGGAGGGGGAGAATGACGGATAAAAAAGCAAAACTGCGTCAGGCTGCGCGGGACGTTTTTGCCCAGAAAGGCTATAAAAGCACTAATATCTCGGACATTACCAAGCGGGCAGGCATGGCGGTGGGCTCTTTCTACAAGCACTACGCTTCCAAGGAAGCCATTTTCCTTGATGTTTATATTGAAGAAAATGCGACGGTGCGGGAGAAGATTATCCAGCAGGTGGACTGGCAGGCTGAGCCAGAAGCCCTGATAGAGCAGTTTTTTCAGGTCAATTTTAGCTTAATCTTGCAGAACAAAATCCTGACGGAATGGAGCAATCCAGCGATTTCCCCCGTTTTGCACCAGCATTTTTCATCAGAAGAAGTAAAGAAAAACTACAATTTTCATCAATTTTTGGTTGAGACTTTTTCCGAGCGGCTACAAGAAGAAGGAATTGCGCCCGATTTGATTGAAGAAATCATGCAGGTCTACCAATTACTTTACTATGTGGACTGCCATATGACGGAAGCAGATTTTGCTGGCTACAATGAGGCGATGCCTACTCTGATTCGGTATTTCGTCAAGGGAATTTTCGCAGATAAGCCCCAGTCTTGAAAAAGATAGCTTGCTACAAATGGTTTGGGGGAAGATTGCCGGTAAATCTTTCCTCACAGCTATGAATTTATTTTTTGGTTCAAAAATGAATGAATAATAAAAAATATTCATTCAAAAACAGAAGGAGGAAATATCATGGAAAACAAAGGAGGTATCACAATGAGTGGTTTGAGTATTTTGGGCTTTTGCATTATCATTATCGGTCTTTTAACCATTGTCTTTGGCGGCAGCGAGTTTGTAAGCTAGCCAGTCTGGCGCTTGCTACGCTAGCATCTTCTTGGTATATTTACCAAATTCAGGAAATGGATATGATTTTGCGGCTCATTTCCATTGTCGTTGTGCTGGGCTTTGCGGCTTGGTTCACCATGCTCTTTTTAAGAAAGTAGGTCACTTATGATTATCGTTTATGATAGCCACACGGGTTTGGGCAAGGCTTTTGCAGAAAGTCTGGGCTACCCAAGTCAGTCCGTTAAGGAAAAATTAGACCAAGATTGTATCCTCATCACGCGAAATGTTGGCGCTGGGAAAATTCCTTGGTCCACCAAGCGTTTTATCAAAAAGCACACCCATCTGATTAAGGGCTTTGTCGTAAATGGCGATAGGATCAAGCATGCAGCGACTTTTTGCGGAGCGTCTCCCCTCATTGTTGAAAAATATGGCTTGCTCCATATTAGAAATATTGAGGGAGCTGGTAATCCCGAGGATGCCAGACTAGTGAAAGAATGGATAGAAAATCACTGATGATAAAGGAAACTCTAAGTTGAAGGTGCTGTCGGCTCTTGACTTAGAGTTTTATTTTTCAAAAGAGAGAGGGCTTAAGTTTTCTTCCTTTTTATGTTAGAATAAGACCAAGAGTGCTAGGTCTTGTGATCTGGTTGGCTAGTTTCTTTTTAGGAAAGTAGGTTCTTTATGATTGTTGTTTATGATAGTAGGACGGGCCTGGGTCAGGCCTTTGCTCAAAGTCTGGGCTACCCCAGTCAGTCGGTCAAGGAAAAGTTGACCCAACCCTGTATTTTAGTGACACGAAATGCCGGTTATGGAAAAATTCCTTGGTCCACCAAGCGCTTTATCAAAAAGCATGCCCATCTGATTAAGGGTTTTGTGGTCAATGGCGATCGGAAAAGATTTGCCAAAACCTTTTGTGGGGCTAGCCCATTGATTGTTGAGAAATACGGTCTCCACCATATCCGAGATATTGAAGGTTCGGGCCAACTTGCCGACCAGGAGGCCGTCAAAGCCTTTCTAGAAAATCTTTAAGCAGCAAAAGTTCTCTTTTTGATGGAGGCCTTTCTATCTTTTGAACCTAGTGCTAAATACTGGCTTACCAGCATTTTAGTCTGTCTATCCAAGACTAAATTGAGGGCAAGTTTCTTCATTAAATACTAAACTCCCAATCAAAGTTTACTTGATTGGGAGTTTTTTTCAAAAAATGGGAAAAACATAGATTTTTCTTGTTTTTTTATGGTAGAATATTCTTGTATCGGTGTGCGCATTTTAGTTTATGAATCAAACATTTACTAAAGGAGGAAATGCTTGCTAGGCCGGTCATTCCCCTTTTCGCCTAGCGATAAGGAAACAATATAAATAGAAAGGAAGTTTGAATGAAAAAGAAATTTGCGACATGGTTGCAATTGCTAGTCCTAACTTTAGGAGCTTTTTTACCAGCCCTGTCCAGTGCCAAAAAGGTTGAGGCCAAGACAGTTGCTGATATCATCACCTCAATCAATGTTACAGACAGCTCTGGCAATGCCCTGGGCGGCGTTGGTATCTGGGAGAATTTTCGGGTCAATGCGACCTTTACTCTTCCCAACAACACTGTCAATGAGGGGGATACCACAACTATCCAGTTACCAAATCAGCTAGCCATCCAGTCAGATACGACCTTTGATGTGAATGCTGGTGGAGTCGTGGTGGCTAAGGCGACTGTCAATCGGGATGCCAAAACGGTAACCCTGACTTATACCAACTTTGCCTCCCAGCACTCAGGAGTTACTGGTAATTTCTTCTTTTATGCCATTGTGGACCATACGCAGGTCAAGGAAGAAGCCGATATCCCTCTTCCCTTTACGGTTGAAGGAAAAACAGTAGATGGGGGAAATGTTCACTATAACGGCCCGCCCAAGCCCTATGAATCTCAGATTGAAAAGGGTGGTTGGCAGGACGGCACCACTATCCGTTATGACATCGCCGTTAACCGGAGTATGAAGAATCTTGGAAATACGACCATCACCGATGCCATCAGTGATGAAAATCCTGGAGTTTCTATTGACCCTGCCACCCTCAAGGTCTATAAATTGAAATGGTCTTGGGACAATGGCGACTGGGCCAAGAGCGAAGTTGAAGAAGTATCTGACAAGGTACCGACCTATTCTGACGGCAACCGAAAATTCTCACTAGACTTGGGCAATGTTGATAATACAACTGGTTACCTGATTAGCTATGCGGTTACAACCTCCTATAACCCAGCTGACGGTGAAAAGTTTGTTAATGACTCGTCCTTATTAGTAGACGGTGCCAAGATAGACGGTTCCCAGGCTTCATTTAACTATCAGGTGGCTGGTGGTAGTGCAGAAGGTTATACCTTTAGTATTACCCTGCACAAGACCAACGACGCCAACCAACCCTTAGAGGGAGCAGAGTTTGAAGTGGTTCGTGATGCTACCAAGGTAGTGGTCGGAAAGATTACCACGGATAGTAATGGGATGGCCACAGTTGACAAGCTCTTGAAGGATAACTATACCTTGAGAGAGACCAAGGCGCCAACTGGCTACCAAAAGTCAGACCAGGAAATCAAGATTAGTCCTAGCGACTTTGGCGCTAATAAGACAGTGACTAGGGACTTTGTCAATGTTAGAGCGACCCAGACCCACCCGATTACCTTCTCCAAGGTCAACCTTGGCGGTCAAGAAATCGCTGGTGCTCAAATCAAGATTTATGCCGGCGAGACAGCCACCGGTACTGCGGTTAGCGAGTGGACTTCAGAAGCTGGTAAGTCTAAGGAATTAGACCTCAAACCAGGCAAGTACACCTTCCATGAGGAAGCAGCACCTAATGGTCTGCTTAAGGTTACCGATATTGTCTTTGAAGTCAAGCAGGACGGAACAGTAGCAGTGACCAACCTTGGTGAGAAAGACGCCAAGGGAGAGAGCAATAATGTCCAAGCCAGCGGCTCTAAGCTGACAGTCACAGACAAGACAGATGATTTGGCCCGTAAGGTGACCTTCTCCAAGGTTAACCTTGGCGGTGAAGAAATCGCTGGTGCCCAAATCAAGATTTATGCTGGTGAGACAGCCACCGGTACTGCAGTTAGCGAGTGGACTTCAGAAGCAGGTAAGTCTAAGGAGTTGGACCTGAAACCAGGCAAGTACACCTTCCATGAGGAAGCAGCGCCGACAGGCTACTTGGCAGTGACTGACATCACCTTCCAGGTCAACTATGACGGTAGTGTGACTGTTCTTAAGACCAACAGCAATGCGGTTGAGTATAAGAACGGCAAGCTGGTGATTACCGACCAGAATGATGAAAATCCGCGTAAGGTGACCTTCTCCAAGGTCAATCTAGGCGGTGAAGAAATCGCCGGTGCTCAAATCAAGATTTATGCAGGCGAAACAGCTACGGGCACTGCAGTTAGTGAGTGGACTTCAGAGGCTGGCAAGTCTAAGGAGTTGGACCTCAAGCCAGGCAAGTACACCTTCCATGAAGAGGCAGCTCCAACTGGCTACCTAGCTGTGACCGACATCACCTTCCAGGTCAACTATGACGGTAGCGTGACTGTTCTTAATACCAACAGCAACGCGGTTGAGTACAAGAACGGCAAGCTAGTTATCACTGACCAAAACGACGAGAACCCTCGTAAGGTGACCTTCTCCAAGATTAACCTTGGCGGTCAAGAAATCGCTGGTGCTCAAATCAAGATTTATGCCGGCGAGACAGCTACTGGAACTGCTGTCAGCGAGTGGACGTCAGAAGCAGGTAAGTCTAAGGAGTTGGACCTCAAGCCAGGTAAATACACCTTCCATGAAGAGGCAGCTCCAACTGGCTACCTAGCTGTGACCGACATCACCTTCCAAGTCAACTATGACGGTAGTGTGACTGTTCTTAACACCAACAGCAATGCGGTTGAGTACAAGAATGGCAAGTTGGTGATTACCGACCAAAATGACGAGAACCCTCGCAAGGTGACCTTCTCCAAGGTCAACCTTGGTGGTGAAGAAATCGCTGGTGCTCAAATCAAGATTTATGCTGGCGAGACAGCGACTGGGACCGCAGTTAGTGAGTGGACTTCAGAGGCTGGCAAGTCTAAGGAGTTGGACCTCAAGCCAGGCAAGTACACCTTCCATGAGGAAGCGGCGCCAACTGGCTACCTAGCTGTGACCGACATCACCTTCCAGGTCAACTATGACGGTAGCGTGACTGTTCTTAATACCAACAGCAACGCGGTTGAGTACAAGAACGGCAAGCTAGTTATCACTGACCAAAACGACGAAAACCCTCGTAAGGTGACCTTCTCCAAGGTTAATCTCGGCGGTCAAGAAATCGCTGGTGCTCAAATCAAGATTTACGCAGGCGAGACAGCTACCGGTACTGCAGTTAGCGAGTGGACGTCAGAGGCGAACAAGTCTAAGGAAGTAGACCTCAAGCCAGGCAAGTATACTTTCCATGAGGAAGCAGCGCCAACTGGCTACTTGGCAGTGACGGACATCACCTTCCAGGTCAACTATGACGGCACTATCACCGTTCTTAACACCAACAGCAATGCGGTTGAGTACAAGAATGGCAAGTTGGTGATTACCGACCAACTGGCTGACCCTAAGAGCCCTAAAGATCCAGGGAATAAGGATGAGAAGAAGGCTCCATCAGATGAGAGGGATCCAGGAACTGAAACTAGGACCGGTAAGACCAAGAAAGTCTTACCAGCCACCGGTAGTCAGGCTTCTATCCACCTCCTACTAATGGGCTTGGTCTTGGCTAGCCTGGCTTACCTGGTCTACAAGACCAAAGGAAAACAGTTCTAATAACTAAGAGACAAGACTGGGACTAGTAAACCTAGCAAGAACCTCAGGCCACTTGTTCACAGCTTTGATAAAGAACTTTATAAGGACTAGGAAGCATTCTTTTAGCGAGTGACTCCTGGTCCTTTTTCTTTTGCCTTTATTTATCCATATTTAAAAACGCCCACTTATCTATCAGTCCATGCTAGAGGCCAAAGACCGACTAGTTTTACTTCTCTTTCCAGGGTTTAAGGTCCTTTATTTCCGTCTTTCTTTATTCAGAGTCTTTTTTCTTGTCTTACAGAATTGTAAGATTTTACCTAAAAATGAAAGATTAACTTATGGAAAGTTGCTTTTTTTTACTGTATGATGGATATATAATAGAAAAGAGGTTAGAGTATGTCACTATTAAATGTTCAACATGTTAAAAAAATCTATAAAACTCGTTTTCAAGGAAGTCAAGTGGAAGCCTTGAAGGATATTCATTTCACTGTCGAAAAAGGCGAATATGTAGCCATTATGGGAGAGTCGGGCTCTGGTAAATCGACCCTCTTAAATATCTTGGCTATGCTGGATAAGCCGACCGAAGGGCGGGTCTTTCTAAATGATGTCGATACAGCAACCATTAAAAATAAGGCAGCCTCTAGCTTCAGGCGGGAAAAACTCGGTTTCGTATTTCAAGACTTCAATCTGCTAGATACCCTATCAGTTAAGGACAATATCCTTTTGCCCCTTGTTTTATCTCGCAGACCCATTTCCGAGATGATGCGTAAGCTGGTTGAGACCTGCAATGATTTGGGCATCAATAGCCTGCAAGAAAAGTTCCCCTATGAAATTTCTGGTGGGCAAAAGCAAAGGGTGGCCGTAGCCCGCTCCATTATCACCGAGCCAGAAATTCTTTTGGCTGATGAACCAACGGGGGCCCTTGACTCCAAATCCTCAGCTGCCCTTTTAGATGTCTTTGACCACATCAATAACCAGGGGCAAACCATTCTGATGGTCACCCATTCGACCGCAGCAGCCAGCCGGGCCAAGAGGGTCCTCTTTATCAAAGATGGTATCCTCTACAATCAAATCTTCCGCGGGGACAAGACCGAACGTCAAATGTTCCAGGAAATCTCGGCTACCTTAACTCTGATGGCAAGCGGGGTAGAAAGTCATGTTTAAATTAACCAGCAAGTTAGCCCTTTCTAACCTAATCAAGAATCGTACGCTTTACTATCCCTTTGCCCTGGCTACCTGTATAGCAGTAGCGATTACCTATATTTTCATGTCTCTAACCTTCAACCCTCATATCCGAGATTTGAGGGGGGCAGACAGCATCCAGTTTGTCCTGGCTCTGGGGGTTTTCGTTGTCTCGATTGCAACGGGCGTTATTGTCCTTTACGCCAATAGCTTTGTCATGAAGAACCGCTCCAAGGAAATGGGGGTCTATGGTATGCTGGGGTTGGACAAGCGTCACCTCTTATCCATGGTCCTCAAGGAACTCTTCCTTTTTGGTGTGGTTACAGTCAGTCTAGGTTTGGGTCTAGGGCTCCTCTTTGATCAGCTGATTTATGCTGTTCTTCTGAAGCTGATTCATTTTCCGGTCCGCTTGGTTTCGACCTTTCAGCTCCCCGTTTTGATTGGGACCATCGTCTTTTACGGTCTGGTCTTTGCCTTTCTCATGTTTGTCAATGGGATTCGCATTCTCAGGTTCAATCCCCTCCAGCTAAGCAAGGAGCGGATTAGTGGGGAGAAGAAGGGACGCTTTCTCAAGTTTCAGACCCTGCTCGGTCTTATTTCGACCGGTATGGGCTACTGGTTTGCCTTAAGTGTGAAGAACCCCTTGTCAGCCATTCTTATTTTCTTTCTGGCTGTTCTCCTAGTTATCCTAGGGACCTACCTGCTTTTCAATGCAGGAACGACCGTCTTTCTCCATATTTTGCAAAAGAAGAAGACCTACTATTACCAGCCTAATAACTTTATCTCGGTTTCCAATCTGATTTTCCGAATGAAGAAAAATGCAGTCGGTCTGGCAACTATCTCTATCCTGTCTACCATGATTTTAGTCTGTCTGACAGTAGGAGTTTCCATTTATGCTGGTTCAAAAAACTTTGTTGATAATACCGCTCCAGCCGACTTTAATATCACAGGTCGCAGCCTAGAGCAGGCAGATGTAGCAGAGCTTTTTCAGCGCTTTGAGACAGAAAGTCAGAGTCAGATTAAAAAGTCCCATATCTACTATTATCGGACAGCAAGCATTGATAGTCTAGCCAATAATCAATTTAACCTTAACAAGACAGAAGGAAAAATTCAGAAGGTTCCCTTCGGTGTCCTCCTCGTTTTCTCCGCTAGTGATTATCAAGAGTTGACCGGTCAAAAACTGGACTTAGCCGATCAAGAAGCAGCTGTCTGGTCAGCCAGTGGCTCAATCGAAGAAGGCAAGGACCTACAAGTTGAAGGCCAGAACTGGAAGATAAAAGAGCTGCTCAAGCAAGACTTTGCGGCTGGTCGCCTTCCTAATTCCTATCAAATGGTTACTAGGCAACTCTTTTATATGGTGGTCAAGGATCCTGAACAGGTCCAAATCCCGCAAACCAAGATGAATGCCTCCCAAGTCTACGGCTACCTAGATGTTGATGGAGATAAAAAGACCTTGGAAGACTATGAGGAAAAATTAGAGCAGATTGCCAAGGAGATAATGAGTGGCTTTACTGATAGCAGCAAGTACATCCAGATTATAGGTCGTCAGAGAGTGCAGACAGAACTTTACAGTCTGGTCGGGGGTGTCTTCTTTATCGCTATCTTCTTATCAGTAGTCTTTCTGCTAGGAGCAGTGCTGGTTATTTACTACAAGCAAATTTCAGAAGGTTACGAGGACCGAGACCGCTTTATCATCCTGCAAAAGGTGGGCTTGGACCAAGACCAGATTCGCTCCACCATTCGCAAGCAAGTCTTGACCGTCTTTTTCCTCCCCCTCATCTTTGCCTTTGTGCACCTAGCCTTTGCCTACCACATGATTAGTCTAATTCTGCAAATTATCCTGGGTACCTATAATTTTGGCCTGATGCTAATGGTTACACTAGGGACCTGTGCTGCCTTCCTGCTTGTTTATATCCTAGTTTTTACTTTGACTTCAAGGTCCTACCGCAAGATTGTTTCTCTTAATTAGGAGAGGTTTGTGGACCTAGAAAAGCTCCTTGCAAAACTTTTGTGGCTGGCCTAGCTTGCTTATTCCTTCCCAGCTCCCTAGTCTGTTCCTGCTTGATTTTTAGAAGCAGGACCGGCTTCTTGTCAAAAGCTCTGAGCTTATGATAAAATAGACAAATCGTGCCAAATGATATTGCAAGCAAATTTCGATTGTCGCAGGGCCTCATTTTGAGCCTATCTAGCCAGCTTTGATCCTGGCTAGACTGCTTCAATCTTAAATTGCTAGAAGGTATCAGGGCCTAGATTTATGAACTGAAGGAGCACTAGCAAAAAAGTGATGTCTATTTTTAGAAAAAAGGATAGTAGCCAAAGGACCAACCACCTCAAACGCCACCTGGACTTAAAGGACTTAATCCTACTAGGGATTGGGGCCATTGTCGGGACAGGTATCTTTACCATTACAGGGATTGGAGCAGCCAAGCATGCAGGACCGGCCCTGGTTATCTCAATCGTCATCTCCGCCTCAGCTATCGCCATGTCGGCCCTCTTTTCCGCCGAATTTGCCTCGCGGATACCAGCGACTGGAGGAGTTTACTCCTATATCTATGCCACCTTTGGTGAATATCCTGCCTGGCTAGCCGGATGGTTTATGATTATTGAGTTTCTAGCAGCCATTTCGGGGGTCGCCTCTGGTTGGGGCTCTTATCTCAAGGGCCTCTTAGCCAGCTTTGGCTGGCGCCTACCCCAGGCCCTCAATGGCTCCTTTAATCTGGATAAGGGGACCTATATCGACCTCTTCCCCATCCTAGTTTTGGTTTTAGTAACGGGAGTGGTCCTGCTAAATTCTAAGGCGGCTCTGCGTTTCAATTCAGCCCTGGTTTTCTTTAAATTTTCGGCTCTCGCCCTCTTTATCCTGGCTGGTCTCTTTTTTATCAAGCCGGAGAATTGGCAACCCTTTGCTCCTTATGGCTTTGGTCGCTTTCTAGGAGCCCAGAGTGGTATCATGGCTGGGGCCTCCATCATGTTTTTCGCCTTTCTCGGCTACGAATCCCTGTCCATGGCTGTCGATGAGGCCAAGGATCCCCAGAGACAGATTCCTCGGGCCATTATTTTGACCCTGACCATTGTCACTGTACTCTATGTCCTCGTCACCCTCATCCTGACCGGAGTTGTTCACTATAGCCAGCTCAATGTCGAAGATGCCGTCGCCTTTGCCCTGCGCTCGGTCGGCCTGACCTGGGCTGCCAACTATGTCGCCCTAGTAGCTGTTTTGACCCTAATTACCGTCTGCATTGCCATGACCTTTGGTCTGGCTCGGATGATTTACTCTATCAGCCGCGATGGACTTTTGCCCAAGACCTTTAGCCATATTCACCCCAAGAGCAGGGTCCCTAGCAATGCGACCATTCTGGTCGGGGCAACTGCAGCCCTCTTTGCAGGTGTCTTTCCCTTGGAGGTCCTAGCCAGCCTGGTTAATATCGTGACCTTGGCCTATCTGATTATGCTGGCCTTGGGACTGCTCAAACTCCGCAGAGATACTGGCCTTCCCAAAGAGGGAGAATTTAAAACCCCCTGGGTTCCCTTTCTCCCTATCCTATCTATTCTCTTTTGCCTCTCCTTTATGGCCCAATACACTCGGGCTACCTGGTTAGCTTTTCTGGGCGTCTTTGTCCTGGGTAGTCTGATTTACTTTGCCTATGGTTATAGACATTCGGAGCTCAATCAAGCAAAGCAACCTGAAAAGTAAAAGTAAGACCTACTTTAAGATAAAAAGAACCAGTCTAGAATTCCCCATAACCAGGCCATCTGACAAGTAAGATTAAGGACAAAAAAATGAAAAAATTAAATGGAACACAAATCAAATACCTGATGGGTTTTTTGATGGTTTTTGACCATCTTCACTATCTGCCTAATTTCCTCCCTCTTCTTTGGGTTTCTGTCTTTCACGCCCTAACCCGCTGCGTGGCAGTCTGGTTTGCCTTTAATGCCGTAGAAGCCTTCTTTCACACCTCCAATCTCAAGGCCTACCTGACCCGCCTCTATGGCTGCTCTCTCTTGATGGCCACAGGCAATTTCCTGCTCAACTGGATCTTTGAATATAAGGGCATCGTGCTGACCAATAATATCTTTCTGACCCTGGCTGTCGGAGTGACCCTCCTGACCCTCTTTTTCAAACCCTTCAAGGGCAAGGAAATGTGGTCCTATTTGCTAGGTGTCCTCCTCTTTTTTCCAGCCCTTTTCTTGGTGGAAGGAGGCATAGTCATTCTACTCTTCATGCTGATTACAGCAGGTTTGAGACAGAAGAAGAGGCTTAGAAATCTAGCCTATCTGGCTCTGAGCTTTCTCCTTTTACTGATGAGCTTCCAACTCTATGATACTTGGGCTGTGACCTTGGAGATGCTCTTATTTAATTCAGACTTCCTCTTTATCACCGTCCTGCCATTTTTGGCCCTCTATAATGGGGAGCAGGGAAAGAAGACCCGCTTTAATCAATATTTCTTCTACATCTTCTACCCCGCCCACCTCTGGCTCTTGGCCCTGATAGCTGCCTTGCTGAGCAAGTAAAAATTGCAAGAAGCAAACTAGATTCAAGTCAGTCAAGGAGGATTTGAAAAAGGAAGCAATCTAAAAGAAGGAACTTATAAATAGTGGCTGATTCCTAACCCGAGCAAGCTGAATGCAACTAGTTTGTCTTGCCCTAAAACTAAGATTTCTAGAGACTGGAGACAGATGTCCCAGTCTCTTATGCTAGTTATTCTTCGTCTAATCGTAGAAATCCTAGTATAAAATAATTCCAATAAATCTGATTATAGTCTATCTAAACAGATAATCCGAGAATTTAGAGATGCAGGATTGTGATATAGCAAGAAGGAAATATATAATATTATTTATCTAAAAAAGCCTGACTGACAGTCAGGCTAGGTTTGTAGTTGTTTTTCCAATGCTTGAGTAAGTACCTCGGAATAGTTTACATTTTCACGGTCTGCAAGGCGTATAAGCCACTCAGGGACCGTCACGTTTTTTCTAATGGCTTTATTATTTTTGATGAATGGAGTAGGGTCAACTTGTATCATTGTTGTAAAACCATCTTCTACTTTAAGGGTAGTAATTTCACTTGCCCTAGGCAAGTCCATACCTTCATCAATATAAGCTGCTAGAGCACTCTCTAGCATTTCGTGGGCATTTTTCATGGCTTCTTCTAGATTATCACCTTCAGTACCTCCAGCAAAATCTGGGAATTCTACCCAGTAACTGCTACTTTCTTTATGGAAAATAGCTGGATAACTTTTTAACATGAATACCTACCTCCTTTAAAAAATTTGAAAGAGGAGGGACTATCTCAGTCCCAAATCTTTCAGGATTTTCTGCTCGAGCCCCTTTCCTAAAGCCTTGTTAGCATGTATAGGAATAGTAACTAGATAAGGAAATCCCTCTTTCTTGAATTGGTGATGACTACCTTTTGTTCGGATTTATATCCACCCGTTTTGTTTAGCTAGTTTCGCCAATTCTCTACCTGTAAGTGGCATAGCGCTTTTACCTCCTTACACTAGTAATTATACGCATTATACGCATAAAAGTCAATGATTTTATTTAATTTTTTTCTCGTGGCAAGTAGTTCTTTCATTTTTACACCCAATCGCCTTATGTTATAATAAGAGTGTTGCTAAATCTATTTAAAGAAAGAAGAACAAGATGACCTTTGAAGAAATCTTACCAGGCCTAAAGGCCAAGAAAAAGTATGTCCGCACGGGCTGGGGTGGCGCAGAAAACTATGTCCAGCTCTTTGATACCATTGAACAAAATGGTGTGGCCCTTGAGGTGACGCCTTACTTCCTTATCAATGTTACAGGTGAGGGTGAGGGTTTTTCCATGTGGAGCCCGACCCCTTGCGATGTGCTTGCGACTGACTGGGTAGAAGTCCATGACTAAAACAGCCCTGATAACCGGTGTCTCCTCAGGGATTGGCCTTGCCCAAGCGCGGCTCTTTTTGGAAAATGGCTGGCGCGTGTATGGAGTAGACAAGCAGGCCCAACCAGTCTTAGAGGGAGACTTTCACTTTTTAGAGCTGGATTTGACGGGCGATTTAAGCCCCCTCTTTGACTGGCTACCGCAAGTTGATCTCCTTTTGAATACCGCAGGCGTCTTAGATGACTACAAGCCCCTACTTGAAACAAGCGATGAGGCCTGGGAGCAGCTCTTTTCTGTCAACCTCCTGGCTGCCATGAAAATCAGCCGCTTTTATCTAAGCGAAATGGTTGAAAATAAAGCTGGTATCATCATCAATATGTGCTCTATTGCTAGCAACCTAGCAGGTGGAGGAGGAGCAGCCTATACGGCCTCCAAGCATGCCCTGGCCGGCCTAACCAAGCAGGTGGCCCTGGACTATGCCGACAAGGGGATACAGGTCTTTGGCCTAGCCCCAGGTGCCGTCAAAACCCAGATGACAGCCGCTGATTTTGAGCCAGGAGGCCTGGCCGACTGGGTGGCCGACCAGACCCCCATCAAACGCTGGCTAGAGCCCAAAGAAGTAGCAGAGGTCAGCCTCTTTCTGGCCTCAGGCCAGGCCCAAGCCATGCAGGGACAAATCCTGACCCTTGACGGCGGCTGGTCTTTGAAATAAGACTAGTAAACTCAGGCTTTATCGGTAGTGACATATCTTAGCTTTCTAGTCCCGACCAGACCCAAAATTCCTTTCCCGCTTGGAAAGGGATTTTTTAATCCTCCACAACTCTTTGACTGCCACATCACACCAAGCATATCCAAAGCTAGTAAAGCAGGATAGCATCTTTCCTCCCTATCATGCCAGCTATTTTTTCTGGCTCCTCTCAAAGCGGGCCAAATTTGTGCTATAATAAGAATCAGCAAATCAAGATTTGAGGGGATTAGGATGGTAAGAAAAAAAGAAGAAGTAGAAATTGAAAAAGCCCTGATTGACCAGTTAACTTCTGGTCAGAGTCAGTGGACCTATCGAGCAGACTTGAAAACGGAGGCCCAACTCTGGGACAATTTTTTTGAAAAACTATCTCAAAACAATAGCAGGGTCTTAAACGATGTGCCTTTGACCGAGCAGGAGCAGGCACAAATCAAGAACCAGCTCAACTTTGTCAATTACTATGAGGCAGCCAAGTGGATAGCCGGGGAAAATGGGATTGCCAAAGTACAGGTCCAGCGTGAAGATGCCAGACTGGGCAAGGTCTATCTAGATGTCCTCTTTAGGGACCATGTAGCAGCGGGCAAGTCTGTCTATGAGATTGTCAACCAAGTCCAGCGAGACCGACCAGACAAGCAAGACAGGGACCGCCGTTTGGATGTGACCTTTCTAATCAATGGCCTACCTATGATTCAGCTGGAGCTGAAAAGTAAGCAAAGAGCCTTTATGGAGGCCTTTCATCAAATAGCTAAATACGAGGCCCAGGGTTATTTTCGTGGGATTTATTCTAGCTTACAGATGTTTGTCGTCACCAATATCACCGATACACGCTATATTGCAGCAGCCAAGGAAAATAAGCTCAATGCCCGCTTTCTGACCAAGTGGGTCGATAGCGACAATCAGCCCGTTCTAGATATCTATAGCTTTGCCGACCAGGTCCTCTCCATTCCTCGGGCCCACCAGATGGTCATGCAGTATTCGGTCATTGATAATGAAAAGAAATCGATCATCCTGCTAAGGCCCTACCAGATACACGCTATTGAGGCCATTCAGGATGCTAGCTATCAGCGACAGTCAGGCTATATCTGGCATACGACAGGCTCAGGTAAGACCCTGACCTCTTATAAGGTTGCCAAAAATCTCCTGCAAATTCCCTCCATTCAAAAGACCATTTTCGTTGTTGACCGAAAAGACTTGGACCAGCAGACCACTTCTAGCTTTTCCTCCTATGCAGAAAATGACACCTTTGATATTGATGAGACGGACAATACCCATGAGCTAATCCAGCGCTTAAAGGGAGACGACAAGCGCGTGATTGTGACCACCATTCAAAAGATAAATACCATGCTGCGTAAGTTTGAAGAGGGCAAGTACCAGCGTGAAGCGGCCAAAATAAAACAGCTCAATCTAGCCTTTGTCGTGGACGAATGTCACCGGGCTGTGACTCCCCAGGCCAAGCGCAAACTTTCAGCCTTCTTTGGCAAGGCCCTCTGGTATGGCTTTACAGGAACGCCGATTTTCGGTGAAAACCGCCGTAAGCAACTAGGAGACCTAGAGCAGACGACCGAGGCCCTCTATGGCAAGAGTCTCCACGAATATACCGTTAAGGAAGCCATCCATGACCAGGCCGTCCTCGGCTTTCGGGTCGAGTACAAAAGCACCTTCTTTACCCCAGAAGAGAGGCCTGAAAGCGACATTCCAGATAGTGTCTATGAGACCGAGGAGCACATGCTAGAGGTTCTAGACTTTATCCTCAACCAATCACAGAAAAAGCTGGGCTTTCAAAACGGTGTCGGCCGAACCTACCAGGCCCTCTTGACCGTCAAATCAATCGCCCAAGCCCAGAAATACTATGACCTCCTCAAAAAGGTCAAGGCTGGACAAAGTAGGCTTAAAATCTCTGAGCAGACCAAGCGGGTCCTCCCCGACTTCCCAAGGTTTACCATTACCTACTCGGTCACTGAAAATGAAGAGGATTCCTGCCATAACCAAGAGGCCATGAAGGCCTCCATCGCCGACTATAACCAAGATTTCGGTACCCACTTTGGTCTGGCTGACCTGGCGGCCTTTAACAGCGATGTCAATGAGCGCCTGGCTAGGAAAAAAGACCGCTTCCTCTACCGAAGCGAGCAATTAGACCTAGTCATTGTCGTCAATCGCCTCCTGACAGGCTTTGACTCGCCCTCCCTTTCTACCCTCTACATCGACCGCAAGCCTATGCAGCCCCAGGATTTGGTTCAGGCCTTTAGCCGGACCAATCGAATCTTTGACGCTAGGAAAAAGTACGGGCAGATAGTGACCTTCCAGCAACCCCTGGCCTTTAAAGAAGCGGTAGATAAGGCCCTGCGCCTCTACTCTAGAGGAGGAGAATCCTATGTCCTCGCTCCAGAATGGCAGGAAGAGCGAGCGCGCTTTAGCGAAAAACTAGACAATTTCCGTCAACTTATCACAGATGAAGTCGGCTTTGGCCTAGATATCGAGCAGGCAGAAACAGCCCAGCTCAAGCAGTTTGCCAAGAGTTATCAGGAGTTTGACCAAGCCTTTGCTTCCATTCAGGTTTATTCCCAGTATCAGGAGGCTAGTCTTTATGCTGAGACAGGCCTAAATGAGGACCTTTTAGCTGACTACCTAGCCACCTATCAAAATGTCCTTGCCGAGCTCAAGCGTAGGCGCCAGGAAGAGGAGCTAGACGATGAACCCCTAGATATCATGTACGAACTAGAGGTTGTGCAGATTGATGAAATCAACTACAGCTACATCCTCTCTCTGATTCAGGCCTTTATCCCCCAAGAGACCAATCAGCAAAAAGAACTGACCCATAAGGACCTGGAAACAGTCGATAACTATATCCTAGACCTCTCCAAGACCAATCAAGCCCTGGCCGACCTTATCGCCCAGCTCTGGCAGGATATCAAGGCCCAGCCGACCGCCTACCAAGACCAATCTGTGACCACCCTCCTAGAAGATATGATTGACTCCCTGATAGACCAGAAGGTTGAAAACCTAGCCAAAACCTGGTATATCGGCCAGGAAGAGCTGGCCTATCTAGTCAAAAACTACCGCAAGGGTAGAAGCAAGCAAATCGGCGAGAGTGAGCTCAAGGATAGCCAGCGCTACCAAGACTACAAGGCAGAAACCAAGGATGCCCTCAACCCCCTCAAATACAAAAAAGCCATCAAAGAATCCTATATCAAACTCATCCAAGACCTCGAGCCCTTGATGAGGAGGGAGTAGGGGGGAGTGGTTTTAACCAGTCTTTTTTCGATAACCAATAAATCCACAAACCGGGCTCAAATGCTCGGTTTCTTTGCTGATAGCGCTTTAAATATGAAGGAAATGTTGGTATAATGGAAGGAGGAGGATAAAGTGGTTATCCTTGAATGGGGAAAGTTAGGAAGATGATAATGAATAATAAGAATAGTAAAAAGAGGAAAAATCCATATAGAAATTTTGTTAAAGAACAATTTTTAGAGATTAATAAAAATTTTTATGAAAATTATTTAAAAGATTATTTTGTTACTAAGATTTTAGTTTACAATAAACAATTAAATGATATAGATACTTCATTAGAAGGAATATCTATAGAAAAATTAGACGTAGAATTAATATTTAAAAATAATACAGAATATAAAGAACATATCAGAAAGTGTTTCAATACAGAAATAGCAATGACAACTTTTCATTGTTTAGAAACTTTTTTAAGACTTTTCATTGTTCATTCGAAATTTCCTCCAGCTCCGGTTATGGAGTTAAGATATTTGAGTATTAAGGAATACCAAAGAAATATTGAGAATATCAAAAATGGTAAATTCAATACAATGAATGAAGAATTAACAAACGATAAGATTATTGTTGATGTTTTTATGGGAGGAGAGAGTATTTTAAATAGTTATTGTGAAAAAGCTAATACTACTCGCAAAAAAATAGTTACAGATTACAAAGAGTTATTAAAATTTGCAGCAAATTTTGTATCAGACAATGAAATATATAATGTATTTAAACATGGTCTCTATATGAGACAATCACAACAAGGTTTTTCTTTTGGAGAAAAATTTTCGGCTAATGGAGAGGCGTTTTCATATGTAGTAAAAAAAGTAGAGGAAGATGGAACCCGAAAGTGGTATAAAAGAATTAAATGGCTTGATTTACAATTGTTTCAGAGTTTAACATTAATATATAACCACTACATTGATTATTTAGTTGATTTATGGAAAATAATTTTGATTACTCCGCATGATAAAGAGTTGGAAGTAAAAATAACTCAATCAATTAATATCAAAGAATTTGTTGTAACTCAGAGCAATGGAAACACTGTGTTAAATTCTATTAAGCAAGATTCTTTATTTATAAGTCAGATGGACATTCAATACGACTATTATAAATAAGTATGAAATATACCATATTAGATTAGTTAATTTATGGAGAGGATAAAACTTCATGACTAAGAATGATTTTATTGTTTGTAAAACTTGTGGAGAAGTAATAAATCTTAGGATTCAAATGGGGTACTATGATATCCCCTTTAATATCAGCTGCCCTGAATGTCAAACACAAATATCAGGTTTTGTCGAATTAAATCCATATAGAGTAGAATTAGTAAATGCAGATAGTTATAAGGGAGACAATCCAGAGTTTCCTTACTGGTGTTCAGAATTATCGTCAGAGCTAAATACAAGAAAGTTTTATAAAAGAAAAGCACTTTTAGATAGTATGAGCCCTTTTATTTCACAAATACAGTTATTTAGCTCAGAAGAACAATCATTAAAATATCTGAAAATATCTGAAAATGTCAGATATTTTTCAGATTATGTAAAGAATGGTGAGCTCACAAATTTAATCCGCTTATTTAATTTATTTTGGAATCAAAAACAAAAATATCTATATCCTGAAATAGAAAAAGAAATCAGACTTAAAGAGTTACCAACACCTTTAGTATTATCGCAAGTAAACAATAAAATTGATTCTATAATGATTTTACATCAATTATTACTAACAACCACTGGAATAGGTTCAGTGCTTGGACAGAGTATACTAGAGCAATATTCTGAACTAGGTAGAAAGATATTGGAACCTCGGTATAAGGAATCAGTTTTATCTTATATAAAATATATTGATAATGAAATAGATGATATAGAGAAGAAAGCATTTATTTTACTTGATGATTTGTCTAAAATATACCCTCAGTTAATTCCAGTTGTTGTATTAGTAAATTTAAATAAATATGATTCTGTCAATCAGGATTTATATGGTATAACAACAGCAAACTATCAAGAATTGAAAAAATTTTATGTAGAAAGTTATGAATGGATATTACGTAATATCAATATTATTATTGCTTTAAATAATATATTTGTGAGAGGTGACTTTCAAAAGTGTTTACAAGATAGAAATTATCAAAATAATTTAGAAAAGGTTAGAAATAAGTATAATGAATTTTCTAATTATTTAGATGATAAAGAACCATTCAGTACCCCGACTGGTAATCTTAATAATAATATTCGCAATGCCATTCAGCATTATAATGATCATATAGATTATGTTACTCAAGTAATTACTTTTGAGGATGCACGAGGAAATAGAATGAATAAAGTTAGAATTTCTTTAATGGATTTTGCAAAACTTTGTTTAGAAAATTTCTCTCTAGTATTTTATATACTGGAGATTCTATATAATTTTAGAAAATTACAACTTTTAGAAGTGGGAATAATCCCAACACTATTTCAGGATGAGGAGAAAGAAAAATATTCCTCACCACAATATTTTAAAACACCTCGAAAGAGTTTGAAGATTCCTAGAAATTCGACCTGTCCTTGCGGAAGTGGAAAAAAATATAAAAAATGTTGCGGAGCAAAAACAAGGAGATAGAAGTATATTATGACAAAACAGAGTATTCCTAATATCAGATTTAAAGAATTTAATGAACAATGGAGAGTTAGTATCGTTGATGATTTAACGAAAAGATTTGATAATTTGAGGGTTCCTATAACCGCGTCAGAAAGAGTTAGTGGAGAAACGCCGTATTATGGAGCTAATGGAATTCAAGATTATGTTAAAGGCTTTACGCATGAAGGAGAATATGTGCTGATTGCAGAAGATGGAGCTAATAATTTAAAAAACTACCCAGTTCATTATGTAAACGGAAAAGTTTGGGTAAATAATCATGCGCATGTACTCTCAGGAAATAAAGATAAACTCAGTACACTCTTTTTAAAAAATAGATTGCAAAGTATAAATTTTGAAAAATATTTAGTTGGAGGGGGTCGTGCGAAATTAAATGCGGATATTCTCATGAAAATATCTTTGTATCTCCCCTCCCTCCCCGAGCAATCCGCTATTGGTTCTCTTTTCGCTACTCTTGATGACTTGCTCTCGGCCTACAAGGACAATCTTGCCAACTACCAATCTTTTAAAAGGACCATGTTGTCCAAGATGTTTCCTAAAAATGGGCAAAAAGTTCCCGAAATCCGCCTAGCAGGATTTGAGGGTGAGTGGGAGAAAGTACAGTTAGGTGATGTTTTGTTGAGCATGAAAAGCGGTTTGTCACGGGAGCTATCTAGTGAGGATATTGGTTTGCCTGTTATTCGTGCAAATAATATAAGCAGAGGTATTTTAGATTTAAATAATAATATTAAATATTGGTATGTGAAAGACCCAAAAGGGGCAAATACAGCAAATTACTTAGTTCATAAAAATGACATATTAGTGAATTTTATCAATAGTGAAGCTAAAATGGGGACCTCTACCATAGTTTCAGAGGAACCAATAAGAGATACAATATATACAACAAATATTCTTAAATTATCGGTAAAAGCTGAATTTGAGGCGTATTTTATTTTCCTAGAGACTTTTCGTCCCGTATATAAGAACTACATAAAATCTATTACTAAACCTGCTGTAAATCAAGCTAGTTTTACAACTGTAGATTTTAAAAAATATACTTTTCTATTTCCCTCCCTCCCTGAGCAACGCGCTATCGGCGCATTCTTCACCAATCTGGATGACTTAATTGCCTCTTACCAAACCAAGATTGAGAACTTGGAGACCTTGAAGAAAAAGCTCTTGCAGGAGATGTTTGTGTAGGAAAGATGTAGAAATCCGCTCAAAAAATCCGCTCATGATGAGCGGATTCGCTGGGAAGGTTTCTTTAAAAGATATATCGAACTAGTTGCATGACTTCAATAAAGGATTCGTCGTCTAATTCGGTAATTTTAGTCGCTTTCCTCGCTTTATAATCAAAGGTATAGACTTGCAAAGGGTTAACTGCACCGTCCACCTTATCCGAGACAATATCAATTAACAAATTTTGTTTACGTAATTTTATTTGTCCACGAGTAATGGGACAAACAGCTATTAAACCTGTTTGCTTATTATAGTTATCGTTTGATATGACCAAAGCAGGTCTACGCTTTTGAATTTCTCTACCAACAGCAGGGTCAAAATCAAGCCAGATAATATCCTGTTTTTGAGGTACATACTTAGAACTCACTATCTAGTAACCTCACTTCTGCAAAGTCATCTTCCATGGATAGATCGGTTATTCCGTCGAAAGGATTTTTCCTTTTTGGTGCTAGGATAAGCGTATCTCCCCTTCCTTTTTCAATGATGAATTCTTGACCAATTGGAATACCAAATTCTTTTGGCAATGTGACTGTGACAGAATTTCCTACTTTTCGTGTTTTAACTGTTGTCATTTTTTCTCTCCTATTACTTTTGGTATATACTAGTATATACTATTAAGGAAAAAATGTCAACTTCACTTCGTGCTTAACAGCTCCGCCATTTCCCAAAAAATATAGAAAGAAAAAGAAAATATGTCAGAACTACAAACTTCCCAGTCGCTCTATCAAGCGCTCTGGAATTCGGCGGATATTCTTCGCTCAAAAATGGATGCCAATGACTACAAGTCCTACCTTTTGGGCATGGTCTTTTACAAGTATCTGTCGGACAAGATGCTCTTTTTTGTGGCCAGGACCATGGAGGAGGAGACCGACGATTTAGCGCAGGCGCTTGAGCTCTATCGTGGCTACTATGAGGATCCTGAGACCCATGATGACTTGATTGAGGTTGTCAAGGACGAGATGTCCTATGCCATTGAGCCTGATTTGACCTTTACAGCTCTGGTACAAGAAATCAATGATAGCAGTTTTCAGCTGGAGCATTTGGCTCAGGGGTTTCGTAATATTGAGCAAGACGATGAGCTCTTTGAAAATCTCTTTGAAGATATTGACCTCTACTCTAAAAAGCTAGGAGCGACCCCGCAAAAGCAAAATCAGACTATTGCGGCAGTTATGAAAGAGTTAGCAGAGTTAGAGGTGGCAGGGCATGCTGGAGATATGCTGGGCGATGCTTATGAATATCTGATTGGTCAGTTTGCGACCGACTCGGGCAAAAAAGCGGGTGAGTTCTACACGCCCCAGCCTGTAGCCAAGCTCATGACCCGGATTGCCCTTTTAGGACGTGAAGATAAAAAGGGCTTTACTCTCTATGATCCGACTATGGGTTCGGGCTCTCTGCTTCTCAATGCCAAGAAATACAGTCATGAGCCTAATACGGTTTCTTACTTTGGCCAGGAGCTCAATACCTCGACTTATAACTTGGCGCGCATGAATATGATTTTGCATGGTGTCCCCATTGAAAATCAATATTTACACAATGCCGACACCCTAGATGAGGACTGGCCGACGCAAGAGCCGACCAATTTTGACGGTGTGCTGATGAACCCTCCTTATTCTGCCAAATGGTCGGCAGATAGTGGTTTCTTGCAGGACCCCCGTTTCTCGCCTTTTGGTAAACTAGCTCCCAAGTCCAAGGCTGATTTTGCCTTTCTCTTACATGGCTATTATCACCTCAAGCAAGATGGTGGTGTCATGGCCATTGTCCTGCCTCATGGGGTGCTTTTTCGGGGCAATGCCGAAGGGCTGATTCGCAAGCACTTGCTAGAAGAAGGGGCGATTGACACGGTCATTGGCCTGCCAGCCAATATTTTCTTCAATACCAGCATTCCAACAACGGTTATTATCTTGAAGAAGGACCGTAAGGAGCGTGATGTCTACTTTATTGATGCCTCTAAGGAATTTACCAAGGGCAAGAATCAAAACATCATGGAAGAGCGTCATATCGAGAAGATTTTAGCAGCTTATCAGAGTCGGGAAAATATGGATAAATTTGCCTATCTGGCGACTTTTGAGGAGCTTATCGAAAATGACTACAATCTCAATATTCCTCGTTATGTCGATACCTTTGAGGAGGAGGAAGTCGAACCTCTAGCGGATATTGCAGGCAAGATTAATGAGACCAATGAAACCATTGAGCAAAAGACAGCAGACCTCTTGGGTATGCTGGGTCAGCTTAAGGGAACTAGTCCAGAAGCAGAAGCGGACTTGGCTAGTTTTATAGAGCGCTTTAAGAACTAGCAGAAAATTTTTAGGATAGGGAGAAATAATATGTTTATGAAAATCAGATGGTTGGTGCAGTTTTGTGCCCTACTGACTCTTTTAGTAGTTCTTTTTATAGCAATTGTATTTTCTTTTACCCCCTCAAAAGCAGCAAGTCAGCCATTCTACAAACTAGTTGTGATTGTTTTGGTGTCTTGCTGGGGAATTTGGGAAGCAGGTAAAAGACTTTTACGGGCAGTTAGAGAATTTGTCAAAATGGAGAGGCTTATTCGCGAATTGCATCCAGAAGTTAATGGCAGTTTAGCCAAGCTACGTCGGCAAGCACCGCTATGGGATAAAAAGTTGAAACTTTTTGCGACAGATAAGGTCATCGTTTCCTATCATATTTTTATCACTTGTATTGATAAACAAGATTTGCAAAATCTAAGCTATTATTCCCAGTATCTAAAAGGTTGGAAGCATTATATGAGTGCAGACTTTTACAATGGCGAAGACGTTACCTTTCGTTTAGGAAATTCCATTTGGGGCAGAGACCCGGATGTTCAAGCAGAGCTAGTTAGAAATTTCTTAAGGCGCAATACCCAACTAGACCATCCAAGCCCAGTTAGCGATTCCATCTTTGAAGTGGATTAGTAGTTGTAAACAGGAGGAAGAAAATGAAAATTGTTTCATTTACAGATAGCCATCTTTCATTTTTTAAAGACTGGCAGAAAAACATGGTCTCTTATGGTTTAAAAGCCGGTTTGGGCCAGCTTTTACTGAGTGAGACGGGAACCTCGATTTTCTATGATTTAGGCAATTTTCTCTTCTTAGCAGGATCAGTTGATGCGCGATTTTTTATTGAATACTACCAGAAATATGGCTTTGAAAATAAAATCCTAATTTCTGAAGAAAAAGCCTGGCAGAATTTTTTGGATAAGCAGCAGGACTTACGCCGTTTTGAGCGCTATGCCTTTTCTGGTAAAGTTGATATGGATAAAACAAAACTAACAAAATTGGTTCAGAATTTACCAGAAAAGTATGAGTTACAGCCAATCAATCAAGTTTTGTATAAAGATTTGGGAGCAGAAGTCTGGTCTCAAGATTTGCAAGGTGATTTTAGCGACTATGACCAATTTGTGGCCTGCGGTGGTTTTGGCTTTGCCCTTTTAGATCAGGGAAAAATCATTGCCGCCATTACAACAGGCCTGGTTTATGGTCCTGCTGTTGAAATCGAAATTGCGACCCAAAGCGACTACCAAAAGCAAGGTCTAGCCAAGATTTTAGCAGCTCAGTTCCTATTAGAAGCAGACTTGCGTTCAGTCGTCCCCTTATGGGATGCGCATAATGATGCTTCGCGAAAAATCGCCCAATATCTTGGCTATGACTGTTTAGGAGCTTATCCAGCCTACGAGCTGATAAGAAATGAGTAAGGAGATAATAATGCAAGCAAAAGAAATGTGGGCAGCCTATAAGAAAATCAAGCCAGAGATAGGCGATGAGCTAGACGCCTGGTCCTTTGGAGTGGAGGCTGATAGCTTAGCCGACCTGGTCCTGCGTGGTCAAAAGACAGCTACTGCCTCTAGCTATGACCTCTATGCAGTGGACGGGGAGCCCCTACCACAAGCTGGGACTTTCGATGTCATCTTGGACAGTCAAGGCGAGGCCATTTGTATCGTGGAGGTCACCAAGGTTACCGTCCTGCCTTTTCATCAAGTATCAAAGGAGCATGCCTTTAAAGAGGGCGAGGGGGACAAATCCCTGACCTATTGGCGAGAGGTGCATCGCTCACTCTTTAGCCTCTGGCACAAGGAAGCGGGTCTGTCCTTTACCGAGGACAGCCAAGTCGTTTTAGAAGAATTTCGCAGGGTTTATCCGCTCGATAAATAATCACAGAATCTGTTAGAAATAGCAGATTTTTTTGTATAATTTCTTGATTTTTACTATTAGATATGTTACTATTAGTAATATAAAGGATAAAAGAAAGTGAGGCAAGGGATGAACAAGATTATTTTAGGTCTCTTGATGTTCAAAAGGTTGACCATTTATGAAATTCGTGGTCTGATTAGAGAAAATTTTTCTTCCATTTGCAGCGACAGCATGGGCAGTATTCAGGCGGCGCTTAAGAAGCTAGAGCAGGAGGGTCTGGTAACTTTTGAGGAATTTGTCCAAGCAGGAAAAAATAAAAAGCAGTATGCCATTAGCCAAGCGGGGCGCAATACTTTTAGTCAATGGCTGCGAACGCCGATGGACGTAACCAGAACCAAAAATATGGATTTGAGCAAGTTCCTCTTTATGGGGCTGGTGCCAGCCGAGGAACGTTTGGACCTTCTAGATAAGGCTATTGAAATGATTGAAAAGGAGCTAGCAGCTTTGCTCCAAGTCAAGGAAAATATAGCAATCGAGGCAGAACAAAATGCCATTCAAGCCTATCTCAAGGCTGATGAGGAATATTTGGCGGCCTTGCATGAAGTGACTGGCAATGAAAATACAGCTGAGAATATTCAGCAAATCGGATACTTTGAGTTTATGACCCTGCAATTAGGGATTGATACTATGAAATTTCATCTAGATTGGTTTAGGAAATTGCGTGAAAAGATTCAGCAGGGAGATTGGACGATGATGATTGATTAAAGGAGGAAGGAAGTTCGCGCAATGCTCTCATTTTTCGACATTTTACAAGCAAAACGATATTTTTTGATTTGAAAATTAGTGCAGACTTTAGAAAGAGCACGCTAGTGGCTTTCGTTTCCTGACAGCGCTCTAGGCGCTAGACAGGAAGCAGTCTGCGAACGGGCTTTGTATCTTGGAACTGAACACACCCTAAAAACTTCGGAAAAAGATAGATTTCCTTGTGTGCAAGCACACGGCGTCAATCTCCTATTTTTCTCTCGTTTTCTTAACGGGCTTTGTATCTTGGAACTGAACACGCCTAAAAACTTCGGAAAAAAGATAGATTTCCTTGTGCACAAGCGCACGACGTCAATCTCCTATTTTTCTCTCGTTTTCTTAACGGGCTTTGTATCTTGTAATTGAACACGGGCTAAACGCTGTGTAAAAAAGATGAATGCTCCTAGGAACTGAGGTTCCGTCGTCTCATTCCCTATTTTTACTTTGCGTTTAACGCCCTTTGTATCTTTCTTATGGAGGTGATTTTATGTTGACGATAAGAAAAGCAATCGAGGCAGACCGCAGGGCGCTGGTTTCCTGCTTGCTAGAGGCTTTTGAGTCGGATTTTGCGCCCTTTATCAAGCAATTTGGCAGGGATTTTGTCATCCAATTTTTGGAAAAAGTTCTGGTGCTGGACCGCTTTTATATCGCTGAAGTGGACGGAGAGTTGGCGGGCACTTTAGCCTTAACCAGCGCCAGCCACCGTGCGGTTTCAATCGATAAGAAAGAGCTGAAAAAATCCTTTGGTAGGCTAAAAACCTTCTTGCTCAGCATGACCTTCAAAGAATTTGAAGAAGCCCTGCCATTTCCTGCAACGACCGGCTTCTTTGAGTTTGTAGCGGTGAAAAAGTCCTTTAGAAGACAAGGTCTTGCCAGTCAGATGATGAGGCAGGTAATGGAGCTGGCACCCTATAAAGACTATGTTTTGGATGTAAAAGACAGCAATGTTTCCGCCATTTCTTGCTACCAAAAATTAGGTTTCAAGGAATTTGCCCGTAAACCGAAATCGAGATTTACGCGGCAAAAAGACTTTAAAGAGCTGATTTTAATGGAATATCTGCCCGGTGCAAGCGGCAGGGCGGATGTCTTTACTAGCTGATATAAAGTGCCAAAAGTAAAAAAGGAGGTGCTATGATGAACGATTTGCAAAGAACTAAAAGAAATGTCCTTATTTTTTCGATTTTTGTCTTACTTTGTGGCTGGATAGGCGTGCTGGTGGACCTGCTGACCAATCAAGCCCATTATCAAAATGTTGGAACCTTGGCTGGTCAAGGAACACCGGGTATGGGGATTTTTATTGCCAGTCCCTTGCTCATGGTGCTTATTCTAAGGACCTTTGCTGGCGACGGTTGGAAAGACGCGGGGCTCAAGCCTAGATTTTGGCAGCATAAGAAATGGTACTTGCTGGCTTGGCTCATTTATCCGGTAGTGACGGGTCTGGTACTCCTTACTGGGCATCTTGCTGGGGCTATCACCTTTAGCTCCTCCATGACTCTGGCAGCTTATGTTAGCCTTTTCATCGGGCAGTTAGGCATTCAGCTTATCAAAAACTTTTTTGAAGAGTCTGTCTGGCGGGGCTATTTGGCTAGCAAACTCCTAAAATTTTCATGGAGCGACTGGAAGGTTTATCTGGTCTTAGGACTCGTCTGGAATTTCTGGCACCTGCCCTATTATCTAGTTTTCTTGTCTCCTTCTGAAATTGAAGCAACCATTCCTTTGGGAAGGTTGGCTTTTGTAGCCGTTGCAACGATTTGTGTCCTCTGCTGGACCATCATGTATGTGGAAATTTACCGAGCGACAAAGTCTATCTGGCCCTTGGTTTTCATGCATGCTATGGAAGACGCAATCATCAATCCCCTGCTAATCTTCAAAATCGTACAGGTTAATCCTCAATGGAGTTTCATCTTCTCACTTTCAGTAGGAATGTTACCAACACTTCTTTATCTCTTTATCGGTCTTTACTTGAGAAGAAAGAGATTGAAGAAGGAGGCCAGTTTATAAATTAGAACAAGCAGTCCATCTAGGATTGCTTGTTTTTCTGAAGGGGGATAAATTTCGTCTCTCAAGCGATTGTAGATAGAGGTAGGGCCTGTTAGGCTTCTAAATTCTAGCTCCGCTTTTGGGGCTTCCTAGATGACACAAACTGGGCTCTTTTTTCCGCAGGCTTTCATAGTCAACTGGGCTGGAGGATAGCGGCTCTTAAAATTGGACAGAAATCAACTTGTGACGGCCTTTAACTATTAACAAAGATTAAGAAAAATGCTATAATGAGGTGATATTATTTTTAATAAAAGGAAGTATCTATGACAAATTACGCAATTATTTTGGCAGCGGGTAAGGGTACCCGTATGAAATCAGATTTGCCAAAAGTTCTTCATAAGGTGGCTGGAATCTCAATGGTTGAGCACGTTTTTCGCAGTGTTGGGGCTATTGAGCCTGCAAAGACTGTAACGATTGTTGGCCACAAGGCTGAGCTAGTCGAGCAGGTCTTGGCTGGTCAGACCGATTTTGCTAGACAGACCGAGCAGCTAGGGACCGGCCATGCGGTTATGATGGCTGAACCAGCCCTAGAAGGCCTAACTGGTCAAACTCTAGTCATTGCTGGGGATACTCCCTTAATCACTGGGGAGAGCTTGAAAAATCTGATTGATTTTCATGTTAACCACAAAAATATTGCGACCATTTTGACTGCCGAGGCTGAAGATCCTTTCGGCTACGGTCGGATTGTCCGCAATGAGCAAGATGAGGTCCTAAAGATTGTCGAGCAAAAGGATGCTTCGGACTTTGAAAAGCAAATCCGGGAAATCAATACAGGAACCTATGTCTTTGACAATGCTCGGCTCTTTGAAGCGCTGAAAAATATCAATACTGACAATGCCCAAGGGGAGTACTACATTACCGATGTTATCTCTATTTTCCGTCAAAATGGGGAAAAGGTGGGTGCTTACACCCTCAAGGACTTTGATGAAAGTCTGGGTGTCAATGACCGGGTAGCCCTTGCGACAGCTGAAGAAATCATGCGCCGCCGAATCAATAAGGAACACATGGTCAATGGGGTTAGCTTCCAAGATCCAGCTAGCACCTATATTGATATTGATGTTGAGATTGCGCCAGAAGTTCGTCTGGAAGCCAACGTGACCCTCAAGGGGAAGAGCAAGATTGGTCGGGCTAGCCACTTGACCAACGGGACCTATATCGTGGACTCCATCTTGGGCGAGCATACCGTTATCACCAATTCTATGATTGAGGAGTCAGAAGTGGCAGATGCGGTTACAATCGGTCCTTATGCCCACATTCGTCCGGGTTCCCACTTGGCTCAGGCTGTCCATGTCGGCAACTTTGTAGAAGTCAAGGGCTCTAGTCTGGGTGAACGGACCAAGGCTGGTCATTTGACCTATATCGGCAATTCCGAGGTCGGTAGTGATGTCAACTTTGGAGCAGGAACCATTACGGTCAACTATGATGGTCAAAACAAGTACAAGACCCTGATTGGGGACAATGTCTTTGTTGGCTCTAATTCAACCATTATTGCCCCAGTTAGCCTGGGAGATAATTCTCTTATCGGTGCAGGTTCTACTATCAACAAGGATGTTCCGGCCGATGCAATCGCTCTTGGTCGGGGACGGCAGGTCAACAAGGAAGACTATGCCAAACGCCTGCCCCACCACCCAGTTAATAAATAAAAAGCCTATGGAATTTGAAGAAAAAACAATCAAGCGAACCGAAATCTTTTCTGGCCAGGTCGTCCATCTAGTAGTAGACGATGTCCAGCTGCCCGAGGGCAAGGGCCAGTCCAAGCGTGAGTTGATTTTTCATAATGGAGCGGTGGCGGTAATAGCTGTCACGCCCGAAAATAAGCTGATATTGGTCAAGCAATACCGTAAGGCCATCGAGGCGACTAGTTACGAAATTCCAGCTGGTAAGCTAGAGGTCGGCGAAAATGCGGATCCCAAGGCTGCGGCCCTTAGAGAGCTAGAGGAAGAAACTGGCTATACAGCTGACTTGGAGCTGGTCTATGACTTCTATACGGCTATCGGCTTTTGCAATGAAAAAATCAAACTCTACTCTGCCCAGGACCTGATCAAGGTTGAAAATCCCCGTCCCCAAGACGAGGACGAGACCTTGGAGCTCTATCAGGTCAGTCTGGCGGAGGCCAAGGAGCTCTTGGCCAGCGGTCAGATTTGTGATGCCAAGACCATTATGGCCCTTCAATATTGGGAAATGAAGGAAAATTTGAAGAAATAAGGAAGGTGGGCTCATGGGTAAACCTTTGTTAACAGATGAAATGATTGAAAGAGCCAATCGAGGAGAAGCCATCTCGGCTCCCCCTCTCAGAGATGAGGAGGAGACCAAGGTGATTCCCACTCGCGCTCAAACCTTTGGCTATGCCTCACCCCAGGCAGGTCCTAGCTACAGCCAGGAAACCTTGCAAATTGAGGTTGAGCCGACAGTCACCAAAAGTCGACGGATTGAAAATCAAAAAAGAGGAGTCTTTCAGGCCAAGCTAAATAAGATTTTGCTTGCAGTTGTCCTGCTCATCTTGCTTTTGATTGCGGCCATTATCTGGCTTTAAAAGGAGAAAACCATGAAAATTGGAATTATTGCGGCCATGCCCGAGGAGTTGAAAATTCTCCTGGAGCAGCTAGAAGATGCCAAGAAACATTTGCGTTTGGGTCAGGTCTATCATACAGGCTATCTGGGTCGCCATGAGGTGGTCCTAGTCCAAAGTGGGGTCGGCAAGGTCATGTCAGCCATGAGTGTAGCGGTCTTGGTCAATGATTTTAAGGTGACCGCTATTATCAATACAGGTTCGGCCGGAGCGGTTGATTCTAGTCTGGCTATTGGTGATGTTGTTCTGGCCAATCAGCTGGTCTACCACGATGTAGATGTGACAGCCTTTGGCTATGCCTATGGCCAGATGGCTGGTCAGCCTCTTTACTTTGAGGCCAGTCGCTATTTTATAGCTGAGATGAAAAAGGTCCTAGAAAGCTCCCATCAAAAGAGCCACCTGGGTTTGATTGCCACAGGGGATAGCTTTATTGCTGGTCAGGAAAAAATAGAGCAGATTAAGGAGCATTTCCCTCAAGTCCTAGCAGTAGAGATGGAGGGGGCAGCTATTGCCCAGGCAGCTCATTCTATCGGCCTGCCCTTTATGGTCATTCGGGCCATTAGCGATACAGCTAGTCACGATGCCAATATTACCTTTGATGAGTTTATTTTAGAAGCGGGCAAGCGCTCGGCAGAGACCTTGCTGGCCTTTCTACAAGTTTTGGTTTAGGAGTTTATTTTTATGGATAAGGAAAGTTATTTTGACGGAGGCTTGCTGTCTTATATCGGCCATTTCTTGCTGGCTGTCTTGGTAAGCTTCTTCACTTTGGGGATTTGTGCTCCTTGGGGCATGTGCCTACTTTATAATTGGAAAATCAAGCATACTGTGATTGATGGCCATCGTCTCTATTTTGATGGAACAGCTATGCAATTATTTGGCAACTGGATAAAGTGGTGGCTACTAACCATTATCACCTTTGGTATTTATGGTTTTTGGCTCCGGATTAAACTGACCCAGTGGATTACCAAGCATACTCATCATTTGAATTAAAAATCGCACCCTTGGGTGTGATTTTTTAGTGGAAATTTTTCTTGAATGCAGTCTGAAAAGGGTTGAAAAAATGAAAGAGTTTACATTTTCAGAGATTGTGAGTTAATTGTTTTAATTTTCTATATATTTTAAATTTTCTATTGAATTTTTCTCAAAAGATGATAAAATATAGGTATTAACTTGGAGGAGGATTAAATTGACTCAGTATAAAAATTTAATCAACGGAGAATGGAAATCTTCTGAAAACGAAATTACGATTTCATCTCCGATCAATAACGAAGTACTAGGAACTGTACCAGCCATGAGTCAAGCAGAGGTTGACTTTGCTATGGAAAAGGCGCGGGCAGCCCTGCCAGCTTGGCGGGCCTTGTCAGCTGTGGAGCGGGCAGCCTATCTGCATAAGGTAGCTGATATCTTAGAGCGAGACCAGGAAAAAATTGGTAACATCTTGGCCAAGGAAGTTGCCAAGGGTATTAAGGCAGCCATCGGGGAAGTAGTCCGGACGGCTGACTTGATTCGCTACTCAGCAGAAGAGGGGATTCGGGTACATGGTCAGGTTATGGAAGGTGGCGGTTTTGAAGCTGCTAGCAAGAAGAAACTGGCCATGGTTCGCAGAGAGCCTATCGGTGTGGTTCTGGCAGTTGCTCCTTTCAACTATCCGGTCAACCTATCTGCCTCTAAGATTGCCCCAGCCCTAATCGGGGGAAATGTGGTAATGTTTAAGCCACCAACCCAAGGTTCTATCTCTGGTCTCTTGCTGGCCCAAGCTTTTGCGGAAGCAGGCCTACCAGCCGGTGTCTTTAATACCATTACTGGACGCGGCTCAGAGATTGGTGACTACATCATCGAGCATAAGGAAGTCAACTTTATCAACTTTACGGGCTCCACACCAATCGGTGAGCGGATTGGCCGTTTGGCTGGTATGCGCCCAATTATGCTGGAATTAGGAGGCAAGGATGCAGCCCTGGTCCTTGAGGATGCTGATTTAGAACATGCAGCCAAGCAGATTGTTGGAGGAGCTTATAGCTACTCTGGTCAGCGCTGTACAGCCATCAAGCGGGTTATTGTCCTAGATAGTGTGGCAGATAAGCTAGCAGCTTTGATCCAAGCAGAGGTGGAAAAATTAACAGTGGGAGATCCCTTTGATAATGCGGATATTACCCCAGTTATCGATCAATCTTCGGCCGACTTTATTTGGGGCTTGATTCAAGATGCCCAAGATAAGGGGGCTAAGGCTTTGACCCCAGTCAAGCGTGAAGAAAATCTGATCTGGCCTGCCTTGTTTGATCATGTCACCCTGGATATGAAACTAGCCTGGGAAGAGCCCTTTGGTCCTGTCTTGCCTATTATTCGTGTGTCCTCGCTTGAAGAGGGAATCGACATCTGTAACCAGTCAGAGTTTGGCCTGCAATCATCAGTCTTTACCAATGATTTTCCCAAGGCCTTTGAGATTGCAGAAAAGCTGGAAGTCGGTACAGTCCATATCAATAACAAGACCCAACGTGGTCCAGATAACTTCCCATTCCTAGGGGTTAAGGGATCTGGAGCAGGAGTCCAAGGGATTCGCTACAGTATTGAAGCGATGACTCAAGTGAAATCAATCGTTTTTGACGTGAAATAAAGAAGAAAGGCGGCTTTGTGCGGCCTTTTTTCCTATACTTTTTAAGGTCTCTCCAAGGACAAGCTTGAGCTGGGAAAACGGTCTCCCCACTAATTGACAGGAATAAAATTCCTATAAGGATATAGGCAAAGGGAGTCAAAAAAAGACAAAAGTAGTGATTTAGTCTTTTTTGGCCAGGTCTTTGAAATAACGTTCGGTTTTTGTAAATTTCATACTAATTTTAGAAAATTGCTTGAAAAATAATCGAAAAAAGGGTAGAATAATTATATGTAGAAAACGCTTACAAAAAGAAGGTGATTGAATGGATAACAATGAAGCATTAAGAACCTTTACTACAGGGGAAAACTTCCACTTGCAGCATTATCTAGGCGCTCATCGGGAAGAAAGGGACGGAAAGACTGGTTATACTTTTCGTGTCTGGGCTCCCAATGCGCAAGCGGTGCATTTGATTGGAGATTTCACCCAATGGTATGAGGGACAGATTCCAATGACCCGTAATGAAGCGGGGGTTTGGGAAGTCTTTACGGACCTGCCTCAGGAAGGAGATATTTACAAGTACAATATCAAACGAAGCAGCGGCCAGGAAATTCTCAAGATTGATCCACTAGCCGTTTATCTGGAGGAGCGTCCTGGTACAGGGGCGGTCATTCGGACCATTCCTGAGAAAAAGTGGCGGGACGGTCTCTGGCTGGCTCGCAGAAAGCGGTTAGGTTTCTTCTCAAGGCCGGTCAATATCTATGAAGCCCATGCCGGTTCTTGGAAACGCAATGAAGATGGCAGCCCTTATAGCTTCAAGCAACTCAAGGAGGAATTGATTCCTTATCTAGTTGAGATGAACTATACCCACATTGAGTTTATGCCCTTGATGGCCCATCCTTTAGGTTTGAGCTGGGGTTATCAGCTCATGGGCTACTTTGCGCTAGAGCATAGCTATGGAACGCCAGAAGAATTTCAAGACTTCGTTGAGGAATGTCACCTCAATAATATTGGGGTAATCGTTGACTGGGTGCCTGGTCACTTCACCATCAATGATGATGCCCTGGCCTATTATGATGGAACTCCGACCTTTGAGTACCAGGACCATGACCGGGCCCACAATTACGGTTGGGGGGCGCTCAACTTTGACCTAGGTAAGAACCAAGTCCAGTCCTTCTTGATTTCTAGTATCAAGTTTTGGATTGACTTCTACCACTTGGACGGGATTCGGGTTGATGCGGTCAGCAATATGCTCTATCTAGACTATGATAGCGGTCCTTGGCAACCAAATAAGGATGGGGGCAACCGTAACTACGAGGGTTACTATTTCCTACAAAGGCTCAATACTGTGATTAAGCTAGCCCACCCTGATGTTATGATGATTGCTGAGGAGAGCTCAAGCGATACCAAGATTACGGGTATGAGGGAGCTAGGCGGTCTAGGTTTTGACTACAAGTGGAATATGGGCTGGATGAATGATATCCTGCGCTTCTACGAGGAGGATCCGATTTACCGCAAGTATGACTTTAACCTAGTCACCTTTAGCTTTATGTACGCCTTCTCAGAAAACTTCCTCCTTCCCTTCTCTCATGATGAGGTAGTCCATGGTAAGAAGAGTCTGATGCACAAGATGTGGGGAGACCGCTACAATCAGTTTGCTGGTCTACGCAATCTCTACACCTATCAGATTTGTCATCCAGGGAAAAAATTGCTCTTTATGGGTAGTGAGTTTGGCCAGTTCTTGGAATGGAAGTCCGAAGAAGCCTTGGAATGGGGCAACCTAGAGGATGATTTGAATGCTAAGATGCAGCGCTTCACCTCGCAACTCAACCAGTTTTACAAGGAAAATCGTCCCCTCTGGGAGCAAGATTTGTCCTATGATGGTCTAGAGATTATCGATGCAGATAATACAGACCAGACTGTTCTTTCCTTTATTCGCAAGAGCGAAAAAGGGGAACTCTTAATTTGTGTCTTCAATATGGTGCCAGTAGAGCGTAAGAACTTTACAATTGGTGTTCCTGTGGCAGCTGTTTATGAAGAAGTTTGGAACACCGAATTAGCAGAATGGGGAGGTGTGTGGCAGGAACACAATCAGACAGTTCAGTCTCAAGCAGGACTGTGGAAGGACTATCAGCAAACCTTGACCTTTACTTTGCCAGCTTTGGGGGCAAGTATTTGGAAGATTAAGCGCCGCTTAAAAACCAAGCAGGTCGGTAAAACATCTAAATCTAAAAAAGATATTAGTTAATATAAAAGGAGCAGAAAATGAAGAATGAAATGCTAGCTTTGATCCTTGCCGGTGGGCAAGGAACACGTCTCGGAAAGCTCACACAGAGCATTGCCAAACCAGCAGTTCAATTTGGTGGACGTTATCGGATTATTGATTTCGCCTTGTCAAACTGTGCGAATTCTGGGATTCATAATGTTGGTGTCATTACCCAGTACCAACCTTTAGCACTCAACAGCCATATTGGAAATGGCTCTAGTTGGGGTCTTGATGGCATCAACTCCGGTGTCTCCATTCTCCAACCTTATTCTGCTAGCGAGGGCAATCGTTGGTTTGAGGGAACGAGTCACGCTATTTTCCAAAATATCGACTATATCGATAGTATCAATCCTGAGTATGTCCTTATCTTATCAGGGGACCACATCTACAAGATGGACTATGATGATATGCTGCAATCTCATAAGGACAACCATGCCAGCCTAACCGTTGCGGTCCTGGACGTTCCATTGAAGGAGGCTAGCCGTTTCGGAATTATGAATACGGATGCTAGCAACCGGATTGTTGAATTTGAAGAAAAACCAGAAAAGCCAAAATCAACCAAGGCCTCTATGGGTATCTATATCTTTGACTGGGAACGCTTGCGCAAGATGTTGGTAGCTGCCGAAAAGAGCTCGGTGGATATGTCAGACTTTGGTAAAAATGTTATCCCTACCTATCTGGAATCAGGGGAAAGTGTCTATGCCTATGAATTTGAAGGCTACTGGAAGGACGTTGGTACCGTAGAGTCTCTCTGGGAAGCCAATATGGAATATATCGATCCAGACAATGCGCTCGACAGCCGCAATCGTCATTGGAAGATTTATTCTCGTAACTTGATTTCACCACCAAACTTCTTTGGTGACAATGCTGAGGTAGAAGATTCGCTGGTTGTGGACGGCTGCTTTGTAGATGGAACAGTCAAACACTCTATCCTCTCAACGGAAGCTCAGGTCAGAACAGGCGCTCTTGTTGAAGATTCTATTATCATGAGTGGAGCCATTATCGGTCATGGTGCCAAGATTAAACGGGCCATTGTCGGTGAAGGAGCAGTTATTTCAGACGGCGTAGAAATTGACGGAACAGATGAAGTCCAAGTAGTTGGATACAATGAGAAAGTGGGGGTACCATCAGATGAAGATTGATAAATATTCAGCGATTTTAGGAAACACAGTCGGTTTCCACGACATGGCTAGCTTGACAGACCAGCGTCCGGTGGCTAGCTTGCCCTTTGGTGGTAAGTACCGTTTGATTGACTTCCCCTTGTCCAGCCTAGCTAATGCAGGGATTCGGAGCGTCTTTGGTATCTTCCAGCAAAATAATATCAGCTCTGTCTTTGACCACATTCGTAGTGGACGGGAGTGGGGCCTATCCACCCTTTTGAGTCACTACTATCTGGGGATTTACAATACGCGCGTGGAAAGTAGCACGGTTGGTAAGGAATACTATGACCAACTCTTGACCTACCTCAAGCGCTCAGGAAGTGATCAAACCGTTGCCCTCAACTGTGATGTGCTCATCAATATCGACCTCAATCAGGTCTTCCACCTACACAGTACGACAGACCAGCCGATTACTGTGGTTTATAAGAAGCTAGGTAAGGAAGATATCTCTGATGTCAATGCTGTTTTGGACATCAGCGAGACCGACCATGTCCTGTCCCACCAATTATTTGACAAGGACTTGGACCAAAAACTCTACAATATGTCAACAGATATTTTTGTAGTGGATACAGACTGGTTGATTGAAAAGCTAGAAGTAGAAGCACAGAAGGATAATCCTGAAAAACTGCGCTATGTCCTGCGTGACTTGGCCGCTCAAGAAGGAGCCTTTGCTTATGAATACACTGGTTACCTAGCTAATATCTACTCTGTGCCTTCTTACTTCAAGGCTAACTTGGACATGCTAGAATCGCAAAAATTCTACTCCCTCTTTTCACCTAATCAAAAGATTTATACCAAGGTTAAAAATGAGGAGCCAACCTACTATGCACCGTCATCCAAGGTTTCTCGCTCACAATTTGCCTCTGGTAGCCTGGTTCGAGGCGAGGTGGAAGGCTCTGTTGTCTCCCGTAATACCAATATCGCAGAAGGCAGCAAGATTAAGCACAGTGTGCTCTTCCCTCGGGTCAATATCGGCAAGGACGCTGTTGTGGAATATGCGATTGTCGATAAGAATGTCGAAATTGGAGAAGGAGTAACCGTTAGGGGAACCGCTGAACATCCAATCGTTCTCCAAAAAGGTCAAAAGGTAACAGAGGATTTGATTCTATGAGAGTTTTATTTGTAGCAGCAGAGGGAGCACCATTTTCAAAAACCGGTGGTTTGGGAGACGTTATTGGCGCTCTCCCTAAATCTCTGGTCCGTAATGGGCACCAGGTAGGGGTTATTCTACCCTACTATGACTCGGTTGAGGCAAAGTTTGGTGATCAGGTGGAAGATCTCTTCCACTTTGAAGTCAAGGTCGGTTGGCGCAGCCAGTATGTGGGGCTGAAGAAGATTGCCTTAGACGGGGTTGACTTTTACTTTATTGACAACCAGCATTATTTCTTCCGCGGACATGTCTATGGTGACTTTGATGATGGAGAACGCTTTGCTTTCTTCCAACTAGCAGCAGTTGAGGCTATGGAGCGGATTGACTTTATTCCAGATGTGCTCCATGTTCACGACTACCATACAGCCATGATTCCTTTCTTGGTTAAGGAAAAATATCGTTGGATTCAGGCCTATCAAGGCATTAAAACAGTCCTGACTATCCATAATCTGGAATTCCAGGGTCAATTTTCTGACAGCATGCTCTGGGACCTCTTTGGGGTTGGCTATGAGCGCTACGAGGATGGAACCCTGCGTTGGAACAACTGTCTCAACTGGATGAAGGCAGGGATTCTCTATGCAGACCGGGTGACTACCGTTTCCCCTAGCTATGCTCATGAGATTATGACGCCAGAATTTGGTTGTGGGCTGGATTTGATTCTCAGAATGGAGTCTGGCAAGGTATCAGGTATTGTCAATGGGATTGATACCGATATCTATAATCCAGAAACGGATAAACTTCTGCAATATCATTTTAGCAAGGACGACTTGACCGGTAAGGCAGAGAGCAAGCGAGACCTGCAAGAAAAGTTGGGTCTGCCAGTTCGGGATGATGTTCCTCTGGTGGGGATTGTTTCACGCCTGACCCGTCAAAAAGGCTTTGACTTGGTCGTTGATGAATTGCACAATATGCTGCAAGAAGATGTCCAGATTGTCCTTTTGGGGACCGGAGACTGGTCCTTTGAGCAGTCCTTTGCCTGGTTTGGCCATGCCTATCCGGACAAGCTATCAGCCAACATCACCTTTGATGTGACCCTGGCTCAGGAAATCTATGCGGCCAGCGATATTTTCTTGATGCCTAGTCGCTTTGAACCTTGTGGTCTGTCACAGATGATGTCCATGCGCTATGGAACCCTGCCTCTGGTACACGAGGTCGGTGGTTTGAGAGACACTGTTGAGGCCTATAATGTCTATACAGGTCAGGGAACAGGCTTTAGCTTTAATAACTTTTCTGGCTACTGGCTGACTTGGACCTTCAAAGAAGCGCTCAGTCTATATAGTCAGGATAAGGAAGCATGGAAATCTCTTCAAGAACAAGCCATGGACAGAGATTTCTCTTGGGATACAGCCAGCTTGGCCTATAGCCAGCTCTATGATTCCCTTTATTAAAGAGATGAGTTAAAAGTTAGTGGATAAGAGCAAGACCAGGGGCTAATCGCTTCTAGGGTCTTCTCTTATTTGCTGGACTTTTGACTTTTTGGTATCTGCCTTCTTTTCCTACTTAAGGAAAGGCCTAAAACTCTAGACTATCTAGGTCAATAGCCAATCTTGATTTTAGAGGAGTAGCTAGAAAAGATAAAAACAGCCCAGGGAGAAGGACCGCTAATCAGTTAGCTAGGAGAAGGAGACTGCTTTTACAGTTTCAGAAGTAGTGAAAGGATAGCTCAGCAACAGTTAGGAAGTGAGACAAATGGAATTAACTAAGGAAAAATTTATTCGTGATTTTAAGGATACTCTGCACGAGGAGCAGCTGATTAAGGTTGTAGATGCGACTCCGGCAGAGCTTTTTCAAGCTCTGGCTCGGACCATTCGGAAATACATTACCCCCCTTTGGCTGGACAGACGAAACAAACTGATCGATAGCCAGCAAAAGACGGCCTATTACTTCTCAATCGAATTTTTGCCAGGCCGGATGCTGGAAACCAATCTTTTAAATCTGGGCATTCTTGATTTGGTCAAGGAGTCCTTGGCTGATTTAGGGGTGAATTTTGCAGATGTAAAAAATGCCGAGCACGATATGGCCCTAGGAAATGGTGGCCTGGGCCGTCTGGCCGCAGCCTTTATGGACTCCCTAGCCAGCACAGGCTATCCAGGTTTTGGAAATGGGATTCGCTACCGCTATGGTCTCTTTAAACAAAGGATTGTGGACGGTTATCAGGTAGAAATCCCAGATGACTGGTTTGGTAGTCTAGGAAATGTCTGGGAAACCAGAAAGGACCATGACATTGTTGACGTCAAGATTTACGGAAATGTCTACCTCAAGGCCAATGAAGAGGGACGGGTTTCTCCTGTCTATGAAAATTCTCGGACCTTGCGGGCGGTGCCTTACGATGTTCCCCAGATTGGTTTTGGTAATGATAATGTCAATAACCTCCGTCTCTGGGATGTGGAGATTCCAGAAGAGTATGAACTGGACTATCCGACCATTGAGGACCGACGTAAGATTATGGATATTACGGCTATTCTCTACCCAGATGATTCGAGTTATGAGGGCAAGGAGCTGCGCCTGATTCAGGAATACTTTATGACCAGTGCGGGTCTGCAAACCATTATTCAATCCTATCTCAAACAGGGTCTGCCGCTCAAAGACATCCATCAGAAAGTCTCTGTCCATATCAATGATACCCACCCAGCGGTAGCGCCGGCAGAGTTTATGCGGCTTTTGCTGGACAAGTACCATTTGGAATGGGAGGACGCTTGGCAGGCGACCGTTCAGACCATGAGCTATACCAACCACACCATTCTCTCTGAAGCCTTGGAAAAATGGGATGCTGAGCTCTTTAAGAATGTTCTGCCTCGGGTTTACCAAATCATCCTAGAGATTGACAACCGTTATGTGGCTGAAATGGCCAAGCGAGGAATCGAGCCAGAAGTGATTGAAAATACACGGATTGTCAAGGATAATCAAATCCACATGGCCCACTTGGCCATTATCGGTGGTCACTCTATCAACGGGGTAGCTAAGCTACATACCGAACTGCTCAAGGAAGATACTTTGAGAGACTTCTATGCTATCTATCCTGAAAAGTTCAATAATAAGACTAATGGAATCGTCCAACGGCGTTGGTTGCAGATTGCTGACGAGCCTTTGTCTAATGAGCTAGATAAGGTGATTGGTAATGGTTGGCGGACCGATATTCACGAGCTTCGTAAACTCTTAGACTATCAGGATGACAAGCAAGTTCTAGCAGACTTTTATCAAGTCAAGCAGGAGGCCAAGGCACGCTTGGCAGACTTTATTAAGGAGTCTACCGGAGTTGAGGTATCGACTGAGGCTATCTTTGACGTTCAGGTCAAGCGACTCCATGCCTATAAGCGCCAGCTCTTAAATCTGATGCACATCATCAAACTTTACTGGGATTTAAAGGACAATCCAGACAAGGATATGGTGCCTCGGGTCTTTATCTTTGGGGCCAAGGCTGCTCCTGGCTACCACTTTGCCAAGTCAGTTATCAAGTTGATTAACGAGGTAGCCAATCTGGTCAACCATGATGAGAGTCTAAAAGGCAAGCTCAAGGTTGTCTTTCTAGAAAATTATCGGGTCAGCCTAGCCGAACTCATCATTCCAGCAGCAGATGTCTCCGAGCAAATCTCCCTAGCCTCCAAGGAAGCTTCTGGTACTTCTAACATGAAGTTTATGATGACAGGGGCCATTACCCTGGCTACACTGGATGGGGCCAATATTGAGATTAAGGACGAAGTGGGCGATGATAATATTGTCATTTTTGGAATGGACAAGGATCAGGTCTATGACCACTACCAACGCCATGACTACTATTCACGAGGCCTCTATGAAAGCGACCCGGTTATCCGTCGTGTCGTAGATAGCTTTGTCAATGGAAGTATTCCAAATGTCCGTGAAGAAGGATCAGAAATCTATGAAGCCCTGATTACCCACAATGATGAGTACTTCCTCTTGGAAGACTTTAAGGCCTATGTGGAGGCTCAAGAGAAGATTGACCAACTCTATCGCGACAAGGATAAGTGGGCTAAGATGAGTCTCATCAATATTGCCAAGTCTGATAAGTTCACATCAGATGATACCATTGAGCAATATGCCCAAGAAATTTGGAAGTTAGAGAAGTAGGTGACAAGGGGCAGGCTGGCGAGTACTCTTTATCTGAGAGTGTGATGCTAGCCCTGTCCCTCTTTTCGATGGCTAGGCCCTAAGGACCTAAGTTTTCTGGCCTTTACTAGATCCTTGCTAGTCCAGCCAGGCTCGAAATAATGAGAAGAAGTTGGAAGGGGTGGTAGCCCAGGCTTGGGTTTCTGGCCCCTAGCTCTAACTTATCTAGTGACTTTTCTTTCGTGATGGGAGCAAAGTCTAGCCGGAAAAGCTAGGATAAACGTGTTTTTTGAGAGGGAACGAAAGCGGGTCTTATCCTTGCCATATTTATATTGGTCTTAGTTTTTGAGGTCAAAGAGGGGAGGGGATTTGAGCTTTTTCCCTAAATTATAAAGAAAAGACTTTAAAACGTTTCCACTGCTTAAAAATATTTGACAAAAGCAATTTTTAGGACTAAACTAAGTAAGTAAAAATTTTTAAAGGAGAATTCACGATGAATTTAACATTTTTTGGACTTTGTCTTGCCTGTATGGGGGTTTCCATTGCGGAAGGTATGCTTATGAGTAATCTTTTCAAATCAGCAGCCCGTCAGCCAGAGATTATCGGTCAATTAAGAACATTTATGATTATGGGTGTTGCCTTTATTGAAGGTACTTTCTTTGTAACCTTGGCTATGTCATTTCTACTTAAATAAGAACAGAAAATTTTTCATCTTTAGAAAAGGAGGGGAGTTCGTTGGAAGAAAGTGTAAATCCAACCGTTCAGTTAGGTCCTGTGACCTTTAATTTGACCCTGCTTGCCATGTCTCTTTTAGCTGTTCTTATGGTTTTTGCCTTTGTCTATTGGGCCAGTCGCAAGATGACCCTTAGACCCAAGGGAAAGCAGAATGCTTTGGAGTATCTCCTGGACTTCGTGCTAGGCTTTACCAAGGAAAATATCGGGAATAAATACATCAAGAATTATTCGCTCTTTTTATTTTCCCTCTTCCTCTTTTTGGTTGTGGCCAATAATCTTGGTCTCATGGCCAAATTGCAAACGACCAGTGGGGAAAATCTTTGGACATCACCGACAGCCAATATTGCTTTCGACTTAGCCATGTCTTTCTTGATTACCTTGATTTGCCATGTGGAAGGCGTTCGGCGCCGGGGTGTCAAAGAATATCTAAAGGCTTTTGCGACACCTGTTGGGATGACGCCGATGAATATCTTGGAGGAGTTTACTAACTTTGCTTCTCTGGCCTTGCGGATTTACGGAAATATCTTTGCCGGGGAAGTCCTATCAGGTCTCTTGGTGACCCTTGCCAACCTAGCATTTTACTGGTATCCACTAGCATTCGGACTAAACTTAGTGTGGACAGCCTTTTCTATTTTTATTTCTTGCATTCAGGCCTATGTTTTCACCATGTTGACATCCATGTATCTGGGCAAGAAAATCAATGGAGAAGAATAAAGAGAAAGGAGTGAGATAAATGAATATAACCATCGGTGAATTGATTGGAAACTTTATCCTTGTGGCCGGATCCTTTCTTCTTTTGCTTGTCCTCATCAAAAAATTTGCTTGGGGTAACATCACCAGCATTTTTGAAGAGAGAGCTAAAAAGATTTCTGACGATATTGATCGGGCCGAAGAAGCTCGCAAGCAGGCAGAAGAAATGGCTCAAAAGCGGGAAGAAGAGTTGGCGGGAAGCCGCAAGGAAGCAAGTACAATTCTGGAAAATGCCAAGGAGACCGCTGATAAAAATAAGGCGACTATCCTGGCTGATGCAGCAGCAGAAGCAGGGCGCTTGAAGGAAAAAGCCAAGCAAGAAGTCGCTCAAAGTAAGGTCGAGGCCTTGACTAGTCTTAAAGGAGAGGTGGCTGACTTGTCGGTAGAGCTAGCCAGCAAGATTTTGGCTCAAGAACTGGACGAGGAAGGTCATAGTCAGCTGATTGATCGCTATATTGACAAGCTAGGAGACGCGTAATGGATAAGAAAAGCTATGCCTTGATTGAAAAATATGCGCTTCCGTTTGTTCAATTGACCTTGGAAAAGGGGCAAGGAGACCAGGTTTTTGGTCTATTGGAGCAGATGAAGTCCATCTGCCAAGAGACCCAGTTGCCTGATTTTTTGACCAAGCTAGGTCCGACCAAGGAAGAAAAGGCCAAGTGCCTGCGTCTTTTTCAGCCGACGGGCTCGCAACTCGTTGACAATTTGCTCAATGTATTGATTGAGAATGATCGGGAAGACTTGTTTTATCCGATTCTGGTGGATAGTTTGAGCAAGTTGGAGAAGATTAGCAATGAGTTTCAAGTGACGCTCAAATCGAGCCGGGCCCTGTCAGAGCAGCAAAAAGACCGTTTGGCTCCTATCTTGGAAGAAAAGATGGGCTTAAAGGTCCGTTCTTTCAAGGAAGAGCTCGATCCTAGTCTGATTGGTGGCTTTGTAGTCACAGCCAATAACAAGACAATTGATGCTAGTATTAAACATCAATTACAAAGAGTAAAAGAAAATCTGAAATAGAAAGTGGTGTGAATTTTGGCGATTAACGCACAAGAAATCAGCGCTTTAATTAAGCAACAAATCGAAAATTTCCAGCCAAATTTTGACGTCACAGAAACGGGAGTCGTCACTTACATTGGTGATGGAATTGCGCGGGCCCATGGTCTTGATAATGCCATGAGTGGAGAGCTCTTGGTCTTTGAAAATGGCTCTTATGGAATGGCCCAAAACTTAGAAACAAATGATATCGGGATTATTATCCTTGGAGATTTTACTGATATTCGTGAGGGGGATAGTATCCGTCGGACTGGCAAAATCATGGAAGTTCCAGTAGGTCCTGCCCTGATTGGTCGGGTTGTAGACCCTCTAGGCCGTCCAGTGGATGGTTTGGGAAAAATCGAAACGGACAAGATGCGCCCAGTTGAAGCACCTGCTCCTGGGGTTATGGAAAGACAGTCCGTTACCGAGCCCCTGCAAACAGGCTGGAAGGCCATTGATGCTCTGGTTCCAATCGGTCGGGGTCAACGGGAGCTAATCATCGGAGACAGGCAGACCGGTAAGACGACCATTGCTATCGATGCAATCCTCAACCAAAAGGGACAGGATATGATTTGTATCTATGTCGCGATTGGTCAAAAGGAGTCTACTGTCCGGACTCAGGTTGAAACCCTGCGTCAGTACGGGGCTTTGGACTATACCATTGTCGTGACAGCCTCTGCTTCACAACCTTCGCCCCTGCTCTATCTAGCGCCTTATGCTGGAGTGGCCATGGCCGAAGAGTTTATGTATGAGGGCAAGCACGTTCTGATTGTCTATGATGATTTGTCCAAGCAAGCGGTAGCCTATCGTGAACTCTCCCTCCTCCTTCGTCGTCCACCAGGACGGGAAGCCTTTCCGGGAGATGTCTTTTACTTGCATAGCCGCCTTTTGGAACGCTCTGCCAAGGTTTCAGACCAATTAGGTGGTGGCTCTATTACTGCCCTGCCCTTTATCGAAACGCAGGCCGGAGATATCTCTGCCTATATCGCAACCAACGTTATTTCGATTACAGACGGACAGATTTTCCTTAGTGACAGCCTCTTTAATGCGGGGATTCGTCCAGCCATTGATGCGGGTTCTTCCGTTTCTCGGGTCGGGGGTTCTGCCCAAATCAAGGCCATGAAAAAGGTGGCCGGTACCCTGCGGATTGATCTGGCCTCCTATCGTGAGTTAGAAGCCTTTACCAAGTTTGGTTCTGATTTGGATGCGGCTACCCAGGCTAAGTTGAATCGTGGTCGCAGGACTGTTGAGGTCTTGAAACAGCCTGTCCACAAGCCTCTGCCAGTTGAAAAGCAGGTAATAATCCTCTATGCTCTTACCCACGGTTTCTTAGACAGTGTACCGGTAGATGATATTGTCCGCTTTGAAGAGGAATTGCATGCCTACTTTGATGCCCACCATGAGGATATCTTGGCCGGCATTCGCGAGACCAAGGACCTGCCAGCAGAGGAAGTCCTTGATAACGCCCTTACTGAATTTAAAAATCAGTCCAATTTCAAATAATCGAGGTGGCAGATGGCAATTTCTTTAAATGATATCAAAAATAAAATTGCATCAACCAAGAATACCAGTCAAATCACTAATGCCATGCAGATGGTTTCGGCTGCCAAGCTAGGCAAGTCAGAGGAAGCTGCTCGAAATTTTCAAATCTACACTTCCAAGGTTCGCCAGCTTTTGACCGATATGTTGCATACTGGGACAGTTGACCAGTCAACCAATCCCATGCTCATCAGTCGCCCTGTTAAAAAGACAGCCTATATCGTTATCACTTCGGATCGTGGTTTGGTCGGTGGCTACAATGCAACCATTCTCAAGTCCATGATGGAATTGTTGGCCGAATACCATGAAAATCAGAGTGACTATGTCATTATCTCTATCGGAGGCATGGGGGCAGACTTCTTTAAGGCTAGGGGGATTCAACCGGTTTATGAACTGCGAGGTTTAGCAGACCAGCCTAGCTTTGATGAGGTGAGAAAGATTATCAACAAGACAGTAGAGATGTATCAAAATGAACTTTTTGATGAACTCTATGTCTGCTATAATCACCACATCAACAGTCTGACTAGTCAGATGCGGGTGGAGCAGATGTTGCCCATCGTTGATTTGGATCCTAATGAAGCTACCGAGGGTTACAGCCATAACTTTAACCTAGAATGTGGTCGGGAGGCCATACTAGACCAACTCTTACCCCAGTATGCCGAATCCATGATTTATGGAGCCATTATTGATGCCAAGACAGCAGAAAATGCCGCAGGGATGACGGCTATGCAGACAGCGACCGATAATGCCAAAAAGGTAATCAATGATTTGACCATTCAATATAATCGCGCACGCCAGGCAGCCATTACCCAGGAGATTACAGAAATCGTAGCGGGAGCCAGCGCGCTAGAATAATGGTGCAAAAAATAATAATTGAACACGCCCTAAAAGTCTGGCAAAAAAGATAGATGCTCCTAGGAACTGGAGTTCCTTCGTCCCATCTCCTATTTTCGCTGAGACTTTCTTAACGGGCTTTGTATCTTATAATTGAACACGGGCTAAAAGCTCGGAATTTAGATGAAATTTCCTAGGTTCTGGAGAACCTTCGTCAATTTCCCTAAAATTCTAGTCGCTTTTTATACGCCCTTTGTATCTTATATACAGGAGAATTTAATGAGCTCAGGAAAGATTGCTCAGGTAATTGGGCCGGTTGTTGATGTGATATTTTCAACTGGTGATAAGCTGCCTGAGATAAATAATGCACTTGTAGTTTATAAAAATGATGATAAAAAATCTAAAATCGTTCTGGAAGTAGCTCTTGAGCTTGGAGATGGAATGGTTCGGACGATTGCAATGGAGTCAACCGACGGTTTGACTCGTGGTCTGGAGGTCCTTGATACGGGCCGGCCAATTTCTGTACCAGTCGGAAAAGAAACGCTGGGTCGGGTCTTCAATGTTTTGGGAGATACGATTGATTTGGAAGCTCCTTTTGGAGCAGATGCGGCGCGTGAACCTATCCATAAAAAGGCTCCGACTTTTGATCAACTATCAACTTCTTCAGAAATTTTAGAAACAGGAATCAAGGTAATCGACCTCCTAGCTCCCTACCTCAAGGGAGGAAAGGTCGGTCTCTTCGGTGGTGCCGGAGTTGGAAAAACGGTCTTGATTCAAGAATTGATTCACAATATTGCCCAAGAACATGGGGGAATTTCGGTCTTTACCGGTGTCGGTGAGCGGACGCGTGAAGGAAATGACCTCTACTGGGAAATGAAGGAATCAGGAGTTATTGAAAAGACAGCCATGGTCTTTGGTCAGATGAATGAGCCACCAGGAGCTCGGATGCGGGTAGCCCTGACTGGTCTTACAATCGCTGAATACTTCCGCGATGTGGAAGGGCAAGACGTCCTACTCTTTATCGACAATATCTTCCGCTTTACTCAGGCAGGTTCAGAGGTATCAGCCCTCTTGGGTCGCATGCCATCGGCCGTTGGTTATCAACCAACCCTGGCTACTGAAATGGGCCAATTGCAGGAAAGAATTACCTCAACCAAGAAGGGGTCTGTTACCTCTATCCAGGCCATTTATGTCCCTGCTGATGACTATACGGACCCAGCGCCAGCTACCGCCTTTGCCCACTTGGACTCAACAACCAACTTGGAGCGGAAATTGGTTCAGCTAGGAATCTATCCAGCGGTGGACCCTCTGGCTTCTAGCTCGCGTGCTCTAGCACCAGAAATTGTAGGAGAAGAGCACTATGAGGTGGCAGCCGAGGTTAAGCGGGTCTTGCAGCGCTACCACGAATTGCAGGATATTATTGCCATCCTTGGTATGGACGAGCTGTCTGATGAAGAAAAGACCTTGGTGGCTCGGGCTCGCCGCATTCAGTTCTTCCTATCACAGAACTTTAATGTGGCAGAGCAGTTTACCGGTCAACCAGGTTCTTATGTACCAGTAGCTGAGACCGTAAGAGGCTTTAAGGAAATCTTGGCCGGCAAGCACGACCAGCTCCCAGAAGATGCCTTTAGGGGAGTTGGCTCTATCGAGGACGTTATTGCCAAGGCTGAGAAGATGGGATTTTAAGAGGTGACTTATGGCTCAAATGACAGTGCAGATTGTAACGCCAGATGGTCTGGTCTATGATCACCATGCAAGCTTTGTCTCTATCAAAACGCTGGACGGTGAAATGGGAATCTTGCCCCACCATGAAAATATGATTGCTGTTTTGGCGGTTGATGAGGTCAAGGTCAAGCGGATTGACGATGATACCCATGTCAATTGGATTGCTGTAAATGGAGGGGTTATCGAGGTGGATAATAATTTAATCACCATCGTAGCCGATTCTGCAGAGCGGGCGCGAGATATTGACGTCAGTCGAGCAGAAAGAGCCAAACTTCGAGCAGAGCGTGAGATTGAAGAAGCGCATGACAAGCACCTGATTGACCAGGAACGTCGGGCGAAAATTGCCCTTCAAAGGGCGATTAACCGAATCAATGTCGGAAATAGATTTTAGGCTAGGAAGCTTGCTTCCTGGTCTTTTTTGCTCGTTTTTCAAGGGAAATCAGAAATAAAATTGACATTACTGCTAGGAAAGGATAAAATATTACTAATTAAAAGAGAGGAAGGCTGAAAATGAGTGTAGAAATTAAGAGTGATGCGAGTATAGCGAGCCAGCATGCTACAGCCCTAATCAATAGTTTAGCTAGTCTCAAGGTCGATGCGACGATTAAGGACGAAACCAGTGTTTTACAGGGGAATGAAAAGGCCAAGGAAGTGATAGATAAGTCAGATAGTCTAGCGGCTGACTTTATGTCTGACTTATCAACCTTTCAGCAACTAGTGCAGACAACTGCGGCAGATTTCCAAGTGGTGGACGAGCAATTGAGCACAGGAATTCAGGTAGGTGACTAACTTGACTAAAAGAAAATTAGCCGATATTGAAGAGGATAAGCGACAGGCTATTAGTCATTTAGAGAAACTAGATGAGGAACGCCGTCATCTGAATAATTTTGAGCTGGATATAGAAGAATTATACGGAAGGGCTCAGTCAAGCCTTGGGCGTTTGGACTTTCTGAATCTGAGTCACCATGATGCGCTTAATCTCCAGGAAACTTTGAGTCGTCTCACTAAGGGACAGGCAATGATTTACTCAGATATTGACCAAGCTAGAGAGCGAAATAGACGTCAAGAGAGACAAGTAGAAGATAGATTAGACCAGCTTAGTCGTGAATACTCTTTGCGAAGCGAAGATGAAAAGGAAAGGAAGAACTATGGGAATTAAAATGGATTTGGGCTCGTCGGATAGCCAAGCAAACTCTTCTTCATCAGCAAGTATAAATCGGATTTCAGCCTATCAGGCAACCTTAGATGCCTTGACTGGCTTTGTTAACGATGATAATCTTACAGGAGCAGCTTATAGCAATGCTAAGGATTATGGACGTAGCCTTCTAATTCCTTTGTTTCAAGCAGGGATTCTCTTTGAAGAGGGGAAAATGTCCTCTGTTGGCCAAGTGCCAAGTCGCTATCGGACAGATGTCGGTGATGAAAGTCTGGACCAAGATACGCTTGAAGAGCAAATCAAGGCTTACGATGAGACCATTGCTGTTCAAAATGCAGCCTTAGAAATAAAACGGGCTGATAAAATTTTGGATAAGCTAACTATTGATAGGTTGGAACAAGATTTAGAGGCAACTACAGCGATTCGGAATGAATTGCAGGAGAAATTAAACAAGCTAATCGCCTATGATGCCACTTCGGCCACCCTCTTTAGTGAAATGCCCGCTATCGAAAGCCTACTAGACCAGGGCAAGGCGCAACTATCATCAGGTCTGGCTAACTTTAACGGCTCTTTTGAACTCCCCGCTGCCGAGCAACTGGAATGGACCCAAACAGTCAATACCGCTTGGGAAAAGAGGAATGAAGTAAATAATTACAAAGTTGCTCTTACAAAACTAGCTAAGGGAGAAGAATTGAAACAGAAAGATTATGAGGCTATTCAAGCTTATTCTGCAAAGAATCCTGATGATGTGAAAGCTCAAACAATCTTTGAATATATTATGGGAAATAAAAAGTCCATTACAAACGATGTCATTTTGGACCTGATTACAACGAGTATGGAACAGCTAGGAGCGGGGATTCAGCGACTGGGGGTAGCCAAGATATTATCTGGAACTAAGGGGCCCGCTACTATGAACGCCCTTGGTCAGTCAACTAGTTTTGTCATGAATAGCCAAGCCCAAAATAATGCAGGACAAAATCTTATTTTCAAGGGGACTAGAATATCTAATCTTGGACAGTATCTAGGCTATGGGGTAATGGGTATAGGTTTGGGAGTTGGTATTTATAACGATATTACTAATGAAAATAAAACTGTGGGGCAGGCCATAGTTCATAATGGAATCTCTACAGGAATAGGATTTGGTGCGGGTACAACGGTAGCGACGGTAGTATTTGGTTCTAATCCAGCTGGTTGGGCTGTAGCGGGTGCATTTTTGTTAGGAACAGGAGTATCTTTACTTGCATCACAAGGTTTTGAATGGACTTACGAAAATAATGTTTTAGGTGTGAGAGATGGTGTGGATAAACTTGGTAGTGTACTAGACGAGGTTGGAGAGAGAGCACTAAAAGGATTTATTACAGTTCCAACTTTACCCATGTTACATTGAGAATAGGAAGTGAATATGATAAAAGTAATTATAAGTGAGATTCAAAATAATCCTCGATATAGACTGATTCAAGCTGATGGGAATAGGTGGTTGATGGATATTGATAATAACAAAATTAGTATCCTATTTTACCCCTTAAACTGGCTAGTCGCTCAGAAGGTTTATCGAATCTCAGACAAAGAATTTTCAAAATTGGCAACTATTCATTCTGGAAGTAGACTTGGGAAGAGCCTAATACCAGTATCAGCTATTTTGGGAGTTATACTAGCAAGAGTCCTGAAATTAGATCTTGCAATTAGTCCGAGAGTAGGCGATTTAACTTTTTTTCTAGTATTAGTCATGGCTCTCGTTTTTATCTCTTTGTTTATAAGATTTGTATCTACTGAACTAAGAGCTAGAAGAATAGAGAAAATGATTGATTTAAAAACTTTGCAAGTTGAGAAAGTTTATATCAGACCTACTTTAAATGGGCAAATGATAAAATTTTTTCTATCTTATCTGCTTATGCTATTTTTGACAGTGTTTTCATTTGCTTTGTTTTTAATGTATGATAGCTGGCTTTTTACTATCTTATTTACTATTATTTTTATTGGTTTACTTTTTACAAATTTTTTATCTTTCACTGAAGGAGAATACTTGCTGAGGAAAAAGTGAGATTTTTTTGAAGAGTACTATTCTTTGGAGGAAATTAATCAAGTCATTAGGAAAACAAAGACACAATGTGGTAAAGTTCGCTTTATTAGATTGTTCTTTCTATTTGCAACTTTTATCTTGGGAATAGTATTCTTACAGTCTTCCAATCTTTTAATACTAACTTCTTAAATTAGTTTAGGTGTCGTTCGTGACAGAGTTGTATACTATGATATAGAGGAAAGAATGATTTATCGTTCGATAATTAAAGATGGAGATAGGTCTGGTCTATTATTATTTTTAGTACCTGTCACAAGTGCTTTATTAACTATTTTTATAAATCAATTAGGAGGATTGTTCTTTCCGAGTATATTCATAAGAGGGATATTATTATGCTTGGGTATTTTGTTGATGAATATCAGTGCTAAAATCTATACAAGCAAGTTGCACCAGAAAAAGTATCTAGAAAAATTTGTCTCTTATAATCAAACAGCCTATTCTGCATTGTTGAAAGAATGCCAAAAACATTTCAAATTATTTAGTAAAATTTATAGTACTTTAGTATTTTTAGCAATACTAGTATCTGCTTTTTATTTGTTTTTTGCTGACTTTAGACTACTAATAGCCTCTATTGGTATAATATTTACTGTATTTATGGCTGGGAACGAGTCGACCCCTCGAAAAAGGAAAAAGATTTTGGAAGAATTAGAGAAGAAGACAAATTCTTGTTAGTAGAGTAATAGACGATAAGGGCTTGGATTTGAGCATGCCTATCAGACCAATAAACCAGTTCGTGATTTTGTTGATGGTATAGGGCATTTTATTGATGATGGTTTAGAATTTATTATTGAAAATGAGAAAAATATGGCTATAAAGAAAGTTCAAGATATGACTAATCCAATGGGAATGAGGTGGTGAAAGTGAATATGATTCAATTAGCTACAGTCAATTCACGCTACCTTATCTTTAAAAGCGATGGGAATTACTATCTTTTAGATAGGAAACCTGTCAATTTTTTGTGTTACTTTTTCTTTCCTCTTAGTTGGTTGTTTAAGCAAAAGTTATATATAATCACAGAGGGTGATTTTCAGCATATTTTGTTCAAAAATCAGCAGGCAAGTAACTTTGTTGTTCCCTTTTCTCTAATAGGTGGCTTGGGCTTTCTCTTAACAACAGTCATTAGAAGAAGTGGTCTTTTAACTCGTTTGGAAACTGACTTATCTATTCAAACAAATTTGCTCTTCTTTGCTTTAGTCTTTTTACTATCTCTGGTTTTTGTACAAACAGTTTACTACGTAAGCAAGAAACGTTTATTTTCAAAACTTGCTTTAACAGAAATAACAGAGTATAAGAAAATCGTTCCTAAGACGATTAAAAATACTATAGCCAAACGGATTTTTGCAGTTATAATGCTGTGGCTTCTCACGATTTTATGTGCCTTTACTTATATATATAGCGGGAATTGGTTCTTTTTATGGTCTGTATTTTTTATGTTGTGCTTTATGTTTATGCTTGGTAACGCGTCTTATACTATAGATGTCATTTATAAAATGAGTGATAATTAGTTGTGCCAAGTATTTAATTTATCCAGTCTAATCTCTAAAGTTATATTTCTAAGTCTTGTGTCGGTCGCTGTCTCTCTGGAGCCGTTTCAGGATTTATGAATGGCTTAGGAACAGCGTTTAAATGGTGATGATTATTGAATTATCATATCTTTTAATCTAAGTTTTGAATTAAAGTCAAGGAGAAAACATGTACGATTATAAAAAGATAATTCCTTTTGGCTATTATAAGAAAAGACCGATTTATTATAGTGTAGACGAAGAGAGGTTAAAGGAGTCCAGTGCTGAAGAAATTCCCAGAAATCTCAATAGTTGGGTTGTTGGAGCAACCTTGTTAGCTCTTCCCGTTATAAGAATGAGCCAGCATTTTATGATTTTGCAAAATATCTATTTTCGACTCTTTCTGTTTATTTTAATGACCCTTGGAGTGCTTGTAACTACAAAAATATTCAATCGTAATCAGTATCAACAATTAGCATTAAGTGATTTTTATATCTCTAACATGGAGTATCGAGAGTTTTTAAATCAACAAATTAAAAATAATAGGCTCTTATTCTACTTCCGTATAGGAACTAATATTTTTCTATTTGTCTCCATACTTTTATGTATTTTTCAAGCAAGTGTACTCGGCTTTTTCTTGTATGGTCTGTCACTTTTTATAGTATATTTATTAAAATCCAATCAGATTAAACATCGAAAAAAGATTGTTACTAAACTATTAAAGGAGTTAGAAAATGACTAAATACTTACCAATTGGGAGTGTCGTCCAGCTGCATAAGGGGAGCACTAAAGTGATGATTATCAATCGTTTCCCGCTTTATAATAATCAAGGAACAATCGGTTATTTTGATTATTCAGCCTGCCTTTATCCTGCTGGCAATACGGATAATCAGGTCTACTTTTTCAATCATGAAAATATTGATAAGGTCTGGTTTGAAGGCTATATAGATGAGCAGGAGGAGGCTATGCAGGAACGGTTTGAAAAATCGCAGGACAAGATTCCTTATCCACGTTTGAGTTTAGAAGGGTAAGATAGAAGCCTAACTTCGGTTCATCTTACTATAAATGCAAGCTGAAGCGACTAGTAAAATCTCCCAGAGGACATTAACAGGCCTTGCGGGGGTGGGACTAAGAACTATTTCTTTTTAGCAATAGCTTCTGTCCCACTCCTTTTTTCCTGCTTGTAGTCGGGTTTGCTCTAGTCTTTGGTAGTCGGGTTGATTTTCAAGAAAGATTAGAAGTTTGGGCTTGGTTGAAATTTATGGTATAATGATAGACATGGTACAGGCAATTTTTTCTCTTAGTAGTCATTTTATATTTGCTTTTGTTAGCTTCCAACTGCTCTATAAGGTAGTGGACTGGGGGCGTTTTTTTAAGGTTAGAGCAGATAATGAAAGGGCTATTCGCCTGCTAATTATTTTTCTTAGTTTAGCGCTAGGATATTTGGTAAGTCTCTTTTTTATAAGTATTTTTGAGGTTAGTCGGTCTCTTTTTCGGGGGCAATTTTAATCTCTCTTACTTGGTCAATAGAAGGTCCCCCTGTTGTTTGGGGATAGATAGCACTAATTTGTGAGAATAGATGGAGTAAATATGGACAAAATTATTATCCAAGGTGGCGACAATCGTTTGGTAGGCTCGGTTAAAATTGAAGGGGCAAAGAATGCTGTCTTGCCACTATTAGCAGCAACTGTTTTGGCTAGTAAGGGCAAGACTGTCCTCAATAATGTCCCAGTTCTATCAGATGTCTTTACCATGAATAATGTGGTTAGGGGACTCAATACAAAGGTCGAATTTGATCAAGAGACAAATACGGTGGTGGTGGACGCTAGTCAGCCCATCTCAGAAGAGGCTCCCTATAAGTATGTGAGTAAGATGCGGGCTTCCATTGTTGTTTTAGGACCGATTTTGGCCCGCAATGGACATGCCAAGGTTTCTATGCCTGGAGGTTGTACGATTGGTAGTCGGCCGATTGATCTTCATCTCAAGGGTTTGGAAGCTATGGGAGCGGATATTCGTCAGACTGCGGGTTATATCGAGGCCAAGGCCGAGCGTCTGCATGGGGCCCATATCTATATGGATTTTCCTAGTGTCGGGGCGACCCAAAATATCATGATGGCAGCGACCCTGGCTCAGGGAACAACGGTCATTGAAAACGCTGCTAGGGAGCCTGAAATCGTTGACTTGGCCATGCTGCTCAATAAGATGGGAGCCAAGGTCCGGGGAGCTGGGACTGAAACCTTGACTATTCATGGTGTGGATGAATTGCAGGGAGTGAGTCATAATGTTGTCCAGGACCGGATTGAGGCAGGTACCTTCATGGTGGCGGCAGCCATGACTGGTGGTGATGTTCTCGTCCAGGACGCTATCTGGGAGCACAATCGTCCCCTATTAGCTAAATTGCAGGAAATGGGAGTTGAGGTGACCGAGGAAGATGAGGGGATTCGGATTCGCTCGGACTTGAGCCGGCTCAAGGCTGTTTCGGTCAAGACCCTGCCCCACCCTGGTTTTCCAACGGATATGCAGGCCCAGTTTACAGCCCTGATGATTGTAGCTCGGGGTGAGTCTACGATGATTGAAACGGTCTTTGAAAATCGTTTCCAACATTTGGAAGAAATGCGGCGGATGGGCCTGCAGTCTGAAATTATGCGGGATACAGCTAGAATTGTGGGTGGCCAACAGCTCCAAGGAGCAGAGGTCATGTCTACCGATTTGAGGGCTAGTGCGGCCCTGATTATGACAGGTCTGATTGCCAGCGGAGAAACCAAGGTTGGTAAGCTGACCCATCTAGACCGAGGCTACTATCGTTTCCATGAAAAATTGGCCAGCCTTGGTGCGAAGATTAGAAGGGTAAAGGAAGAGGACGATGAATAGGGGCTGGAAATATGTCGGTAAGCAAGTAGGAATTGTGGCCTTGGTCCTCTTTCTGGGGCTGCTAGCCCTGGCTCTGGGCCTAGTCATTGGCTATGGTACAGTGGGAGGCAATGAAAATCCTTGGTCAATCCTCTCGCCAGATACCTGGCAACGCCTTTTGGCTAAATTTACAGGTAGCTAGGCTACTCATTTACTAGCTTAGTCACAATGAAGTTCTAGAACCCAGAAGCTGGTTTACAAGCCTGTCTGGGTCTTTCTCGTTTTGCAGGAGGTAGCCATGGCAAAGAAAAAAAGAAGGGAAAAACAGATACAGAGCCTAGCAGGGCTAATCATTGCGGTCTGTTTAACCCTAGCTGGATATTATTTTTCCAATCAGCAAGCAAGCAAACCTGACTCAGCTCAATCCTCTCAGTCGGCTAAGCAGGGTCAGAGGTCCCAGGAGGGGGATCGGCCTAGCCAAGCCGAGGCTGAGGCTCTTCTAAGTGAGAGTGTGCGCCAACAATTGGGAGTGGAGCTAGAGTGGAATGGGGCTGGTGCCTTTATCCTCAATCATAATCGGACAGACCTCAATGCCCAGGTGGCTTCAAGTCCCTATGCCCACAATGAAAGCAAGTCAGTGGCTGGTCAAACCCTACCTACTGTGGCTAATGCTCTACTAGCCAAATCAACCCGCCAGTATAAAAAGCGGGAGGAGACGGGCAATAGCTCAACTAGCTGGACACCTGCTGGTTGGCACCAAGTAAAAAATCTCAAGGGAGAATATAGCCATGCAGTGGATCGGGGCCACCTGTTAGCTTATTCCTTGGTTGGGGGCCTCAAGGGTTTTGATGCTTCGACCAGTAATCCCGCCAATATCGCTGTGCAGACAGCCTGGGCTAATCAAGCCAACCGCAAGGACTCGACTGGACAGAACTACTATGAAAGTCAGGTCCGCAGGGCTTTGGACCAAAAAAAGCGGGTCCGTTATCGGGTCCGCCTCATCTATGAGCGACCTAGTGATTTGGTTCCTGTGGGTAGTCAGCTAGAGGCCAAGTCCAGTGACGGTAGCCTGGAGTTCAATGTCTTTATTCCCAATCTGCAAAAGGGCTTGGTTTTAGACTATGAGACGGGCCAGGTCCGGCAAAAATAAGAGGAAAGTGGCTTGTCAAAAGTTGGAAAATTTGCTAGAATGGGTATAATTGAATAGTTGTCCGCAAGACTAGTAAGCTAGGGGAAATCTAACAGGGAGAGAAGTCGTGACTGAGAGCTTCTTAGACTAAAGCTAGCTGAATTCACTTGCTAGAGGACAAAAAAATTAAGGTCTGGCTTGCCAGATAAAAACGGATGGTACCGCGTGTCAACGCTCCGCTTGTGGGTGTTGATAGGCGGTTTTTTTATGGAGGAAAAATGTCTAGTATTGAAGAAAAATTGGCTCAACTGAGTCAAGCAACCTTGGATAGCCTCAAGGCTATTAGTGAGAATAAGCAAGAGGACTTGCAGGACTTGCAGGAGCTCCGTGTATCGGTCCTGGGTAAGAAAGGTTCTCTGACCGAAATTTTAAAGGGCATGAAGGATGTTTCAGCTGAGATGCGTCCGATTATTGGTAAGCACGTCAATGAGGCCAGGGATGTCTTGACCAAGGCCTTTGAGGAAACAGCCCAATTCTTGGAGGAAAAAAGGGTGGAGGCCCAGCTAGCCAAGGAAAGCCTAGATGTAACCCTGCCGGGTCGTAAGCTAGCTCGGGGGAGCCGGCATATTCTCAGCCAGACTAGCCAAGAGATTGAAGATATGTTTATCGGTATGGGCTATCAGGTGGTAGACGGTTTTGAGGTGGAATCAGACTTCTATAACTTTGAGCGGATGAATCTGCCCAAGGATCACCCAGCGCGTGATATGCAGGATACCTTTTATATCACAGAAGAAATCCTGATGCGGACCCATACCAGTCCTGTTCAAGCTAGGGCTATGGATGCCCATGATTTTTCTAAGGGGCCTTTGAAGATGATTTCTCCGGGCCGGGTCTTCCGTCGGGATACCGATGATGCGACCCACTCCCACCAATTCCACCAGATTGAAGGTCTGGTTGTCGGTAGCGACATTTCCATGGCTGATTTGACAGGAACTCTTGAGCTGGTCATTAAAAAAATGTTTGGAGAAGAGCGCAGCATTCGTTTGCGTCCTAGCTATTTCCCCTTTACCGAGCCTTCGGTTGAGGTCGATGTTTCCTGCTTTAAGTGCGGGGGCCAAGGCTGTAATGTCTGCAAGCAGACAGGCTGGATTGAGATTTTGGGGGCAGGAATGGTCCACCCCCATGTCCTTGAGATGAGTGGAATTGATAGTCAGAAGTATTCAGGCTTTGCCTTTGGACTTGGTCAGGAGCGGATTGCCATGCTTCGTTATGGAATCAATGATATTCGTGGTTTCTACCAAGGGGACCTTCGTTTCTCAGAGCAGTTCAAATAGAGGATTTGTCACATGTTAGTTAGAGTCAAAGAAGATCAAGCAGCCCTTTTACGCCAGCTAGAGGTCACTACCTATGAGGAGACCTTTGGCCCTTATATCAAGAAGGCAGATATGGAGCATTACTTTGCCCATGAATTGTCCCTTGAAAAGATTGAGCAGGACCTAAAAGACCCCCAATCGGAGACCTATTTTGTCATGAAAGACCAAGAAATAGCTGGTTTTCTCAAGTTTAACTGGGGGGCAGCTCAAACCGAGCCAGTGGACTTGGAGCGACCCTTTGAGGTCCACCGAATCTATGTTTTAGAAAAGTACCATGGTCTGGGTCTAGGCAAGGAGATGTTTGAATTTGCTCTTGAACAGGCTCAAAAGCGGGGCTTTGTCTGGACTTGGCTCGGTGTCTGGGAGAAGAATTTCAAGGCTCAAAATTTCTACTTTAAGTATGGTTTTGAGCGCTTTTCCGAGCATGAATATGTGACAGGTGACACAGTTGATATTGATTGGCTTTTGGCTAAAAAACTATAAAAAAAGCTGGATAAAAAGGAAAAAAGATGTTAGTAAGTTATAAATGGTTAAAAGAACTAGTTGATGTGGATGTGGCAAGCAGCGACTTGGCTGAAAAGATGTCCACGACAGGTATTGAGGTAGAGGGCGTAAGCTCACCAGCAGCAGGTCTGTCCAAGATTGTTGTGGGCGAGGTGCTTACTTGTGAGGATATTCCTGAAACCCACCTCCATCTCTGCCAGGTAGATACGGGAGCTGAGGGAGTGCGGCAAATTGTCTGCGGAGCTCCTAATGTTAAAGCGGGCATCAAGGTTATCGTGGCCCTGCCAGGTGCCCGAATTGCAGATAATTATAAGATTAAAAAGGGCAAGATTCGGGGCTACGAGTCTTTGGGGATGATTTGCTCCCTGGCTGAGCTGGGTATTTCTGATTCGGTCATTCCCAAGGAATTTGCGGACGGGATTCAAATCCTGCCAGAGGAAGCTGTTAATGGCCAGGAAGTCTTTTCTTACCTAGACCTGGATGATGAGGTTATCGAACTATCCATCACCCCTAACCGAGCAGATGCCCTTTCTATGCTGGGTGTGGCCCATGAGGTGGCTGCTATCTACGACAAGGCTGTTCAGTTTAAGGAATTTCCGCTGATTGAAGGAGCAAAATCAGCCCAGGAAGAGTTGGCAGTCAAGATTGAGACTAGTAAGTCTCCTTACTATGCTGCCAGAATCTTGGAGGATGTGACAATTGCTCCTAGTCCCCAGTGGCTCCAAAATCTGCTCATGAATGAAGGGATTCGCCCTATCAATAATGTGGTTGATGTGACCAACTACATTCTCCTTTACTTTGGTCAGCCCATGCATGCCTTTGACTTAGATAGCTTTGAGGCTAGAGAAATCCTAGTGAGGGAGGCAAGAGCAGGGGAGAAGCTAGTGACCTTGGACGGTGAGGATAGAGAGCTTGAAGAGACAGACTTGGTTATCACTGTCGCAGATAAGCCAGTCGCCCTGGCCGGAGTCATGGGTGGTCAGGCCACAGAAATTTCAAACAAGAGCCAGCGTATCGTCCTTGAAGCAGCAGTCTTTGAGGGTAAGTCTATCCGCAAGACCAGCAGCCGCTTGGGCCTGCGTTCGGAATCCTCTTCCCGCTTTGAAAAGGGCATCAATCTGGCAACTGTCAATGCCGCTCTGGATGCGGCGGCTAGCATGATTGTAGAGCTTGCAGGGGCCAGCCTCTATCAAGGTCGAATCGCAGCTGGCCAGCTAGACACTAGCGATAGAGAGGTTTCAACTAGCCTGGTTGATGTCAATCGGGTCCTAGGTACCGACTTGGACTACAGTGATATTGAGGATATTTTCCGCCGTTTGGGCTTTGGCCTAGCGGGAAGTGCAGCAGAGTTTACAGTTAGCGTTCCCCGTCGTCGTTGGGATATTACCATTCCAGCAGACCTCTATGAGGAAATCGCCCGTATTTATGGTTATGACCGCCTCCCTGTCACTCTACCAAGAGACGGTGGAACAGCAGGTGAATTGACTCCAACCCAAAAATTAAGACGGCAGGTGAGAGATGTGGCCGAAGGTTTGGGACTGACCGAGGTCATCTCCTATGCCCTGACTACACCAGAAAAGGCAGTCGAATTTAGCCTAGCACCGTCCAAGCTGACCGAGCTGATGTGGCCTATGAGTGTTGAGCGTAGCGTCCTGAGGCAGAATATGCTGGCTGGAATGTTGGATATTGTCAGCTACAATGTTGCTCGAAAAAATAAGGATTTGGCCCTCTATGAAATCGGGAAAATCTTTGAACAAAAGGGCGATCCTAAAAAAGACCTCCCTCATGAAATCAATAGCTTTGCCTTTGCCTTGACTGGCCTAGTCAGCCAAAAGGACTTCCAAACGCCAGCAGTGCCTGTTGATTTCTTCTATGCCAAGGGAATTGTAGAGGCGATTTTTGAGGACCTCCACTTAGAAGTGACCTATGAGGCTGACTCAAGCTTAGCCAGTCTTCATCCAGGTCGAACCGCTTTGATTCGCCTAGGAGAGCAGGTTCTGGGCTATGTCGGCCAGATTCATCCTAAAACAGCTAAAGATTATGATATTCCAGAAACCTATGTAGCAGAGCTCAACCTCTCTGCTATCGAGGCAGCCCTGACTCCTAAGCCAGCCTTCAAGGAAATCAGCAAGTTCCCAGCAGTAACCAGAGATATGGCCCTCTTGCTAGAGGCCAAGGTCAGCCACAAGGAAGTGGTGGAGGCAATCCACGCTGCGGGTGTCAAGCGACTAACAGACATCAAGCTCTTTGATATTTTCTCAGGTGAAAAATTGGGAGTTGGCCTCAAGTCTATGGCTTATAGCCTAACCTTCCAAAACCCAGCAGATACCCTGTCTGACGAGGAAGTCGCTAAATATATGGATAAAATCCAAAAATCTCTGGCCGAGAAATTAGGCGCAGAGGTTAGATAAGATACAAAGGGCGTTAAGAAAACGAGAGAAAAATAGGCGGCCGAACAGGAGTTGTTAGCAACTCCGTTGTGAGACCCCCGCAAGGCTGACTAGCTAGGTGACAAGTCACTGGTGACGATGGCAACTAGCAGACAGCTACTGCGTCTGGATATCACCTCTATTCATTTGCGTATATTTCTTCGCTGAAGCCCGTGTTCAGTTAGGTAAGATATAAAGGGCGTAGGCAGCGCCATCGTATGGGGAGGGCAACCTCCTCGTTGCTAATTCTTCTTAGTTTTTCTAGACTTGCTTTCCAATTTGGAAAGGATTTGACATGAAGTTAACTATTTATTTTGAAGATGCCTTTTGGTATGGCTTGGTTGAATACACTGATAGTCATGAGCATTACCGAGTTATTAAATATACATTCGGTAGCGAACCAAAAGATTTTGAGGTTCTTAAATTTATTCATCAGAGATTGCCAGCTCTCATTTCAAAAAATGATAGGGTAGCGGTAGATAGACTGCAAGAGGAGACTCCGCCTAGCGATAGGAAGATGAATCCTAAAAGAATGCAAAGAGCAATCAATAAGCAAAAAAAGAAGCCTGCGGTATCTACAAAAGCTCAAATGGAGTTGACCAAGGTTCATGAACTAATGAAAAAAGAGAAGAAGAGAAGTAGGAGAGAGAAAAAACAAGAACAAAAGGATATTCAATATCAGCTACGAAGAAAGAAGCGATTTTATGTTTAATGTTAGAGGGATTATTCAATCATGTACAATTGCCCTCTATCATCCCTCTAATGTTTTTGGAAATATCAATAAGGGTCTGTTGAATTACAATAAGTTGCAGGAATGGATTATAGAAGTTGATGAAGACTGTAAAAAATGTCCATATGTACTTATTTGTAAATCAGGCTATTGCCCATTAGCTAAGAAAGGAGAGAAAGGAACAAAGCCTCTTCTTTGTAAGAGCATTGAAAAAATGATAAGAAAAAATCTAGCACTCTTTGCTCTCTCTGAATCCTATATTGATATTTTAGATGTGGGCTAGGAAGGAGAATCACAGATATGAAAGTAAAACAAAATAAAAACCATAAAAATTCACATAGAACTAGTCAGCCAAGAAATCACCATTGTCCATCCTAATGGCGATTATGTGAACAGAGAGTGCTAGCTCTGTTCATTTTTTCTAAGGAGAAAGTTTATGTTCAAATACTATAAGTATTTAGGTAAAAAGACAAAATGGTTGGTAGGTATAGGAAATGTAATAAATGGAGGGGTTGTTTTGGCCCAACCATTAATTCTAGAAAAAGCATTGCAACTTGATAAGGGAGAGTTGAATCTAGATAAAATTGTTTCATTTATCCTATATGGCTTTCTCATCTATCTGTCATTCTACTCCTTTATGCTTTTTGCTAATTATTCTGTAAATATATTTAGGAAAGAAATTCAAATTAACATTCGAAGGGCTTTGTATAAGAAATTGATTAGAAATACTAATTATTCCATTGATAAAAAAATTAGTATTTTGACTCAGGATATGGAATTTGTCGGAAATAATTATATTGATTTAACACAACATATCATAGCTTGGAGCGTGGTTGCTATTGTAACTGAGATATATATTATTAGTCAGAATCTTTTATTAGGCTCTATCTTTGTTTTTTTCACACTTTTACGTCCCCTACCTCAGTTCATTTTAAGTCAGAGGCTTAATAAACAGGGCAGTGACTTGTCGGATAAGAGGACTCGTGTATATGCACAAATTTCAGATAGTATACGGGGAAGTGATGTTTTAGCTTTTAATCAAGCTTTAAAAACCAATGAAAAGCGTGTACATAATAAAGTGACTTCATATCAGGCCTCTATCCAGAAATTTGAATTTTTAAGTAATCTCATCTTCTTTTTTAATGGTTTTATGGTTTTCTTAAGTCAAGTTGTCCCACTTGCTCTAGGATTTTATCTGATTTTAAATGGTCAAGGGCTTGGCTTATCCAGCTTGGTGGCTATGTATATAGCGTCTGGGCAATTAGTTAGCCCAATTCAGACGATTATGTATGATGTGGTTGAAATTCAAGGAGCAAAGCCAACTATGGATAAGATTTATCACATTTTAGAATTTGATAAAGATTTTTCAGAAGAAAAACAAGAGAGTCAAGGGGGTGGAACTTTACATATAGACCGAGCTAGCAAGTCTTATAGTAATAAAAGATTATTCCAAGACTTGTCCATAGCTATCCCTTTTGGATCAAAAGTATTGATTAAAGGACCATCTGGTTCGGGAAAAACAACCTTGCTAAGGTGTATTCTAGGAGAGGAGCTTCTAGATAAAGGTAGTATTTATCTGGAAGATGAATTAAAAAAATACAAATTATCTTATGAAGATGTTGGGATAATTAGCCAAAATCCGTTTTTATTTAATGAGACAATTCGCTATAATTTGAGTCTAGAGCAAGAATTTGATGATTTAGAACTGCTTTCTGTCTTGGATACAGTTGGTTTAAAAGAAGAGTTTTCGGATATATTAAATGTTCGGGTTGAAAATAATGGCAGTAATATTTCGGGTGGGCAACGCATTAGATTAGAGGTTGCTAGATTCTTATTGCGGAAAAAGACAATTTTATTGGTTGACGAAGTAACTGCTTCTCTGGATACAATCAATGCCAAAAAAATAAGAGCTTTACTGTTAGCCCTACCTATTACAATAATTGAAGTGGCTCACCATACATTCAATGAAGATGATTATAATTTGCATATCAATTTAAAGGCAAGTATATGAAAAAAGAGGTTATAACCTCTTTTTTTATTCTTAATTTGTTCCCATACCGATTGTTTCAGGGAGGGTACTTCCTCCATCGATAACGATTTGGGTGCCGGTTAGATAGCTAGACTCATCACTTCCTAGAAAGGCGAAGAGTTCGCCGACTTCCTTGGGGTCAGCCAGTCTTTTCATTGGAACAGACTGGGCAATACCTGTAATAACAGACTCTGGGTCTTCTGGATTGGACTCTTGGGCCATCTTTTCAACCATGGGGGTGCGGGCATAACCTAATTGTGTACAGTTGACTCGGATATTGCGGTCGGCATATTCTACTGCTAAGGCCTTGGTCAAGCCGACCATGGCTGCTTTGGTCATGGCGTAGGCCGCTTCACCGGCATCGGCGACCAAATCTCCAGTAACGGAGGAAGCGATAACGATTGTTCCGCCACCTTGTTCTAAGAATTGTTTAATACCGGCCTGGCAGGTATTCCAAACGCCCTTGATGTTAACATCAATATGGAAGTCTCGCATGGCGGCATCGAAATTTTCAAAGGGGGCCAGGCGGCAGACGCCGGCATTGGAACAGACAATGTTTAGTTGGCCAAATTGGGCGACTGTTTTTGCGACAGCTTCTTCCATCATGGAAGCATCTGCTACATCAGCTGTGACTGTGATGACCTCGACCCCAAACTCCTGCCGCAATTCTTGGGCGGTTGTTTCTAGTTGGGGAGCTAAATCGACAAGGCAGAGTTTGGCTCCATATTTGGCATAGACTTGGGCAATACCCCTGCCTAATCCCAACGCTGCTCCGGTGATGAGTGCAACCTTACCTTCTAACTTTGTCATAGCAAAATCCTTTCTAATTTGGAAAACGTTTTCTAGATTTATTGTAGCATCTTTTAAGGATGAAAACAATGAAAATTCTGAAAATCTTAGCAAAGAATCTAAGTGGCGAGTTAAGGGAGCATTGAATCAGGCTAGCTTCTCCCTATTTCCTTTCTTTTTCAAAGGGCAGAAAGGGAGGAGAGCGACTAAAAATGGTATAATGGTAGTATATTTAACGAAAAAAGGGCTAGCTATGAAATTACTTTATCCAGATATTTGTCATTCTCTAATCAAGATTTTGGTCAGCGGGGCCAGAGGCTTGGTGGCGGCGGGCCCGCGGGTGTGTGATATTGGCCCCAAGTCACTCTCTTTTGAAAAGGAGCCAGGTCTATGTTTTTAGCAGTCAAGGAAATTTTATATAATAAGGGGCGCTATCGCTTGGTGGTGGCTGTGGTCTTTCTGATTAGCTACATGATTTTTTTCCTGTCTAGTTTATCGGTCGGCTTGGCCAGGCTCAATCGTCTGGCTATTGATAATTGGCAGGCTTCGTCGGTCGTTTTGTCTGAATATGCGAATAAGAATCTAGTGGCTTCTAGTCTGACTGAAAAGGACTATCAGGCTTATCTGGGGCAAGAAAATATAGCAGAACTGGGGCAAATGGCAGTGGTTGCTAATCAAGAGAGCAAGGAGAAAAAGGTCAATGCCCAGGTCTTTGGTCTTTCCTGGGAGAGTTTTATAGCTCCTAAAATTTCATCGGGCAGAAGGGCCGAGAGGCCAGGAGAGCTAGTGGTTGATAAGAGCATTGAGCAAAAGGGCTTGAAGTTGGGGAATCAAATCCAGCTCAATGGGAGCAAGAAAAGTTATCAGATAGTGGGTTTTACGGAGAATAATAGCTTTTTTACCCAGCCGGTCCTCTTTATGAGCCTGGATGATTTTCGGGATTTGAAATACGGTTCGGCCCAGGTGAAAAATACTAGTTTTCTAGTGGTCAAGGATCAGCAGAAGCTAAAAGGAGCGGGACTAGAGCAGGTGTCGATAGAGACCTTGATTCAAAATATTCCTGGTTATCAGGCCCAGGTTTTGACCTTTAGCTTTATGATTGGGGCCATGGTCTTGATTACCTTTCTGGTCCTGGGGATTTTCATGTATATTATCACGATTCAGAAAATCCAGCTCTATGGGATTATGCGGGCTCAGGGCTTGGCCAGTCGGACGATTATTGCTTCGATTTTTTGGCAGATTTTCCTGTTGACAGGCCTGGGCTTGATTTTAGCGGTAGGGCTCCTGCTTTTGACTCAGCAGTTTCTGCCAGCTAGCATGCCTTTTTATAGTGATTGGCAGGCCTATGCGGGTCTTATCTGCTTGATTTTGCTTATGTCGTTAGCAGGTGGTTTCTTGTCGATTCATAAGGTTATTAAGATTGATCCCCTTAGGGCGATTGGAGGAGAGTAGGATGGCAATTTTAGAATTAAGGGCTGTTAGTAAGTCCTATGGTCAGGGTCATACCCTAGTGGAGGCCCTAAAACCGACGGACTTTCGTCTGGAAAAGGGGAAATTTGTAGCGATTATCGGACCGTCTGGCTCGGGTAAGACGACCTTTTTGACCCTCTTGGGCCACTTGCAGAGTCCTAGCTCTGGCCAGCTTTTCTTGCGGGATGTGGACACTGCCCACTTGTCGGAAAAGGAGCGGACGGACTTACGTTTCAATGATTTTGGCTTTATCTTGCAGGCTTCTAACCTGATTCCTTTTTTGAAGATTAAGGACCAGTTCAAACTGATTGACCGCTATTCCAAGAAGGAAACCATGGAGCTTGCTGAACTCTTAGAGCTCTTGGATTTGACCCAGGTGCTGGACCAGTATCCCAAGGAATTATCGGGCGGGGAGCGCCAGCGGGTGGCTATTGCTAGAGCCCTCTACAATCGGCCGGAGCTTGTCCTGGCTGATGAGCCGACTGCTAGTCTGGATACCGAAAGGGCCAAACGGGTGGTCCACTTGCTCAAGCAGGTGACTCGGAAGTACCAGACCAGTGTGGTCATGATTACCCATGATACCAGGCTTTTGGATGAGGTGGACCAGGTTTATCAGATGCAGGACGGTAGCTTAAAGCCCCTTGAGTAGGAATGAAAAAATGATTTTTGTATTTTTGATGAGAAAAAGCACTTCTAAGAATGAAGTGCTTTTTTACTTGAGGGACTTGATGTTCATGTCTGAGTTAAGCGACTAAAAATGATATAATGGTAGTATATTTTTACAGGAAAAAGGGGCGCTGATGAAATTACTTTATACGGATATTCGCAATCCACTGACAAAAATCTTAAGTCAAGAGGCCAGTCGGCTAGCTGATGCCGGCAAGCGGGTTTTCTACATTGCTCCCAACTCACTCTCCTTTGAAAAGGAGCGTTCGGTGCTGGAGGAGTTGAAAGAGCGGGCCTCTTTTGCCATTACGGTCACTCGTTTTAGTCAAATGGCCCGTTACTTTGTCCTCAAGGAGAGGCCTAAGGGCCAGGTCTTAGACGATATTGGTCTGGGCATGCTCTTTTATAAGGCGACTTCTAAGTTGGGCCTAGAGGACCTGCGGGCCTATGGGCGAATCAAGAAGGACCCGGCCTTTATCCAGCAGTTGATGGATCTCTATCATGAATTGCAGGAGGCCAATATGAGCCTAGAGGATTTGGCCTATCTAGATGATCCAGACAAGCGGGGGGATCTTCTAAGGATTTTTGAGCAGGTGGAAGAGGCCTTGGGAGAGCAGGACTTTGACTCTAGCTCAAAATTGGGTCTATTTATGGAGCAAATCACTGCTGGTCATCTCCAGGAGCAGTTGGCCAGGACAGCCGTGGTTGTCGATGGCTTCACCCGTTTTTCAGCCGAGGAGGAGGCCTTGATTGGGCTCTTGCACGAGGCGGGTGTGGAGATAGTTATTGGCGTTTATGCTAGTCAAAAGGCCTATCAGTCTTCTTTTCGCTTGGGCAATCTCTACCAGGCCAGCCTGGATTTTTTGGACAAGCTAGCCCAGAAATTTGAAGTCCAGCCCCTTTATCTGGCAGGTCCAGCCCAGCTGGATAGTTTTGCTAGGATTTCTAAATTGTTAGAAAGTCGTTATGACTTTAGTCAGACCGATTTAGAGCTTGAGCCTACCGACCGAGACCGGCTAGCAATCTGGAGCTGTCAGAGCCAGCAGGAGGAGCTAAACTTTGTAGCCAAGGCTATTCGTCAGCAGGTCCATGATGGCTATCGTTACAAGGATATTCGCCTCCTGCTAGGAGATGTAGAGGCCTATCGTTTACAGCTAGCAACCATTTTTGACCAGTATCAAATTCCCTACTATTTGGGGCGTGCTGAGTCCATGGCCAGCCATCCCTTGGTTCATTTTGTGGAGTCCTTGATGCGGCTCAAGCGTTATCGTTTTCGGCGGGAGGACCTGCTCAATCTCCTAAAGACAGGCCTCTATGGTCGCTTGGACCAGGATGATTTGGACTTATTTGAGCAGTATTGTAACTATGCAGATATAGAGGGAGCTAGCAAGTTTTCCCAGCCCTTCCTGCATAATCATGGCGATAAGTTTGACCTTGAGTATTTGAATCAATTACGAGAAGCTATTATGGGGCCCTTGGAAACCCTTTTTAAGGCGCGGGCCCAGTCGGGGCAGAGTCTCCTGCTTAAGTTCAGTCAATTTTTGTCAGAGGTTGAATTGAGCCAGAATTTAGAAGGGCTCATAGAAGGCTTGACTGCCTCAGAGGGAGAGCGGCAGGCAGAGGTTTGGAAGGCTTTTAGCCATGTGCTAGAGCAGTTCCAGCTGGTCTTTGCCAAGGAAAAATTGAATCTTGAAGACTTCTTACAGATGTTGGAATCGGGCATGCTCTTGTCCAATTATCGGACGGTCCCTGCTAATTTGGATGTGGTTTTGGTGCAATCCTATGATTTGGTAGAGCCTATGGTCAGCCCCTTGGTCTATGCTGTGGGTCTGACCCAGGACTACCTGCCCAAGCTAGCTCAAAATAAGAGCCTATTGACAGACGAGGAGCGTGACCAGCTCAATCAAGCCAGTCCAGAGCAAGCCCAGCTAATTATCGCCAGCCAGGAAAATCTCAAGAAAAACCATTTTGCAGCCTTATCCTTGCTTAATTCAGCCAGCAAGGCCCTGGTCTTATCCTATCCTCAATTAGTCCAGGAAAGTGAGAGTCAAGCCTCCTCTTATCTGCTCGACTTGGAGCAGTTAGGGCTTGCTATTGAGACCAAGAAGTCGGAGGATTTCTGGGCCACTAGTGATGATATTGGGACTTATCGGGCCCTTTTATCCAGGGTGATTGAAATCAATCAGGCCAGTATCAATCGGGAATGGACCAGCAAGGAGGCCTCCTTCTGGTCGGTGGTGGTACGGGTCTTGCGCAAGAAGCTAGAGACCCAAGGGATTGAAATTCCTCATATTAGTAAGGAAATCGGCAGCCAGCCCTTATCTCAGGAAACCCTGCAGTTTCTTTATCCGCCAGGCCAGCCTCTGACCCTTTCGGTCTCTGCCCTGAGCGAATTTTATGCCCATCAGTATTCCTACTTTTTAAAGTATATCTTGGGTCTAAAGGAGGAAATCTCCATTCGCCCAGATGCTAGGAGTCATGGGAACTTCCTGCACCGAATTTTTGAGCGCCTGATGAAAAAGTCAGCTAGTCAGCTGTCCTTTGATCAGCGCTTGGAGGAGGCTATTGCTGAAACCAGTCAAGAAAAGGTCTTCCAGCTGATTTATGGTGAAAAGAGTGAGAGTCAGTTTGCGCGTGAGCTCTTGCTAGACAAGGCCCAGGCCCTGGGCCAGGTCCTAGAGAATCAGTCAGCCATTGAAGTCTTGGCTGAGGAGTTGAGCTTTGGTCAGGATCAGACCTTCTTTGAGTTGGCAGACCAGCGCCCAGTTAGTCTCCGAGGCAAGATTGACCGAATTGACCGCCTCAAGGCTGACAATAGTCTGGGTGTTGTGGACTACAAGTCGGGGGAGCTTGATTTTGATTTTAAGAAATTTTATAATGGCCTTAATTCCCAACTGCCGACCTACATCCAGGCCCTCCAGGACCCCAAGCTCAATCCGACCGGTGCTCCTATTTTTGGCGCTATGTATCTGAAGATGCAGGACCCGGTGGTGGCCTTGAAGGACACCCAGCAGGCAGAGGATATTTTAGGAAAGGCCATGGAGGAGATGACCTACAAGGGGCTCTTTGCTAGTGAGCAGAGTCCCCACCTATCCAGACTGTATGCTAAAAGTCGCGCCAAGCAGGTCGATGCGGCTGAGCTGGAACTTTTGCTGACCTATAATCAAGCCCTTTACCGTCGGGCCAGCCAGCAGATTTTAGCCGGTCATTTTCTAATCAATCCCTATACGGAAAATGGACGTTCTATCGCTCCTTATGTGGACCAGCACAAGGCTATTACGGGCTTTGAGGCCAATCTTCACCTGGGGCAGGCTCGCCACTTGCTAGGCTTGGATTTGACAAGATTTGACAAACGTCCCGTAGGGGAAAAATTAAAGGAGGCCTGGTTGGATAAGATGAGGGAGGATTTGGGACAATGAAGAAAAAAGCATTTTTAAGTCCAGCAGAGCTCAAGGGCCTGCAAGAAGCAGAAGCGGCCTCTTCAAAAGAGCAAAAGCGGACTACCGAGCAGCTGGAGGCCATCTATGCCTGGGGGCAAAATATCCTGGTTTCAGCCTCAGCCGGGTCTGGGAAGACCTTTGTCATGGTCCAGCGTATTATCGATAAAATTCTTAGAGGGGTGAGTATTGGAGAGCTATTTATCTCCACCTTTACGGTCAAGGCGGCTGGGGAGCTTAAGGAGCGGCTAGAAAAGGAATTGACCAAGCTCCTCAAGGAAAGCAGGGAACATGACCTGCGCCAGCACCTGTCCCAGCAGTTAGCCGAGCTAGCCAATGCCGATATTGGGACCATGGACTCCTTTACCCAAAAATTAGTCCAAAAGTATGGCTATCTCTTGGGCATTGCCCCTAATTTTCGGATTTTACAGGCCTCAAGTGAGGAGACCCTGCTTAAAAACGAGGTCTTTTCCCAGCTTTTTGACCGCTATTATCAGGGGCCAGAAGCCCCGCTCTTTAAGAAACTGGTCTATAATTTTACGGCCAAGGGCAGGGATGTGACGGGCTTTCGAGATCAGGTCTATCGGATTTATGGTTTTTTACAGTCAACCAGTGATCCCAAGGCTTGGTTAGAGGGGACCTTTTTGCTGGGCAATCAAGAGCTAGACTTTGACCAGTTTGACCAGGACTTATTGGCCAAAAGCCAGCAGGCTCTCTTTGATTTAGAAAACTTTATTAAGCAGCATTTGGACAATGATGGCCCCCTCTTTGGTAAGGCCAAATATTTGGATAATTTAGCCGACCTACTCGAGGACTTACAGGGCTTGGAGCTAGGGGCATCTAAGGCAGAGACCCTAAGGGTCTTGGACCTTGTTCTTGCCAAGTCCAAGGGGGTAGCCTTGAGCAATCTGAGCCGCAAGGCTGACTTGTCAGAAATCAAGGAGGCCTATAATGAGACCCGCAAGGAGTTAATAGAGGAGATTAGGGCCAGCAAGGCTGGTCTCTACCGACTGGCCTATCAGACCCGCTACCATGAGGAGGCCCAGCCTATATTGGAGCTCTTGCAGACCTTTATGGCTGATTTTGCCCAGGCCTATCTGGAGCGGAAGAAAGAAGAAGGGGCCTTTGAATTTTCAGATATTAGCCATTTTGCTATTGAACTTTTGGAAAATTATCCCGAGGTCAGGAGCTTTTATCAGGACAAGTATCATGAGGTTATGGTGGATGAGTACCAGGATACCAACCATACCCAGGAACGGATGTTGGAGCTCTTATCTCGAGCCAATAACCGCTTTATGGTGGGAGATATCAAGCAGTCTATCTATCGTTTCCGTCAGGCAGATCCCCAGATTTTTAATGATAAGTTCAAGCTCTATCAGGCCAATCCCCAAGCGGGCAGGCTGATTTTACTCAAGGAAAATTTCCGGAGTCACCAGGCGGTGCTAGATGTGACCAATGCTATTTTTAAGCGTCTGATGGATGAATCCCTGGGCGAGATTGACTATAATGAAAGCCACTATCTTCTAGCTGGTAGTCAAGGCCAAAGGATCAGCTGCCCGCAAAATCAGGCAGAGTTCCTCATCTATGATGACTCGCAAAGAGGAGAAGAAGCTGAGGAACAGGCGGCCCTTTCTTCTGGCCAGATAGCTATGGTAATCAAGGAAATCATTCGGCTCCACCAGGAGGAGCAGGTTCCATTTAAGGACATCACCCTACTTGCTGCCTCGCGCACGCGAAACGATGTCATCTTGCAGGAATTTGCCAAGCACGGGATTCCTTTGGTCACCGATGGGGGTGAGGACAACTACCTCCAAGCGGTCGAAGTCATGGTGATGCTTGATACCCTTAGGACTATCAATAATCCGCTCAATGACTATGCCTTGGTTGCCCTATTGAAATCAGCCATGTTTGACTTCAAGGAGGACGATCTGGCCAGGCTAGCCCTTCAAGGAGCTGGAGACCAGCAGAACTTTTACCAGAAAATTCAGCTAGCTATCAAGGGGCAGGGGGCAGCTCCCCAGTTGCTTACTTCTGATTTGCTGGCCAAGGTCCAGCGGTTTGAGGAGCATTTGCAGACCTGGCGGACCTATGCCAAGACCCACTCGCTCTATGACCTTATCTGGAAGATTTATAATGACCGTTTCTACTATGACTATGTGGGAGCCCTGCCTAATGGGGCCAATCGTCAGGCCAATCTCTATGCCCTGGCCCTGAGGGCCAATGATTTTGAAAAGGCTAGCTTTAAGGGTTTGGCCCGCTTTATCAACATGATTGATAAGATTTTGCAGGCCGAGTATGACCTAGCCAGTGTGCATCTGGCCCCACCCAAGGATGCTGTCCAGCTGATGACGGTCCATAAGAGTAAGGGGCTGGAGTTCAAGTATGTCTTTTTACTCAATCTTGATAAGACTTTCAATAAGCAAGATAGTAGTTCCCCCTTGATTTTAAGTCGTAAAATGGGGATTGGGATTAAATATCTAGCCCAGGTCCAGACGGACCAGCCTGAGCCAGGCCAGCTCAAAAAGGTCCAGCTATCTATCGACAGTTTGCCCTATCAAAGGAATCAAGAAGAGCTCCAAAGGGCCCACCTTTCAGAGCAGATGCGCCTCCTCTATGTGGCCATGACCCGAGCTGAGAAAAAGCTTTATCTAATCGGTAAGGGCCAAGAGGAAAAGTTGACCGACAAATATAGTCAAAAGAGCCAGAAGGGCCGGCTAACCTTGGCCGAGCGCCAGCACTTAAATAGTTTTCAGGACTGGATTTTGGCTATTGAGGCTGCCTTTTCTGAGGAAAATCTAGCCTTTACTATCTGCTATCAGACTGATCAGGATCTAACTCCTGAAAAAATCGGCCAGCTCCAAGAGCCCCTTCCAGCCTTAGGAGAAAGCCTCAAGGACAATCGCCAAAGTCAGGATATAGCGAGGGCCCTGGATATTTTAGAGAGTGTTGACCGGATTAACCAGACCTACCAGGCTGCCATCAATCTTCCTACTGTCCGCACCCCTAGTCAGCTCAAGGAGCTCTATGAGCCCTTGATGGAAACCCAGGGCGTGGATGTGATGTTAAGACCAAGGCCCGGTCAGCTGGACTTTAGTCTACCTGATTTTTCCAAAAAGAAGCAGGCAAGCCCCGCCCAGATCGGTAGTGCCCTTCACGAGCTGATGCAGCGCCTGCCCTTGCTCTCGCCTATGACCCTAGAGCAGATAGAGGAAAGTTTGGACAAGGTGGGAGCAGAGCCCGCCGTCAAACAGGCCTTAAATCTAGATAAGGTCTTGGCCTTCTTTGAGACTGATTTGGGACGTCTGATTTTAGAAAAGCGGGACTGTCTTAGTCGAGAAGCTCCCTTTGCCATGCTCAAAGAGGACTCTGAAAGCGGCCAGGAATTTGTGATTCGGGGGATTATTGACGGTTACATCAAATTAGAGGACCGCCTCGTTCTGTTTGATTATAAAACGGATAAATATAAGGACCCCGGCCAGATGAGAGACCGTTACCGCCAGCAGATGGACCTTTATGCGGAAGCCTTGCGGCGTTCTTATGGCCTAGATAGGGTTGATAAATACTTGATTTTACTAGGAGGCAGTCAGGTCCAGGTCCTCCGCCTGGATGATTAGGGAAATGCTGGAGACTGATAAAAAGTAAAGGAACTACCCAGTCTTGACCTTCTATTTCCCTGCCTAGTAAGGCTTGAAGATTTTCGATTTTGCTAACTGAGCCAGGATTTAGCCTTGATTTTCCAAGGTTAAGCCTGGCTTATTTTTTTCTTTTTCTAAGAAGAAAGAGGCTTCTGTCGGCCTAAAAGGAGGTCCAAGGGATAGGGAGGAAAACAAATAAAAATAAGGTTTTTAGAATAAAAATGTAAAAATTTCACTTTTGCTCTTGCTTTTTATACAGAAATTGTGTAAAATATTCAACAATAAAAAAGAAAGCGATGAGAGAAAAAGTCTAAGACCCCATAACAGAGAGTGCCCTAGGCTGAGAAGGCATAGTATTCTTAGACACCACATTCTTGAGTGCGAATGCAAAATCTGAATGAAAGTAGTGTTCGACGGTTAATCCCGTTATCGATTGGAAGTCCTGAACTTCCTGAGGGCCCCCAGGCGACTGCGGGCTGAATTAAGGTGGAACCACGTGTCAAGCGTCCTTGCAAGTTTTTTGCGAGGGCCTTTTTTCTTGATTAGAAAGGAAGAGAAGATGGTCCAAATCAAAGGTTTACGAAATCTAAGTCCCTATGTGGCTGGCCAGCAACCAGCAGAAAAAAACATCATTAAGCTCAATACCAATGAAAATGCCTATGGGCCTAGTCCCAAGTTGGATCAGGTCTTAAAGGACTATGACATAGGGCAGTTGCGGCGCTATTCTAGCTTAGAACATCCAGAGCTTAGTCAGGCCTTGGCTGAACATTTGGGGGTTCAAAAGGAGCAGCTCATCCTGGGAAATGGGAGTGATGACATCCTGTCCATGGCCTTTCTGGCCTTCTTTAACAATAAGGAGCCCCTGCTCTTTCCTGACTTGACCTATGGTTTCTATAAGGTCTGGGCCCAGCTCTACCAGATTCCCTACCAGGAAATCAGCTTGACGGCAGATTTTGACATAGAGCTAGCCGACTATCAGCAGCCAAATGGGGGCCTGGTTTTGGCCAATCCTAATGCTCCTACTGGTCTTTATCGCTCGCTGGCTGATATTGAAAGTTTGCTGGTTGCCAATCCCGAGGTGGTCCTGGTTCTGGATGAGGCCTATATCAATTTCGGGGGAGAGACAGCCATTCCCCTGCTGGATAAGTACCCCAACCTCTTTATCTGTCGGACTTTTTCTAAGGATGCGGCCCTGGCTGGCCTGCGCTTGGGCTATGGAGTGGCTAGTCCAGACTTGATTGGCGTCATCAAGGCAGTCAAAAATTCAATCAATCCCTACTCGGTGGATAGCCTGGCAGACAGTTTAGGTCTGGCTGCCATTAGAGACTGGGCCTACTATGAGGACATCAACCAAAGGATTGCAAGGACAAGGGACGATTTTACAGCTGGTCTGAGGGCCTTGGACTTTGAGGTGCTGCCTAGTCTGACCAACTTTCTTTTGGTCAAGCCTAAGGGCATTTCTGCGGCGGCCCTCTACCAGTATCTGGAGGAGAAAAAGATTTATGTCCGCTATTTTCCTAAGCTTGAGCGGCTCAAGGACTATCTGAGAATTTCCATCGGTCGTCCAGAGGAAATGCAGCAGGTCCTAGCAAGGATAAAGGAGGCCCTTAAATGAGAAAAAGAACCCTGCCTAGCGGCATGCACGATAAATTATTTAAAAGGGCCCGGGTCACCTATGATATCGAAAGAAAGATTAGTGACCTCTTGATGGCCAAGGGTTTTAACCGCATTGATACTCCTACTTTGGAGCATGCGGAGGTCTTTAGTGATCAGATTGAGCCCAACCACTATCATCTCTTTGATAAGCAAGGGGACCTACTGGCCTTGAGACCCGATGTGACCAGTCAGATTGGTCGGGTGATTGCCTCGACCCAGGTCCATCTGCCGACCAAGTTTTCCTACTCGGGCAAGGTCTTTGTCTACAATGAAGAATTGCGAGGTTTGGCCAATGAAACCAGCCAGGCTGGGATTGAGATTATCGGTTATCCAGCCAAAAGTGCTGTTTTAGAGGCTATTATCTCGGCCAAGGAAGCCCTGGATATTGCCCAGGTCAAGAACTACCAATTTGAATTTTCCCATGCAGGCATTTTTAGGAGGATTTGTCATCAGCTAGAACTAAATCGAGAAGAGCGGGCCCGCCTCTTGGACTTGGTTCGCAATAAAAATATCACCGGCCTCTATGAGTTTACCCGTCTTCGGCCCAGCAAGTTTGATGATTTTTTGGAAAATCTTCCCAGTCTCTTTGGTCCCTACCAGGAGGTCTTAAGGGCGGCCAGGTCTTGTCTAGAGGATTCAGAGCTGGAAGCGGCCTTGGATGAATTGGAGCAGCTCTTACGGAGCTTAGAGGACAAGCTTCCGAGAATTAGTCTAGATTTGGGCCAACTGTCGCAGATGCCCTACTATACCGGCCTGACCTTTAAGGTCTTTGGCGACAAGGTACCGGATGCCTTCCTCTCAGGGGGCCGCTATGATCGTCTCTTTGAACGCTTTGGCCTCAAGGCCCTGACAGCGGTCGGTTGGAGCCTGGATATTGATAGTGTCTATCTGGCTATCCACGATGATTTAGCAGACTAAAGAAAGGATGTGATTAAATGAATCCCTTAACCATTGCCCTGACCAAGGGCCGAATTGAGCGAGATACGGTCAAGCTCCTAAGCAGGGCTGGCTTTGATATGGCCTTTATGGCAGACAAGGGCCGGAGCTTGATTTTTGAGAGTCCCGATAAGGCCTTTCGCTTCCTTCTAGTCAAGGCTCCTGATGTGACTACCTATGTCCGGCATGGAGTCGCTGATTTGGGGATTGTCGGTAAGGACATCCTCTATGAGCACCCGCGGGGCTATCTAGAAATGCTGGATTTGAACTTTGGCCTCTGTAAGTTTGCTCTGGCTTCTGTTGCCAGCTACGACCCTAAGGACCACAAGCGCAAGCGTATCGCGACCAAGTACCCTAGAGTGGCTACGGATTATTTTCACCAAAAAGGGGAAGATGTGGAGATTATCTCCATTCAGGGTAGTGTGGAAATCTCGCCCATTCTTGGTCTAGCGGATGCTATTGTGGATATTGTTGAAACGGGCAATACCCTCAAGGCTAATGGTCTGATTGTCTTTGAGGATATTTGCCGGATTTCAGCCCAGTTGATTGCCAATAAGGCGTCTTTGAAAAACAAGCCTGAATTATTGGCCTTTGTAAAGAAAATCGAATCCCTTGTCGGAAGAAAAGAGGTGGCTTTTGATGAAAAGATTAGTCGGAACAAATAAGGAAATTTCCCGTATTTTATATGAGGAGCAGCTGGCCCTCAGCCAGCAACAGACAGATGTGGATGACCTGGTGAGAGAGATTTTAAGTCAGGTCAAGATCCGGGGTGATGAGGCCTTGAGGGCCTACTCCCAAGAGTTCGATCAGCTCGCTATTCAAGACTTGGAAGTGGGGGACTCCTTGATTGAGGCAGCCTTTGCAGAGCTAGATACAAGGGTTCTGGCAGCCCTTGAGCGGGCGCAGAAAAATATTGAGTCCTATCATCGCCAGCAACTAGAACAAGGCTTTGAGGACCAGCCCAGCCCAGGAGTTATCAGGGGCCAGCTTATTCGCCCTATCGAGCGTGTAGGGGTCTATGTGCCCGGTGGGACAGCCGCCTATCCCTCCTCAGTTCTCATGAATGTCATTCCAGCCAAGATTGCAGGTGTCAAGGAAATTATCATGATTACTCCACCCCAGGAGCATTTTAACCCAGCTATCTTGGTAGCGGCCAAACTAGCCGGGGTAAACAAGATTTATCAGGTCGGTGGGGCTCAAGGGATTGCTGCCTTGGCCTATGGGACAGAGACCATTCCCAAGGTTGATAAAATCACGGGACCGGGAAATATCTTTGTGGCAAGGGCCAAGAAGCTAGTCTATGGCCTAGTTGGTATTGACATGATTGCTGGTCCGTCAGAGATTGGGATTTTAGCCGATGAAACAGCCAATCCAGCCTATCTAGCAGCTGATTTGCTGTCCCAGGCTGAGCACGACCAGCTGGCACGGGCCATTCTTGTGACCAATTCAGACCAGCTGGCTAATCAGGTCCAAGAGCAGCTTGAAATCCAGCTCAAGACCCTCCCTAGAGAAGCCATTGCCAGACGATCGATTGAGGATAATGGCCGGATAATCATCACTGACTCTCTTGCTAGCATGTTTGAGCTGATGAATCAGATAGCTCCTGAACATTTGGAAATTGCCATGGATCAGGCCTATAGCTATCTGGACTTGGTTGAAAATGCAGGCTCGGTCTTTCTAGGCCACTATACCAGTGAGCCCATCGGAGACTACTATGCCGGGACCAATCATGTCCTACCAACTACCAGCACCAGCCGCTTTTCTTCGGCCTTGGGGGTCTATGACTTTATCAAGCGAATCCAGTACACCCAGTACAGCCAAGAAGCCCTGGCTGTTGTTGCCGATGATATTCGTTGTCTGGCCTATGCAGAGGGTCTAGCAGGCCACGCCAGAGCCATTGAGGCTAGAAGCCAGAAGTAGAAGAAAGGAGCCAATATGCGCCAAGCTAGCATGAAACGCCAAACCAAGGAGACCCAGATTGAGTTAAAGGTCCATTTGGACCAGCAAGAGCCGGTAAAGATTGATACCGGGGTCGGCTTTTTGGACCACATGTTGACCCTCTTTGCCAGACATAGTCGTATTTCCCTAGAGGTCAAGGCTACGGGGGACCTTTGGGTCGATAGTCACCATACCGTTGAGGATGTAGGAATCGTGCTCGGTCAGGCCCTGCGTCAGGCCTTGGGAGACAAGGTGGGTATCAATCGTTACGGGACGAGCTTTGTTCCCATGGATGAGACCTTGGGGCTAGCCAGTCTGGACCTATCGGGCCGGGCCTACCTAGTCTTTGAGGCCGACTTTGCCAATCCCAAGCTGGGCCAATTTGATACCGAGTTGGTGGAAGAATTCTTTCAAGCCCTGGCCTTTAATCTAGGCATGAACCTGCACTTGAAAATCCTCCATGGGAAAAACAGTCACCACAAGGCAGAGAGTCTTTTCAAGGCTAGCGGTCGGGCCTTGCGGGAGGCCATTACCATCAATCCCCAAATCCAGGGGGTTAATTCGACCAAGGGGAGTTTGTAAGATGATTATTGTGATTGACTATGATGCAGGCAACACAGCCAATGTTCTGCGGGCTTTAAACAAGATTGGAGTAGAGGCCAAGCTGTCCGACCAGGCCCAGGATATTTTGGCGGCCGATGGCTTGATTTTACCAGGAGTTGGAGCCTACCGGTCGGCCATGGCCCAACTAGAGCAGAGGAGCTTACTTGCCCCCCTTAAAGAGGCTGTTCAAGCAGGCAAACCCTTACTGGGTATCTGCCTAGGCATGCAGCTCTTAACTGACTTCGGCCTGGAGAATGGTGAGACTCAAGGGCTGGGCTTGATTCCCGGTGTCTGTCGCAAAATTCCCGACCAAGAGGGGCTCCCTGTTCCCCACATGGGCTGGAACAATCTGACAGTCCGAAAATCCTCAGCCTTGACGGAAGATTTGGCGGGGGAAACGGTCTATTTCGTCCACAGCTATTTTACAGATGTTGATTCCAAATATATCGATGTAACAGCTGACTATGGCCTGGACCTTCCTGCCATGATTCATAAGGACCATGTCTTTGGCTGTCAGTTTCACCCCGAAAAGTCAGGCCAGGTTGGCCTGGGCATTCTGGAAAAATTTAAGGAGTATGTCTATGAAAATTCTACCCGCCATTGATATTCGAGCAGGCCAGGCGGTCCGCCTCTTTCAGGGCGACTTTGCCCAGAGTCAGGTAGTCCACCCTCAGGTAGTTGAGCAGGCCAAAACCTTTAAGGAGGCCGGGATAGGGATGATTCATGTGGTTGATTTGGACGGGGCCCTAGAGGGCCAAGCCATCAATCGGGACCTGATTGCCCAGATAAAGAGCGAAACCCAGCTAGCCATCCAGCTAGGAGGGGGGATTCGTCAGCTCCAGCAGATTGAGGATTATCTGGCTGCTGGGATTGACCGAGTCATTATCGGCTCTATGGCTGTCAAGGATCCAACCTTTGTCAGCCAAGCCATTGAGCGCTTTGGAGCAGATAAGATTGTGGTCGGTATTGATGCCAAGGAAGGACAGGTCGCAACCGAGGGTTGGATTAAGACCAATTCTGTAAACTTTCTTGATTTGGCCTTGGACATGGAAAGGAGGGGCGTCGGTCTCTTTGTCTACACCGATGTTGGTCGTGACGGGACACTTACAGGCCCTAATCTAGACCACTATAAGCTCTTGCTATCTGCCTTGAGCAAGGCTCAGCTAATCGCTTCCGGTGGGATTAGCTCCCTAGAAGATTTGAAGGAGCTCAAGGAAGCTGGTCTAGCTGGAGCCATTGTCGGCCAGGCCTATTACTCTGGCAAAATCAGCCTAGAGCAAATGAAAGAAATTGAGGACTAGCTATGTTAAAAAAGAGAATCATTCCTTGCCTGGATGTCAAGGACGGCCGGGTGGTCAAGGGAGTTAATTTTGTCAATCTAAGCGATGTGGGGGATCCCGTTCAGGCCGCCAAGGCCTACTATGAGGCTGGTTGTGATGAGCTAGTCTTTCTAGATATTACAGCCACCCATGAGGGCCGCCAAACGACATTGGAAATGGTCCGCCAGGTGGCAGAACAGGTCTTTATTCCCTTTACTGTCGGCGGAGGCATCAGCTCGGTTGATCAGATGAATCAGATGCTCAAGGCCGGGGCAGATAAGGTGGCCATCAACTCGGCTGCCCTCTTAGATCCCAGTCTCATCTCTGCCTGTGCTGAAAAATTTGGTAGCCAGTGTGTGGTCCTTGCTGTTGATGCCAAAAAAGAGGCTGACCATTCTTGGCATGTTTATCTGGCTGGAGGCCGCAAGGATACAGGACGAGACCTCTTAGACTGGGTCCAGGAGGCGGTCCAGCTAGGGGCTGGGGAGATTTTACTAACCAGCATGGATAAGGACGGGACTAAGAGCGGTTTTGATTTGGCCATGTTGCAGGAGGTGGCCCAGCTAGTCTCTGTCCCCTTGATTGCCTCGGGTGGAGCGGGTAGTAGCCAGGATGTGGTAGAAGTCTTTGAACAAACACCTGCAACAGGAGCCCTGGCCGCTTCCATTTTCCACTATGGCCAAGTATCTATTGCCGAGACCAAGGAGGCCATGAAAAAGGCGGGATTGGAGGTGCGAATCAATGGAGACACTTAAACTAGATTTTGCTAAGGGAGGCGGGCTCTTGCCAGCCATTATCTTAGATTATCAAACCAAGAAGGTCCTGATGTTTGCCTACCTCAATCAAGAGTCCTATCGTTTGACCTTAGAGACGAGGGAAATGTGGTATTGGAGTCGGACCCGCCAAGCCCTTTGGCACAAGGGAGCAGAAAGCGGTCACCTTCAAAAAGTCAAAAAGATAAGAACCGACTGCGATTGCGATACCCTCTTAATCGAAGTAGAGCAATTAGGAGTAGCCTGCCATACTGGAGCCAAATCCTGCTTTTTTAGACAGATTTGGTCTGCCGATTCAGATGATGACAAGGAGGAGACATGTTAGAAAGCCTATATCAAGAAGCCCTAAAGCGTAAGTTGGATCCTAAGGTAGGCTCTTATACCAACTATCTCTATGACAAGGGCCTGGATAAGATTTTGAAAAAAGTTGGCGAAGAATCAAGCGAGGTCCTGCTTGCTGCTAAGAATGCTGATAAGGAAGAAATTGCACAGGAGACAGCTGACCTACTCTACCACCTAGCAGTAGCCTTAGTAGAAACCGGGGTCACACCAGCAGATGTAGAAGTTGTGCTTGAGGCCCGCCGAGGCAAGCAGAGTCGCTTGCAGGAACGGCCAGAGATTGAAAATTACTAGAGGGGAGAAGCATGCGCGATAACCATTTACACAGTTATTTTTCTTATGATTCTGATGGTCAAATCACCGACTATCTAGACCACTATGATGGCCAGATTATCACCACAGAGCATTTTGACTTATCCAATCCCTATGGTGGCGAGCTAAGAGATGAAGTGCCAGACTATCAGGCCTATTCCTTAGAAATCGAGCGTCTCAAGCAAGTCTATGGTAACCGCCTCAAAAGAGGGATTGAAATCGGCTACTACGCTCCCAGAGAGGCTGATATATTAGCCTACCTAGCAGATAAGGACTATGACTTAAAGCTCCTATCGGTCCACCATAATGGCCAATTTGACTATCTAGAAGATGCCGTTTTAGACCTGGATAAGGACCAGCTCATTCCCCAGTATTTGGCCGACTTAGAAAAAGCCATCGAGCGGGTACCAGCCCATGTTTTGGCGCATTTTGATTATGCCTTTCGTAGGCTCGACTTGACTCCTGCTGATTTGGCTAAATTTAGGCCCCAGTTGGTGGAGCTGTTCCAAAAGATGATTGACTATGGCCTAGCCTTTGAGTTAAATTGTAAGTCCATCTACCTCTATCAAAATGAAGCCCTCTACCGCTATGCCCTCCAGCTGGTTTGTGATTTGGGTTGCCAGAAATTCTCTGTTGGCTCAGACGGACATAAACTAGAGCATTTTCGCCTGAATTTTGATAAAATAGAGGAACTACTGGCGGAGTTTGGGATTGACCAATCCCTCTTGATTTAGTTTTAGATGCGGAGGAGTAAATGATTAGACCCTTAAAAAGTTCAGAAATCCCCCTATTGGCTGAGTTTCTCTATCAGGCAATCTTTTTGCCCCCAGGAGTTCCAGCCCCAGATAGGGCAATAATTGATTTGCCTGAATTACAGCTCTATATTGAGGATTTTGGGCAAAAGGAGGGAGACTTGGCCCTGGTTGTCGAGCAAGCTGGACAAGTGGTCGGTTCAGTCTGGGTGCGCTTGATGAAAGATTACGGCTACCTAGATGACCAGACCCCCTCCTTATCCATTTCACTTTTGCCGGCCTATCGGGGCCAGGGACTGGGAAGCCAGCTGATGAGAGCTATGTTTGAAGAGTTAAAAGCGCGTGCCTATAAACAGCTCTCCCTATCGGTATCCAAGGATAATCCAGCTGCGGCTTGGTACCGCTGGCTAGGCTTCCAACTTGTAGAGGAAAGGGAGACCGACTATCTCATGGTCTATCATTTAGAAGATAAGTAAGATGAAGTTAGAAAGAATGATTTACATTTTATTGGCCCTACTAGCCAAGAGGCAAATCAAGGCCAAGGACCTGGCTGAAACCTTTCAGGTCAGCACCCGAACCATCTACCGAGATTTAGATAGCCTCAGCCTAGCTGGAGTTCCCATCTATTCTGAACGTGGAGATAAGGGGGGCTTTTATATCCCAGACGACTATAAGTTGGACAAGACTTTTTTCACCCAGGAAGAGAAGGATTTGGTCTTAAATATCAGTCGCACCATCAGCCAAATCCTGGGTCACAAGCAGGCTGCTCCCTTGGAGCATAAGCTAGCTAGCCTCCATCTGGGGGCCAGTCAAAGCCCCTATTATTTCGACTTTGATTCCTGGGAAATTGATCGGACCTACCTGCAACAGTTGGATCAGGCCTTGGAGGAAAAGCGTCTCCTGTACTTTCGCTACCTTTCCAAAAAGCAGGAGACCAGCCAAAGGAGCCTGGTGCCCTACCATCTAGTCTTCAAGCTGAATGCCTGGTATATTTTTGGTTACTGTCTGACTAGAAAAGACTTTCGCTTTTTCAAACTTAGTCGAATGAGAGAGCTGAGACTGAGTGAGACAAGCTTTGACCCAGCAGCCTATCCCAGTCTAGACTTAGCTGACTTGGAAGCAAAACTCAATCCCGATCTCAGCTCCTTCAAGCCGTTCAAGGAAGAGGTGGAATTAGAATTTTCTAAAGGGGCCCTGCCTAGACTCTACGATTATTTTAAACAGGAAGAAATTGATGAGCAAGAGCAGATAATTCTGGTTAAGTGCCAACGAGCCCTAGATAGAACTTTCCTGCAAACCCTGCTCTCTTTTGGTCAGACCCTCAAGGTCAGGAAGCCAGCAAAACTCCGCCAGCAAATTCTTGAAGATTTACAAAAAAATTTGGAGCAATATGACAGCCTTTAGTCATATTGCTTTTTGTATAATAAAAAAGTCAGCAAAAGCTGGCCAGTAAGAAGTAGGATTAGTCTTGCTTTTTAAAACTAGGCTAGTCAAACTAGCACTTTACTTTATCTAGGAGGACCTATGGATACCAAACAAATCACAGAAAACTATTTTGCAGCTGTCAATCAAGGTGGCTGGGAAGACTATATCGCAGAAGACTTTACTTACGGTATGTGCGACAGCCAAAAGGTCAGGAAAGGCAAGGAAGCCTACCTCAAGGGAGCAGGCCAGTTCTATGCCCTTAGTCAAAAATTAGAGGTCAAGAGCCTGCTTGTTGAAGGCTTAAAGGCCGCAGCCATCAACCGTTACTATCTCACTTCACCTGTTGGCCAAACCTTGGAGCTAGAAGTGGCTGAATTTCTAGTCTTTAACCCAGAAGGAAAAATGATTGCCTCAACCATCTACTTCGATATCCAAGCTTTCCAAAAATTCATGCAGGCCCAGTAAGAATAAACAAGCAGAGTCTAGCCCAGCTAGGCTCTTTTAATCTGCCTAATCTTATCAAACCAAGAAGTTAAAAAAACAAAGAGATTTGGCCAAAAATAGATTAGAACATTTTGGAACATAAGATAAGCTAAAAAAGTGGTCTAATAGGCTTAGAAAATCTCTGAACAAGGAGAAAGTATGAAAAAAATAATTATCGGTATTCTTAGTTTTATTGTCCTTGCAGGCATTGTTATTATCGGAGGGAGTATGTACATGAGTCATCAACGTAAAGAACAGCTATATAAACATGGTTTTCAGCTTTATGAAGAACAAATCGCGACTTACATTAAGGAAAATTATACTGGAGTTAGTAAAATAGAGTTTTCTCCAATTTTTACAGAGGGAGACAATAAATATACGATAGCTACTGCTAATGTTGTTCCAGTTATTTACGATAATCATGGAAATAAGGCTAAATTAGGTGGAAAGATAGGGGAACGTGTTTATGCCAGATATGGTTTGTTACATGGCATATCGGATCTCGATTTTGATGGTGCAGATGAAGAAGTCATTTATTTATCAGATTCTGCCTCAGGTCAAGAAATTGAAGTATCCAAAGACAAACATTTACCTAAAAAAGCTAAAGTACAGTATGATACGGATATTGATGAAAATATTGATTTATTTGTAAAAAATAAAATATTGAAAGATGTGATAAAAAGCGAACAAGGTAGCCCTGAAATTAAAATAGTTTACAATACAGAAATCAAGGAAGGAGATTATAGTCAATGGCAACCTTAATCTCTTTTCTAGTTGACTTGATTTTCTAACAATTTAGAACATGAAGTCAGCTAAAAATGGTATAATAGAGTTGAGAATTTTCTACCGAAAGGAGAAAAGATGAAGAAAATACTGATTGCTATTATTAGTTTTATTGTCCTTGCAGGCATTGTTATTATCGGAGGAAGTATGTATATGAGTCATCAACGTAAAGAACAGCTATATAAACACGGTTTTCAGCTATTAGAAGAACAAATCGCAACTTACATAAAAGAAAATTATTCAGGTGTCAGTAAAATAGAATTTTCTCCGATTTTTGTGGGGGGAGATAATAAATATACGATAGCTACTGCAGATGTAGTAGCTGCAATATATGATAATCATGGAAATAAAGCCAAACTAGGAGGACAAATAGGAAATACAATGTACGCTTCTTATGGCTTTGGAGGGGATATTGATTTACATTTGGGTAGTTATGGAGAAGAAATCATTGACCTTCAGGTGGGAGAAACCAAAGAAATAGATGTATCTAAATATCAGCATCTACCGGAGAAAGCTAAATTGCCTTATAGCTTTAAGATTGACGAGAATATAGAAGCTTTGGTTGCAGACGGGCAATTAAAAGATGTCAAAAAGGATGAGGCAGGAAGTTCTAAAGCTAAGGTTGTCTATAATACAGAAATTAAGGAAGGAGATTATACTAACTGGCAACCCTAATCTCTTTTCTAGTTGACTTGATTTTCTAACATTTTAGAACATGAGGCCAGCTAAAAATGATATAATAGAGATAAGGTTTCTTGTGAAAGGAGAAAAGATGAAGAAAAAAGTTTCAATCATTGTTCTCATTGTACTAGTTATTGCAGGAGGTATCGGTTTTATGGTCTATCAATCTCAAGGCGTGGGTACAATTTTGGACGCCAAAGGCGTCAAGCTCTATCAACACGGCTTCCAACTCTATGAGGAACAAATCGCAACTTACATAAAAGAAAATTATTCTGGCGTTAGTAAGATAGAATTTTCACCGATTTTTGTCAGAGGGGACGGTAGATACACCATGCACACAGCCAATATCGTGCCAGTCCTTTATGATAATAATGGCAATAAAGCTATTCTAGGTGGAACTATAGGTAATCGTATTTATGCTAGATATGGTTTGTTACACGGAATATCTGCCTTAGACTTTGACGGTGCCGATGAGGAAGTGATTTATTTGTCTGATTCTGCCACAGACCAAGAAATTGATGTGTCGAAATCTAAAAACTTACCTAAAGAAGCAAAAATTACCTATGACCCTGAAATGGACGATAATATAGAAGCCTTAGTAAAAGACGGTCAATTAAAAGATGTTAAAAAGAATAAAGCCGGTAGTCCCCAAGTTAAAGTTAGCTATAATATAGAAATTAGGGAAGGAGATTATACCAAATGGCGACCCTAATCTCTTTTCTAGTTGACTTGATTTTCTAACAATTTAGAACATGAAGTCAGCTAAAAATGGTATAATAAAGATAAGGTTTCTTGTGAAAGGAGAGCAGATGAAGAAAAAACTTTCCCTCATTTTGCTTCTTGTAGCTATTCTAGGAGGTATCGGTTTTATGGTCTATCAATCTCAAGGCGTGGGCACAATCTTGGACGCCAAAGGTGTCAAGCTCTATCAGCACGGCTTCCAACTCTATGAGGAGCAAATCGCAACTTACATAAAAGAAAATTATTCTGGGGTCAGTAAAATAGAATTTTCCCCGATTTTTATTAGCGGGGGCGATGGTCACACTATGTTTACAGCTAAAGTAGTACCAGTCCTTTATGATAATTATGGCGATAAGGCTTATTTGGGGAGAAGTATTGGGGAGAATGATTATGGAGGTTATGGTCTTTTAGGAGGACTAACAGTAGACTTTGACGGTGCAGATGAAGAAGTTATTGAGCTCACAGATTTGGAAAGTGGTAGGACAATAGATGTATCAAAAGAAAAACATCTGCCAAAGGAGGCGCGACTTACTTATAGCTCAAAAATAGATGAAAATATAGAAGCTTTGGTTGCAGATAGGCAATTAAAGGATATTAAAAAAGACCAAGCCGGTAGTCCCCAAGCGAAAGTTAGCTATAATACAGAAATCAAGAAAGGAGAGCATTGGAAATGGCATTAAATGATCAAGAGGTTCAAGAAATTCAATTAGAATTTTTAGAAAACATAAAGCAAAACAAACCCTCTCTCACTACTGAAACAGGCAAAAAGTATAAAGTTATAAATTCTGTCAACAAAGTCACCCAAGCCATTGCGGTTGCTCCTTTAAATGCCGAGGGCCAGCCCGACTATTCCCAGACGACCATTGTTGTGGCCGGCACTCAACCAGTTAGTGATTTTAGTGGTAACTATGCCAATCATCTTGTCTCTACAGCTAATGCCCTAGGAGCACGAAATGGCATGTCTGCCCAATATAAGGATATCAGGCAGTTCTATGATGATACCGAAAAGAAAATTCAGCCCCACCAAGGCCAAATTTCCAATATGTCTGGCTTTAGTCAGTCGGCTCCTCCGGTAGCTAAGATTGCGGCTGAGGAAGGGGTTCCCAAGGTCACTAATTTTATGGACTGGGGCGGGGTCGCGGCCACTGATTTATTTGATAGTCCCCTTGGTCAAGTCCTGACCAAGGCAGGAGCACCAGTATGGGGCTCTACCGGAGCAGGAGAAACAGAGATTACTAAAAAAGATAGGGCCTATCTAAAGAAACATTCTACTAGTTACAGTGACTCAGAGAATAATACGACCATTATCGACGGTTTTGCAGGGATTATCCCCTATGGACAAGTTCGTGAGGTAGAAGGTTCGGGTCACAAAGCGTCTTTTGTCCATCTTAAAGGCAATGGACTTGATATTGACCACTATGTCAAAAATAACCAATTCTGCTCGGGTATGACCGAAGAGCAAGTGCGCAAGATTGCTAAGTATAAGGCTGAAAAGGCCAAGGAAACAGTCTGGAATAAGCCCGATACCTGGTTTGATAGTACCGACCCCCAGACCTATATTGATGAGTATAAGAAAACCTATGGGGCTTTTGCCAGTGTTAAAGACCAACTAGGTACTAAACTTGCCAATAGCCAGGTCAACATTACTAACTTGCAGACCAGATTAGGCTATACTAACGACTCAAAAACCCGCATCTTCCTAAGAAAGGAGCTGGTGCAAGAGGTGGCAAATACGGCCAGCCTCCAAGGGCAGATTTATGATTTGGCCCTGCAAAAAGAATTTTCCGATGCCTATATCCAGATGACCGCCCTGATTAGTCAACTGCGGACAGAGGCCTTTGGTCTGGCTAACTTTTTATCGGTGGCCGAGGTGGAAGAACTGCTAGCCCCGCTTAGCATTGACAAGGTCTGGTCGACAGGCAATGAGGCTACTAGTCTTGCGGCCATGGCTACAACTAAAAGTCAGTTGGAAACTTTTTCGACCAATATCAATCAGGCCGCCAATCGCTTGGAAGAAGTGGATAAAGCAAATGCTCTAATATTTGAATAAGTAAAGGAGAGAAGCTGTGCAAATTATTAACGATCCGGATTTAAGTAAAGATGAAATGTATGAGCTTCATCGCCAGCTGATGAAAAATCAAGAAAGAATTGCCATTCAGGCTTTGGTAGCTGCTAAGAAATCTCTTTTTCTAGCTGAAAAAAATAAGCTAGATAGTCGTTTAGAGGGTCTGGCCAATGAGCTTCAAAGCTTTACAGCAACTAGCCTACCAGCTAGTTTGGAAGCAGGTTTTGAAGGTCAAGCAGCCCAAGCAGCCAAGTCCTATCTCGGCGGACTGGCCCGCCCTAGCTTTAGCAATCCCATCCAGGAGGTTTAATCATGAAAAACTTAGCCGACCTTGACTGGGACTATCGTCAGAAAGCCCGAAAATTAGATGATTATGAATTGGAATTAGAGTCTAGTCGTTGGCAGGTCAAGAGGCAGACCGATGACCTTATAGAACAAGTCCGCTACCTCTGCCAAGAACTCCCTAAGGAGGATATGGCCTACTATCAAGGCCAGTTAGAGAGCAATCTGCAGGCCTATGAGGACTTTATCAAGCAAGAAGAAAGTCGCTTAGTTGAGACCCGCGACCATTATGCTAGGGAGCATCGCCAGGCAGTGGAGCGCTTAGAAAAAGAGCAAGATAGTCGATAAGGAGCAAGTCCAAATCAAGCATGAAAAAGAAAAAACTAGGAGTGACCTAGTTTTTGTTTGTCTTTATTTAGGCCGGACGCTTAGTGTGATACACGACGGCGAGCAGCTTTTTTACGATTTTCTTCGATAAAAGCAGCTTTTTTTTCTTCTGGTTCGATGACTTTTTTCTTGAAAGCATAGACAGCACCAGCCACAGCAGCGACTGTACCAGCTACACCGGTCAAGACACCCTTACCAAATCCTTTAGCCATGTCAATTCTCCTTTTCTGAACTTGATTTTTTTATGTTATAATATATAGTAACGAAAAAACAGAATTTTTTCAAGGAAAAAGATGAAAACTAAGATAATCGTAATCGTTGGCCCGACGGCCGTAGGGAAAACAGCCCTTAGTCTGGATTTGGCCCAATTATTTGAGGCTGAAATCATCAGCGGGGATAGTCAGCAGGTCTATCGAGGTCTGGATATTGGGACAGCCAAGGTCAGCCCTGAGGAGCAGGCCCTCATTCCCCACCATCTAATCGATGTGCGAGAGATTAGCGAGAGCTATTCGGCCCATGATTTTGTGACAGAGGCTAGGCGAGCTATTGAGACTATCAGCCAAAGAGGCAAGTTAGTCATCATTGCCGGAGGAACGGGGCTCTATCTCCAAAGTCTCTTGGAGGGCTACCATTTAGGGGGCCAGGCTCCTCACCAGGAAGTCCTGGCTTATCGAAAAGACTTGGAAAAGTTGAGCGACCAGCTTTTATTTGAAATGGTGGAGGAGGCGAGGATAGAGATTAAGCAAATCAACCGCCGCAGGGCTATTCGTGCTCTGGAGCTAGCCCGCTTTGGCCAAGATTTAAGCAATCAAAAACCGGCCTATGAGGCTTTGGTTATTGGCCTGAATGATGAACGGTCCCAGCTCTACGAGCGCATCAATCAAAGGGTGGATCAGATGGTAGAGGCTGGTCTTGTGGCTGAAGCCAAGTGGCTCTATGAAAGGGCGCCTAAGGCCCAGGCGACCAGGGGCATTGGCTATAAGGAGCTCTTTCCCTACTTTGAGGGGGAGGTGACTTTGGAGCAAGCAATCGAGCAGATTAAGCAAAATACCCGCCGCTTTGCCAAACGCCAGCTTACCTGGTTTAAAAACCGCATGCAGGTTGACTTCTACCAACTATCAGACCCTACTTATAGGGAGAAAATTATTCAAGAAGTCAAAGGATTTTTACATGATTGAAACAAAGAAACAGCAAGAACGTGTCCTTTTGGTTGGTGTAGAACTGGCCCACCAGCCCCATTTTGCCTCCTCCATGGAAGAGTTGGCTAGTCTGGCTCAAACGGCTGGGGCCCAGGTGGTTGACAGCTACCAGCAAAAGCGAGAAAGCTATGATAGTCGTACCTTTGTCGGATCTGGGAAATTGCTGGAGCTCAAGGAGCGAATTGAGGCCGATGAGATTTCCAGTCTGATTGTCAACAACCGCCTGACTCCTAGGCAAAACCTCAATTTAGAAAGGGAACTAGGCATCAAGGTCTTAGACCGTATGCAGCTCATTTTAGACATTTTTGCCCTCAGGGCTCGTAGTCATGAGGGCAAGTTACAAGTTCATCTAGCCCAGCTCAAATACATGCTGCCCCGCCTGGTCGGCCAGGGAATCATGCTGAGTCGTCAAGCAGGAGGCATCGGTTCAAGAGGTCCTGGGGAAAGTCAGTTAGAGCTTAACCGGCGCAGTATCCGTCATCAGATTTCGGATATTGAAAGACAGCTCAAGGAGGTTGCCAAAAATCGGGCCCGAATCAGGGAGAAAAGACTGGCTTCGACTACCTTTAAGATTGGTCTAATCGGCTATACCAATGCAGGGAAATCGACCATTATGAATGTCCTGACCCAAAAGGAGCAGTATGAGGCAGACCAGCTCTTTGCCACCTTGGACGCGACCACCAAACAGTTTAATCTAGACGGGCATTTTCAGGCGACCATTACCGATACGGTTGGCTTTATCCAGGACCTGCCGACCGAGTTGGTTTCGAGTTTCAAGTCAACCCTGGAGGAGAGCAAGGAAGTTGATTTGTTGATTCATGTGATTGATGCCAGCAGTCCCTACCATGAGGAGCACGAGGAGACGGTTTTAAGTTTGATGCAGGATTTGGGAATGGTGGATATTCCCTGCCTGACCCTTTATAATAAGGCTGATTTGGTCCAAAATTTCACCCCGACCCAGACCCCTTATCTACTCTTGTCGGCCAAGGCAGACCAGGCCAAGGAAAGGCTCCAGGAGGCCTTGCTTGAGAAAATAAAGGAGTTTTTCCTTCCCTTTAAATTGAGCGTAAGACCAGACCAGGCCTATCTCTTGCATGACCTAGAAAGGCTAGCCTTGATTGAAAAGCGCAATTATGAGGAGGATAGGGAAGTGATTTGGGGCTACCTGGCTGAAGCCAATAAATGGAGGTTGGAAAAATTTTATGATTGATTATTTGGAATTAGCCCTCAAATACGGCGGTTTTACCAGTCTCGATAAGGTCTATCTTACTGGGGTCTTGGAGGGCTTGACCGAGGAGCAAAAGCTGGCCTTTATCACGCCGCCACCTAGTGTCATCAATGCCTATTTTGCCGAACTCTACCAAAAACAGGGCCCTCAAGCAGCGACCGACTATTTTTTTGAGTTGACTTGTAAGCTGGACCTCTTTGAGCCCGAGCCAGACTTTAGCGAGCCCAAGCCCTTTGTAAGGCTCAATTTATCGGGCAAGTCCTTTGGTTACTCCTATCTCGACCAGCAAGAGTTGGCCTGCGTATTTTCCGAAAAACAAGAAGAGTTTGGACCCCGCCTCTTCTTTGAACTTGCCCAAATCTTCCCCCACTACTGGGTCTATGAGGAGCAGGGAAAAATCTATATGCAGCCGCTAAAACAGGAGTCGGTCTTAGAGAGTCGGTCCTTGACCGACCTGACCAGCTTAGAGGTCTTGGCTAATGGCCAGCAAAAAATCTCAGGTTATAACCAAGAAGAAGTGCTAGAAGTCGCCCAAACCCGCCTCCTTGAGCTGGAATCTAGCCAGCTGGCCTATGGCTACCAGGAGCGCAAAGCTATTATTTATATCAGATAGAAAGAAAGATATGCAACTACAATTTTTAGGAACCAGTGCCGGCCAACCCTCTAAGACCCGCAATGTATCCAGTCTAGTCCTCAAACTCTTAGATGAAATCAATGAAGTCTGGATGTTTGACTGTGGAGAAGGGACCCAGCACCGCATTTTAGAGACCAATATTAAGCCCCGTAAGATTAGTAAGATTTTCATTACCCACCTCCATGGAGACCATATTTTAGGCCTACCCGGCTTTCTGGCCAGCCGGTCTTTTCAAGCCAGTGAGGAGCAGACAGATCTTGAAATCTATGGCCCCCAAGGCATCAAGAAATTTGTTCAGACCAGCCTTAAGGTTTCAGGCTCGCGCCTGCCCTACCGGCTGATTTTCCATGAATTTGATGCCAATAGTCTGGGTCAGATTTTAGAGACTGACCATTTCACCGTCCATGCGGAAGCTCTGGACCATACCATCTTTTGTGTCGGCTACCGCATTCGCCAAAAGGATTTGGAAGGGAGCTTAGAAGCAGATAAGCTAAGAGCAGCCGGTGTCCCCTTTGGTCCCCTTTTTGGCCAAATCAAAAAAGGCCAGGATGTGGTCCTAGACAATGGTCAAAAAATCATTGCGGCAGACTATATCCAGCCCCCGCGCCCTGGTAAGGTCATTACCATTTTAGGAGATACCAGAAAGACCAATGCTAGTGTTCGTTTGGCTGTGGCCGCAGATGTCCTGGTCCACGAGTCGACCTACGCTAGAGGAGACGAGAGAATCGCTGGCAAGCATGGACATTCAACCAATATGCAGGCAGCCCAAGTAGCCAAGGAAGCCGGAGCCAAGCGACTTTTGCTCAACCACATCAGTGCCCGTTTTTTAGCCAAGGACATCAGCCAGATGCGCAAGGATGCAGCAAGTATTTTTGATCAGGTTCACCTAGTCAAGGATTTGGAAGAAGTAGAAATATGAGAACCATTCTAATCACAGGAGCCAGTGGTGGTCTGGCTCAAGAACTAGTCAAGTTCTTGCCAGAAGACCGCCTGATTTTAGTTGGCCGTAGCAAGGCTAGACTAGAGAAGCTTTATGGGAGCTTAGCCAACTGCCATTTATTTGAGCTGGACCTCCAAGAGGACCAGGCCTTGGAAGCATTCAGCCAAGAGATTTATGAACAGTATGGCCCGCTTGATATTTTGATTAACAATGCCGGCTATGGTCTCTTTGAGGATTTTGACAAGTTATCGGCTAGCCAGATGCGCCAGATGTTCAATGTCAATACCTTTGCCCTGATAACCTTGTCGCGCCTGTTTGGCCAGCAGATGAAGGAGGTTAGACGCGGTCAGATTGTTAATATTGTCAGTATGGCCGGCTTGATTGCCAGCGCCAAATCAAGTCTTTACTCGGCCACTAAGTTTGCGGCCATCGGCTTTTCCAATGCCCTGCGCTTGGAGCTAGCCCCCTACCAGGTCCAGGTTTTGACTGTTAATCCTGGCCCGATTAGAACCAACTTTTTCGACCAGGCTGATCCAGCAGGGACCTATATCAAGGCGGTCGAACGCTATATCCTAGAAGCCCCTCTAGTGGCAAAAAAAATCGTCAAGGCCTTGGGCAGTAAGAAAAGAGAGCTTAATCTGCCTCTTCTTCTTCACTTAGCCCATAAGCTTTATACTCTCTTTCCTAAAACAGCCGATTATCTGGCTGGGAAACTTTTTAATTATAAGTGAGGATAAGTGATGGATTTACAGGAATATAAAAAATATATACAAGAACCTTGGGGACAACTCTACTATGAGATTGTCTTTCAACAACTTATCAACCTTGAGAATCAGAAAATTTTGGATTTTGGTTCGGGCTTTGGCATAGTCAGCAACTTCCTGGCCCAGAAAAATCAAGTTTTAGCTGTCGAGCCCAATCAGCAGTTGATAAATGAGCGCAAAGACACCTATGATTATGAGCAAGTCTGTGGCAGTATAGAAGTGCTGGACCAGCTGCCTGACGCTTCCTTTGATATCATTATTTGCCATAATGTCTTGGAGTATGTTGAGGATCCTGCTAGCTATTTAAAGGAGTTTGCTCGTTTGCTAAAAGTAGGTGGGAAAGTCTCGCTCATCAAGCACAATCAAGTCGGGCGGATTATGCAGGCTGTGGTCTTTGAAAATAATATTAAAAAGGCCAGAGCCTTAGAGGCTGGTCAAGCCTATCAAACCCATAGTATGGGAGAGGCCCATTTGTATAAGCTTGAAGATGTCACCCAGGACTTACCCTTGGAAATTCAAGACTATCAAGGGATTCGAGTTTTCTACGGCCTCCAGATAAATGAATTTAAGACTGTACCTGACTGGCATGAAAACTTATTGGGCATGGAGTTAGCTGTCTATGACCAATCCCCTTACCGGGATATCGCAGCCTTCCAACATCTATGGCTTAGAAAAATTTAGTCATTAAAAAACTAGACCCCAACTCCATCTCTTTTAAGTAAGATGGAAGTAGGGTCTAGTTTTCTTTTATTTTACTTAAGCCTTCAAGCTTTCTTTTTCCAGTCTTTCCAGATGGTCCACATTGTTCCATTCCAGGAGCTTGAAGTTTTCAAAGTCCTCGGTTTCTAAAATGGTTACAGAAGAGTTTTTCAGCCCTCCACCTTGGCGGAGTAAGGCATAATCATAGCCCAAGAGCGAGCGGAGAGAAGCGGTCAGATTGGCGCCATGCCCCACAAAAAGTAGATTTTGGTAGTCCTTGCCCTTTTGCGACTTGATAAAGTCGATGGTCCGCTTGGTCATGTGATAGACTGACTCTGCCCCAAAGATAGAGTTGTTAAACTTGGCTAGATTGTGGCGAAAGGCCTCCATTTGATTGGGATAGATGGCGGCAATAGTAGCGATTTTCTGCCCCTCTAGGCTCCCTAGCTGCCATTCTCTCAGTTCTTCATGGGTTTCTACATTTTGAGGAAAGTCATTGTCCTGGCTGAGGATTTCAGCAGTTCTCACAGCCCGCTCTAAATCGCTAGAGAAAATCTTATCAAACTTGATTTGGGCCATGTGCTTGCCCAAAAGATGAAGCTCCTCAATAGCTGTTTCAAGCAGGGGGGAATCGCCGCCAGCTCCCTGAAAGCGTCCTTCCTCATTCCATTGCGTACGCCCATGACGGACAAAGTAAAGTTTCATGTAAGTGTTTAACCTCTTTCTTGTTTTCTTTTTCTTAATCTTTCTTTTCTAGTCGGCTAGAATATCGGCAAAGCTAGCCTCAACAAAGTCGGCCAGGTCTCTAGGATTGATAGCAATGCTACGTCCCAACTCACCAGCTGAAACAATGATTTTTTCCTCTGTTAGGGCCGTCTGCTCGATAAAAATCGGAAAGGCATGTTTTTGCCGAATACCGACGGGATTATTGGCCCCATGGACGTAGCCTGTCGTTTTTTCAAGTTCCTTTTGGGGAATCATGGCTACTTTTTTATTAGCAGAAGCCTTGGCCAATTTTTTCTCGGACAAGTGTTGATCCAAAGGGATAATCCCAATCAAGGGACCTGTCTTATCACCCTTGAGGGCCAGGGTCTTATAAATTTTACTGCCAGCAAATTCAGATGAAGCACCTGCCTTGAGGGCCTCTATAATTAGACCCTCATGTTCAATCTTGGCCTTTGTTAAAATCTGCTCAACCAAGGTCTTTTTTATTTTTGTTTTTTTAGCCATTATTTATACTTCTCTTCCAGTCCACTCATCCAGTAGCCCAGCCAAATCCCTAGGCCCAGAGCCAGGACAGAAATAGCCAGACTTCCTAAAGAAATGCCTGCATAGGAGATGCTTTCTGGATTGTTGGAATTAGGGATTAGAATTAGGAGGGTGCTGGATAGGACCAGGCCGATAATAAAATGATAGATACGAGAGTGGTAGTTTTTTAGAGCGTAGTCCATCAGCTTAGAAAAGGCAATCAGGGCTAAGGCTCCGCCCAAGGCGATGGGGAAAAAGGTCCCCAGCAAATCCAGCGATTTAAAGCCAACCAGCATGGGAGAGTAGAGCCCCAAAATTAAGAGGAGATTGGAGGGACTCAGCCCCGGAATCAGAACTCCTAGGGCAATCAAGGCCCCGGCCAAAATAAAGGTCCAGAAGTTGGCCGGCAGGGTTCCGACTAGACTATTTAGGAAATAGAGTAGAAGGCCAGATAGCAAAAAGGTTGTGACCAGAATAAACCAGTCCAGCCCGTCTCTGGCACTTTTTTTCTTGGCATCGCTCCATAAGCTAGGTAGGGTTCCCAGGATTGCTCCAGCAAAGCCCCAAAGGACCGGTACCTTGTAGTGGTCCAGGAGGTACTCAACTGGTAGGGAGAAGAGGGCGATTCCTAGCACCATACCCAGTCCGACCGGTAAAAAGTAGAGTAGGTTTTCCTTGAAATCCTTGTGGATGTGGGCGAGAAACTTGATTAGTCGTTCATAAATGCCTAAAATAGCGGCCAGCACACCACCAGAAATCCCCGGTAGAATAAACCCCAAAGCAATAATAATTCCTTTTAGAATTCTTGTGAACCAAGAAAGCATGTCATCTCCTTTTAGTAGGTTTAAATTTTATTTTTAAAGAGTAAAATCTCAAATAAATCCTAGCATAACTTACATTATATCACATTGCCAGAGCGAAAAGTAGTAGTTAAGTTCAAAAAATTAGGACTCAAGAAGAAAGAAAAAGAAGTCAGGACTAGCTAGTTGGCAGGTCTTGTCCCCTCTAGAAGTAGCTGATCTAAAATCTCTAGCAATAAAAATAGAAACTAGCCTAAAGCCTAGCTTCTATTGAGTCTTTTTATCGTTTTTGCTTTCTTCTTGGCCGAAAAGTTTGGCAAAGGTTTCTGAGCGATCCTTAAGAGGTGATAGTTGGTTTAAGTCAACAATATGGGGAAAGCCAGAAATGGAGCCCTGGGAAGTATATTGGTGCAGGTCATAGTTGATGTCTGTCTGGGGGGCAGCATTATAGTAGCCATTATCGCTACCATAGGTGGGAATCCAAATAGCAGAAAACTTTTCAGTAGAGATACTATGTTCTTCCATGAAATAAGTCCCGATATAAAGCCCGATTTTTTTAGCCCCTAGAGATTCTAACTTGGCTCGAAAGGCCTCTACCCCAGCATTCATATCGGGCATGGTCTTTTCTTCGACATCTAGCCAGTAGTAGGTGGGGTTGTATTTTGAGGCAGCCTTGTAGAAACTTTCAGCTTCCTTTTCCATTTCCTTGATATTAGCCGCTGCTACATAAGCATAGACTGCCACGGGGACATTACGCTTTTGAAACTCCTGGATGTGGGTCTTGTAAGACTTGTCCAGTCCGTTGGCATAGGTCGCAGTGTTTTCCTTCTTGGTATACGAGCCGCTCTGAATTCGGATAATGGCTCCAGAAATGTTTTGTGATAGTTGGTCGTAGTTAATCTCACTTGGTAGTTGCCAACCAGACAGATCGATAATGGGTTTGGTCAAATCTGCTGGATTGGTCTCAGGTGAGCTTGAAGGTAGGGTCTCTACCTCAGTCCTTTTTTCTTGCTGCCTTACTTTAGGAATGAATTGCCGACTAATCAAGAGACTGGAGATAAAGCCGACAAAGAAAATAAGGACAACAAGTGGTTTTAGCCTTTTTCTCATACTGTTCCTATTTTAACTTAAAAAAGGGGAAAAAGCAAAAATAATAGATTTATTTTAACGCAAATGTATGATTGTCACAATTCTGAAATATAGCATCAGACAGGCAAAGAAGGCGGTTTCTAAAATGGGGGTCCTCAGAAAAGCTTGCTAAAATTCCCTGCCAAAGGTGGGAGAAAGTGGCCTGCTAGCCCAGGTAGGACTTTTTTTTCACTGGGAAAAATGATATAATAAGTCTGAATTTTGAGAATTTTGGTGAAGTATGAAAATTGATAAACGACACCTATTAAATTACTCCATCTTGATTCCCTATTTGATTTTATCTGTTCTGGGTCTGATTGTGGTCTATTCGACAACCAGTGCGACCTTAGTCCAGATAGGGGCCAGCTCTTTTGGTTCGGTCCTCAATCAGGGGATTTTCTGGTTGATTAGTTTAATAGCCATTAGCTTTATTTATAAGATTAAATTAAACTTTCTAAAGAAGCGGCAGTTCATTTTCTTTGTGATTGCAATTGAAGTGGTTTTGCTGCTTTTATCTCGCTTTGTCGGAGCCAGGGTCAATGGAGCCCATGGTTGGCTACGTCTAGGGCCCATTAGTATCCAGCCGGCCGAGTATTTAAAGATTATCCTAGTCTGGTTTTTGGCCTATACTTTTTCCCGGCGCCAAGAGGAGATAGAGGTTTATGACTACCAGTCCCTAACCAAAAATCAACTGATTCCTAGAGCTCTTAATGACTGGCGCTGGATTAGCTTGATTTTAATCGGCCTAGTTGCTATTTTGCCCGATTTGGGAAATGCGACCATCTTGATTTTGACCGCCCTGATAATGGTTTCTGTCAGCGGCATTGCTTATCGCTGGTTTTCAACCATTCTGATGACCATTGTTGCCTTTGCTTCAGTTATTTTAGGGAGTATCTGGGTTATGGGAGTCGATCGGGTAGCCAAGATTCCAGTCTTTGGTTATGTGGCCAAGCGCTTCAGTGCCTTCTTCAATCCCTTTGAAGACCTGTCTGGGGCAGGTCACCAGTTGGCCAATTCCTACTATGCCATGAGTAATGGTGGCTGGTTTGGTCTGGGGCTAGGAAACTCCATTGAAAAAAGAGGCTATCTACCAGAAGCCCAAACCGACTTTGTATTTTCCATTGTGATTGAGGAGTTTGGTTTTGTAGGGGCTAGCTTGATATTGGCCCTGCTCTTCTTTTTGATTCTAAGGATTATCCTGGTTGGTATTCGGGCCAAGAATCCCTTTAATTCGATGATGGCTCTGGGTGTTGGTGGAATGATGCTGATGCAGACCTTCATCAATATCGGAGGTATTTCAGGTCTCATCCCCTCAACGGGAGTCACCTTCCCTTTTCTCTCGCAAGGGGGAAACAGTCTCCTGGTTCTCTCGGTAGCCATCGCCTTTGTGCTAAATATTGATGCCAATGAAAAGCGCGATAGTCTCTATCGGGAATTAGAAGACACTTATCATGGCTAGACCTAAAAGGGACTAGCTCGTGCAGATGATTGAAAGGTATAAACATGTCACTTAATAAATTAGAAAGTCACAACAATAAAGAAGTTATCCGCGAAGAAGTTACGATTTTGACCGATTTGCTGGCCGATGTGACCCGCAATATCCTGAGCCAAGAAACATTTGAAAAGATTTTCACCATGAAGGATTTGGCTATCCGTTCAGACTATCAAGGCTTGAAGGAAATTGTCCAAGATCTAACAACTGATGAGATGGTCTATATCTCCCGCTATTTCTCCATCTTGCCTCTGCTGATCAATATTTCAGAAGACGTGGACTTGGCCTATGAAATTAACCGTCAAAATAATATCGACCAAGATTATTTAGGCAAGCTATCGACCACTATTGATTTGATGTCAACGAGAGAAGATGCGGCAGAAATTTTAGAGCACCTTAATATTGTTCCGGTCTTGACTGCCCATCCGACCCAGGTCCAGCGTAAGACCATGCTAGACTTGACCAATCATATTCATAACCTCTTGCGGCAACATCGTGATGTCAAGTCTGGTCTTGTCAACAAGGAGAAGTGGTATAAGAACCTGCGTCGCTATATCGAAATCATGATGCAAACCGATATGATTCGGGAAAAGAAACTCAAGGTAACCAATGAAATTACCAATGTAATGGAGTATTACAATAGTTCCTTCCTCCAGGCCATTACCAACCTGGTTCTTGAATACAAGGACTTGGCTGCCGCCAAGGGAATTGAGCTGGAAAATCCCAAGCCGATTACCATGGGCATGTGGATTGGGGGAGACCGAGACGGTAATCCTTTTGTAACAGCAGAAACCCTTAGACTTTCAGCCATGGTGCAAAGTGAGGTTATCCTCAACCACTATATTGATAAGATTTCAGTGCTCTATCGGACCTTTTCACTCTCGACCAATATGTCTGAGGTCAGCCCAGCAGTAGCTGAAATGGCTGCTCGTTCGGACGACACCTCTGTTTATCGGGAAAACGAGCCCTATCGCCGGGCCTTCCACTATATCCAGTCTAGGCTGATTCAGACCCTGATTTATCTCAAGGGGGGCAATTTCTCAGCGACTGGTCACAAGAGCAATTTGCTGGAAACAGCTCTGGAGCAAAATACCAGTCTCAAGCTTAACAGCAATGATAAGGAGATTATTCCTAACTACCTCCAAGGTCGCCTGCAAGATGCCCTGGCTGATTTTAAAAAGGAAAGGGTGCCTTCTTACAAGACCGCCCAAGATTTCAAGGAGGACCTGCTCCTAATCAGGGAATCCCTGCTAGAAAACAATGGCGAGGCCTTGATTACGGGAGACTTGACCGAGCTGATTCAGGCAGTTGACATCTTTGGCTTCTTCTTGGCTAGCATTGATATGCGGCAAGACTCTAGTGTCCATGAAGCCTGTGTGGCAGAGCTTCTAGCAGCAGCCAATATCGTTGAAGATTATAGTAGCCTGTCCGAAGAGGACAAGTGCCAGGTCTTGCTGACCCAGCTTTTGGAGGATCCCCGTATCCTTTCGGCCACCCATACCAAGAAGTCAGAGCTCCTGGAGAAGGAGTTGGCCATCTTTGAAACAGCGCGTGAGCTTAAGGATGTCCTGGGTGAAGAGGTGATTAAGCAAAACATCATCTCCCATTCAACCAGCGTATCCGACCTCTTGGAGTTAGCAATTATGCTAAAAGAAGTCGGCCTGATTGATGAAGAGCAAGCCCGAGTACAGATTGTCCCTCTCTTTGAAACCATTGAAGACTTGGATAATTCTTGTGATACCATGAAGAAGTACCTGTCTCTGCCGATTGCTCAAAAATGGATTGCCTCTAAAAATAACTACCAGGAAATTATGCTGGGTTATTCTGACAGCAATAAGGACGGTGGTTACCTCTCTTCTTGCTGGACCCTCTATAAGGCCCAACAGCAGCTAACTGCCATTGGCGATGAGTTCGGAGTGAAAATCACCTTCTTCCATGGTCGTGGGGGAACAGTTGGTCGCGGTGGGGGACCAACCTATGAAGCCATTACTTCCCAACCCCTACGCAGTATCAATGACCGTATCCGCTTGACCGAGCAAGGAGAGGTGATTGGTAATAAATATGGGAATAAGGATGCCGCTTACTACAATCTAGAAATGTTGGTTTCGGCCTCTATCAACCGGATGGTTACCCGCAAGAAAAGTGATACTCATACTTCTAACAAGTATGAGCAGATTATGGACCAGGTAGTGGGACGGAGCTATCAAATCTATCGGGATTTGGTCTTTGGCAATGAACGTTTTTATGACTATTTCTTTGAGTCTAGCCCGATTAAGGCCATTTCCAGCTTTAATATCGGATCTAGACCAGCCGCCCGCAAAACCATTACCGAAATCGGTGGTCTAAGAGCTATTCCTTGGGTCTTTTCATGGTCCCAAAGTCGGGTCATGTTCCCAGGTTGGTACGGGGTTGGATCTAGCTTTAAGGAGTATATCGACCAGGATCCAGAAAATAATCTGGCCTTCCTCCATAAGATGTATAAGCAGTGGCCTTTCTTTAAGTCCCTCTTATCCAATGTCGATATGGTTCTATCCAAGTCTAATATGAACATCGCCTTTGAATATGCCCAGCTCTGTGAGGACAAGGAAGTTCAAGATATTTTCCACATTATCCTAGATGAATGGCAATTAACCAAGGACGTTATCCTAGCTATTGAAGGTTATGATGACCTCTTGGAAGAAAACCACTATCTCAAGGATAGTCTGGATTACCGCATGCCTTACTTCAATGTGCTCAACTACATTCAGCTGGAGCTCATCAAACGTCAACGTCGCGGAGAGCTTTCAGCCGACCAAGAAAGACTGATTCATATCACCATTAACGGAATTGCTACCGGACTTCGCAATTCGGGATAAGATACAAAGGGCGTATAAAAAGCGACTAGAATTTTAGGGAAATTGACGAAGGTTCTTCAGAACCTAGGAAATTTCATCTAAATTCCGAGCTTTTAGCCCGTGTTCAATTTGTAAGATACTAAGCCCGTTAAGAAAACGAGAGAAAAATAGGAATTGTGGTGCTGGAGCCTTAAGCTCCTAGGAGCAATTATCTTTTTTCCGACGTTTTTAGGGCGTGTTCAATTATAAGATACCAAGCCCGTTGACAGACTGCTTCATCGCTATTGCGAAACGCAATGCTCTGAAACGAAAGCCACTAACGTGCCCTTTCTACAGTCTGCACTAATTTTTCAAGCAAAAAATATCGTTTTGCTTGAAAAATGTCGAAAAACAAGAGCACTGCGCGAGAGTTCCTCTCGCCAGCATCCATATCCCTAAGCGAGTGAAACTCGCAAGGGCTACGGAAAAAAATAGGCGGTCGAACTTGCTAGCTTTTGAGTCTGTCGGCTAGCCTTCAAACAGTCCACTGGACTGTTTGAAACCCCCGCAAGGACAACTAGCTTGGAGGTGAGCGTTAGCGCCACCTACAAGCAGATGTCTACTGCGTCTAGGTTTGTTACTAGCCCCTTCGTAGACTGCTTCCTATCTAGCCCCATAGATGCTGTCAGAAATGCAAGTCACGAGCCCACTTGCTAGAAACTACACTACTGTTATAGGCCAAAAAATAAAAAAGTCGGATTTTTCCGATTTTTTTCTATATCCTGTAACCAAATTGGCCCCTGATTCGTTTTACTAGTGAAGAGAGGAGATGGTCTTATTAAATTAGATGATTATGAAAAAGCATTGCTGGGCTTTGCGCGTGAGATTGTTTCCTATCTTCAGCGCTCGGGTGCTTCAAAGGCAGAGGCAGAAGATGTCGTTCAAGATGTTTTTGTAAAAATGCTAGAAGCTGATTTAATTATTCCAGCTCAAAAGATGCGAGCTTGGATGTATCGGGTTTCTATCCGTCGCTATATTGACTGCTACCGACGGCAAAAGCGTTATATGGAAATTTTACAGAAGGAATTTTTTATAAATAATCAAGTCAATCCTTTTGAGAATGAGGACTATGATTTCCTGGCAGAAGAAGTGGCGAAATTACCAGAGGCGGAGGCAGCCTTGATTGACTTATATTATTTTCAAAATTTCACCATCAAAGAAATTGCTCAAATCATGTCTTACTCTGTCAGCAAAGTCAAAATTCAGCTCATGCGCAGTCGCAAAAAACTGCGCCGCAATTTGGAAGAAAAGGGGTATCATAATGGAAACATTTGAACTTGCAGCCAAGAAAAGTAAAAAAAGAAATATTAAACGCATTATCGCCTGGTCCTTTGGGGTGGTTGTGCTTAGTTTGGGGCTATTATTGGGGCTTCATATACTGTTAGGGAGAATGCAGACTAACCAATTTTTTAGAGCAAGGTCTTTCTATGAAAGTACATCAGCCATAGCCTATCCTAATATTGAGCTTGCTGAACAGCGGACAACTGCCACTGGCTCCTATACTAGTATCCTCAAGCTTGATCGGATAAAGGACCTAGATGGAGTCAAGATCCCTTATGAATCACAGATAGTTTATTTGAACCCTCAATATTTTTCTGGCGATCTGAATTCGGATAGTCTATTAAGCTTTAGTGAAAATGAGGCTAAAAAAGGAATCGTATATACACGAGAAAAGCTACTTAAATCGCCTGTATTTTTTAATCTTCGTGTCCGCTATGGAAAAGAAGAAACCCAGACTAGCCCCAGCAAGGAATTGCCACTGGTTAAGGAAATGCCAGGCCAGCTAGTGGAGTTAGCATTGACCTTTGATAGGCCTTATTCCTATGAGGAGTTACAAAAAATCTTGCCTCAAAATCTTAAGAAGAATTGGTATTGGCTAGGGACTTATTCAGATTATGATAGTTCTAAGATGTCAGTGGACCAGCTTTATGGCCTGTATTTGGACGAAAAAAACCCTGCTCAATCCTTTGGGCATTTCAAAAATAATCTCCAAAAAATTCAGGATTCAAAATACGGTGAGTTCGGACTCAGAGTAGGTGATGAAGAGCGTTACCAGACTTCAAAAGAATTGGCAGATATTGAAAAAAAGCAGCCTAGCCTGGAAAAAGCTAAGTTCTCTGGTGTTATTCTGACTGGAAAGGCGGAAAACTTCGCCCAGCTGGAAAATAAAGACTGGATTTTTGCCTCTAGTATCGGAGCTTCGACCTTAAATCAACCCTACTATCAGTTAGAAAAAGAATAATCTGAAAAAAAGTGTGTAAAGACTTGCATTTTTGCGGGAATTTGATAAAATAGTAAGGAAAGTTAGACTGTATTGCCTACTGTCTGCTTATAAAATATATTTTATTGGAGGCTTTTACTCAAATGGCAAAAGAAAAATACGATCGTAGTAAACCGCACGTTAACATTGGTACTATTGGACACGTTGACCACGGTAAAACTACCTTGACTGCAGCAATCACAACTGTACTTGCACGTCGTCTTCCAAGTTCAGTTAACCAACCAAAAGATTACGCTTCTATCGATGCTGCTCCAGAAGAACGCGAACGCGGAATCACCATCAACACTGCGCACGTTGAGTACGAAACTGAAAAACGTCACTACGCTCACATCGACGCTCCAGGACACGCGGACTACGTTAAAAACATGATCACTGGTGCCGCTCAAATGGACGGTGCGATCCTTGTAGTTGCTTCAACTGACGGACCAATGCCACAAACTCGTGAGCACATCCTTCTTTCACGCCAAGTTGGTGTTAAGCACTTGATCGTCTTCATGAACAAGGTTGACTTGGTTGATGACGAAGAATTGCTTGAATTGGTTGAAATGGAAATCCGTGACCTTCTTAGCGAATACGACTTCCCAGGTGACGATCTTCCAGTTATCCAAGGTTCAGCTCTTAAAGCTCTTGAAGGTGACACAGCTCACGAAGACATCATCATGGAATTGATGAACACTGTTGATGAGTACATTCCAGAACCAGAACGTGACACTGACAAGCCACTCCTTCTTCCAGTCGAGGACGTATTCTCAATCACTGGACGTGGTACTGTTGCTTCAGGACGTATCGACCGTGGTATCGTTAAAGTTAACGACGAAATCGAAATCGTTGGTATCAAGGAAGAAATCCAAAAAGCTGTTGTTACTGGTGTTGAAATGTTCCGTAAGCAATTGGACGAAGGTCTTGCTGGAGATAACGTAGGTGTGCTTCTTCGTGGTATCCAACGTGACGAAATCGAACGTGGACAAGTTATTGCTAAGCCAGGTTCAATCAACCCACACACTAAATTTAAAGGTGAAGTCTACATCCTTACTAAAGAAGAAGGTGGACGTCACACTCCATTCTTCAACAACTACCGTCCACAGTTCTACTTCCGTACAACTGACGTAACAGGATCTATCGAACTTCCTGCAGGTACTGAAATGGTTATGCCTGGTGATAACGTGACAATCGACGTTGAGTTGATTCACCCAATCGCCGTAGAACAAGGTACTACATTCTCTATCCGTGAGGGTGGACGTACTGTTGGTTCAGGTATGGTTACAGAAATCGAAGCTTAATTCAATTAAGTTCCAAAACAAACAATTATAGTCAGACAACGAGAAAATCCTGCTTGCAGGATTTTCTTTTTTTACGAATTGATGACGAGCCTTTATTTATCAAGGAATTTATGATAAAATAGAAGGCGTAAATAAAAATAGAAGAGGTATGTGAAATGTCACGTAAACCATTTATCGCCGGAAACTGGAAAATGAACAAAAACCCTCAAGAAGCAAAAGCTTTTGTTGAGGCAGTAGCAAGCAAATTGCCATCTTCAGAATTAGTAGAAGCGGGTATTGCAGCACCGGCCTTGGATTTAGCTGTCGTTGTAGAAGCAGCCAAGGGGTCTAACTTGAAAGTTGCTGCTCAAAACTGTTACTTTGAGGACGCTGGAGCCTTTACTGGTGAAAATTCACCTAAGGTATTAGCTGAAATGGGTCTTCCTTATGTAGTCATCGGTCACTCTGAACGTCGCGACTACTTCCATGAAACAGATGAGGATATCAATAAGAAAGCACACGCTATCTTCCGCAACGGTCTAACTCCAATCATCTGTTGTGGTGAGTCTCTTGAAACCTACGAAGCTGGTAAAGCGGTAGAGTTTGTAGGAGCTCAAGTATCTGCAGCTCTTAAAGACTTGTCAGCTGAGCAAGTAGCATCCCTTGTTATCGCTTATGAGCCAATCTGGGCTATCGGTACTGGTAAGTCAGCTTCTGAAGATGATGCTCAAAAGATGTGTAAGGCTGTTCGTGATGTTGTGGCAGCTGACTTTGGTCAAGAAGTTGCTGACAAGGTTCGTGTTCAGTATGGTGGTTCTGTTAAGCCCGAAAATGTAGCAGCCTACATGGCTTGTCCAGATGTTGATGGTGCCTTGGTTGGTGGTGCTTCACTTGAAGCAGAGAGCTTCCTGGCCCTGCTTGACTTTGTAAAATAAAGGAATAAAAATAGCTTGTTGCTGCAAGGTGGCAAGCTTTTCAAATTAAAGGGGAGAATGGATAAAATAATGAGGAAAAAAGATTTAATTTATTTAGCTAGTACAGCAGTTCTCTTGGCTGCCAGTTCCCAGCAGGTTTTCGCTGAGGACTTAGCACCGCAGGCTGTTCTTAGCCAAACAAGTGAGTCTAAGGGAGAAGGTCTAGAAGTTCCTTCAGAAAACCTTACAACCAGTCAGGAACAGGCAAGTAGTCAAACAGCCAGTCTGACTCCGGATTTGACTAAGCCCGCAACTGAATCAGCTAAGTCAGCTGAGGCAATTCAAGAAGAGAAGAAGGAAGAGACAGCAGCAAGTTCTTCTTTAGAAGAGACAGATAAGGCTGAGGAAAAGAAAGAAGAAGAAGACCCTGCTAAGGCTGAGTCCAGCCAAGAAGAGACTAGCCCTAAGCAGGAAGAAGCGGACAAGGCCCAAGGCCAGACTCGCTTTTTTAACAGTCAAGCTTCTAGCACAGCGCCCAAGCATGTAGAGCCCAAAGGTAGCTTTGTTGATGTAAGTAGCCACAATGGTGAAATCAGTGTGGATGATTATCGTCAACTGGTCAATAAGGGGATTACAGGTGTCGTGGTCAAGCTGACAGAAGGGACCAGCTACAAAAATCCTTATGCTCAAAATCAGATTAGAAATGCTCAAGCAGCTGGTTTGCAGGTCTCTGCCTACGCCTTTTCTCACTATACATCAGCAGAGACAGCTCGGGCTGAGGCTAACTACTTTGCCCAACATGCCAAGAGCTTAAATCTTCCGATGACGACCTTGATGGTCAATGATATGGAAGACCCTAAGATGCAGACCAACATCAATCCTAATACACAGATTTGGGCGGCTGAGATGAAACGACTAGGTTTCTCAAATTTGATGTACTATACCAGTGCTAGCTGGATTGATAACAACAACCTGCGGAACAAGGGGCCAGTCCAGACTGCCAAGTTTGGCCTTCAAAATTTCTGGGTGGCCCAATACCCGTCAAGAAATCTCAATCAGCAATCAGCAACTGCTTTGAACTACAACAATGGCGCAGGTGCTTGGCAGTTTACATCCCAGGCCCAGCTCCTAGCAGGCAAACATGTCTTTGACCAGAGTCTAGACTATACCGGTCGCTTTACCAAACACACGCTTCGAGGAAAAGTTTCAATTGAAAATAATAATAGTCTAGCAGGGACTTTTGATGTTGTTGTTTCAGATGTGGCAGCACCTTTTGGGGTAAGAGAAGTGATGATCCCTACTTGGTCAGAAGTTAATGGCCAAGATGATTTGGTTTGGCATAAAGCGGTAAAACAAGCGAATGGAACCTACCGTCTAACAGTCAAGGCGAGCGAGCATAAGAATTCAACTGGAACTTACCACATACATGTGTACTATACTCAAAATAATGGTAAAACGGTAGGAGTAGCTAGAACTAAGGCGCAGGTAGAGATTGGAAAAGTTACCCCTATTTCTGGAAAAGTCAGCATTCAAAATAATGATACTTATGCGGGCAGTTTTGATGTAGTAGTCAGTGATGCTTATAGTCCTAAGGGGATTAAGGAAGTCTTAGTTCCTGTTTGGTCTAGTGAGAATGGTCAAGATGACCTAGTTTGGC
>NZ_PRDG01000001.1:110181-261763 GCF_017883985.1 Streptococcus oricebi | reverse complement strand
TGCTTATAGTCCTAAGGGGATTAAGGAAGTCTTAGTTCCTGTTTGGTCTAGTGAGAATGGTCAAGATGACCTAGTTTGGCATAAGGCACATAAGCAAGTCGATGGCAACTATCGTCTGACTGTTAGGGCAAGTGAGCATAAGAACTCAACTGGAAATTATCATGTTCATGTTTACTATATGCAAAATAATGGAGAACAAGTAGGAATAGCATCCACTGTTGCAAAGGTTGATATAGGTAAGGGAGATCGTCCAAGAGGAAAAGTTAGCATTCAAAATAATAATGCTCAAACGAGCAGTTTTGATGTAGTGATTAGCGATACTTATAGTCCTAAGGGGATTAAGGAAGTCTTAGTTCCTGTTTGGTCTAGTGAGAATGGTCAAGATGACCTAGTTTGGCATAAGGCACATAAGCAAGTCGATGGCAACTATCGTCTGACTGTTAGAGCAAGTGAGCATAAGAACTCAACTGGAAACTATCATGTTCATGTTTACTATATGCAAAATAATGGAGAACAAGTGGGAATAGGTTCAACAAATGCAGAAGTAAAACCTAGCTCTTCTAAGTTATCTGTAAGAGCAGTTGACGTTAATCAGAATAAAGGGACCTACAAAATTGTCGTAGACCAAGCAGCACCCGGTAAGAGCATTAAAGAAGTTAAGGTTGCTGTCTGGTCAGAGGCTAATCAGAAAAATCTATCCTGGTATACGGCTCCGCCAAAAGGTGCTAACCATGCAGAATTGCTTATTGATGCGGCTAATCATAATTTTGCTTCTGGTGATTATACAACACATATTTATGTCACTTACTTAGATAATAGCGTAGAAGGCTATAATGCTGGTAGTTATCATCTTACTCCTCAATTAAATCAAAGAGATCGCCTTATCCAATCTGCTGCAGCTCTGGTAGGAGTTCGAGGCGGAACTGCTGAGCATCATCAACTGGTTAATGATTATAATAGTGTCAAGCCTTTACCGGTTGGTTATGCGGTTAAATATTCTGATGACTGGTGCGATGTCTTTACAACGGTTGTTTTCCAACGTCAAGGTCTGAGTCATCTGATTGGTCGTGAGTGCGGGGTTGAGCGTCATATCCAGATTTTCAAACATCTAGGTATCTGGAATGAAGACGGAAATGCAACTCCTCAGGCTGGTGATATCATTACCTTTAACTGGGACCAAAATACTCAACAAAATAATGGTTGGGCCGACCATATCGGAATTGTTGAGAAGGTGGAAAATGGTATCATTCATACCATTGAAGGAAATAGTCGCAATGAAGTGAAGCGCAATACCTACCGTATTGGTCATGGAAATATTCGCGGTTTTGCTAGTCCACGCTACCAATAGAATAGTCATTATAGTTACAAAAATCAGGGGATAAATCAAAGCCTTGCAAGGTTGATGAACAATCTCAAGTCTAGCAGATTTAGGCTCTTCCCCATAGTTTATAGAGGTTGGAGACTTTTGTCTCCGCCTCTTTTTATTTTTTTAGGCTCCTTTTGCGAATAGATAAGGAAAGACAGACCGAACTTGGTAGAGGAAAGGAGTTCTATGAAAATTTTTAAGAAATTGCTAGTGGGAGGGAGCCTGCTTGTGGGGACGACTGTGATTAGTACGTCTTTTTTAGAAGCGGCGGTTTTAGGTGATGATTATCCCTTGCTTTGGCGTCAAGCTCCAGCGGATAGTCTGGTTGATTCCTGGAATATGTATAATCGGGAATGCACCTCTTTTGTGGCCTTTCGCTTGAGTTCTAGCAATCATTTTGACCTGCCTTTAGGCTATGGGAATGCCCATACCTGGGGGAGAATAGCTGCTGGTGGGGGTTATCAGGTGGATAAAAATCCAGCAGTTGGGAGTGTGGCCTGGTTTGACTCCTTTGTCGGCTATGCGGGGAGTATGGGCCATGTTGCCTGGGTGGCTGAGGTTAGAGGGGATGAGGTAGAACTGGAAGAATATAATTATAATGCTGGCCAGGGGCCCCACCTCTATCATCGGCGCAGGGTTCCCAAGACTTTAGTATCTGGTTTTATTCATTTTCGGGATTTGGTAGCTGGAGAAGAGGCGGGAGCCCCTCTAGCTAGTTTGTCTGGCCTAGCTAGTCAGGGACACTATCAATTTAGTCAGAGGAGTCCTGTTCGAGCTAATCCTAGTCTGGCCAGTCCAGAATTGGCTGTCTATCAGGCTGGGGACCAGGTGGTCTATGACCAAGTTTTGACGAGGGAAGGGCAGGAATGGATTTCCTATATTGCTACTAGTGGGCAGCGGCGCTATATAGCCATCGGAGATTCGGCAACGGCAGGGAAAGAAGAATTTAGGATTGGAGACCGGGTCGCTTTTCCAGAAGTTTACCAGGTAAGCAGTCATTTACTAGGAGGAGTGACTAGTCATGCTTTAGCTGGAGGACAGCCAACTACCTTAAATGTTCTCGATCCCGGCCCTTTATTAGAAACGGATAGTCAAGGTCAGATTTCTGGAGACCAAGTTTTGCAGCCGGGGGATTATTTCACCCTACCCGGAACTTACGAGGTCCTGGGGCTAGACCAGGCGACAAATGCTATCTATCTGAAGATTGGTAATCGTTATGTCTGGCTGGACCAAGGTCAAGCCCAGAAAAAAGGATAAGTAGCTAGGAAGTTGCTTAATCAAGCCAGGAAGGTCTGGGTAAAAGTTTTGAAATTCTTGGTTTTTGCTATAAAAAAGAGGTCGAGACAAGGGTCTCTAACCTCTAATAGATATGGATAATGTTCTGCTCCCAAAAGTTGGACAAAAAGTCCAACTTCTGGGGCCAATGACATAGTAGCAGGCCACTTTTGGAAACTAGTCTGGCTTCTATCCTGCCTTTTATCTGCCCAATATTTTTTTCAGGGCCTTTAGGATTTTAAATTTCCAGGGTTTTGGATAGTAGCGGAAGGTTCCCATCTTGCGCTGGATGTAGCCATTAAAGTTTTGCTTAAAGCGAAGAACTCCGTCGCTTCCGTCAAAGACTCCCATAATTCCTAGGAAGTTATAAAAGGGGATCCCTCTTTTGAGAGCTTGGGTCATGACATACTCTTGCAGGAGGGCTGGTGCATAGAATTTATTAAATTCGGGATAGGAGCCGCTAAAGAGGTAGGTAGCCTCTTGGGGTGTGTAGACAAAGAGGCTGGCTGCTAGGACCTGGTCCTTATCCCCGTATTTGTCGATAAAGTCTTGAGCCTCGGCCTTGCGGGTCTCAAAGGTCTGGTTTTGGCTAGTCAGTTCCCTAAGTTGGTTTTGTTTCTTTTCCGACTGGGGATTTTTTTCCAAATCAGCTTCTAATTTCCTTATTTTTTCTTGGAGCTTGGCTTGGCTTTCTTCTAGGTGCTGGAGATAGGCAGGGAAATTGAGGCTGGCCACCATAAAGTCGGCTTCTGAACCAAAGCTGTCATAGAAGTCTTGGTAGTAGTCTAGCGATTTATCGCTGTATTCTCTACGATTGGAGGTGGCGGAAGTAATTTCCTTGAAAATGCCCAGTTCCTCTCTCTTGAGTCGTTTTAACTGGATACCAAAAGTCTTGGCTTTCTTGACCAAGGGCTTGCCCTTTTTGCTGAAGGAATTGAGGAGTTTTTCTGGTGTGAGGCCACTCAAATCCTTGACATAGTGCCAGTCGGGCTCCCCTCCAGGATAGCCAGTTTGGAGACCGTCAAATTCATAACCCAAGTCGGTCAAGTATTTAATCAGGTCCTTTCTTTCGGGACTGAGCGCTTGTCCTTCGCTATCAAAGGTTTGGTAGCTTTCATAGGGCTTGACGATTAACTCCAGGGCCCCTTGCTTATAGGCATAGTCTTTGAGGGCTTGGTAGAAGGGGGCCAGGTATTTGGGGTCGCTTGTGACGGGGCCGCAGTTGATTTCCATGTGGAGGCCACCGGTCATGGGCAGGCTATAAAGTAGGGCAGAGAGGACGAGCTGGTCCTGGTCGCTATAGCCTAAGTAGTGGCAAGTAAAACCTCGCTTGCTGAGGAGTTTTTCCATTTCAGCTGTCTGCATAAAAGAGCGCTGGGCACAGGTTTGGCTGTGTTCCAGAAATTCTTCACGACTAATCAGTTTGAAGGTCATGCTGTTCCTTTCTTAAAACTTAGTGCTTGCTGCGGAGTTTCTTGCGGAGGCTATAAGCAAGATTGGATAGGTAGTAGAGGGGGCTAGTCGGTAGATTAAATTCGCCGACAAACTCTTCAATCCGAGGATTAAACTTGGACTTGAAATGGTAGAGGCCGCCATCTAGGTTGTTTTCAATGCCTCCCATATTTTGCCAGCGGGCCTGGCGTTCAAAGGCATGCTGGGCGGTCTCATACCAGGTGATAATAGCCGGCTGGTAGCGTCGGTAGTCCTCGTCCATACCGGCATAGATATTTTCAGAAGTTCCCCCGTATTCTAGTACCAAACTAGCTGCCAGAGGGACCTTTTTTGCGCCGGCCTGAATTTTTTCTTCTAGGAAGCTGATTTCTTCGGCCAAGCGCTTGCTTTCCTGGCGATTGTTTTCAATCTTGCCTGGCTTGGTCTTGTCAGTAAATTTCTGAGCTTCTTTTTCTAGCTTGTCTACCTGCTTTTCTAACTCCTTGAGGCGCTCCTCAAGGTTGAGACTGGATAGGGTGATATAAGACTGGTCAGGATAGGTAGCGAGAAGTTTTTGGTAGTAGTCCTTGCCTCGAAGAGAGATGCTTTTTCTAGCCTCGGTTTTCTTCATGAGTTTGGAGAAATCGTCCAGCAATTCAGTCTGGCCGAACTGGATTTCAATACCCTTGTTGCGGGCGGTCCGAATGGCCTGGCGGGTACTTTTTGATAGCTGCTCCAAGCTAAAATCTTCTCGGTAGATATTGGCCTGAAAGCGGGGCTGAATCGTCTCGTCTAGGAGCTGGGTGCGGCCGACCCAGACGGCTCCAGCCTTGCTAAGAGAGTCAATGGCCGCCAAGGTTTCAGCTTGGTCCGGACTTTCTTGGCCGACTAGACCCTGCTTGAGAAAGAGGAGGGGGTCAAATTTGACAAAGAGGGCCCTTTTCTTTTTGGCAAAGCTTTTCAGACTAGTCAGGACAAAGCGAACTAGGTCGGGCTGACTATAGTCCATAATCGGTCCTCGCGGGATATAGAGCATAGAAAAGCCGAGCGGGAGCGGTTTGATAAGGATACTAGCAGTAGCTACCAGCTGGGAATCTTGATAAAAGCCAATTCGTTCATTGGCCCAATTATCCTTAATCTTGGCCCAGGCAGAACTTTGAAGGAGATTGGCCTGGCTATGGTTGGTGACAAAGGCATCATGTTCCTGGGCGGAAATTCCAATTTTATAGCTATACATTATTTTAATACCCACTCTCTAATAGCATGTGCCACACCAGATTCATCATTGGACTTGGTGATATATTTGGCAATCTTTTTGAGCTCTTCCCGTCCATTTTCCATGACGACAGGGTTGCCGACAACTTCGAGCATGGCCCGATCATTTTCCTCGTCTCCGATGGCCATAGTTTCCTCGATAGAAAGGCCCAATTTTTCAGCCAAATGAAGGACGGCAGCTCCCTTGTGGACAGACTTTTTAACGACTTCCAAATAGAAGGGGGCAGACTTGACCAAGGTGTACTTTTCCTGCAATTCGGCAGGGAGCTTAGCAATGGCAGCGTCCAAAATATCAGGCTCATCGATAAACATGACCTTGACAATTTCCTTGTCTGCCATTTCTTCTGGAGTCCGATAAAAGACCGGCATATTAACCAGGTTGGACTCGTAGATGGTGTACTTGCCGATATCGCGATTGGCTGTATAAATCCCGTCCTTGGTGATGGCATGCATGTGGACTTGGAGCTTGCGACTGAGGAACTCTAGGTCAAGATAATCCTCATAGCTAAGCGTTTCCTTGATTAACTCTTGGCCAGTGGCTGTATCTTGGACTAGACCTCCGTTAAAGGTGATGACATAGTTTCCTTCTTGATTGAGCTTGAGCTCAGCTAGGAGTTGCTCTACTCCAGCAATAGGGCGGCCAGTTGCAATAACAATCTTGACGCCGGCCGCCTTGGCTTCTTGAACGGCCTCAAAAACTTGGGGGGTGATTTCTTTTTGGTTGTTTAAAAGGGTACCGTCAATATCGACGGCTACGAGTTTGATAGACATATTATTCTCCATAAATAAAGTGGTCATTGCGGATATGAGCCTTGAAGGCTTGATTTTGTTGGCTAAAAATAGAGGTATCCGTCAGCATTTCCTTGGGGAAGTAAAAGCGATTGTCTCCATGGCGAGTCCCAGCCAGAGACTCTACTAGCGGAGACAGACTTGATAGCTCGGCCAAGTGATTATCCTTTTGAATGATTTCAATCTGAGTCCGGGGTCTTTTTACCTCTGGTCGATAGAAATCATAGGGCAAATCAAAGTTGCGATGGATAGCGGTATAGTAGTCGGGGTCAAAGCCGACCTGGGCTACTAAATCCCGCATTAAATCAAGATTTTTTTCATTTTTTTCAGAAAAAATAATAGACTTAAAGACCTTGCGGTTGATAAAACGTTGGGCCAAATCAGCCAGAATGGTATCCGGACTGGTCATCCAGACCTGGAAGTAGGTGTTCATCACCCCATCGTCCAAGGCCAGATAGTCCTGTAATTCCACCTTTTTTTCAAAGAAGGGCAAAAGATTGGGCGAGGAGGTCGCAAAATAAGCCTTGTGGTCGGGATAGAGGAACTTAGCCCGCTTGAGTAGGTTTTGCAGCAGGACCTCCATAGCTCTGCTGGCTGGGTGGAAGTAGACCTGCATATACATTTGATAGCGGCTAAGGACATAGTCCTCCACAGCGTGCATGCCATTTCTTTTAAAGGCGATTCCCTGAGCTACAGGCCGAATAACCCGCAAAATCCGAGTTAAATCAAACTGACCATAGCTAGCCCCAGTAAAGTAGGAGTCTCTTAGTAGGTAGTCCATCCGGTCTACATCGATCTGGCTAGAAATTAGCTGGACCACCTGTTTATTAGGGTAGGTATGGTTGATGACGCTGGCTACTTTTTCAGGGAAGTCCGGTGCTAATTGGCGCAGGACTTGGTTGATTTCTGTTTCTGGACTGGTGATGATTTGGCGTGTGATTTCCTCATGGTCGGTATCAAATAAGCGCTCAAAGGTGTGAGAGTAGGCGCCATGACCGACATCGTGGAGGAGGGCTGTCACCATAACCAAGAGTGATTCGTGGTGGTCCCAGTCGTCCTGGTATTTTTCGTCAAAAATCTGTGTAATCCTACGGGCAATCTCATAGGCTCCTAAACAATGCGAAAAACGGCTATGCTCACCACCATGAAAGGTGTAACCGGATGTTCCCAGTTGCTTGATGCGGCGTAGTCGTTGAAATTCCTTGGTATTGATTAAATCGTAGATTACTTGATTTTCGACATGAATATAATTGTGAACGGGGTCACGAAAAACTTTTTCAATCATGCCCCTATTATACCACAAATAGGAGCAGGACAAAAACTTAAAAGGAAGCCCCAAGGCAGAAAAAAGTCCCCTTTTCTGGTAGAATAGAGGAAAAGATTTGATAAGGAAGACCAGAATGAAACTTCGGATAAAAAATCAGATTGACCTTGGGGGTCAAGTGGAAGAAATCGATTACATCTGCCCAGCCCAGTATCACCAAAAAGGGGACCAGACCTATCTGACCTATGAAAATGAGGACAAAGAAAGAGTGGTCTTGAAATTTGACGCCCAAGGCCTCAGCATGACCCGCTATTCCCAGCCCAAGTCGGTCATGCGTTTCTTGAAAAATGAAGCTGTGCAGGTAGCTATTCCTACGCCTCTAGGCTATCAAAACCTACTGACCCAGACCCAAGTTTATGACTTGGATTTGGAAAAGCAGCGGCTCATTCTTCACTACCAACTCCTAAATCCCAGCCAAGAGCAGGTGTTTGCCTATTACAAACTGCAAATTTCCTGGTCTTAAAAAATTGCTTGAAAGTTGAGTGAAATTTTGTTATAACAAAGACACTCAAGGGAATAGCTTGGGGGAATATCCAAGTCAAGGTCGTCAATGCGAAAGCAATCTCCCGCCTGATAAGGCAGTCGATGAATGACTTGAAAGAAGGAGAAGACTGGAAGCTCTTAGCTTGCTGGAAAGCAAGCCTAAAACGAAAGGATCTTCGACGCGGCTAGCGCATAAACCGAATGTCTTTCGGAAGCCAAAGACTTTTGTCTCGACCTCCTATTATTTTGCTTGACATTCGGTTTTACAATGGCTAAGACAAAACTAGAATACGAGGAAGACGATGTTAGAGAGTTTACAAGAAAAATTATCTTTACCTGACCCAATCTACTCTTTTGATGAGGTAGCTTGGTTGCTAGAACATATCGGTCATCCTAAGCCAGAAATCCGAGATGAATTAGTGTTTGAGACCTTGGCGTGTGGGCTGACAGAAGGCTTTTTTAGTCTTCAACAATTCCGATTTTTAGTAGAAGAAAGTTTGAGCAAAAATCTTTTATTTTACCAAATGGAGCAACAAGGAGTGGCTAGCCTGACTCGCTCTTTTACTGCCCTGCTCTTGGCAAATATAGTAGAGGTAGATGATACAGCAACTTCTCCCTACTACAGGCTTCTGTCAAAAGAGGAAAGACAGATTTTGTTTGAGTATGCTTTTACCTATCTACAAAAGGAAAGGGATAGTGACGGTTATTCCCTTGACTTTGGCTGGGTGCATGCTTTTGCTCATGGAGCAGATTTTTTGGTTGCAGTTGTTACTCATTCGGACTTTCCAAAGGCAGCTTGGCCTACTATTTTTCAAACCCTATCTTCCATTTTTAAGAGAGTTTCTATCCGTTTTTCAGCCGATGAAGAGTGGCGTCTGGCAAGGGTGATTTATCAAGCCGTCACAGAAGGCAAACTTTCGCAAAATCAGCTAGTAGCTTGGCTAGAAGGCATTGATTTTCCCTTGGAGACGGTTGAGGATTTTATTCATTTTTCTAATTTTCGTTCCTTTTTAATGGAAATTTATTTGAAACTAGACCAAGAAAAACTACTTTCAAAGGACTTGAAAGCAGTTATTCAATCTTTTTCTTACTCATAACTCAAAAATCGTCATTGCTTGGTCAAATTCTTGGGCCAAGTATTTTTCTTTATAGGCCTCAAATTCGGGCAAATCTCTAACTGCATTATAGCGCTTGTGGAGGCGATAGCTTTCTGGAATCTGGTATTGGGGAAAGTCCTTGAAAAAGTTCTGGGTCAGCTGCCATTCTCTTATATAGCCCAAGGGTTTGGCCTGGTAGCCAATCCCGTCAATCAGGCGCCGCTTGTAGCGGTGGTGAAGGTGACCAAAGACAACTTCTTTGACCCCAAAGTCTAGAAAGACCTGGTGAAAGGCCTGGCTACCCATAAAGGCATTGAAACGTCGGAAATAGGGATGTTCAAAGAGAAAGACCTGGTGGGGGACAAAGTGCATGGCTACGAGGATTGGTCCTGCTAGTCCTTGAAGGGCCTCTTTCAATCTCTCAAGCAAGTCCTGGGTAATGAGGGGGTCGCTCTTAGCTCTTTTGAGCCGGCGGTCAAACCAAAAATTATTTTTATTTTTAAGGTGCTGGTCCAGACTAAGTTGGGGGACAAAGCTGTAATCATACCAACCTGCCAAGCTGACTAATTGGCTGGAGCCGATACTTTGAACCTGCAGGTCCTGGCTACTAATCTCTTGTTCGGATAGACCCAGCATATCGTGGTTACCTAAATTATAGGAGACTTGAAAGTCTTGGCTGAGCCTGTCGATAAAAGTCTGGCTGCGTCCATAAAAATCATTGGATATATCTCCAGCCAGGTGGAGCTGGTCGATTTTTCTCGCTTTTAGGGTTTGAATAAGGGTTTCAAGTTCAAAAGTGCCAAAGGCATTGGAGTCAATATGGAGGTCACTCATAATCGCTAATCTTGTCATAAGTCTAGTCTAGCATATTTCAGAGGATTTGAACATCATCTTTTGGCGGTCAGTTGGAATTTGAAGCTGACTAAAGGAGTTGCAAATGTTCCTTAGATATAAACTGCAATCCCTAGTTCCAGGGCTTTTAGACGAGCAGTAAATGTGCCTTTATCTTTAAAAATAAACAAGAAAGAGTTAAAATCCTTGCTTATCCAGCAAATCTTTCATACAATAGAGGCTGGCTTTGTGACCCAAATTTTTAAAAATTAGGCAAAGTTCCCTAAGTATGGTATAATAGAACGATATGTGAAAAGGAGTATCTATGGACATTTCAGAAATTCGTCAAAAAATTGACGCCAATCGTGAAAAATTAACTTCTTTCAGGGGGTCTCTTTGACTTAGAAGGTCTGGAAGAAGAGATTGCAATCTTAGAACATAAAATGACCGAGCCTGACTTTTGGAATGATAACTTATCGGCCCAAAAGACATCGCAAGAGCTGAATGAACTCAAGCAAACCTATCAGAACTTTCAGCAGATGACGGATCTCTTTGAGGAGTCAGAAATCCTGCTCGAATTTCTAGCTGAGGATGCCTCTAGCCAGTCTGAGCTGGAGGATAAGCTAGCAGAACTCGAGAAGATGATGACCAACTATGAGATGACCCTGCTCTTGTCTGAACCCTATGACCAAAATAATGCTATCTTAGAAATTCATCCTGGATCGGGAGGAACAGAGGCCCAAGATTGGGGCGATATGCTACTAAGGATGTACACCCGTTTTGGAAATAGTAGGGGTTTTAAGGTAGAAATCTTGGACTATCAGGCTGGTGATGAAGCCGGCATTAAGTCGGTTACCCTTTCCTTTGAAGGACCCCATGCTTATGGGCTCTTAAAGTCAGAAATGGGAGTTCACCGTCTGGTGCGCATCTCGCCTTTTGACTCGGCTAAACGTCGCCACACCTCCTTTACCTCGGTCGAGGTCATGCCAGAATTGGATGATACCATTGAGGTAGAGGTGAGAGACGAAGATGTTAAAATGGACACCTTCCGCTCAGGCGGAGCAGGTGGACAGAATGTCAACAAGGTCTCAACCGGTGTTCGGCTGACCCACCTACCGACAGGGATTGTCACCCAGTCAACAGTGGATCGGACCCAGTATGGAAACCGGGATCGGGCCATGAAAATGCTGCAAGCCAAGCTCTACCAGCTAGAGCAAGAGAAAAAGGCCGCCGAAGTAGACTCCCTCAAGGGAGATAAAAAAGAAATTTCCTGGGGCAGTCAGATTCGCTCCTATGTCTTTACCCCCTACACCATGGTCAAGGACCACCGGACAGGCTATGAGCTAGCCCAGGTGGACAAGGTTATGGACGGGGATTTGGACGGCTTTATCGATGCCTATCTCAAGTGGCGTCTTAACTAAACCAAGTAGAAAGGAACTCTTACCATCAATGTCGATAATTGAAATGAGAGATGTTGTCAAAAAGTATGACAACGGGACAACTGCCTTGCGGGGCGTGTCTATCAGTGTAAATTCAGGAGAGTTTGCCTATATCGTAGGCCCTTCTGGTGCGGGTAAATCGACCTTTATCCGTCTCCTATATAGAGAAATCAAGCTAGATAAGGGAAGCCTACAAGTGGCCGACTTCAATCTAGGAAAAATTAAAAAGAAGGACATTCCTATGTTGCGTCGCAATGTCGGAGTTGTCTTTCAGGACTATAAGCTCCTACCTAAAAAGACCGTCTATGAAAACATCTCCTATGCCATGGAGGTAATCGGCGAACGCCGCAGTAACATTAAAAAGCGGGTTATGGAAGTCTTGGAGCTGGTTGGTCTGAAGCATAAAGTCCGTTCCTTCCCCAACGAGCTATCTGGTGGTGAGCAGCAGCGGATTGCCATTGCTCGTGCTATTGTCAACAACCCTAAGGTCTTGATTGCCGATGAGCCCACAGGAAACTTGGACCCAGATAATTCTTGGGAAATTATGAACCTCCTAGAGCGGATTAACCTCCAAGGGACAACGGTGCTCATGGCCACCCATAATAGCCAAATTGTTAATACTCTGCGTCACCGGGTTATCGCCATTGAAAATGGTCGTGTGGTACGTGACGAAGCGGAAGGAGAGTACGGATACGATGATTAGTAGATTTTTCCGTCATCTGCTGGAATCGCTTAAGAGCCTTAAGCGTAATGGCTGGATGACTGTTGCCGCTATCAGTACGGTTATGATTACCCTGACCCTAGTTGGAATCTTTGTCTCTGTTATTTTAAATGCGATTAAACTAGGAGATGATATTCAAAACAATGTCCGGGTCATGGTTTATACTCGTAAGGATGTGGCTGATAACAGCGAGACCATTGTCAAGGAAGGTCAAACTGTCAAAAACGATGACTACCATAAGGTCTATGATGCCCTTAAGTCTCTGGACCATGTAGCCAAGGTGACCTTTTCAAGCAAGGAAGAGCAGTATGAAAAGCTAACTGAGACCATGGGAAGTGAGTGGAAGGTCTTTGAGGGAGACTCAAACCCCCTCTATGACGCCTACATTGTCGATACTAGCTCACCTAAGTATGTCGAGACAGTTTCTTCTCAGGCTAAAAAGATTGAAGGAGTTTCTGAGGTCCAAGACGGTGGAGCTAATACCAAACGACTCTTCTCCCTAGCTAACTTTATTCAGACCTGGGGCTTGATTGGAGCGGGTCTCCTCATCTTCCTAGCAGTCTTTCTGATTTCAAATACCATTCGGATTACCATTATTTCCCGCAGTCGTGAGATTCAAATCATGCGTCTGGTTGGGGCAAAAAATGGTTATATCCGTGGCCCCTTCCTCTTAGAAGGAGCCTGGCTGGGTCTCTTGGGAGCAGCTCTTCCAGGAGTGCTCGTCTACTTTGGATATAATATGGTCTACCAGTCGGTCAATAAGTCCCTGGTTGGTCAAAACCTCTCTATGATTGAGCCTAGCCTCTTTGTACCTATTATGATTGCCAGTCTCTTTGTTCTGGGAATCATTATCGGCTCTATCGGGTCAGGAATCTCTATGAGACGCTTCCTGAAGATTTAAGGATAAAAGGAGTTTGGGCCCAAGGTCCAGTCTTATATATAAAAAGCAAGCCAGCTAGTTTTCTGTCATTCAGAAGGCTAGCTGGCTCGCTTTTTGCTTGATAAAAGAGGATTGAAAATTTTTGAATAAAAATTTTTGCTTGTTAATCCTGGCTCTTAATAAAGTCTAGGATGGCTTTACTGATGGCCTTTTGCTGGTCTAGGTTAGAAATAGTTGGCTGGCCGTCTCCTGCCTGCTGGCCATAGAGGCCAAAGCCAGAGTGGTTTCCACCGGGGATTTCTATATACTGACTATCCTTGGGCAGGCGTTTTTTGGCCGCCTGATAGTTGGTCCAGTTGATGATTTTGTCCTGGCTGGCGGTTAGAGATAGAACGGGAAGTTGGCTCTGGGACAAGTCGTTGGATGCGGCTGGGTAGCTAGCCAAGAGAACCAGGCCCTTGGGTCCCTGCTTTTGCTCCATCAGCTTTAAACTATTGCTGCTAGCTACGACCCCACCTAGAGAGTGGCCAGCCAGATAGACTTGTTGGGGCTTGAGCCCCTCTTTTTTGATTAGATCCAGGGCTGCCTGGCTAGATAGGACGGGCAAATGTAGGAAGGGGCGGATAATGTAGCTGGAGTAGCCCTCTTTCGCAAGGTCCTGGGCTAGTTGGGCATAGCTGACGGGGTCAACCAAGGCTCCTGGATAGAGGATAAAAGCGGGCTTCTTGGGGTCTCCCTTAAAGACAAAACTTTGTGAGTTTTCTTGGGCCTTGCCAGCTTTGAGGCTAGCCTGGGCCCGACTTTCTGCTGGATAGCTGGCCATCTTGAGGTAGGTAAAGCCAGCTATTAGGGCTAGACCTAGCAGGATTAGGGCTCCTAGGCCCAGTCTTTTACATATCTTTTTCATTTTATTTCTCACTGAGGAAGGGATTGAGCATTTTTTCATGGGCAATGCTGGTTTGAGGACCATGGCCGGGATAGACATCATAGGTCTTGGGCAGGGTCAGTAGTTCTTGTTTGATACTGGTCAAAAGTTGATCCTGATTACCAGTGGGTAGGTCTGTTCGGCCGATTGATTGGCGAAAGAGGGCATCACCAGTTAAAACAAAGTGGTCATCGGGAAAGACGATGGAGACGCCCCCGATGGAGTGGCCTGGTGTAGGTCGGACATAGAAATGAAAATCCCCCAAATGATAGTCCTGGTCATAGTGGAAGAAATGCTCGGCCGGCCTTAGGCAGACATCGACCAAATCGTCATGGCGGGGGAGGCCTGAGAGATTGTCCTGGGGACTATACAGCCAGGTGGCCTCGCTTTCCGCTATATAGACGGGGGGCTGATTGAACTGGTCCCGCACCAAGTCAAGACTCATAATATGGTCGTAATGGGTATGGGTCAGAAGAATAGCGATTAGGGGCTTGTTAATGGCCTGGATAGTCTCTTTAATCTTGTCCCAGTTACTGCCGGGATCGACCAGAATAAGCTCTTGGTCTGTTTCCAGATAGTAGGTGTTTTCATAGGCTACTTGATTGACTGTTTTGCTGATTTTAATCATGGTCAGCTCCTTTCTCCTTTGAGTGTAGCAAAAAAATGAAAAAATCGCACTGATTTGGCTTTTTCTTTAGTAGCAAATAGTCTGAGAAGTTGAAATATATTTTACCAATCTGGACTTTGGCTGATTGTATTTTTATGGTATAATCTAAGGAGTATGAAACAAGGATATTCTAAGTATGCTGTTGTGGATTTGGAGGCGACAGGAGCCAGCAACAGTAGTAAAATCATTCAGGTTGGAATCGTTATTATTGAAAATGGCCAGATTCAGCAGACCTATCAGACCGACATCAATCCTCATGAACCCTTGGACGAGCACATCAAGGGCTTGACGGGTTTGAGTGATGCTAGGCTCAGTCAGGCTCCTGACTTTCAAGAGGTAGCCGCTGAAATTTATGACTTGATTGCTGATGCAATCTTTGTAGCCCACAATGTTAAGTTTGATGCCAATCTCTTGGCTGAAGCCCTGTTTTGGGAGGGCTTTGAGCTAAGGACTCCCAGGGTTGATACGGTAGAGCTGGCCCAGATTTTTTTTCCAACATTAGAAAAATATGGCCTCAGCAATCTTTGTCAGTGCCTGGATATTGACTTGACCGATGCCCACACAGCTATTGCCGATGCCCTAGCAACAGCAGAGTTATTTTTACAAATTCAGGCTAAAATTAAGAGCCTCCCCAAGGCCCTAGTGGAGGTCTTGCTAGATTTGAGCCAGCAGCTCATCTATGAGACCCACCTAGCCATTCAAGATGTTTACCAGCAGATGCCAGCTTGGGACTCTAAGACCTACCTAGAACGCCAGGGTCTCTTTTTCAGAAAACCCCAGGCCAGACCCAGGGAGCGAAAATTATCGACTGACTTTCAGAAAAATCTGGCTCTCTTGGGCCTAGACGAGCGTAAGGAGCAGGCTATTTTTGCCCGCTTTGTCCAAGAGGCCTTGGAAGAAGAGGAGTCTAGTTTTTTACAGGCCCAGGCAGGCTTAGGCAAGACCTACGGTTACCTTCTGCCCTTACTGGCTAGAAGGCAGAAAAAACTGGTGGTGACTGTGCCGACCAAGGTTTTGCAGGATCAAATTATGGAGAGTGAGGGCAGGAAGATTGAAGAAGTATTTGGGATTTCCTTTCACAATCTCAAGAGTCCTAGCTCCTACATCAAGCTCGACCTCTTTAAGGAGAGCTTGCAGCATAAGCAAGAAAATCGGCTAATTATCCGCTGCAAGATGAAAATCTTGGTCTGGCTGACTGAGACTCTGACCGGAGATTTGGACGAAATTGGCCAAAAACACCGCTACCAACCCTATCTTAAAACCATCAGTCATGACGGTAAAATTAGCAAGAAGTCCCTTTTTTATGGGGAGGACTTTTGGCAGCGAGGTCAGGAGAAGGCCAGCAAGAGTCGGGTTTTGATTACCAACCATGCTTATTTTCTTACCCGCCTAGAGGATGATAGCAACTTTATCAAGGGTCGTCTGGTCGTTGTCGATGAGGCCCAAAAGCTCTTTTCAGCCCTAGAAAGCTTTTCCCGTCAGTCTCTTAGCATGACCAAAATCTTACAAGGCCTCCAAGAGGAGCTAGCGGAGGAACGGCCCCTCTTAGAGAAACGCTTGCTAGAGAGTTTGCAGTTTGAGTTGGGACACCAGCTGGAACGTTTCCAAAGGGAGGGACTGGCAGAGCTAGAGCCTGGGGCCGTAGCTAAAATTCGCCAGGATCTTTCCGAGTTGGACTTGGCTAGTTTAGAGCCCTTAAAGGCTCTCTTTGCTCAGCAGTTTGACCAGTTTTGGCTAGAGAGCGAGCAATTAGAAAACCATCGATTCTTGAGTCTTCAAGCCGGGCGTTTTGCCCTCTTGGACTTTCAGGAATTTTTGCCAGAAGATGTCAAGTTATTCTTTGTCTCTGCCACCCTATCCATTAGTCGCAAGGTCAACCTAGCCAAGCTCCTAGGCTTTGAGCATTATCGCTTTTATAGCCTACCCTATCAGACTAGCAAGCAGCAGCAAATCTGGATTGATGAGACCTTTCCAGATGTGACCAAGCTTTCCCTTCATCAGTATGCCAAACTTCTGGTTCAAAGGATTGAAAGCCTGGCCCGTCTCAATCGTCCCCTACTTGTACTCTTCACCTCCAAGGACCTCTTATTGGCTGTGTCAGAGGGCTTGAGCTTGGCCCATCTAGCTCAGTATCGCAATGGCGAGGCCGCCAACATCAAGAGGCGTTTTGATCGGGGTGAGTCCATGATTCTTCTAGGGACGGGTAGTTTCTGGGAGGGGACAGACTTTGCCAGCCAGCAGCAGATGATTCAGATTATTACCAGGATTCCTTTTGATAATCCCAGCGATTTCTTCCCGCAAAAGATGAATAAGCAGTTGCGCTTGGAAGGAAAAAATCCCTTTTATGATTATAGTCTGCCGATTGCTATTTTGCGCTTAAAGCAGGCTCTGGGTCGGACCCTGAGAAACCACCAGCAGCAGTCAGCCGTCTTGATTTTAGACAATCGGGTTTACAGCAAGCGCTATAGCAAGCAGATTGAAAATGCCCTAGGCAAGCTAGCTGTCCTTTCAAGGACTGATTTCCCAGTGATTGAGGGAGAAATGAAAGACTTTTTTAGTCCAAGCAAGAAAAGGTCTAAAAGGTCTAGCAAAAAGTCTTAGGCCGATTAGACCGTCTATTTTCAAAGCAAAAGCCGCCAGAAAAGTTAGGAGGAAAGCCTCACTTTTGGGCGCTTTTTTGCTATAATAGGAGATATGATTATCTTACAAGCCAATAAACTAGAGCGCTCCTTTGCAGGGGAGCTACTCTTTGACAATATCAACCTGCAAATCGATGAGCGGGACCGCATTGCCCTGGTTGGGAAAAATGGGGCGGGAAAGTCTACCCTGCTGAAAATCTTGGTGGGAGAAGAGGAGCCCAGCGCCGGAGAAATTAACCGCAAAAGAGACCTGTCCCTTTCCTATCTGGCCCAGGATAGCCGTTTTGAGTCCAGCAAGACCATTTATGAGGAAATGTTGGCTGTCTTTAGAGATTTAAGAAAGCAGGAAAAGCAACTTCGTAAAATGGAGGAGCAAATGGGCAGTTTGGCTGGCTCTGAGCTAGACAAGTTGATGAGCCAGTACGATCAGTTGTCAGAGGATTTTCGTCAGGCTGGTGGCTTTAGCTATGAGGCCGATATTCGGGCCATTTTAAATGGTTTCAAATTTGACGAGACCATGTGGGACATGAAAATTTCTGAGCTCTCAGGCGGACAAAATACCAGATTGGCTCTGGCCAAGATGCTCTTAGAAAGACCCCAGCTTCTGGTCCTGGACGAGCCGACCAACCATTTGGATATCGAGACCATCGCCTGGTTGGAAAACTATTTGACCAACTATAAGGGCGCCCTCTTGATTGTCAGTCACGACCGCTATTTTTTGGATAAGGTGGCGACAGTGACCCTGGACTTGACCAAGCATTCTCTGGACCGCTATGTGGGGAACTATTCCAATTTTGTCAGTCAAAAGGAGCAGAAGCTCTTAACGGCAGTCAAAAATTATGAGAAGCAGCAGAAGGAGATTGCTGCCTTAGAGGACTTTGTCAACCGCAATCTGGTTCGAGCCTCTACAACCAAAAGGGCCCAGTCGCGCCGCAAGCAGTTGGAAAAGATGGATCGCCTAGATAAGCCTGGAGGTAGGGACAAATCAGCCAATATGACCTTTAAGGCCGACAAGGTATCGGGCAATGTCGTTCTAAAATTAGAAGATGCAGCCATCGGCTATGAGGGTCAGATTTTATCTGCGCCCATTAACCTTGACTTGAGAAAGCTAGGAGCTGTGGCTATTGTCGGTCCCAATGGGATAGGTAAAACCACCCTCATCAAGTCAATCGTGGGGCAGCTTCCCTTTATTAAGGGAAGCCAGCATTTGGGGGCCAATGTTGAGCTAGGCTACTATGACCAAAGCCAGAGCCATCTCACTCCGACTAATAGCGTCCTGGACGAGCTTTGGAATGATTTTAAGCTGACGCCCGAAGTCGAAATTCGTAATCGCCTAGGAGCCTTTCTCTTTTCAGGTGATGATGTCAAAAAATCAGTTGCTATGCTGTCGGGGGGTGAGCGAGCTCGCCTGCTCCTGGCTAAGTTATCCATGGAAAATAATAATTTTCTCATCTTAGATGAGCCGACCAACCACTTGGATATTGATAGCAAGGAGGTGCTGGAGCAGGCCCTGATTGACTTTGACGGGACCCTGCTTTTCGTCAGCCACGACCGTTACTTTATAAACCGGGTAGCCACCCAGGTTTTAGAAATCTCAGAGACCGGCTCCAAGCTCTATCTGGGTGACTATGACTATTACCTTGAGAAAAAGGCCGAGCAGGAAGCCCTCCAGGAAGAAGAAAGACAAGAGCAAAGCCAGGAGGAAGCTCCCAGCAATGATTACCAGCTCCAAAAGGCCAATCAAAAGGAGCAGCGAAAATTGCTCCGCCGCCTAGAGAACTTAGAAAGTCAAATCGAGCAAATCGAAACAGAACTAGCAGAGGTCAGCCAGCTCATGACCACCACCAATAATGCCGACCAACTTATGACCTACCAGGCCCAAATCGATGACCTCACCAAGCAGCAAGAAAACCTGATGGAAGAATGGGAAGAAGTGTCGGAGCGGGTGGAGTGACTCTCTTCTATTTGAAGACTAATGTGACTTTTCAAGCTCAGCCAAGCGGGACACCAGTAAAAAGCTGGACAAATATAAAAAGGAACAAGTTTAGTTTTCTGGCAGTCAGAATCCTATCTTGTTCCTCTTTTTATTTAACTTGTCAATGTGTAGAAGGGGTGAAAGATTTATAAAATCAAAATATTTCTATCCCTCTTTTTCACTTTTCAAACTCCGCCTTGCTTTTGATGTCCCCATATTCTTGAGGGACTTCTTGAGCGAGGATAGCCTCGTAGCTAGGTAGTTCTAAGTCGGCACCGTATTTATTTCTAAGGGCGGTGGTGACGAGGCGATAGGCTAGATTGGCATTGCGGGATAAAATAGGCCCGTGGAAATAGGAACCAAAGACATTCTTGTAATGAACGCCCTCGCAGCCGTCTTCCTGATTATTGCCATTACCATAGATGACCTTGCCTAGTGGTTTTTCATCATCTGATAGGAAAGTCCGTCCCTGGTGGTTTTCAAAACCATAGTAGGTTTCATTAAATTCTTCATTGTGAATTTTGATGTCGCCAATATAGCGGTTCTTGGTTTGGTTGAGCGTATAGTGGCCCATCAGACCCAAGCCCTCAATCCGGCGACCAGAAGCTTCAATATAGTATTGACCTAAAAGTTGGAAACCGCCACAGATGGCCAGAACCACCTTGTCTTCCTGGATAAACTGGCCCAGGGCTTCTTTTTTAGTTGGTAAGTCGCGGGCTACAACGGTTTGCTCATAGTCCTGACCACCACCAAAGAAGACCAAGTCATAGTAGTCCTTGTCAAAGTCATCTTCAAGAGAGACGATGTCGACCGTGACCCTGGCACCCAATTTTTCAGCTACATATTTGAGCATAAGGACATTACCATTATCTCCATAGGTATTGAGGAGATTGCCGTAGAGGTGGGCAATGTGCAAGTCGTAGGGGTAGTTTTCCTGACTGGGAGATGTAAGTGATGTGTAGACCATTAGTTCATCTCCTTTCTAAGAATGTGATGGCTGGCCAAAAGCTCTCTAAACTCCAGCATAGCTGTATAGGTAGCCAGGATATAGGCCTGCTGGCAGTCTTGCTCCTGGATGGCAGTGAAGATTTGCTCCAGCTCCTTCTTTTCTGAGATTCTGTTTGGGTCATAGCCGGCCACTCGCAAGCGGCGCGCGATTTCTGAATGACGGACACCACCGGCATTGATTTGAGGGATATCCATCTCTAATATTTGCTCAAAATCAGCATCCCAGATCCAGCTAGTATCAATCCCGTCAGCATAGTTGGCATTGAGTAGGACCGATAGGCTGAAAGGAAAAGGTGCTAGTTTAAGCATTTCCAAGGCCTGACTAGCTCCGACTGGATTTTTGATGAGCACCAGTGTGCATTCCTTGTCCCCAATCTTAAAGGTCTCTTGGCGACCAAAGACAGCTCGGCTCTTATCAAAGCCAGCCTTGATAAGGCTTGGTTCAAGCTTGAAAAATTGAGCAATCGACACCGCTGCCAAGGCATTGTAGATATTGTAGAGGCCCCCGATATTGATCTGGTAGTTTTGCTGGTCAATAACAAAGGCAGAGCGGTTGTGCTTGAGCTCAACCAAATCGGTCAAACGATAGTCAAGATTTGGGCGCGTGAAACCACAATGCTGGCAGATATAGTCCCCTAGATTGGCATAGGTATTGAGACGGTAGTTGAGGATATGCTCACAGTTGGGACAGAGAATCCCTTCGGTATTATAGTGGGCTAATTGGGGCTCTGTCTTTTCCAAATCAAAACCATAGTAACGAATTGGATTTTTGAGGGTTGTCGAGTTGAAAAGCGGACTATCTCCATTGAGTAGGACCGTAGCTTCTGGGACCTTATTGATGGCATCAAGAATCATCTGATAGGTAGTATAAATCTCCCCGTAGCGGTCCATCTGATCCCTAAAGATATTGGTCAGGACAAAAAGGCTAGGCTTAATGTAGTCACAGATGCGAGAAAGACTGGCTTCATCGATTTCAAGCACAGCAATTTTTCGTTCTTGCTTTCCCTTTTTGGCGGTCAAAAAGGTGGTCGTAATCCCGCTAATCATATTGGCTCCGCTGGGATTGGTCAGGACAGGACCATAGGCTTCTTGGAGGATACCTACGGTCAAGGCGGTGGTTAGGGTTTTCCCGTTGGTCCCTGTGACGACCACGACCTCATAGTCGGAGGCCAGGTTTTGCAACATGTCTTTATCTAATTTAAGGGCAATCTTGCCAGGCAGGGTGGAGCCACGACCCAAGTGGCTCAAAATAAAGTGGGAAGTCTTCCCTGCCAGGACACCCAAGGCTGTATTTATCTTCATAAAAATATTTTATCATAAAAAAAAGATTTAGGTTACAGAAAAATCCGCCTAAACGTGATATAATAGTAAAGAACGCTTTTTTGTTTGATAAATCAAAGCGGGAAGACCTCTTGAATCCAGTCTGAACAAGTAAGCTAAAGGGCGACTGGTTGGGGTTTTGCGAGTATTTTCTTTGAGTATAAAAGGATGAGTAAGTTATGAATTTTCAACAGTTATCCAATCCCCAGTACTGGTCTAATCTTTTTTCCAGTCCCTGGAGCATTGCGATCAATGTGCTGGATATTGCCTTGGTAGCCTGGATTTTGTATTATTTCACCAAGGCCATTGCCGGCACCAAAATTATGATTTTAGTCAGGGGGGTCCTCCTCTTTATTCTGGCCCAAATAATAGCTGCTAGTATCGGCTTGACCACCATTTCCTGGCTCTTTAACCAGGTTATTACCTACGGGGTTATCGCAGCAGTAGTGATTTTTACACCGGAGATTCGGACTGGTTTGGAGCGCTTGGGTCGGGCCACTGAGATTTTTTCAGCCACCCCGCTTAGTTCGGAAGAAAAGCTTATCCAGGCTTTTGTCAAGGCAGTGGACTATATGAGTCCTCGGAAAATCGGAGCTCTGGTCGCCATTCAAGGGAGCAGGACCCTGCAAGAATATATTGCTACGGGTATTCCTCTGGATGCAGATGTATCAGGTGAGCTCCTCATCAATATCTTCATTCCCAACACCCCTTTGCATGACGGGGCGGTCATTATTCAGGACGATAAGATTGCAGTCTCCTGTGCCTACTTACCCCTGACCGAAAACTCGGGGATTTCAAAGGAATTTGGGACCCGTCACCGGGCAGCCATTGGTTTGTCAGAAGTCTCTGATGCCTTCACCTTTGTCGTTTCCGAAGAGACCGGGGGGATTTCCATCACCCATAATGGGGTCTTTAAGCACAATCTCTCCTTAGAGGAGTTCGAGGCTGAATTACGCAAGGTCTTGATTCCGGGGCAGCCCAAGGACAAGCCAGCCCTGTTGGAGCGAATGTTAGGAGGTTGGCGCCGATGAAGAAAAGAAAGCAGATTTTATACATCACCTCATCGATTTTCTTTGCCCTGATTCTCTTTGTCTATGCGACAGCCAACAGCCTGCAAAATGGAAATCGGCTGAGGCAGGTCACCTCGGAGACCTATACCAATACAGTAGCCAATGTCCCAGTGGATATTCAGTACGATAGCAACAAGTACTTTATCAGTGGCTTTGCCTCAGAGGTTTCAGTCGTTTTGACCGGAGCCAATCGGGTCACCCTGGCTAGCGAGATGCAGGAAAGCACTCGGAAGTTCAAGGTGGTAGCCGATTTGACCAATGCCAAAATGGGAACAGTCGAGGTCCCTCTAAGCATTAAGAACCTAACTAGCGGGATTACCGCTACAGTCAATCCCGCCAAGATGACCATTAAGATTGGGAAAAAGGCCAGCAAGTCAGTCCTGGTCAAGCCCTCAATCAGCAAGGACCAGTTGGCGGACGGAGTAACGGTAGAAAGCGTTAGTCTAGGGGACAATAAGGTGACGGTAACGAGCGACCGGGAAACCTTAAAGCAGATTGATCATATTAAGGCGGTTTTGCCAAGCAGCGATGTTGTTTCTGGCAATTACTCGGGGACAGCCAGTCTGCAAGCAGTTGATAAGAACGGCTCTGTCTTACCAAGCGTGGTGACTCCTTACGAGACATCCATTAAGATTATGGTAAAGACAACCAGTTCTAGCAACTCAACCAGCTCATCAAATAACTAAACTAATTTTAAATATCGAAAGGATTATATAACAATGGGTAAATATTTTGGAACGGACGGAGTTCGTGGAGAAGCAAACGTAGAATTGACGCCAGAATTGGCTTTCAAACTAGGTCGTTTTGGTGGCTATGTTCTCAGCCAGCATGAAAGGGAGACTCCGCGGGTCTTTGTCGGACGCGATACACGTATTTCGGGGGAAATGCTCGAAAGCGCTCTGGTGGCAGGTCTCTTGTCAGTAGGGATTCGCGTTTATAAGCTGGGGGTTATCGCAACTCCAGGAGTGGCCTATCTGGTCAGATCAGAAAAGGCTAGCGCTGGGGTCATGATTTCGGCCAGCCACAATCCAGCCCTCGATAATGGAATCAAGTTCTTTGGTGGCGATGGCTACAAGTTAGACGATGAGCGCGAGCTAGAAATCGAAGCACTTCTGGACGCAACTGAAGATAGCCTCCCACGTCCAAGCGCCCAAGGTTTGGGGACTCTGGTTGACTATCCAGAAGGATTAAGAAAGTACCAACAATATTTGGTTTCGACTGGACTAGACCTAGAAGGCATGCATGTAGCCCTGGACACAGCCAATGGCGCAGCTTCAACCAGTGCCCGTCAAATCTTTGCCGACCTGGGTGCTAAGTTGACAGTAATCGGTGAAAATCCAGACGGACTCAACATTAACTTAAATGTCGGCTCTACCCACCCAGAGCTCTTGCAAGAAACAGTCCTTGAAGAGGGAGCTGCCCTGGGTCTGGCCTTTGACGGAGATAGCGACCGTTTGATTGCTGTTGATGAAAAGGGACAACTAGTTGACGGGGACAAGATTATGTATATCATCGGAAAATACATGTCCCAACATGGTCAGCTCAAGGAAAATACCATTGTAACTACTGTGATGTCCAATCTGGGCTTCCACAAGGCCCTGGACCGCGAAGGCATCAACAAGGCTGTTACAGCTGTTGGTGACCGCTATGTGGTTGAGGAAATGAAAAAATCAGGCTACAATCTAGGCGGAGAGCAGTCAGGGCATGTTATCATGATGGACTACAATACCACAGGTGACGGTCAGTTGACAGCTGTCCAACTAACTAAGGTGATGAAAGAGACCGGCAAGCCCCTTTCTGAACTAGCAGCAGAAGTGACTATCTACCCACAAAAATTAGTCAATATCCGCGTGGAAAATCAAATGAAAAATAAGGCCATGGAAGTACCCGCAATTGCTGCCATCATTCAAAAGATGGAGGAACAAATGGCCGGTAATGGTCGGATTTTGGTCCGTCCAAGCGGAACAGAGCCCCTCTTGCGGGTCATGGCAGAAGCACCGACTGATGAGGCAGTCAACTACTATGTAGACACCATTGCTGATGTCGTTCGAGCTGAAATTGGCCTAGACTAAGCCTATTTTGAAAATCATTTTGGAGGTTGAGGATTCGAGTCCCACCTCCTTTTCTGTTAAAGAAAAAAAGAAGAAGGCCAGGGCTAATTCCTCGCCTATTTTTTAGAAAAGATTTTCCCAGACAAGAAAATTTCTAACCCTGCTTGAACTAATTTTTGTTATAATAGTAGGAGTAGAAAGGAAGCGGACATGATGAAAAAATATCTACCAGGTTTGGCTCTAACCCTAGTTTTAGCTAGTCTTGCCATGCTTTTGGGCTCTTTTTTCCCCTTGATTGGCTCTAGCGTCTTTGCTATTCTTCTGGGGATTTTGCTCAATAATAGTTTGGGAATTAGGAAGGAATTTGAACCTGGCCTGCTTTTTTCTGGAAAGAAGTTATTGCAGTACTCCATTATCCTTTTAGGCTTTAGCCTATCTATCGGCCAGGTTTCAGCAACCGGAACCTCCTCGCTAAAAATCAGTATTCTGACGATTTTGATTGCCTTTGCGGTGGCTTATTTCTTTGGTCGCCTCTGGGGAATGAGCAAGGTCTTGACCCTTCTGATTGGCTTTGGAACAGCTATCTGCGGTGGCTCGGCCATTGCAGCGGCTTCCCCTATTTTGGAGGCCAAGGAGGAAGAAATAGCCCTGTCCATTTCAACTATTTTCTTTTTCAATATTCTAGCAGTTTTCCTCTTCCCCTTTTTTGGTCATCTCCTGCAGATGACAGATTCCACCTTTGGAGTCTGGGCCGGAACAGCCATTAACGATACCTCTTCTGTCGTCGCAGCTGGCTACACTTATAGTCAGGCAGCAGGAGATTTGGCTACCATCGTTAAGCTCAGTCGGGCCTTGATGATTGTTCCAGCCTGCCTTATCTTTGCTGCTTTTCGTTATCGCAAGTCCAAGCAAAAGGCTAAAAAAGTAGACCTGCGGACCATCTTTCCCTGGTTTATTCTCTGGTTTGTCCTGGCCTCGCTCGCAGCCAGTCTCTCCCTCGTCCCAGCTAGCTTGCTTCCTTTAAGCAAGCTTCTGTCTCAGTGGTTGATGGCCATGGCCCTAGCAGCTATTGGAGCCCGAGTATCTCTTAAACAGTTTAAAAAAGCAGGAGCTGCCCCCTTGATGACAGGGGCCCTAGCCTGGCTGGCAGTAGCCCTTTCCAGCCTTTTTATCCAGTATTTTTTAAGTTAAGAAAAGTGCAGACTTTGGAAAGTTTTTCCTTTTCTAGCGAGTCGTGAAGCAATAGCGATAAAGCAGTCTACCAACGGGCTTTGTATCTTGTGTAATTGAACACGCCCTAAAAACGTCGGAAATTAGAGAAACCTTCCTAGAAGCTAAGGCTTCTTCGTCAGGCTTCCTAAATTTCTCTCGTTTTCTCAACGGGCTTTGTATCTTATAATTGAACACGGGCTAAAATCCTAGTAAAAAAGACTCGCTTGCCTTGCTTCATCGAAGCGGCGCTAGAGTTGCGCAGTAGCTGACTGACAGTTGCCGTCGTCACTAAGTGACTTGCCATCAGTCTAGTCAGCCTTGCGTAGGTTTCGCAACGAAATTCTAGCGAATTTCTGCTCAGCCTAATATTTTTATACGGATTTCTTAACGCCCTTTGTATCTTATGGAACTGAACACGCCTAAAAACGTCGGAAATTAGAGAAACCTTCCTAGAAGTTAAGGCTTCTTCGTCAGGCTTCCTAAATTTCTCTCGTTTTCTTAACGGGCTTTGTATCTTATGTAATTGAACTCGAGCTAAAAGCTTCAGAAAAAAGATAGATTTCCTTGTGTGCAAGCACACAGCGTCAATCTCCTATTTTTCTCTTGCTTTTTACACGCTCTTGTATCTTATGGAACTGAACTCGGACTAAAAACTTTGAAAAAAAGATAAATACTCCTAGGAGCCTAGGCTCCGTCGTCGCATTTTCTATTTTTTCTTTGTTTTCTTAACGTCCTCGTATCTTATGTAAGGAGTGGTTATGTCTTCTCTTAAGCCCTCGATTGATTCTCGTGTGGATTATAGTTTAATTTTACCGGTATTTTGTTTGTTATTATTTGGTGTGGTGGCTATCTATGTTGCGGTTAGTCATGATTATCCGGCCAATGTTTGGAATATGGTGGGGCAGCAGATTGCCTGGATTGCTTTAGGTGTGCTCATCAGTTTTGTGGTCATGTTTTTCAATACCAAATTTCTCTGGCAGATGACCCCCTATCTCTATGTTTTAGGTTTGGCTTTGATGGTTTTGCCCCTTATTTTTTATAGTGATAGTTTGGTTGCCTCAACAGGGGCTAAAAACTGGGTGACCATTGGAGGAGTAACTCTTTTTCAACCTTCGGAATTCATGAAAATCTCCTATATTCTCATGCTATCGCGGACAGTTGTCAGCTTTATCCAGAGAAATAAGGAGCATGAACGGAGTTTGAAGTTGGACTTCCTTCTGATTTTAGAGCTCTTCTTCTATACCCTGCCAGTCTTGGGACTCTTGATTTTACAGAGCGACCTGGGAACGGCCCTAGTCTTTCTGGCTATCTATTCGGGGCTGGTCCTTATCTCTGGCGTGTCCTGGAAGATTATCCTCCCTGTTTTTCTAACGGCTATTATCTTGCTGGGAGGCTTCCTTCTGATTTTCATTTCAGATGGGGGACGGGGCTTTCTGCACCAGCTAGGGATGCCAACCTATCAGATTAACCGGATTTCTGCCTGGCTAGATCCCTTCCAATATGCCCAAACAACCACCTACCAACAGGCCCAAGGGCAGATTGCTATTGGTAGTGGGGGGATTTGGGGCCAGGGCTTCAATGTGTCCAATCTCATGGTTCCGGTCCGCGAGAGTGATATGATTTTTACGGTAATTGCTGAGGACTTTGGCTTTCTAGGCTCCACCATTCTGATCAGTCTTTATTTTCTCTTGATTTACCGTATGTTGAAAACGACCCTGCAATCCAATAACCAGTTCTATACCTATATGTCCACTGGTTTTATCATGATGTTGCTCTTTCATATCTTTGAAAATATCGGGGCCGTGACTGGTATCTTGCCCCTAACGGGGATTCCTCTTCCCTTTATTTCCCAAGGGGGGTCTTCCATCATTAGTAACCTCATCGGTGTAGGCCTCTTACTTTCTGTCAGCTATCAGAATAATCTAGCCGAAGAAAAGCAAGGGCATTATCAACGCAGACGTAAAAAAGTTATTCTTAGAAAAATTAGATAAGGAGAAAAAGATGAAAGTAGCTCTAATCCTAGCCAATGGTTTTGAAGAAATCGAAGCCTTGACAGTTGTCGATGTTCTTAGAAGGGCAAATATTGATTGCCAAATTCTAGGTTTTGAAGCTGAGCCTATCGGTTCCCATGCCATCAGTGTTAAGGCTGACCAAATCTGGACAGGAGATTTGACTGGCTACGATATGGTCGTCCTACCTGGTGGCATGCCCGGTAGTGAGAATTTGAGTAAGGACCCGCGTCTGCTTATTGCCCTAAAGCAAATGAGCAAGGAGCAGAAGTGGATAGCGGCTATCTGTGCTGCCCCTCTGGTCTTAGACGCTGCTGGTCTGCTAGAAGGGAAGAACTTTACCTGCTATGACGGGGTAGAGAATAGGATTGCCTCTGGTAGCTACCAAAAGGAGACAGTAGTTGTAGACGGAAAAATAATTACCAGTCGTGGTCCAGCAACGAGCTTAGCCTTTGCTTATGAGCTTGTCAAGCAGCTAGGAGGACCAGACCAAGACTTAGCAAAAGCCATGCTCTATCAAGATGTTTTTGGTTATTAGACAATCAGAGGCTGGGGACCTTGTCCCAGTCTTTTTCTTTTCCATTTTTCTATTTAGAAGGATAATAAATTAGTATAGAATAATAAAGGAGTAAAATCCGATAAATATTTTAGGAGACAATTAAACTATGAATTCATACGAAACTTCTTTCATACTGCTCTACTTTATTCTTCTGATTGTCCTTTATGTAGTTCCCATGTGGGGCTATTTTTACTAAGGCTGGAGTGGAAGGTTGGAAGAGCTTAATCCCTATCTATAATACCTATATGATTCAGACTATCAGTTTTGGTGAGGAAAAGAAGTGGTATTTCATCTTCTACTTCATCCCTATATTTAACAGCTTTTATGCTTTCTATGTTCTCTTTCATCTATCTCGTTCTTTTGGTCTCTCTAGGTTCGCATCCTTCTGTTACCTCTTCCTTATTCCATTTATGAACTTCTATATCGCTTTCAATAAAGGAGTCCAATATCAAGGAGCGAGGTCTCATGTCGGCCTATAAAATTAAAACAGCTATCAGGCTGTTTTTTTAGGCTTTCTATAGCATTTTTCAGGAAAAAACTGCTTATTTATGCTATAATAGAGGGTATGAATTATCAAGATTACATCTGGGATTTAGGTGGGACACTCTTGGATAATTATGAAAGCTCGACCAGGGCCTTTGCCCAAACCTTGGCTGATTATGGCCTGACTGCTGGTCATGACCAGATTTACCAGGCCCTAAAGGTATCAACGGACTTTGCCATCCAGCATTTTATTGCCGACAGCCCGACCTTTTTGAGGGATTATAAGGCCAAGGAGGCAAAAGAGTTGGCCCGGCCCCTCCTTTTTCCAGGGACTAGGGAGCTTTTAGAAAAAATTGTCGCCCGAAAAGGGAGGAATTTTTTGATTTCTCATCGGGATAAGCAGGTCTTGGACATCTTAGAAAGGACCGGCCTAGCCCCCTTTTTTACGGAAGTAGTGACCGCTGATAGTGGCTTTGAAAGAAAGCCCAGTCCCCAATCCATGCTTTATCTTAAAAAGAAATACAAGCTCGAGAAAACCCTGGTTATCGGAGATAGACCTCTTGACATAGAAGCTGGACAAGGGGCGGGTTTTGCCACCTATCTTTTTGACAATATGGACAATCTTGCATTATTTATGGGCCTAGCCGACCAAGGACCAAGCTTGAACTAGGAGAGTGAGCTGGCTCAAAGAGACCCAAACTTAGAAAAGGAAAGACATGACAGAAGAAAAACAACAAGACATACAAGCACAGGAATATGATGCCAGTCAGATCCAGGTTTTAGAAGGCTTAGAGGCTGTTCGGATGCGGCCAGGGATGTATATCGGTTCCACCTCTAAAGAGGGGCTCCACCACCTGGTCTGGGAAATCGTCGATAATTCAATCGATGAGGCCTTGGCTGGTTTTGCTAGCCAAATTGATGTCTATATCGAACCAGACAACTCCATCACAGTCAACGATGATGGTCGGGGAATCCCAGTTGATATTCAGGAAAAAACAGGTCGCCCAGCAGTGGAGACAGTCTTTACGGTTCTGCATGCCGGCGGAAAGTTCGGCGGTGGCGGCTACAAGGTTTCTGGTGGTCTGCATGGGGTCGGCTCTTCTGTTGTAAATGCCCTATCGACCCAGTTGGATGTTCAGGTCCATAAGAATGGCCAGATTCATTTCCAAGAATACCGCAGGGGGCAAGTTCTTTCAGACCTGGAGGTTATCGGTGAGACTGACCGGACAGGTACAAGGGTCCACTTTACACCAGACCCTGAAATCTTCACAGAAACAACCGAATATGACTTTGCTAAGCTCAATAAGCGGATTCAAGAGCTGGCCTTTTTAAATCGGGGCTTGACGATTACCATTACAGACAAACGTCCAGGTCTAGAGCAGGAGCAGACCTACCACTATGAGGGAGGGATTTCAAGCTACGTCCAATACATCAATGAGAATAAGGATGTTATCTTTGAAAATCCTATCTATACCGATGGTGAAATGGACGACATCACGGTCGAAGTAGCCATGCAATATACTACTAGCTACCATGAAACGGTCATGAGTTTTGCCAATAATATCCATACCCATGAGGGGGGAACCCATGAGCAAGGTTTCCGGACGGCCCTGACTCGGGTTATCAACGACTATGCCAAGAAAAATAAGCTCCTCAAGGAAAATGAGGACAATCTGACGGGTGAGGATGTCCGGGAAGGTTTGACAGCTGTCATTTCTGTCAAACACCCTAACCCACAGTTTGAAGGCCAGACCAAGACCAAGCTAGGAAACAGCGAAGTCGTCAAGATTACCAACCGTCTCTTTAGCGAGGCCCTATCAGACTTCCTCTTGGAAAATCCTCAGGTAGCTAAGAAGATTGTCGAAAAGGGAATTTTGGCTTCCAAGGCTCGGATTGCTGCCAAGCGGGCCAGGGAAGTAACTCGGAAAAAATCAGGTTTAGAAATTTCCAACCTGCCTGGTAAGCTAGCGGACTGTTCTTCCAACAACCCAGCAGAGACCGAATTGTTTATCGTAGAGGGAGATTCAGCTGGCGGATCAGCTAAGTCAGGGCGTAATCGGGAATTTCAAGCCATTCTGCCCATTCGAGGCAAGATTCTCAATGTTGAAAAGGCTAGTATGGATAAGATTCTGGCTAATGAAGAAATTCGTAGTCTCTTTACAGCCATGGGAACTGGTTTTGGAGCTGATTTTGACGTCAGCAAGGCCCGCTATCAAAAGCTAGTCATTATGACCGATGCCGATGTGGACGGAGCCCATATCCGGACCCTTCTTTTGACCTTGATTTATCGCTATATGAAGCCAGTCCTTGAGGCAGGCTATGTCTATATTGCCCAACCGCCAATTTATGGGGTTAAAGTTGGTAGCGAAGTCAAAGAATACATCCAGCCAGGGGCCAACCAGGAAGAAGAACTCCAAGCTGCCCTGGCTCGTTATAGCGAAGGTCGTTCCAAACCAACCATTCAACGTTATAAGGGGCTGGGAGAGATGGACGACCACCAACTCTGGGAAACGACCATGAATCCTGACCACCGCTTAATGGCCCAAGTGTCAGTTGACGATGCTGCTGAGGCAGACAAGATTTTTGATATGTTGATGGGGGATAGAGTCGAGCCTCGTCGTGAATTTATTGAGGAAAATGCCGTTTATAGTACGCTGGACGTTTAAAAAAATACGAAAAATTCGCATTTACCAAGAAAATTATGATATAATCATTATGATTGTTCTCAAGTAATATTATTGAGTTTGGATGAGTCAAGTCCTTTGACTTACTACTATCCTAACATCTTATATAAGGAGTTTTATATGTCTAGTGGACTAATTATTCTGATCATTGTTATTGCAGTAGCGCTGATTGTGGCCTATCTTGCTGCTGTTTTACTAAGAAAGAGAAATGAGACCTTGCTGGAAAAGCTGGAGGAGCGTAAGGAGCGTCTTTACAACCTGCCAGTCAATGATGAGGTAGAGGCTGTCAAGGGAATGCATCTGATTGGCCAAAGTCAGGTTGCCTTTCGTGAATGGAATCAAAAATGGGTGGACTTGTCCCTCAATTCCTTTGCTGATATTGAAAACAACCTTTTTGAAGCAGAAGGCTATAATAATTCCTTCCGTTTCCTCAAGGCCAAGCAGGAAATTGATAATATCGAGAGTCAGATTGACTTGATTGAAGAAGATATTACCGCCATTCGTGATGCCCTGGCTGATTTAGAAAAGCAGGAGTCCAAAAATAGCGGTCGTGTCCTTCATGCCCTGGAACTCTTTGAAAAATTACAGGTTTCAGTTGCTGAAAGGATGGACGATTATGACCGAGCCCTGCCAGAAATTGAAAAGCAGTTACAAAATATCGAATCTGAATTTTCTCAATTTGTGACCCTCAATTCTTCTGGAGACCCTGTTGAGGCCGCAGAAATCTTGGATAAAACCGAAGACCATATCTTGGCTCTGACCCATATCGTGGACAAGGTACCGGCCATTGTCAAAGAACTGGTTGGCAAGCTACCTGACCAATTGGAAGATTTGGAGTCAGGCTATCGCAAGCTTCTAGAAGCCGACTATCATTTTATGGAAACTGATATTGAGGCCCGCTTCCAGCAGCTTCATGACAGCATCAAATACAACCACGATAATATCGCAGCCCTTGAATTGGACAATGCCCAATATGAGAATGAGCAAATTCAAGAAGAAATCAATGCCCTTTACGACATCTTTACCCGAGAAATTAAGGCTCAGGCTGTCGTTGAGAAGTTGATTAAGAACCTGCCTAACTATCTGGCCCACACCAAGGAAAACAACCAACATCTCCAAAGTGAAATCGACCGCCTCAGCAAGCTCTATGTCCTAAGCGAGGAAGAAACCAAGCATGTTCGAGACCTGCAAAGCGAGTTGATTGCCTTAGAGGATGTAGTCCTAGGTGCCGTAGAAAATTCAACTGGCAGCAAGCAAGCCTTCTCTGAACTTCAAGAGTCTCTGGAACAAATCCAAGAGCGCTTGAAGGAGATTGAAGATGAGCAGATTGCGCGTGGTGAAAGTCTAGCTAAGATTGAAAAAGATGATGCCCATGCTCGGCAAAAAGTCAATATCTACATCAACAAGTTGCACACCATCAAACGCTATATGGAAAAACGCAACCTGCCAGGTATTCCTAAGAGCTTCTTGACCGTCTTTTTCACAGCAAGCAACAATACAGAAGCCCTGCTGGCTGAATTGGAGCAATACCAGGTCAATATTGAAACGGTCAACCGGCTCCTAGATATCCTAACTAATGATATCCATGAGCTTGAGTCTGAGACCTACCGTATCGTTCAAGACGCTACCCTGACTGAACAGCTCTTGCAGTATTCAAATCGTTACCGTTCCTTTGATGAGGGAGTTCAAAAGGCCTTTAATAAATCCTTGAATCTCTTTGAACATGATTATGACTACGCAGCCTCCTTTGAAGAGATTTCTCAAGCCTTAGAGCTGGTAGAGGCAGGAGTAACGGAGCGTTTTGTCAGCTCTTATGAAAAAACACGCGAAAATATTCGATTTTAAAAAGTAGGCTAGCCCTACTTTTTATTTTTAGTTTACTTCTAAGTAAGCCAAAGGGCTTAAATCGGGCAAGGCAAGCACTTGCTTTGGCCTTGCATTCATGCTTGGCCGACTTGTTTTACAGATAAAATTCTTGTATAATACAAGCAAAGTGTCAGAAAGGATTAGATATGAGACAGGTAAAGGGTTTACTCTTGATGGATGTGGATAGCACCCTGATTCAGGAGGAAGGAATTGATTTATTAGGAGCCAGGGCAGGTCTGGGCCAGCAGGTGGCTGAAATTACCGAGGCTGCCATGCGGGGAGACTTGGATTTTGAGGCTGCCCTGCGTCAGCGGGTGGCCTTGCTCAAGGGGCTTCCCCAGACAATTTTTGAGGACATCTATCCAGACCTTCATCTAACGCCGGGTGCCAGAGAGATGATTGCTGAGCTTAAAGAGCGAGGTTTTAAGATTGGTTTGGTTTCAGGCGGTTTTCATGAGACAGTTGATCGTCTGGCCGAGGAGCTCAATTTAGACTATGTCAAGGCCAATCGCTTGGAAGTAAAAGAGGGTCTACTAACCGGTCGCTTGCTGGGTGACATTGTGACTAAGGAGGTTAAAAAAGCCATGCTAGAAAAGTGGGCCCAGGAAAATGAACTGGACTTGTCCCAGACTGTTGCAGTTGGTGATGGTGCTAATGATCTCTTGATGATTCAGGCAGCCGGAGTAGGAATTGCTTTTAATGCCAAACCGGTAGTGCGTGAGCAAGCATCTTATCAGATTGACGTTCCCGACCTGACCCAGGTTTTAACTATTTTAGATAGATAGAGGCAAGCCATGCATATTTTGATTGCGCCCGATTCTTTCAAGGGCAGTCTTGGAGCTCCAGAAGTAGCCCAGGCCCTAAAAGAGGGTTTTGCGGTAGCCCTGCCCCAGGCAACCTTTGATTTGCTGCCTCTGGGGGACGGTGGTGAGGGAACCATGGCTATCTTGGCCCAGGCTAAGGGCTTTAAAAAAACAGAGAAACAGGTGACCGGCCCTTGGGGTCAGGATTTTATGCTCACCTATTACCATAAGCAAGAGACGGCCCTTCTTGAAATGGCTGACTTAGTAGGCTTAGCCTCTATTCCCCAAGCTAAGAGAAAGCCCCTGGAACTGCAAACCAGGGGGCTAGGAGAGCTGATTCGCTTTTTGGCCAGCCAGGGCTTCAAAAAGCTTTATCTAGGACTGGGTGGCTCAGCAACCAATGATGGTGGCCTTGGTCTAGCGGCGGGTTTGGGTTATGAATTTTTCGACCAAGACCAAGAACTGCTACCAGCCATTGGTGCTTCTCTAGGCAAAGTCGCCTTTATTTCGGACCAGAAAGTGCCAGCAAGCATTAAAAATCTCCAGATTTCGGTATTGACCGATGTGACAAATCCACTCTGTGGACCTAAAGGGGCGACCTTTGTCTTTGCCGGCCAAAAAGGTTTGTCTGAGAGCCAGTTTAGAGAGGTTGACCAGGCCATGGAGAACTTCTACCAAATGGCCAATCCAGCGATTTTTTCTGTAGCAGGAGCCGGAGCTGGTGGCGGTCTGGCGGCAGCCTTAGTCACTTTTGCCGGCGGGCAAATTGTTTCTGGCATTGACACTTGTCTAGATTTATTAGGGTTTGACCAGAGAGTAGCAGTAGCTGACCTAGTGATTGTGGGTGAAGGCCGCTTGGACCGTCAAAGTCTGGCGGGGAAAACTCCTATCGGTGTCGCTCGACGAACGCCTCAAGGGACACCCGTTATCGCTATTTGTGGCAGTCTTGCGGCTGATTTGCCTTCCTTTCCTCTAGAAAATATAGTAGCGGCTTTTCCCATTATCCCAGACTTGGGTAATGAGGCTGCAACCTTTGCGGCCAGCCAACAAAATCTCATTCGCACAGCACGAAATATCGGGAATTTACTGCATTTAGGAAGTATAAAATAAAGGTTGGGAACAAAGCCCAACCTTTTTCTTACAATTTATCTTATAATAAATATTCCCAAATTCCGGTTTGCTGCACCGTAGCTTATCCTCATTTTACCTACTACATCTGAAATGCCGTTATCCAAAAGCATATCGCGGCTATAAATGAAAGTGGAGTCATCACATATTTTTCTTTCCTACTTTTTGAAATCATGTTCATAATCGTATTCAAAGACAGGTAAAAGGCAAAGAAGAAACAAATATATTTAGTGACCGTAAAAGACAACCACAGGGGAATAAAACCTCCGGCTTGTAAAATAATAATCATTGCAAAAATTTGGATAAGCACCGAAATGATTGCTGCAACTCTAAATTTCTTAGGTAGGATTTTATGTTGTCCACCCATGGTAAATTCGCCCAAGGGCAAACCGCAAGCAACAAGAACGGTCATAGTTGCTATAAGTCCAAATATTACTGCACCTAGTATTGAAAACATAAACTGACATTCTCCTTTCGCAAAATATAAAAAATTTTAATTACAAATTTAAAATTTGAAGGCTTTATACTAAACTAGATAGAATATAAAAATTGTTCTAGACTAAATCCTAAGGGTGTTCATAGAAAACTAGGTCGTCAATTCACAGATAGGTTTAACCACAAATTGTGGTCCTTCATAATGCTAGAAAAAGCCCAGAGTTTTTCAAGATTTGTCATTATTGAAAAAGCTTTTTCCAAAAAGATTGTTTTTGGGTCTTTTTTTCTGGGGTCTTGTCTTGGAGCAAGTCGGGGTACTGGGTAAATAAATCCTTGTTTTCAGAGACTACCGGCTGGTCGGTATGGATGATTAGACCGAAAGGGGAGTGCTGGCAATTGCTGGAGACAATAGTGACGTCAGAACCCAAGTCCCTGGCAATTTTCATATAAAAAATCTGTAAACTGCTGTCTACTTGGGGAGAAATTTTGAGCCAAATTGGCTGATATTGAGTCTGAATCCGAGTCAGAATTTCCCTAAAGTGGGCCTTTAAAAGTGGGTTTCCGATTTCTTCCAGGGCAACACTTGCAATGACCCGTTCGGCAAAGGTTTCCAGATATTTTCTTTGCTCATCGGGCTTTAATTTGAGATTTCCCTGAGCTTTTTTTATAATGGTTTGATTTAAGTCCGTCATGCTTTAAGTATAGCATAAAAGATCTAAATAACCAAGATTGGGCCTCTCCCTACTTTTTGCTAATGAGAGGAGAAGAAGAGGAATGAAAGCGTTTGCTGTAAAAGGGAGAGAAAAAAACAGTCAAAGAGCCTATTTTTTCTTGAAAAAAAAGCGTTTTTAGGTTATGATATGAGAGTAAATAAATTTAACTCAAAGGAGAGTAAGAAATGTCAATTATTACTGATGTTTACGCTCGCGAAGTCCTAGACTCACGCGGTAACCCAACACTTGAAGTAGAAGTTTATACTGAATCAGGTGCTTTCGGACGTGGAATGGTTCCATCAGGAGCTTCTACTGGTGAACACGAAGCAGTTGAACTTCGTGACGGAGACAAGTCTCGTTACCTTGGTCTTGGTACACAAAAAGCTGTTGATAACGTAAATAATGTTATTGCGGAAGCTTTGATTGGTTACGATGTTCGCGACCAACAAGCCATCGACCGCGCAATGATCGCTCTTGACGGTACTCCTAACAAAGGTAAATTGGGTGCTAACGCAATCCTTGGTGTGTCTATCGCCGTTGCTCGTGCAGCTGCTGACTACCTTGAAATCCCACTTTACAGCTACCTTGGTGGTTTCAATACAAAAGTTCTTCCAACTCCAATGATGAACATCATCAATGGTGGATCTCACTCAGACGCTCCAATCGCTTTCCAAGAATTTATGATTGTACCTGCTGGTGCACCTTCATTCAAAGAAGCTCTTCGCTGGGGTGCTGAAATCTTCCACGCTTTGAAGAAAATCCTTAAAGGTCGTGGTTTGGAAACAGCTGTTGGTGACGAAGGTGGTTTCGCTCCTAAGTTTGAAGGAACTGAAGACGGTGTAGAAACAATCATCGAAGCTATCGAAGCTGCTGGTTATGTTCCAGGTAAAGACGTATTCATCGGATTTGACTGTGCATCATCAGAATTCTACGACAAAGAACGTCAAGTATATGACTACACTAAATTTGAAGGTGAAGGAGCTGCTGTCCGCACTGCTGCTGAGCAAATCGACTACCTTGAAGAATTGGTAAACAAATACCCAATCATCACTATCGAAGATGGTATGGACGAAAACGACTGGGACGGATGGAAAGCTCTTACCGAACGTCTTGGTGGACGTGTTCAATTGGTTGGTGACGACTTCTTCGTAACTAACACTGAATATCTTGCTCGTGGTATCGAAGAAGGAGCAGCAAACTCAATCCTGATCAAGGTTAACCAAATCGGTACTTTGACTGAAACATTCGACGCTATCGAAATGGCTAAAGAAGCTGGTTACACTGCCGTTGTATCACACCGTTCAGGTGAAACTGAAGATTCAACTATCGCTGACATCGCAGTTGCTACCAACGCTGGCCAAATCAAGACTGGTTCACTTTCACGTACAGACCGTATCGCTAAATACAACCAATTGCTTCGTATTGAAGACCAACTTGGTGAAGTAGCAGAATACCGTGGATTGAAATCCTTCTACAACTTGAAAAAATAAGACATCAGTCTAAAGAAAAATCGATTAGCCTAGGCTAGTCGATTTTTTGCCAGTGTAAAAAGTGGATTGAGGTGATAAAGATGCATACGATTCAAGAAATTTATGAAAAATGGCATGAATATGCTAAGGGAAAGGATACAGAAGCACTGATTGCATTATATGCAGAGGAGGCTATTTTTGAGAGTCCTTTGGTACCAGCTATTCTGGATATAGAAAACGGCGTTTTGGAAGGAAAAGCTGCTATTCGTCATTTTTTAGAAGAAGGCACTAAACGTCGTCCCAATGAATTGGTAAAGTGGTTTCGGACGGGTGAGTATTTAACGAATGGAAAGATTTTGATGTGGGAATATCCAAGGATGACAGATGACGGTGAACAAATTGATATTCTTGAAGTTATGGAAATTGAAGAAGGGTTGATTAGTAGGCACCGAATATATTGGGGTTGGAAGGGGTGCATGATGATAAGCCCAGCTTTATCTAAGTTGTTAAAATAGCCTCAATATATAGGTGTGATGGATTTATTCTAATAGAAATGAAAAAATCCGATTTGATAACTAAAAAATGGTCCTTGATAGACCATTTTTGTTTTGCTAGATATATCGAATAACTGCCTGGCTAGTCTGACGGGTTTTAGGACTAGGTGTTTCAGCGCGATAGCCAAAGCCTGCCATCAGAGATACTTTGAAGTGCTTGCTATCTAAAATGCCTCTCTCAGTTAAAAGTTGCTCGACTTTTTCTTGGTTGAATCCTTCGATGGGACAAGAATCGATTTTTAGGAGAGCAGCAACAGTCAGCATATTTCCTAGGGCAATATAGGTCTGCTTTGAAGCCCAATCCTCCAATTTTTGTTCGTTTTCAAGTAACTTAAAATCCTCCTTTTGGAAGTTTTCAAAGGCTTTTCTTTTATTGATGACGACTTGTTGGGGTAGTTTTTGTACCTGGTTCATCATCTGGTCAATAAAGTCTGAATGATAAATCATATCAGAAGCCTTACGGGAAAGGATAATTAGGAAATGGCTTGCTCCTCTTAAGCTATTTTGAGCACCCCAAGCAAGAGGAAAGAGGTCATTTTTTAAGTCTTGGTTCTCTATGACTAAAAATTGCCAGGGTTCAAAGCCAAAAGAACTAGGTGAAAGTCGTCCCGCCTCTAGAATTGCTTGGAATTCATGTTCTGGAATTTTTTTATGACTATCAAAAGATTTGCAGGCATAACGAAAGTGAAATGCTTGAAGTATTTCATTAGCTTGAATGGACATGGTTAAGTCCTCCTTTATTTCTTATTTGATAAAATTATAACATGCTTGTTCTTTTTCTTGAAGAAGGCAAATTTTTTATATATAATATATAAAAAGTTACTTAGATATATTTTTTATACTGAAGGGAAAGCAATGAAATCAGAGAAATGTCAAAATCAACCATGCCCTGTTGAGACAACCTTAAAACTTATTGGTGGCAAGTGGAAGGGGCTTTTAATCTACCGTTTACTGGATGGTAAGAAACGTTTTAGTCAATTACAAAAGCTCATTCCTAGCATCACTCATAGGAGTCTTAGTCTGCAGTTGAAAGAATTAGAGGCTGCTGGTCTTGTTAAGAGGACAGTTTACCCAGAAGTGCCACCCAAGGTTGAGTATGAATTGACAGTTTTGGGCCAGTCCATGAGTTCTATCATTTATGCCATCTATGACTGGGGCAAATTCTACCAGGAAGGGCATAAGTAGCAGTCTTTAAAAATAGCTCTAGTTCAGTTGACTAGAGCTATTTTTTCTCAAACTTACAAAATTGTCATTTTGAAAACCTTTTCTGTAAGCAGAAACGATGGTTGTTTGATAAGATTTATCCTATAATAATTTTAGGAAATCAATTAAACGAGGTTATGAAAATGAATGTAAAAAAATTTGCTACGGCATCTAATTTAAAATATTTGGCCGCTTTTTGTATGTTCTTGGACCATATCCATGAGATGTTTGCGACAGCTGGTGCCCCCTCCTGGCTGACCATGCTTGGGCGGATTGTCTTTCCAATCTTTCTCTTTTTGGCGGCAGACTCCTTTTACTATACTAGTAATCGTAAGGCCTATATGAAACGTCTTTATCTAGCTTATGCTGGCATGGTTCTGCTAACAGCGCTTCTAACTAGCATTTTCCCGACGGACCGAATGATGCTGGCCAATAATGCCTTCGGTACCTTTTTTATGACCGGGCTTTATATCTACTCCTATGATTTGATGCGGGCGGCCTTTCAAAAGGGTCAAGCTAAACTTTTCTTTAAGGGCCTGGGGCTGGCTGTGCTCCCTCTTTTGACTTTTGGTCTTTTCTTTCTCTACCAACCTGTCTACCAATTCTTGCCTTATTGGCTGGCTCGACCTGTGGCCATCTTACTAGGACTTATACCCAGTCTATTTACAGTTGAGGGAGGCTATATTATGGTTGGCCTAGGGCTCTTCTTTTATATCTTCCGCAAGCATCGCTGGCTTCAACTAGCGGGTTTGGTAGCTCTATCAGTCTACATCTATCTACTAGATCCGATTTCCCTCCAATGGATGATGGTTTTTGCGGCCTTGCCAATGGCTCTTTATAATGGCCAAAAAGGTTCAGGCAGCAAGTCCTTCTTCTACATTTTTTACCCTAGTCATCTGGCCTTTCTTTATATCTTATCCGTTCTTCTTTTGGGTTAGGGGAGATAAAAAAGTGGGGAAGGAGGTCTTCTACAAAGAAGCGCCTTCATCACTTAGAGGTTGCCAAAACTAGGCACCCAAGGGATAGCCTAGTTTTTAGCTAGGTCCCATCCATTGCTAATACAGAGGCTGGAGACTTTTTGTCTCGGTCTCTTTTATTATGGTTTTAAGTTGGAAAAAAGAAAACCGCTAGCGAAGCTAACGGCGGGTAAGATTTTTTTGCTAGTTATTTCTCAAAAGCCACGCAAACCGCTTCTGGGACATAGAAGTCGTGGGAAAGCTCGGTCAGTTTGCCAGTTTCTGGATTGCGTTTAAAGACGGTGGCATTATCTGAGTCTTGGTGGACAGCGATAAGGTAGTTTTGGTCGGGTGTGATATTGAAATCACGGGGATTGTTGCCTTGGGTCGGAACGATTTCGACCAGTTCCAGCATACCGTCTCCGACAATCTTGTAAACAACAATCGAATCATGGCCACGGTTAGAGCCGTAGAGGAAGCGGCCATCAGCCGAAAGGCGAAGAGCAGCTGTTCCATTAGGTCCTGTATAATCTTCTGGTAGGGTAGAAATGGTTTGTAGGTGTTCAAAATCTCCCATGCCATCATAGGCCAAAACCTCAATAGTCGAATTTAATTCGCAGATAAGGTAGGCCATCTTGAAAAAGTGATGGAAAACGATGTGGCGGGCTCCTGCACCAGGAGCAGCCTGGTAGCTACCGAGTTTGCTAATCTTTCCTTCGGGGCTGACATCGTAGGTGATGACCTGATCAGTCCCCAAGTCACAGGTAATCAGGTAGTTGTCGGGGGTTAAATCGCTAAAATGCACATGGGCTGAAGCTTGATTTTCGTGAGGCCCATGACCTTGATGTGTATCCGAGTCAGCCAGGGTCAAACTGCCATCTGCCTGCTTTTGATAGACCAGGACCTGTCCCTTATGGTAGTTAGCCCCGTAGACTAGTTGGCGTTTTTCATCGACTGCCACATAGCAGAGAGGCGCACCTTCTGAGACAAGGTGATTGATGACCTGTCCTTTTTGATCAAGGGCAACAATTCCTCCTTGGCCGTCTTTGGAGCCGACCGAGTAGAGATGGCCTGCCTGGTCAAAGGCTAGATAGGTCGGACTAGGTTCTGCTGCGACCAGGGTCAGCTGGCTTAAGTGGCCACTTGTAGGGTCAAGGTCTGCCTTGTAAATTCCTTGGGAATTTCGGCGAGTATAGGTTCCAAAATAGACAGTTTGAGTCATAATTCACCTCACAAAATTTTACTATTTTTATTATAACATAAAATTGATGAAAGAGTTTCCATGCTTGTTAACAAGCATTTTTCAAAAAATACAGAAAAAATAGATGGGGGGTAGGAAGGTCTTAGAAGGCTTTGTTAGAATAGAATTATTCTTAAAGATGATAAAGGAGACCCATCATGAAACTAAAAAAAATAAGTATTCTTACCCTAGCCCTTTTAACTTCTAGTTTGGTCCTGGCTGCTTGTGGACAGAAGAAAGAGGCTGATAGTAAGGCCCAAAATGAAAAAAGTGTGGATATCAATAAAGATGCTATTGATACCAAGACCAAGACTGTCAATGGTAAGGAAGTCAAGGAATACACTATGCCAGATGGCAATGTTGTCCAAATCCCGGCAGACGGTGAGGTTCCTGATTCGTCAGGTTCAGCTGAAAATGGTGACTCTAGTTCCAGCCAAGAATAAGGCTTGATAGACTAAGGATGGAGGATATATGGTTCAATTAAGAAAAATGAGCCCTAAAAGAAAGATTCTACTAGCCAGCTCTTTGGTCCTAGCAACGGCGGGTATAGCTGGATATTTCGTTTATCAAGGGCAAAGTCAAAGCCAGCAGACCCAGCTTAGCAATCAGGTGGATTCTTTGACAGTCAGAGAAGCCGTTGATAAGAGTAAAAAGACCAACCTAGTTTTGGCTGGAGAGGTGGCTGCTAATAATAGTAGCAAGATTAAGATTGACTCTACCAAGGGAGAAATCAAGGAAGTTTTTGTTAAAAATGGTGATACGGTAACTGCAGGTCAGCCCCTCTTCCGCTATTCGACTGCCCAGGAGTTAACAGCCCAGTCAGCCCAGTATGATGCCCAAATCAAGTCCAATGCTATTGCGGCAGCCCAGAGTACAGCCTCCCTCAAATGGGAGAGCTACCAACGCAAACTTGCCGAGGTCAATGGATTGAAAGACAAGTATAACAAGTCCAATGACGAATCTCTCCTGGAGCAGATTAAAACGGCCGAAGAGGCCCTAGCTCAAAGCCTAATCGATGCTAAAAATAGTGATAATGAGGTTAAAAACGCCCAGATTGAAGCCGAAAAGGCTCAGGTTACAGCTGATACGGAGAATGAGCGGACCAAGTATGATACGGTCCATGCGGATACTGCAGGGACCATTACCTCTCTAAATGAGGACCTGCCCAAGCAGTCCAAGGCCAAGAAAGATGAAGAAACCTTTATCGAAATCCTGGACAAGTCTAAGACCCTGGTCAAGGGAAATGTGACTGAGTTTGACCGGGAGAAATTGGCTCTGGGTCAAAAGGTTGAAGTGGTGGACCGCAAGGATCCTAAGAAAAAATGGACCGGTACGGTGACCCAGGTTGGAAGTCTGACCAATGAGGCCAGTGCTAGCGGTGGCAATAAACAAGGGCAACAGGAAAACCCTAACCAGTCTAAATATCCTTATCGAGTTGAGTTGGATCAGGCAGACAATATGCCTCTGATTGGCTCCCACACCTATGTCAATGTCCTAGATAGCTCGGTTGAGCCGGGTAAACTAGCCCTTAAGTCCTCCTATACCTTTAGTAAAAATGGTAAGACCTATGTTTGGAAGATTAAGGACAAGAAGATTGTGATGCAGGAAGTTAAGACCCAGAAAAAGGGTCAGGATTTGCTGGAAATCACTGAGGGCTTAAGCATGGAGGATATGATTGCGACCCCCAAGGCGGGGATGAAGGAAGGCATGGAGGTTGGGCAAAATGTTAAAGCTTGAAGGGATTCACAAGTCCTATCGGCAGGGAAGCCAAGATTTTCCCATTTTAAAGGGGATTGACCTCCATGTACGAGAAGGAGATTTTTTAGCCATTATGGGTCCTTCTGGCTCTGGGAAATCCACCCTGATGAACATTATTGGTTGCCTGGATAAGGCCAGTCAGGGTCGTTATGCCATTGAAGGGGCCGATGTGTCGGACCTTTCAGATGATGCCCTGTCTGATTTGCGCAATCAAAAAATTGGTTTCGTCTTTCAAAATTTCAATCTCATGCCCAAGCTAACGGCCTGTCAAAATGTTGAGCTTCCCCTGACCTATATGAAGATTTCCAAGAAGGAAAGAAGAGAAAGAGCCTTGGAAATGTTACGCCTAGTCGGTCTGGAAGAAAGAAGTGAATTTAAGCCCATGGAGCTATCGGGAGGGCAAAAGCAGAGAGTGGCTATCGCGCGTGCGCTCGTTACCAATCCTAGTTTTATCCTGGGTGACGAGCCAACAGGGGCGCTAGATACCAAGACCAGTGTGCAGATTATGGACCTCTTTAAGGAGTTTAATGAGGCCGGCAAGACCATTGTCATCATTACCCATGAGCCTGAAGTGGCGGAGCGGTGTAAGAAAACAGTGATTTTGCGGGACGGTAATCTAGAAAGCAAGCTCGATTAGAAAGGACCCTGCCTATATGGAAGATATTTTTGTAGCCTTAAACTCAATCTTATCACATAAGATGCGCTCAACCTTGACCATGTTAGGGATTATTATTGGGATTGGGGCCATTATCGCTATTTTCTCGATTATTGAGGGCAATAGTGAAAATACTAAGAGACAGCTGATTGGTGGCAGTAATAATAGTTTGAATGTGGTTTACAATAAAAAAAATGCCATCAATCCAGATATTCCCGATAAGGCCAATGCCAAGAAACCTCTCTATCTACCTTTTCTAGGAGAGGAAACCTTGGAGCAGATTAAAAAAATTCCAGGGGTTAAAAACGCGGTCTTATCCTACCAAAAGGAAAATCAAATCTATTACCTACAAAATAAGGCCACAAGCAAGGTCATTGCGACCAGTCAGAATATTGCTGAGGTCAAAAAGATGAAGACTACTAGTGGAGCGGATTTTTCAGACCCGGCCTTTAGGAATCAGGAGCAAGTCGTTTACCTAGAAAAATCCCTCTACCAGACCCTTTTTCCAGCTGGAGATGGCTTGGGGAAATACGTTGAAATAAAAGGCAATCCCTTTAAGGTTATTGGGGTTTTTGAGTCCAAGAAGGCTAGTGGCTTAACTGCCGGTACAGAAAATCTGGCCTATATCCCCTTGAATCAATGGCACCGGATTTTTGAAGAGATTGATGTCAGTCCAGAAGTGACAGTGCAGACAGAGCGGGCCGATGGTTTAAAACCAGCAGCCAAGAAGGTAGGTGACTATCTGAACAGTCTGGTCCCCGATTCGGATTATATGTTTGGAGTGATGAATTTAAGAGAGTTTGAGCGGCAGCTAACCAAGCTCAACCAGTCCAACTTTGTCCTTTTAGCTGGTATTGCCAGTATCTCGCTCTTGGTTGGTGGAATTGGAGTCATGAACATCATGCTCGTTTCTGTGACCGAGCGAACGCGTGAAATCGGGGTCAAGAAGGCCCTAGGAGCTAGACGTAAGGTGATTCTCAAGCAGTTCTTGATTGAGGCAGTTATTTTGACCCTGATGGGGGGCGTGATTGGCGTATTGGCTGGAATCATTTCCGGTTTAGTTATTACACGCTCGCTGGACTACCCTTATATTCTTTCTCTCTTTTCAGTCTTTGTAAGTTTGCTATTTTGTTGTATAATAGGAGTAGTGTTCGGTTTACTGCCAGCCGTCAAGGCTTCCAAGCTAAACCCAATCGAAGCCTTACGGTTTGAATAAGGGAGAAAAATGTGATTTAACTAGCCTGACCAGTGCTTTACCAATCTTTTACCAAGAAGGAGGGGGAAGAAGTAGACTAGTTGAAGGCTTTGTATCTTGTGTAATTGAACACGCCCTAAAAACTTTGAAAAACCACGAACGAAAGAGTTGTGACTTCAAGACGCAGTAGACATCTGTTTGTAGGCGACGCTCATGCTTGCCTACAAACTAGTTGTCCTTGCGGGGGTCTCACGACGGAGTTGTTAGCAACTCCTGTTTGGCCGCCTATTTTTTCTTCGTTTTTCGACATTTCACAAGCAAAACGATAATTTTTGCTTGTGAAATTAGTGCAGACTTTAGAAAGAGCACGCTAGTGGCTTTCGTTTCCTGACAGCGCTCTAGGCGCTAGACAGGAATAAGTCTGCGAACGGGCTCGTATCTTATGAAATTGAACTCGGGCTAAAATCCTAGTAAAAAAGACTCGCTTACCTTGCTTCATCGAAGCGGCACCGCGCTCCCTATTTTTATACGGATTTTTTAACGCCCTCATATCTTATGGAGGAATGATGTACAGAATTTTAGTAGTAGAAGATGACACTACAATTAACCAAGTCATCTGCGAGTTTTTAAAAGAAAGTAATTATCAGGTAAAGCCTGTTTTTGATGGTGGAGAGGCTCTGCGAGCTTTTGCGGAAGAGTCTTTTGATTTAGTCATTTTGGATATGATGCTGCCGACCATAAATGGTCTGGATGTGCTCAAGGAGATTCGGAAAAGTTCACAGGTTCCAGTGATGATTTTAACCGCCTTGGACGATGAATATACCCAGCTTGTCAGCTTTAATCATCTGATTAGCGACTATGTGACCAAACCCTTTTCACCTCTAATCTTAGTCAAACGGATTGAAAATATCCTGCGCCGCCAGGTGGTTGTTTCAGAAATCACGATTGGAGACTTGCAGGTGATTTTAGAGGATTGTACGGTCTATTGGAAGGGGGAAAAGATGACTCTGACCAAGAAAGAGTTTGAAATCTTGCAGGCCCTAGCCAAGAGAAAGACCCACCTGGTCACTCGCGATCAGCTCATGAATACTATCTGGGGTTATAGCGAGCTAGATAGTCGGGTCTTGGACAATCATATCAAGAATATTCGTAAGAAAATTCCGGGCCTTCCCCTAAAGACGATTACGGGGATGGGCTATAAGCTCGGAGGAGATGAAGAGTGAAAATCGTTAAGAAGAACTTCCTATTGACTACTTCCTTGATTTTTATCGTAGTAACGGTACTTTTGGCCAGTCTTTACTTTATGATGCCCTTTTACTATGAGCAGGTAAAGACAGCTGAGGCTAGAAATGAATTTGAGGAAATTCTCAGTCAGGTTGAAGGGAAGTCAACAGAGGACATGCTGGAGCTTTTGGGTGATTACAGTCAAAAGAGCAATCGTCTCTGGTTTACCCTCATGGATACCAATAAAAAGGTTTTCTATCCGACCGTAGCCGAGATAGATGCCAGCGACGAGTCCTTACAGTTAACGATATCTCCTAACTTTACGGCCAGTATCTACAAGAATAAATATCTGAGCGAAACTATTAAAAATAAGGCTGGCCAAACCCTGCTCTTGCAGGGTGAATATTCCTTGCAGCCTATCTCAGATGCCAGTCGCATTCTCCTGAAACTCTACCCCATGGTCCTCTTTTTTGCCCTGACCCTAGGAGGATTGGGAGCCTACCTTTACAGTCGGACTTCCAGTAAACGGATTAAGGAAATTTCTAGAAGTACCCGCCGGATGACCAGCTTAGAGCCCCAGGTGATTTGCCCCGTCAAGGGACGGGATGAAATTGCCGACTTGGCCCAGGATATCAACCATCTCTATGAGAATTTATTAACCAGTATCGAGGCCCTGCGCCTGGAAAATGAAAAAGTCGCTGAAAGTGAACGTGAAAAGGCCGAATTTCTCAGAATGACCTCTCATGAGCTCAAAACCCCGATTACCAGTATGATGGGCATGATTGACGGGATGATTTATGGGGTAGGAGAGTTCAAGGACCACGATACCTATCTCCACCGTTGTCGGACCATTCTAGAGGAGCAGGCCGAGCTAGTCCAGTCTATCCTAGCTATTTCCAAGTTAGAAATGAAGCTAGATGAGGATGAAGAAGACCTCTCACTCAAGAGTCTCCTTAAGGACAATTTGAGTAGCTATAAAATCTTGGCCGAGGTCAAGAAGTACCAGTTTGAGGTCGAGCTGGAAGAGCTGGAGATCAAGGCCAATAAGACCTACCTACTCAAGGCAATCAAAAATCTCTTGGACAACGCCTTTCACTATACCCGCCAGGCAGGCAAGATTCGTTTGAGCTTAGGTAAGGGCCAGCTGGTGATTGAAAATCAGGCAGAACGCCTCCTAGATGAACAGCAGATTCAGCAGATTTTTCAACCCTTTTATCGACCGGATTATAGCCGAAATCGAAAGGACGGAGGGACCGGTCTAGGCCTCTTTATCGTCCAGCAAATTCTGGAAAAACATCATTTCAACTATCGCTTTGAAGCAGTGGACGAATCCTGGATGCGCTTTACCATCTTCTTCTAAGCTAGCTCAGTAGTGGCTCCGGCTCTTGAACCCATCTAGGGATTTGGAAAAACAGCCGTAAGAGCAGACTTGTGACGGAGTCACTTTTAGGATTTAATAACAAAAAAGATTGGGGCCAAGGCCATTCTTGCCTCAATTTTTTTATGCTTAGAGTGATTTTTTTGACAGAATTTTTCTTAGAAAAATGCTACAATGAAAAGAGATAAACGAAGGAGTCATCATGAACAAAAAAGAGAGAAATTTTACTATGAGTTGGTTTTTCAGGTGGTTTGTAGATAATAAGGCGATTACCGTCTTTTTAGTCTTTCTCCTCCTGGGTCTAAATATTCTTGTCCTTAGCAAGATTAGTTTTATTTTCGTTCCGGTCATCAACTTTTTGAAGGTCATCATGCTACCAGTTATCCTGTCAGGCTTGATTTACTACCTAATCAATCCCATTGTGGATTTTATGGAAAAGCATAAGGTTAATCGCCTCCTAGCTATAACCATTGTCTTTATCCTGATTGCCCTCCTTTTGATTTGGGGTCTGGCAGTCTTGATTCCTAAGATGCAGGAGCAGATTTTTAGCTTTATTAAAAATATCCCCGACTATATGGAGCAGGCTGAAAGGGCCTTGGACGGCCTGGTTGAAAACCAGATTTCTGAGGAGCTTAGACCCCAGATTGCAGAGGTCTTTACCAAGTTTTCTTCCCAGTTAACCACCTGGGCTAGCTCTTTTTCTTCTCGAGCTGTCAACTGGGCTGGTAGCTTTATCGGGGCAACCTCCCAGGTCGTTGTTGCCCTGATTATCATGCCCTTTATCGTCTTTTACCTCCTTAGGGACGGGAAAAACCTTAAGTCTTATCTGACTAAATTTTTACCTAAGAATTTCCGGGAACCGACAGCCAAGGTCCTCAGTGAAGTCAATAGTCAGTTGGCCAACTATGTTCGCGGTCAGGTGACGGTGGCGGTTATTGTTGCCTTGATGTTCATTCTCTTCTTTAAGATTATTGGTCTGCGCTACGGGGTGACCCTGGGTATTTTAGCTGGTTTCCTCAATCTAGTCCCTTATCTGGGTAGTTTCTTGGCCATGCTGCCAGCCTTGGTCTTGGGCTTGATTGCAGGACCGATTATGCTCCTCAAGGTTATTGTTGTCTTTATTGTGGAGCAAACAATTGAGGGGCGTTTTGTCTCCCCGCTCATTCTGGGTAGCCAATTGAGCATCCATCCCATTACAATTTTATTTGTCCTTTTGACCTCAGGCTCCATGTTTGGCATTTGGGGTGTCCTGCTAGGAATTCCGCTTTATGCCTCCATCAAGGTAGTTGTCTCAGCTATTTTTGAATGGTACAAGGAAGTCAGTGGACTTTATGATGATAAGGAAACAGGTGAAGAAAGTGAGCAAGCACAATAGTCAAAAAATGCTTCTAGCCTTAGAGGAGCAAGATTTAGAGCAGGCCAATTCCTACTTTGAGCAGGCCCTATCTAGCGACACAAATGAAGAATTACTAGATTTAGCCGACTACTTAGAAAGTATCGGCTTTTTCCCTCAAGCCCAGCAAATTTATCAGAAATTATACCCCCTCTATCCAGACTTGGCCCTCAATCTAGCCAGTATTGCTAGTGATGATGGTGACTTAGAAGGGGCCTTTGCCTACCTTGAAGAAATTGCTTCCTCGAGCCCCCTCTATCCGGCCAGCCTACTAGCCAAGGCAGATCTCTACCAGCAGGAGGGATTAGCAGATGTGGCGCGTGAGAAAATTTTAGAGGCCAGTCAAATCTCGGATGATCCCCTGCTTATCCTAGCCCTGGCCGAAATAAACTTTGAATTGGGCTACTTTCAAGAGGCCATTAAGAATTATGCCAGCCTGGACAATCGTCTCATCTATCAAGAGGCCGGCCTATCCACCTACCAGCGAATCGGCCTTTGCTATGCCAATCTAGGAAAGTTTGAGGCGGCGATTGAATTTCTGGAAAAGGCCCTGGAGCTAGAGTATGATGAGGCTACCCTCTTTGAGCTAGCCTTACTCTTGGCTGACCAGAAGGAATACCAGAGGGCCAATCTCTACTTCAAGCAGCTGGATACCCTGTCCCCTGATTTTGAAGGTTATGAATTTGCCTATGCTAAGTCCCTACATGCCGAGCATCAGACGGAGCAGGCCCTAGAAATGGCGAAACAGGGCTTGCAGAAAAACCCCTTTGATAGCCAGTTGCTTCTCTTAGCCTCCCAGCTTTCCTATGAACTGCATGATCAAAAAGGAGCAGAAGACTACCTTCTCCGAGCCCAAGTCGAAGCCGATGATTTAGAAGAGGTCGCCCTGCGCTTGACCAATCTCTATCTGGAACAAGAGCGCTACCAAGAAATCCTGCCCTTTGAGCAGGAGGAGCTGGACAATGTTCTGACTCGCTGGAATATAGCAAGAGCCCATCAGGCCTTGGAAAATCTAGAGCAGGCCTTGGAACTCTTTAGGGATTTGGCTCGTGATTTAAAAGACAACCCTGAGTTTCTAGAGCAATTCATCTATCTCCTCAGGGAATTGGGCCAAGTCCAGGAGGCCAAGTCCTATGCTAGAAGCTATCTGGACTTGGTCCCAGATGATGTGTCCATGCAGGACTTCTACCAAGATTTGTAAAAAGTTTAACAAGCATCTCTTTTTCACCCCCTTCCTAATTGTGGTATAATGAGCTTACATTTCTCTGGCAAGGAAGTCAGAGGTGAAAGTAGCAGGAACTTTGCTTGAAAGAAAGCACAATCAAAATAGCCTCTAGCTAGGATAAGAGCTGAAAGCCAGGGTCCTATCAGATTAAAAGAAAAGAAGTAGAAAAAGGAGAAAACATGGCAGAGCCAGTCAAATTATTTCAATACAATACCCTAGGAGCCTTAATGGCCGGTCTTTACGGTGGAAGCATGACCATTGGGGAGCTCTTGCAATATGGTGATTTGGGCATTGGGACGCTGGACTCGATTGATGGAGAGTTGATTGTCCTAGATGGTAAGGCCTATCAGGCCAAGGGCTCTGGTGAGTTACCAGAAGTAGTCGAGGTATCAGACGAGGTCACCGTTCCCTATGCGGCCGTTGTTCCTCATCAGGCCGAAGTTATCTTCCGCCAGCGTTTTGAGATGAATGATCAAGAGCTGGAGCAGCGGATTGAGTCCTACTATGATGGCGAAAATCTCTTTCGCTCTATTAAGATTCATGGTGACTTCGCCCACATGCATGTCCGAATGATTCCCCGCTCGACCGATGAGCGACGCTTTGCTGAAGTAGCAGTCAGCCAGCCAGAATACCATGCTGATAATGTCTCAGGGACTATCGTTGGCTTTTGGACACCGGAAATCTTTAATGGGGTCAGTGTAGCCGGCTACCACCTCCACTTCATCTCCGATGACCACACCTTTGGTGGCCATGTCATGGACTATATCATCAAGGAGGGGGTGGTTGAGCTAGGAGCAGTTGACCAGCTAGACCAACGCTTCCCCGTCCAAGACCGCAAGTATCTCTTTGCCAAGTTTAATCTGGATGAGATGAAAGAAGACATTGATGCCGTTGAGTAAAGGCTTGCTCCCAGTCTAAGCAGGTCAAGATTTGAAAGTTCAGAAATTTGCCTAGCTTTTTGCAGGGGCAAGTTTCTATAAGCAATAGAGGTCGGAGACTCTGTTTCGGCCTTTTTTTGTTGCAATCTTTTGCTCTCTTTTTCTAGATAGGCAGCAGAAAACCACCAGTTTGGCTGGTGGCTGATAAATCCTTTAGTTTCTCTTGCTTTTCATGCTTTTGATTTTTTCCTCATCTGGGGTAACCCTCAGGGTCTTTTGGCCGGTATAGGTGACAAAGCCAGGCTGGCCCCCCTTGGGTTTATTGAGCTTGCGGACTTCAATCATGTCTACCTGGACGAGATTGGAGAGGCGGGCCTTGGAGAAGTAGGCCGCTAACTCTGCCGCATCCGTTTTAACCTCATCGGAAGGATTAGGATTGCCTGTAATCAAGACATGACTGCCCGGAATATCCTTGGCATGAAACCACAGGTCCTCTTTTTTAGCCATCTTAAAGGTCAATTCTTCATTTTGCAGATTATTGCGGCCGACCAGGATAATGGTTTGGCCGTCACTAGCCAAGTATTGCTCGGGCTTTTGCCGCTTTTGAATCTTTTCTCTTTGTCGGCGGCGGATAAAGCCGGTCTGAATCAGCTCCTCGCGAATATCCGCAACTTCGTTAAGACTGGCCTGGGCCAAGGCTGTTTCGACACTTTCCAAATAGAGGACCGTCTTTTGTCCCTGCTCAATGAGCCTCTTGAGGTGCTTGACAGCCTCCTTCAATTTCTGGTATTTCTTGAAATAACGCTGGGCATTTTGGCTGGGACTAAGGGCCTTATCCAGCTGGATTTGAATTTCCTGGCCGGTATAGTAATTATCCAAGACCACCCAGTCCTGGTCCTTGGGAACCTGATGCAAGAAGGTGGTTAAGAGCTCCCCTTTTTGCCGATAGTCCTCGGCATTTTCACTATCCTTGAGCTGGGCCTCTTGCTTGAGGATTTTTTTGCGATTTTTTTCCAGCTCCTGCTCAACCCGACGGATTAACTCGCTAGCCTGTTGCTTGACCCGATCCCGCTCAGCCTTGTCCTGATAGTAGTTGTCTAGTAGCAGAGAGAGGCTGGCAAATTCTTCCTGACTATCCTTAAAAGAAGTAGCAGCAAAAGACTTGCTGGTCAGATTGGGCTGGCAAGGGGCTGCAAAGAAAGCACGGAAGGATTTGAGTCGCTGGTCGCCCAAGCTCTGGCTCAGTTCCTCAGCGCTATCTCGTCCCAGACCTTGAAAGGCCTGCTGGAGATTTTTAGCAGTCGGCTCTTGGGTCTGTAAGATTTCAAACAGTTCCTCATCTCCCACGCTAAAGGGATTGGCCTGCGGTTTTTTGGGCGGTCTCAAATAGCTAGAGCCAGGCAAGAGGGTCCGATAGGAATTTTGCGAAAAGCCGACATGCTTGATGGCCTCGATAATTTTCCCGCTAGCCTTGTCCAGTAAGATAAGATTACTGTGCTTGCCCATGATTTCTACAACCAGGGTTACTGCAATATGGTCGCCGATTTCGTTTTTATTAGAAACACTGATTTCGACAATGCGGTCATTTTCTACCTGCTCGATACTTTCGATATTGGCCCCCTGCAAATACTTCCGCATCATCATGGTAAAGGTGTTTGGATTTTGCGGATTTTCAAAGTTAGTTTGGGTCAGTTGCAGACGACCAAAGACCGGATGGGCCGATAGGAGTAGTTTGTGGGTCTGCCGCTGACTTCTGATTTGTAAGACCAACTCCTTGTCAAAGGGCTGGTTGATTTTTTGAATGCGTCCGCCCAGCAACTGCTGGCGCAATTCCTCTGTCATATAGTGTAAAAAAAATCCGTCAAAAGACATGGCCTACCTCGTTTTTCTAAATTCTGGTCACAACTAGTAATATTATACCAAAAAAATGAGCCAAACCCTAGTCAACCCTATTTTCACAAAAATAGAAATTTTCTGACAAAAGTCCTTGACATTTTTGGGGAAAATGGTTACAATGTTAGCATATCAGAAAAGTAGGAAGTGACTTATTTTTAGAGAGTCCGCGTTGGGTGGAAGCGGATAGTAAGAGCTTGTGAAATTGGGCTGATGGTAAAATGAATTTGAAACCATAAAAATTCGGTCGGCACCCCTTATCGTGCAACTTGTTAACAAGCAAGATAGAGATGTGGATTTTTCCATAATTGAGGTGGCACCGCGATTTACGCCCTCACACAGATTTTTTCTGTGTGGGCTTTTTTCTTGCTTAAAAAAATAAAGGAGTAGCAGTATGCAAAACAAAAGTTTAAAACTTATTCTAGGCCTTTTGGTCCTTCTAATTGTCGGAGCGGGAATTTACTCTGGCTTTACCAGTAAAAAAGCTCCCAAGACTAATCAAACCAGCAAGGACAAAACTGTCAAGGTCGGGGTTCTCCAGTATGTCAGCCATCCGTCCCTGGATGAGATTTATAAGGGGATTCAAGATGGTCTAGCCCAGGAAGGCTATAAGGGGGCTAAAATTAAGCTGGACTTTATGAATGCTGAGGGAGACCAAAGCAAGGTAGCTACCATGAGTAAGCAGCTAGCGGCCAATAAAAACGATGTCCTAGTCGGAATTGCTACACCAGCCGCTCAAGGTCTGGCCAATGCCAGCAAGGACCAGCCCATTATCATGGGGGCTATTACCGATCCAGTCGGAGCCAATCTAGTCAAGGACCTGAAAAAACCAGGTGGCAATGTGACCGGAGTATCTGACAATAACCCTGCCCAGCAGCAACTAGACTTGATTAAGACCCTGACACCAGATGTAAAAACAATCGGTATCCTTTATTCTAGCAATGAGGACAATTCCAAGACCCAGGTCCAAGAATTTACCAAGCTAGCAGAAAAGGCAGGCTATACCGTCCGTCCTTACTCTGTACCATCCACCAATGAGATTGCCTCAACCATGTCTATCATGACTTCAAAAGTAGACGCCATTTGGATTCCAATTGACAATACCATTGCGTCAGCCTTTTCTACCGTTGTTTCTAGCAACAAGGAAGCTAAAAAGCCAATCTATCCTAGCGCAACTGCTATGGTTGAAGAAGGCGGCCTAGCCTCTGTCGTGGTCGACCAGCACGATCTAGGAGTGGCAACTGGGAAAATGGTTGCCAAAATTCTTAAGGGAGCCAAACCAGCCGATACACCAGTCGAAATCTTTAATAAAGGAAAAACGGTTATCAATACCAAGGTGGCCGCAGACCTAGAAATCACCCTACCAGAGGAAGTGACCAAAAAGGCTGGAAAACTAATTAAATAAAGCTAGCGAGGTTGAGACTGGTTCTCAACCTCTTGTTTTTATAGAGGAGGGGCAAGGACTGAGAAAATCAGTCTTTTTTATTTTAGAATCAGTAAAGAAGTCTTCCTCCTCTCTCCTCAAGCAGTTTCAAGTTTATTTGTTAAGAAAATTTGTTGCTTCTAGCAGCCTTCTCCCAAAGGTGTTTCCATATTTTTGTGGGCACAAAAGAGAAATTTGTCATTTTATTAGGCAAAATAGAGAAAAGTGTGGTAAAATGGAATGGCATAGAGTTTTTAAACTAGATTATTATAAAAGGAAAAGGAACATGTTTTTCAAACGTCAAAAGGGTGATTTTCACGAAGTTGATCGTGTCACACGTTTTAAACTGATCAAATCCGGTAAGCAATGGCTCCGCGCAGCCAGCTCGCAACTGGGTCTTTTTAGGATGATGCGGGGCAAGAATGCCTCAGTGGCTGTTGAGACTCCATTGACCGAGGAGCAAGTGCCAGAAAAATTAACCGGTCTAGACTTTCTCAAAGGCCTAGTCGCCACAGGGGCCGTATTGGGTGGGGCAGTAGTTAGCCACCACACTGTCCAGGCCCAAGAGGAGCAACCTCTAGAGAAGGTCCTCCAATCAGATGATGTACTAGCCACCAAGGAGCAGGCCGTTTTAGGAGATGTTCAAGACTCAGAGCAAGGCTCGCTCAGCCAGTCAGCCAGCACCTCGGCCTCTATCAGTGCCTCCAGCTCGGCTAGTGAGAGTCAGTCTAGCTCAGAATCCCTGTCAGACTCACTCTATCATAGCTTATCTGTCTCAGAATCGACCAGTGTCGCTGAGTCTTTTTCTGCGTCTACCAGTCTAAGCCTTTCTGAAAGCCAGACCCAAGCTTCAAGCGCTAGCGCTCAAACGGAGTCAAGGACTAGTAGCCAAGCAGAAGCAAGTGCCAGCCAATCTACTGTCAATTCAACCAGTGCTAGCACGACTGAGGAAAAACCAAAAAGCTCAGCCATGCCTCGCCACCCTCTCAATGGGCAAAATATGCAGCCTGGGGTAGGCTTTAGGGCAATTAATAATGACACCCCAAACTTTACTAAAGATAGCAATGACGATATGTTGCATTCTATTACCAGCAGTTACGACGATGCTACCAAGCTTTTGACCTGGACTATTACTATGAAACCAAGTCAGCCTAAAGCAAATGTAGGCGTTCTGGTCTCAATCAGTGGCAATCAATCAACCCAAAGTGTAACATTCAATAATAGTAATTCTATAGCTGCTGGAACTGTTAATTCAGGTGGAATGTGGACTCTTTATAAGGGGACTTCAGGCCCTAATGTAGTGATGAAAATCGTCACAAAAATTTCTAATGAATTTGATAGGACAGCTATTAGTTTAAGAATGGCTACTAGTGATCAATTTATTATTGCAAGTCAGGTTACAGATAATGCAAATAATACCAAGAGAACGCTAGGGGGAAGCTGGGGTAAGGCTGACTTAGTTACAGCTAAGCTAGATACAGAGGCACCCAAGTATACTGGTCCAGATGAGGTCATCTTTTATACTGGTGAAGAAGGCTACTACGAATTAACCTCAACAGATAACAGCGGAAAGATTGTATCAGTACAAATTGAACAGCAGGGAAATACTACTTTTGGTATTTCGGGTCTTACTTTTGAAAGTAAAAATCTAAATCAAGCTGGTAATGCCACCCCGCAAAATCCCCTGGTGACAATCATTAAAGGTACGATTCCAGCTAGTAGTAATGCTGGAGTAGGTGTGTATTATACGCGTTATGTAATTGCCACCGATGCAGCTGGAAATAAAACAACAACTAGAAAAGTTAGTGACGATAATGTTGCGAGAGAAACTGGGCGTTTAAGAATTCAAATTAGGAGACAAACTGAAAAATATACTCCAAAAAATCCAGCAATCACCTATGTAGGAAACACCTCTAGTCTAACTCAGGCGGAGAAAAATAGAGTGCTAGCAGCAGTAAGAGCAGCTAACCAAGGTTACCTACCGGCCAGTGCAACTTATGCAGTAGCTAATGATGGAACGGTTACAGTTACCTATACAGATAAATCTACAGATACTATTCCTGGAAACGATACTGTAAGTCCGGCGTCCACTTCTGCCTCAGCGAGTGCCTCAGTTTCTGCTGTCGCTTCAGCCTCGCTAAGTGCTTCGCTTTCAGCAGCTTCTCTCAGTGCTTCCAGAAGCGCCTCAACTAGTGCTCGAACTTCTGCATCAATAAGCGCCTCGGCCTCCGCATCAGCTAAGACCAGCGCTAGCACCTCAGCAAGCACCAGTGCCAAGACTTCAGCTTCGACTAGTGCTTCAGTAAGTGCTTCAGCTTCATTGTCAGCTAAGACCAGTGCCAGCACTTCAGCAAGCACCAGTGCCAAGACCTCGTCTTCAACAAGTGCCAGTGTTTCGGCTTCTACATCAGCCAGCACCAGTGCCAAGGCTTCAGCGTCAACCAGTGCAAGTGTCTCAGCTTCTACATCAGCCAAGACCAGTGCTAGCACCTCAGCCAGCACCAGTGCCAAGACTTCAGCTTCAACGAGCGCCAGTGTCTCAGCATCTACGTCCGCAAAGACTAGCGCCAGCACCTCTGCAAGCACCAGTGCCAAAGCTTCGGCTTCAACTAGCGCAAGTGTATCGTCCTCAACAAGTGCCTCGACCTCCGCAAGTGAGTCTGCTTCAAGAAGCGCCTCAACTTCGGCAAGCGTATCAGCATCAGAGAGTGCGTCCACCTCAGCAAGTACGTCAGCCTCAACCAGTGCATCCACCTCTGCAAGTGAGTCCGCTTCAATGAGTGCTTCAACATCAGCGAGTGAGAGTGCCTCAAAAAGTGCCTCAACGTCCGCGAGCGAGTCGGCCTCAACCAGTGCGTCCACCTCAGCAAGTACGTCCGCCTCAACGAGTGCGTCAACTTCAGCAAGTGAGTCCGCCTCAATGAGTGCGTCGACTTCAGCAAGCGTATCAGCTTCAGAGAGTGCGTCAACCTCAGCCAGTGAGTCGGCCTCAACCAGTGCGTCGACTTCGGCAAGCGAGTCCGCCTCAATGAGTGCGTCGACTTCCGCGAGCGTGTCCGCCTCAACGAGTGCATCGACCTCCGCAAGTGAGTCCGCTTCAATGAGTGCGTCGACTTCAGCAAGTATGTCTGCCTCAATGAGTGCATCAACCAGCGCAAGTGTATCAGCATCAGAGAGTGCATCGACATCAGCCAGTGAGTCCGCCTCAACGAGTGCGTCGACTTCGGCAAGCGAGTCAGCCTCAACAAGTGCGTCGACCTCAGCAAGTACGTCTGCCTCAACGAGTGCATCGACCTCCGCGAGCGAGTCCGCCTCAACGAGTGCATCCACCTCTGCAAGCGAGTCCGCTTCAATAAGTGCGTCGACTTCAGCGAGCGAGTCCGCCTCAATGAGTGCGTCAACCTCAGCAAGTATATCTGCATCAGAGAGTGCATCGACTTCAGCAAGTACGTCCGCTTCAGAGAGTGCTTCAACATCGGCAAGCGAATCCGCTTCAATGAGTGCCTCAACTTCAGCAAGTGTATCAGCTTCAGAGAGCGCCTCAACCTCTGCAAGCGAGTCGGCATCAACCAGTGCCTCGACTTCAGCAAGTGTATCAGCGTCAGAGAGTGCATCAACATCTGCAAGCGAGTCCGCCTCAATAAGTGCGTCAACGTCAGCCAGTGAGTCAGCATCGACAAGTGCCTCAACAAGTGCCAGCGTGTCTGCCTCAGAAAGTGCTTCAACATCTGCAAGTACGTCCGCCTCAACTTCAGCGAGCGTCTCAGCTTCAGCAAGTGCTTCAACAAGTGCAAGCGAATCCGCTTCAATGAGCGCCTCGACCTCCGCGAGCGTGTCGGCTTCAACCAGTGCGTCAACTTCGGCAAGTGTATCGGCTTCAGTAAGCGCCTCAACTAGTGCAAGTGTCTCAGCTTCAGAAAGTGCGTCGACCTCAGCGAGCGTCTCGGCTTCAATGAGTGCGTCGACTTCAGCAAGCGAGTCGGCTTCAACGAGTGCGTCGACTTCAGCAAGTGTATCAGCGTCAACGAGTGCGTCGACCTCAGCAAGCGAGTCTGCGTCAACAAGTGCTTCAACGTCAGCGAGCGAGTCAGCGTCAACGAGTGCGTCGACTTCCGCTAGCGTGTCAGCTTCAGCGAGTGCCTCAACCTCTGCCAGTGAGTCCGCTTCAACCAGTGCGTCGACCTCAGCCAGTGAGTCTGCATCAGTAAGTGCATCGACTTCAGCAAGTACGTCTGCATCAGAGAGTGCCTCAACGTCAGCGAGCGAGTCAGCATCAACAAGTGCCTCAACTTCCGCAAGTATGTCCGCCTCAACGAGTGCGTCAACTTCAGCAAGTGAGTCCGCTTCAGCAAGTGCGTCAACGTCCGCAAGCGAGTCCGCCTCAACGAGTGCGTCCACCTCTGCAAGCGAGTCGGCGTCAACAAGTGCTTCAACATCAGCAAGCGTATCAGCATCGACAAGTGCGTCGACCTCAGCCAGTGAGTCCGCGTCAACAAGTGCCTCAACTTCAGCAAGTGTATCAGCATCGGAAAGCGCCTCAACTTCAGCCAGCGAGTCTGCTTCAACGAGCGCCTCGACCTCTGCAAGTATGTCCGCTTCAACCAGTGCGTCAGCCTCAGCAAGCGAGTCTGCTTCAACCAGTGCGTCAACTTCAGCCAGCGAGTCTGCATCAGTAAGTGCGTCGACTTCGGCAAGTACGTCTGCCTCAATGAGCGCATCGACCTCCGCGAGCGAGTCGGCATCAACCAGTGCGTCGACTTCAGCCAGTGAGTCTGCCTCAGTAAGTGCTTCAACTTCGGCAAGCGAGTCCGCCTCAATGAGTGCGTCGACTTCGGCAAGCGAGTCCGCCTCAGAGAGTGCATCGACTTCAGCAAGTGTGTCAGCCTCAACGAGTGCATCGACTTCAGCAAGTGTATCAGCCTCAACGAGTGCGTCGACCTCAGCAAGCGAGTCTGCGTCAACAAGTGCTTCAACGTCAGCGAGCGAGTCAGCGTCAACGAGTGCGTCGACTTCAGCCAGTGAGTCCGCTTCAATAAGTGCGTCGACCTCTGCCAGTGAGTCCACTTCAACAAGCGCCTCAACCAGCGCAAGTATGTCCGCCTCAATAAGTGCGTCGACCTCAGCAAGTACGTCTGCATCAGAAAGTGCTTCAACTAGCGCAAGCGAGTCAGCTTCAACGAGTGCGTCGACCTCAGCAAGTGTCTCAGCTTCAGAGAGCGCCTCAACCTCTGCAAGCGAGTCTGCATCAGTAAGTGCGTCGACCTCAGCCAGTACGTCTGCATCAGAGAGTGCATCGACCTCAGCCAGTGAGTCCGCCTCAACAAGTGCGTCGACCTCAGCCAGTACGTCTGCCTCAACGAGTGCGTCGACTTCGGCAAGCGAGTCCGCCTCAACAAGTGCGTCGACCTCAGCCAGTGCGTCTGCCTCAACGAGTGCATCGACCTCCGCGAGCGTGTCCGCCTCAACGAGTGCGTCGACCTCAGCCAGTGAGTCGGCCTCAACCAGTGCTTCGACTTCGGCAAGCGAGTCAGCATCAACAAGTGCGTCGACCTCAGCAAGTGTATCAGCTTCAGAGAGTGCTTCAACATCTGCAAGTACGTCTGCGTCAGAGAGTGCGTCAACCTCAGCCAGTGAGTCGGCCTCAACCAGTGCGTCGACTTCGGCCAGTGTCTCAGCCTCAATGAGTGCTTCGACTTCGGCAAGTGTCTCAGCATCAGAGAGCGCCTCAACTTCGGCAAGTACGTCTGCATCAGAAAGTGCTTCAACCAGCGCAAGTGAGTCTGCTTCAACCAGTGCTTCAACATCTGCAAGCGAGTCCGCTTCAACGAGTGCGTCGACTTCGGCAAGTGAGTCCGCATCAACCAGTGCATCGACTTCAGCAAGTGTATCAGCCTCAATGAGTGCGTCAACTTCAGCCAGTGAGTCCGCCTCAACGAGTGCGTCGACTTCAGCAAGTGTATCAGCCTCAATGAGTGCGTCTACCTCAGCTAGCGAGTCCGCTTCAATGAGTGCATCTACCTCAGCAAGTACGTCTGCCTCAGTAAGTGCTTCAACCAGCGCAAGCGTATCAGCCTCAACGAGTGCGTCGACTTCGGCAAGTGTATCGGCCTCAATGAGTGCCTCAACCAGCGCAAGTGTATCAGCATCAGAGAGTGCATCGACATCAGCCAGTGAGTCCGCCTCAACCAGTGCTTCGACTTCGGCAAGCGAGTCAGCCTCAACGAGTGCATCGACCTCCGCGAGCGTGTCCGCCTCAACGAGTGCATCCACCTCTGCAAGCGAGTCCGCTTCAATAAGTGCGTCGACTTCAGCAAGTGAGTCCGCCTCAACGAGTGCCTCGACCTCCGCGAGCGAGTCCGCCTCAACGAGTGCGTCCACCTCTGCAAGCGAGTCCGCTTCAATAAGTGCGTCGACCTCCGCAAGTGAGTCCGCGTCAACGAGCGCCTCAACTTCGGCAAGCGAGTCCGCTTCAATGAGTGCATCAACCAGCGCAAGTGTATCAGCATCAGAGAGCGCCTCAACCTCTGCAAGCGAGTCGGCATCAATGAGTGCCTCTACCTCAGCTAGCGAGTCAGCATCAACAAGTGCTTCAACTTCGGCAAGTACGTCTGCCTCAATAAGTGCGTCAACTTCAGCAAGTGTATCAGCCTCAATGAGTGCTTCAACTTCGGCAAGTACGTCTGCCTCAACCAGTGCGTCGACCTCAGCGAGCGTATCAGCCTCAGAGAGTGCGTCAACTTCAGCAAGTATGTCTGCCTCAATGAGTGCATCGACCTCAGCAAGCGAGTCTGCGTCAACAAGTGCTTCAACGTCAGCGAGCGAGTCAGCGTCAACGAGTGCGTCGACTTCCGCGAGCGTGTCAGCTTCAGCGAGTGCCTCAACCTCTGCCAGTGAGTCCGCTTCAACAAGCGCCTCAACCTCAGCGAGCGAGTCCGCATCGACAAGTGCCTCAACCAGCGCAAGTATGTCCGCCTCAACGAGTGCGTCGACTTCGGCAAGCGAGTCCGCTTCAATGAGTGCGTCGACTTCAGCAAGTATGTCTGCCTCAATGAGTGCATCAACCAGCGCAAGTGTATCAGCATCAGAGAGTGCCTCGACATCAGCAAGTGAGTCCGCTTCAATGAGTGCGTCGACTTCAGCAAGTATGTCTGCCTCAATGAGTGCATCAACCAGCGCAAGTGTATCAGCATCAGAGAGTGCATCGACCTCAGCAAGTACGTCTGCCTCAACGAGTGCGTCGACCTCAGCAAGCGAGTCTGCGTCAACAAGTGCTTCAACGTCAGCGAGCGAGTCTGCTTCAACAAGCGCCTCAACCTCAGCCAGTGAGTCTGCCTCAATAAGTGCGTCCACCTCCGCGAGCGAGTCCGCTTCAACAAGTGCCTCAACTTCCGCAAGTATGTCCGCCTCAACGAGTGCCTCAACTTCAGCAAGCGTATCGGCTTCAACGAGCGCCTCAACCTCAGCCAGTGAGTCCGCTTCAATAAGTGCGTCAACGTCCACAAGCGAGTCCGCCTCAACGAGTGCGTCGACTTCGGCAAGCGAGTCCGCTTCAACAAGCGCCTCAACGTCAGCAAGCGTATCAGCCTCAACGAGTGCGTCGACCTCAGCGAGTGAGAGTGCCTCAGAAAGTGCTTCAACCAGTGCTTCAACCTCAGCGAGCGTATCAGCATCAGAGAGTGCTTCAACATCTGCCAGCGAGTCCGCTTCAACGAGCGCCTCGACTTCAGCAAGTGTATCAGCCTCAGTAAGTGCGTCAACGTCTGCAAGCGAGTCCGCTTCAACGAGCGCCTCGACTTCAGCAAGTGTATCAGCCTCAGAAAGTGCGTCAACGTCAGCAAGCGAGTCCGCTTCAACGAGTGCATCGACCTCAGCGAACGTCTCAGCGTCCGCGAGCGTGTCCGCCTCAACGAGTGCGTCCACCTCTGCAAGTGAGTCCGCATCAACAAGTGCGTCGACTTCAGCAAGTGTCTCAGCATCAGAGAGCGCCTCAACTTCGGCAAGTACGTCTGCATCAGAAAGTGCATCAACCAGCGCAAGTGAGTCTGCGTCAACGAGTGCTTCAACGTCAGCGAGCGAGTCAGCGTCAACGAGTGCGTCGACTTCGGCAAGTGAGTCCGCATCAACCAGTGCATCGACTTCAGCAAGTGTCTCAGCCTCAATGAGTGCCTCAACATCTGCGAGTGAGTCCGCCTCAGAGAATGCCTCCACCTCAGCAAGTGAGTCCGCCTCAATGAGTGCGTCGACCTCAGCCAGTGAGTCTGCCTCAATGAGTGCCTCAATCAGTGCAAGTAGTAGTGTATCAGAGTCAACTTCCTTGAGTAGCAGCGAATCAGCTTCCCTATCAAGCAGTTTAAGCCTATCCACTTCAGAAAGCATCAGTTCTTCGGCCTTGGCAATCAGCAAATCCGCTTCGACGAGCGCCTCTATCAGCGCTTCCCAAAGCCAAGAAGCTAGCCAATCCCAAGAATTCAGCGAAAGTCTCAGCCTTTCAACTAGCCTCAGCACCAGTTTGAGCCAGGAGCAAGAGAGCCTAGCAATCAGCCTGTCCGAAAGCCAGTCGCTTTCCGCATCGCTAAGTGCTAGCCAGTCAATCAGCACTAGCCTATCAACTTCAGCTAGAGAATCAGAGATTGCCCTCCTTGCCAAAGGAAAATTACCAAACACAGGTGATGTAGCAGTAGATGCTTCAGGACTTGCCCTAGGTCTAGGCGTTCTAGGACTAGCTCTTGCAAAGAAGAAAAAGCAAAAAGAAGACAAGTTGTCCGATTAAAAGCCAGTCTTCTAAATAAAGATTGAAGGAATCCAATGAAGGGTTCCTTTGATTTTTATAAAAAATCAGCCTACTTTCTTAGAAGACAGAGTGGAAATTCTTCAACCAGCTCTTAGCCTTGCTGTTAAAGCAAACATTTGACTTTTAAGGGGGGAGATTATAAAATAGAGCAATAACTGGTTTTCAAATCTTTCCTAGAAAAAGGAGAGCATGAGGCCCAGTCTTTCAGCAAGAAAATAATAAAGCAAAAATCAGCCTGACCATAAAAAGGAGTTTTGAATGACCATCTCAGTGATTGTGCCCTGTTTCAATGAAGAAGAAGCCATTCCCTTGTTCTATGCAGCCATGGAGGCCATAAAAGCAGAACTAGCAGAGGATTTAGAATATATTTTTATCAATGATGGCTCCAAGGACCAGACTTTGCCGGTCCTTCGCGAGCTTAGTCAAAAAGATCCCTCCGTCACCTACCTGTCCTTTTCCCGCAATTTTGGTAAGGAAGCAGCCCTTTATGCCGGCTTACGGCATGCGACAGGTGAGCTAGTGACCGTCATGGATGTGGACCTCCAAGACCCACCAGAATTACTGGTCCAGATGAGGGAAATCTTGCTAGCCAACCCAGATTTAGACTGTGTTGGAACGCGGAGGACAACCCGCGAGGGAGAACCCCCCATTCGTAGCTTTTTCGCCAACCTATTTTACAAACTAATCAACCGCATCAGTCAGGTAGAGATGGTGGACGGAGCCAGAGATTTTCGCCTGATGCGCCGGCCAATGGTTGATGCCATTCTTGAGGTTTCTGAGTACAACCGCTTTTCCAAAGGGATTTTTGCCTGGGTAGGCTTTAAAACAGAATATCTAGAGTACAAAAATGTCGAGCGAGTAGCAGGAGAGACTAGCTGGAACTTCTGGCAACTCTTTAATTACTCGCTAGAAGGGATTGTCAATTTCTCAGATGCACCGCTGACCCTGGCTTTCTTAGGAGGTGTCATTGCTTGCTTGCTAGCCTTTATTCTCATGGGGATTGTCATTGTCCGAACCCTCATTTTTGGCGACCCCACCTCAGGCTGGCCGTCCATGGTTTCAATTATCCTCTTTCTAGGAGGTTTTCAACTATTGACCATTGGAATATTGGGTAAATATATAGGTAAAATATTCATGGAAACCAAGCACCGGCCAATTTATATTATTAAGGAAAAGAGCGATTCCCGTTAGGGAGTCGCCTTGGTTTTTTAGGAGCTTAATCGGATCCATCTAAGTATTTTTGGTAAATTTTAGAAAGAACTAGCAAATAAGACGACAATATAGTATAATCGAATTATATGATTTTTAAGGGGAAGAAAAGCGTGAAATCTTCGGAACTACTAATAATTATTCCGGCTTATAATGAGAGTGGAAATATAGAAAAAACGATTCAGATGATTGAGACCCACACACCTGAATTTGATTATGTGATTATCAATGATTGTTCAACAGATGACACTTTAGAGGTTTGTCGCCAGAATCATTTTAATGTCATTGATTTACCTATCAATCTGGGAATTGGCGGTGCGGTCCAGACAGGATACCAATATGCCCTTGCTAAAGATTATGACTATGCCGTCCAGATTGATGGTGATGGCCAGCATAATCCTGAGTACATCAAAACCATGCTGGACTTTATCAAAAAAGATCAGGTTGATATGATTATTGGTTCTCGTTTCATTGAAAATCAAGGCTTCCAATCTTCCTTTGCCCGTCGCATCGGTATTACTTTCTTTGAGAAACTCATCAAAATTTTAACTGGCAAGAAAATAACAGATCCTACCTCTGGCTTGAGAGTGGTCAACCGAAAAGTGATTGAGATTTTTGCCAGCCACTATCCTAGTGATTATCCAGAACCTGAGACCATTGTTTCCTTATTGGAGTCAGGTTATTTAGTAGAAGAGATTCCCGTCCTTATGAATGAACGCGAACATGGAACCTCTTCCATTACCCTAAGTAAATCAGTTTACTATATGATAAAAGTGTCGATAGCAATGCTGATCAGTAAAATGAGTGGAGGATATAAGGATGAACGTAAGAGCTAGTATTTTGATTGTTGCCTGTATTGCTTGTTTTTTGATTTACATTATCCGATTGATAGTGAAAAAAGAGATTGAGATGAGGACGGCATTAACTTGGCTGATTCTGGGGATTTCTATTTTAATTGTCACCTTGTTTCCGAGTTTGATAAATCTCATAGCACACCTAGTCGGTATTTATGAGCCAGTCAACCTTGTTTTTTTTGGTGGTTTCTGTCTTTTGTTATATATTTCTTTCTCTCTTACTCGAATTGTTTCAAAGCAAACTACGCAGATTCGTCATTTAGCACAGAAACAGGCTTTAGAAAACAAAAAACATGAAGAATAGCAAGTACATTTCTAAAAAGAAAATATATTTTTGGAATTTAATGGGGAATTTGTCAGCGGCAGGAGTATCAGTTTTATACCTTATGATAGTGTCTCGTTTGACGGTTGCCAATGAAGCTGATAAGTTTAGTTTATCTTACTCTATTGGTAATCTATGGGTTATTATTGGGATGTTTCAAGTCAGAAATTACCAAGGAACGGATGTTCAAAACTCTCATACCTTTGCTAGTTATTTTTTGGCTAGATTTATTTCAACGACTGTCATGTTAGTCACCATTCTTCCTTATTTACAATTTTCTGGTTATAATTTCTCTGATTTAGAACCAATTAAAGTAGCTATTTTACTCATCTTATATCGTACATGTGATGCGTGGTCTGATTTGTTTCAGGGGCAATTTCAAAAACATGAACGTTTGGATATTGCTGGACGTTCAATGACTATCAGATATGCCTTAAGTACAGTGATTCTTTTATTTGCCCTTCTCCTAACTCACTCTCTATCTTGGTCAGTTTTTGCGGTTTTTATTTTTAATCTAATATTTGTTTTTTCTTATGATTTTTCACAAAGTTTATTATTTGAAAAAATCATTTGGAGCGAGTTATGGAAAAATGAAAATGTAAAAGGAAGCCTCGCTATCTTAAAAATTTGTCTGCCCTTATTTATCAATGGATTCATTGTTAATTTGATTTTTAATGAGGCAAAACAAGCCATTGAAAGTGGCCTTCAAAATGGAATATTACAAGAAGGAATGCAGCGGAATTACAACATTTTGTTCATGCCGGCATTTTTTATGAGTCTCTGTATTTTAATTATCAGACCCTTGATAACTGATATGGCAAAGCTTTGGAGTCGTAAAGAGTATCAAAAATTTGATGCTATTAATAGAAAGATTCACTTTTCTCTACTGACAGGGGGCTTGTTAATCAGTATCATATCCTACTTAATAGGCACACCTATCCTAAGTCTTATCTTTGGAGTGGACTTACATGCTGAGCAATTCACTCTAGCACTCTTGGTTTTTGCAGGTGTTTTATACTCAGTTGCCTTGGTTTTGGAAAATGTTGTAACAATATTTAGAATGCAGAAGTATCTGTTATTTGTTTATATAGCAGTTTATATCCTTGCTAAGGCCATTACTTACCCACTCGTAGCAGGTTTGGGACTACTTGGTGCAGCTTTGAGTTTCTTTATAGCAATGTTATTTTATGCGATTGGAAATACAGCAGTCTATCTTGTTCTAAGAAAAAAATTAAGTTATTAACCATTTAGGAGATTAAAATGAAAAGTAATTTTTTGGGAAATGTTTGCAAAGAAAATAAATATTATCTTATCGCCTTTGTGTTACTGATTATCTCTATCCTGTTCTTATATCGGGGACAACTAGGATTTCCTGATGTAAAATTGTTGATAATAGCTATAGTTATTTCTTTGATTTTATTTTTGATGTTACGAGGTGAAAAAAATAGCTCAGTATTTTTGAGTCTTTCCGTTCTCGGGCTCCTCTTATCCTTTATGACTCCTATTTTAAACACGCCAGATGAAACGGTTCATCTATCTAGAACATTTCGCATAGCAAATGGGCAAATAAATTTGGATAATCAGAAAGAAAGTTTAAAACTTGATCAAGATTATTTTGATATTGCTGCTAATTTAAAGATTCCTTTAAATAAAACAAACTTATTTAGTCTAAAGATAAATAAAAAGCAACGCTCATTTGATGGAGAAACAGACTTTAGAACAACAAATGCCTATTGGTTTATTGGATATTTGCCCCAAGCAATAGGTCTGACAGTTGGAAGGATTTTAAATCTGAGTGTAGGAGCCACATATTACCTAGGACGAATTTTTAATGCTCTGGCTTTTTCCTTACTAGCATTGATTGCTGTAAAATTGAGCGGAAAGTACCGCCAAATTATGATGTTAGTCGTCATGATGCCTATGAATCTAGTATTGGCAGCATCTTATAATCAAGATGGTGTATCTTTAGGACTGATTTATGTTCTAATAGGTCTCTTTCTTAGCTATTTAGAAAGAGAGAAAAAGGTAAACATCCAGGATATCTTACTCTATGTAGCTTTATCTATGTTAATGGCGACTATGAAATTGCCTTACACTTTCCTTGTTTTCCTATTAGCATTTATTCCTAAAGCTAAATGGGAAAAACCAAAATACAGGTATTTGTCATATTTATCGATTCTTTTGACTTTACTTTTTACTATTTTCTGGTTTAAATTGTATCAGCAAATACAAGGGGTAGTTCTTCGTGAAGGCGTTAGTGTTGCAGAACAAATTAAATTTTTGATTTCAAATCCTAGTCAAGGAATTGCTATTATAGGAAATGAAATCATTACAGCCCCTTCTAAATTATTGATGACTTTTAACTTTGGTTGGTTAGACGCCCCGATGGACAAGCTATATATTGCTTTCATAGTCTTTTATACTCTCGTAGTCTTAAGTAATCTTAATCAAAATTCTATGACCAAATGGACAAAATTAGGTATCTTTTTTGTTACTTTAGCAATTGTTGGAGTTATCGTATTATCTATGTATCTCACATGGACTCCAATTGGCCTGGACATGGTTGAGGGTGTACAAGGGCGTTATTATTTTGGCGTATTTCTATTATGGTTGTTATTGTTGATTTCTTTACCAGATGTCTATTCTTTAAAAAAGAAGTTGAATGATAACTTTGTCTTTAAAATCGGTATGCTAGGAATTATTGCGGTAATTTTCTTCACGATAGGAAGTTTTTACTAATAGTTCCCTCACACCTTAAATATAGACTAGATATGAATTTTATTTGAAGTTTAACAATCAGTAGATTAGAATTTTAAAAGAAGGAAAAGCGGATTTTTTTCGCTTTTTTTGTTATAATATTTTTAGCAAAATTAAAGAAAGCAAAATATTTTGCTGCTTTAGAGTAGGAGAATTCTATGATTTTAATTACAGGTAGTAAGGGACAGCTCGGTACAGAACTACGTCACCTTTTGGATGAACGCAATGAGGAATATGTGGCTGTTGATGTGGCAGAAATGGACATTACAGATAGCCAAATGGTTGAGCAGGTCTTTGCTGAGATTAAGCCGACCCTGGTCTATCACTGTGCCGCCTATACAGCTGTCGACGCAGCAGAAGATGAAGGTAAGGACTTAGACTATGCCATCAATGTAGTTGGGACAGAAAATGTTGCCAAAGCTGCTGAAAAGCATGGGGCAACCCTAGTTTATATCTCTACTGACTATGTCTTTGACGGAGAAAAACCAGTCGGAGAGGAATGGGAAGTGGATGATCTTCCTGCTCCCCAGACCGAATATGGTCGGACCAAACGCTTGGGTGAAGAGCTGGTTGAGAAATACTCTAGCCGTTACTACATTATTCGGACAGCCTGGGTCTTTGGTAACTATGGTAAGAACTTTGTCTTTACCATGCAAAACCTAGCTAAAAGTCATCCAACCTTGACCGTGGTTAATGACCAGCATGGTCGACCAACCTGGACCCGGACTCTGGCAGAGTTTATGACCTACTTGGCCGAAAATCAAAAAGAATTTGGTTACTATCACCTGTCCAATGATGCTGAAGAAGATACCACCTGGTATGATTTTGCAGTAGAAATTCTGAAAGATACAGATGTAGAAGTCTTACCAGTAGACTCTAGCAAATTTCCAGCCAAGGCTAAGCGTCCTTTCAACTCAACCATGAGCTTGAAGAAGGCCAAGGCAACTGGTTTTGTTATCCCAACATGGCAGGACGCCCTGAAAGAATTTTATCGTCAAGAAAAGAAATAGTAATAAGGAGGCTAGTTTTGACTAGCCTCCTTTTTTCCTGCAAACTTCGCTATAAAATGGTATAATAGAATGGATTGTAAAATCTTGAATTGAGGAAAATCATGCAGCATGTATTCATCATTGGAAGTCGGGGACTTCCTGCAAAATATGGTGGTTTTGAAACCTTTGTAGAAAAAATAGTTGAAGGGCAAATATCGCCTCAAATCAAGTACCATGTAGCTTGTCTGTCAGAGGACCAAGCCTACCAGCACTTTGATTATAAGGGAGCGGATTGTTTTACGATTAAGGCACCCAAGCTTGGTCCAGCTCGAGTTATTGCCTATGATATGATGGCTATTAACTATGGCCTCAAGTTGGTCAAAGAGCAGCAGATAGAGCGCCCGATTTTTTATATTTTAGGAAATACGATTGGAGCCTTTATCGCCCCTTTTATCAGAAAAATTCAAAAATTAGGAGGGCGGTGCTTGGTCAATCCGGACGGTCTAGAGTGGAAGCGGGCCAAGTGGCCAGCTTATGTACAAGTCTATCTCAAGTATTCTGAAAAAATGATGACCAAATACGCTGACTTGATTATTGCGGATAATATAGGGATTGAAAGTTACATCCAAAAGGCCTATCCTTGGGCTAGGACCAGCTTTTTAGCTTATGGGACAGACTTGAATCTCTCTAGCCTATCTCGGCAAGATGAGAAGGTTCGTTCCTTTTTTGAGCAGTGGTCCAGCAAGGAAAAGGGCTACTACCTGATTGTTGGCCGTTTTGTTCCGGAAAATAACTATGAGACTGCCATCAGTCAGTTTATCAAGTCCAAGAGTCAGCGTGACCTACTGATTGTCTGTAATCACGAGGGCAATCCCTACTTTGAGGCATTACGCCAAAAAACACAGTTTGACAAGGATTCGCGGATTAAGTTCGTTGGGACGGTCTATGATCAGGAATTGTTGAAATATTTACGGAATCAAGCCTTTGCCTATATTCATGGGCACGAGGTTGGGGGCACCAACCCGGGTCTCTTGGAGGCCCTGGCCCAGACAGATTTGAATCTGGTTTTGGGTGTTGACTTTAATCAACAAGTGGCTAAGGAAACGGCCTACTATTGGCAAAAGGCAGACAATAGCTTATTGGATTTGATTGAAGGGCTAGATAAGGAGCAGGACTTTAGCTCTCTCGGCCAAGCTGCCAAGAATAATATGAAAGAAAATTACACCTGGGAAAAAATTGTGGGTGAATACGAGGAATTATTTTTATCATGAAAGTCAATATTCTCATGTCTACCTATAATGGTGAGAGATTTTTAGCGGAGCAGTTAGAGAGTATCCAGCAGCAAACTTTTCCAGACTGGAAACTGCTGATTCGAGACGATGGCTCTAGTGACAGAACCTTAGAAATCATCGAGCAGTTTGTCGACAAGGATTCGCGCATTCGTTTTATCAACGAGGCGGAAGAAGGCAATTTAGGAGTTGTCAAAAGCTTTCATCGCTTGCTAGACTTTGAAGCGGCTGACTATTATTTCTTCAGCGACCAAGATGATGTTTGGTTGCCAGATAAAGTAGCCATGCAGCTAGAAGCAGCTGCAGAGTATAAGGTCGAACAACCACTTCTGATTTATACAGACTTAAAAGTAGTTGACCAAGACTTAAATGTTGTTCATGAAAGTATGATAAGAGCCCAGTCAGGGCATGCCAATACCGAACTTTTACAAGAATTGACTGAAAATACGGTGACTGGCGGTGTGTCCATGATTAACCATAGCTTGGCTCAGTTGTGGACAGGTCAGGAGACCTATCCCATCCTCATGCATGACTGGTACCTGGCCTTACTAGCGACCAGTTTCGGCCAGTTGGTCTACCTAGATCAGCCAGGAGAACTCTATCGCCAGCATGATAGCAATGTTCTGGGAGCCAGGACCCTTTCTAAAAGGCTCCATAATTGGCTGAGGCCCCACCTATTATTTACCAAGTATTGGAACTTGATTTCAAGGAGTCAAGTCCAGGCCAAAAATCTTCTGGCCCTGCCCCTTGCAGCAGAAAAGAGAGATTTGATTGAAAATTTTGTGACAATCATGGAGCTTCCTTTTAAGGAGCGCTACCGCCGGTTACGCCATTATGGTTACCGGAAAAATCGGGCCTTTCATACCCTGGTTTTTAGCCTCCTGATTCTCACCAAATTTGCCTATAAGGAGAAGAAATAATGGACTTTTTTAGTCAGAAAAATCGGATTTTATTAAAAGAACTAATAAAAACAGACTTTAAATTACGCTACCAAGGATCAGTTATTGGCTATCTCTGGTCAATTTTGAAGCCCTTGCTCCTGTTTACAATTATGTATATCGTCTTTATCCGCTTCTTGCGTATTGGAGGAGATGTCCCTCACTTTGCAGTAGCCTTGCTACTGGCCAATGTCATCTGGTCTTTCTTTTCTGAAGCGACTTCTATGGGAATGGTATCTATTGTATCACGGGGAGATTTGTTACGAAAGTTAAACTTTTCTAAACATATTATCGTTATTTCAGCAGTAGCTGGTGCTATGATTAACTTTTCTATTAACTTGGTAGTTGTTCTAATTTTTGCTATTTTAAACGGCGTTCAGCTGACTTGGTCAGCTCTGTGGATTGTTCCTTTGTTTATAGAGCTCTTTTTAATGGCTGCTGGACTAGCTTTTATCTTGGCGACACTTTTTGTTCGTTTTCGTGATTTGTCTCAGATTTGGGAAGTCTTTATGCAGGCTGGGATGTATGCCACACCAATTATTTATCCAATTAGTTTCATTGCTGAAAAAAATCCAATAGCAGCAAAAATTGTGATGATGAATCCGATTGCTCAAATTATTCAGGATATGCGTTATTTCCTCATCGACCCTGCCAATACGACTATTTGGCAAATGGTTAATAACAAGTTGATTGTTTTATTCCCTTATCTTTTACCGATTATCGTTTTTGTGGTGGGATATGTGGTTTTCAATAAGAATGCTAAGAAATTTGCGGAGATTCTCTAATGACAGCTAATGATATTGCAGTAAAAGTAGAACATGTCAGCAAGTATTTTAAGTTGCCAACCGAAGCAACTAATAGTTTACGAACTGCCATGGTCAACCGTTTTAAAGGAATTAAAGGCTATAAAGAGCAACATGTCCTCAAAGATATTTCCTTTGAAGTGAAAAAAGGAGATTTTTTTGGAATTGTTGGCCGAAATGGATCTGGAAAATCTACACTTTTGAAGATTATCTCTGAAATCTACATGCCAGAAAAAGGTCGTGTGACAATTGATGGAAAGTTGGTCTCCTTTATCGAGCTGGGGGTCGGCTTTAATCCAGAATTGACTGGCCGGGAAAATGTCTATATGAATGGAGCCTTACTCGGTTTTTCTCGAGATGAAATTGACTCCATGTATGATGATATTGTCGATTTTGCCGAACTTCAAGAATTTATGAACCAGAAATTGAAAAACTATTCTTCTGGAATGCAGGTCCGTCTGGCCTTTTCAGTGGCCATCAAGGCCCAGGGAGATATTCTGATTCTTGATGAGGTTCTGGCGGTGGGAGATGAGGCTTTCCAGCGCAAATGTAATGACTATTTCATGGAACGCAAGGAATCAGGCAAGACGACTATTCTTGTCACCCATGATATGAATGCTGTCAAGAAATATTGTAACCGAGCGGTTTTAGTTGAAAATGGGCTGGTCAAGGCTTATGGTGAACCTGAAAATGTCGCCAATCAATACAGTTTTGATAATGCAGTGCCTCTGGTGCGACAAGAAGAGCTTGAAGATAAAAAAGCTGAGGAGAAGGAAGAAATCTTACTTGTAGATAATCTTCAAATAAAACTCAATACGCCAAATGATATTACCGCAGGCGATGTGATTGAGTTTGAGATTGACTATGACTCGTTAGAAGATGCTGAAACCTACATCGCACTTTCTTTGACTGATATTGACCGAAATATTTGGATTTACAATGACAACTCTATGGACGAGCCTTGCCGCGGCAAGGGACATAAGAAAATCACCTATCACTGTACTATTCCTAGTGTCAATAATATTAAGATGAAGCTAGAAGTGACCGTTCGTGATAAGAAGGGCAAAATGTTAGCCTTCTCTAATGTTGAGCAAACGCCAATTATTATGGTTAGTCGAAAAGACATCAAGCTCAACGACTTGTCAGCTCTAGATTCAGCTAGCGGACTTATTCAGCGAAATGGGAAATGGAATTTTCACTAGAGAGTTCTAGCTTTCTTATGGCTTTGGCCTTTGATGATTGATGAAAGGATATTGATATGGAGACAAAACCTCTTGTATCGATCATTTGCACCGTTTATAATAAAGGACCTTGGATTGCGCAGGCGATTGAGAGCTTTCTAAGTCAACAAACGACTTTTGCGGTAGAAATTCTCTTGGTGGATGACGCGTCAAGCGACCAGTCGCCACAAATTCTAGCAGACTATGCAGAGCGTTATCCTGATAAAATTCGTAGTTTTTATAATGAAAGCAATCAAGGGATTTCTAAAACTTGGGTTCGGATTTGTCAAGAGGCGCAAGGTGATTATATTGCTCGTTGTGACGGTGATGATTTCTGGCTAGATCCTTTGAAGTTGCAGAAGCAAATTGAGGCTTTGGAGCAAAATCCCCAGTCTAGGTGGTCAAATTGTGATTTCGATGTTTATAATCAGGACGGTGTTCTCAAAGCACAAGCGGGCTTTGAAAAGGATGTTATTCCATTAGCAGATACCTATGAAAAGATGCTTGCGACAAGGGGCTTCACCATGGCTTCAACGTGGTTGATTGAACGTGAGCTGATGTTAGAGGTCAATACAGAGCTTGATTTGACGACGTCTGACGACACTTTTAATCTGCAGATGGACTTGTTTCAAAGAACCGAGCTGACCTATTTGCCAGAGCCTATGGTCGCTTATCGTATCAATGAAGGCTCGGATTCGCGTCCCAAAGATTTTGATGCACTGACCTATCGTTTCAATCGTTTATTGGATACCCAGTTGGATTACGTTGAGAAGTATCCTCAAAGCGATTTTAAGGAAATGACAAAAATTCTTTTGCGCCGTAATAATGACTATGAGCTTGAATTGTCTAAGCCTATAACCTCAGTTTCTCAAATCGGCAGTCAGACGGTGACGATTTATTTTGCAGCAGCAGACGGCGTTTTCAGTCAGGAAGATATTTTACGAAAGACTTTGGAAGCAGAGGACACCATTACATTCAAGCTGAGTCCAGATGTGACAAGGATTCGGATTGACTTGTCGGAAATTCCCAGTTTTTACTCCAAAGTTGCCTTGATTGATAAGGAGCACAATACGGAAATTCTTCCTTACGATTTAAATGGCTTTCAGTTTCAAAATGACTATTTTTTCCCGCAACCTGACCCGCAGCTTTTTTATGAAATCAAGGACTATCATGGGAAAGAGTTGACTTTGCACTATCAAATGATGAATGTTGACGATGTGACCAAGTTGAATTACATCGGTGATGTTTTAGGGAGAAAGTTGCTAGAGCTTGGTCCTAAGGCTGAGGAATTAACGATTTATAAAGTTCAATGCGAGCATTTGCAGCAGCGTAATCAAGAATTGCAAGCCCAACTAGAAGAAATGGTTGTTCGTTATAACTCGGTGACACATTCCAGACGCTGGACGATTCCTAGCAAATTTATAAATTTATTCAGAAAAAGGAAATAAGATGAAAAGATTGCTTTTCTATGTTCACTTTAATAAATGGAATTCTATTAGCAGTCATGTCCTCTATCAGTTAGAGCACATGCGACCACTATTTTCCAAGATTATTTTTATTTCTAACAGTGAACTCAATCAAACAGATAAAGAAAAATTGACGCAGACTCACTTAATTGATGATTTTATCGCGCGTGAAAATGTTGGTTTTGACTTTGCAGCTTGGCGTGACGGAATGACTCATGTGGGCTTTGAAAATCTCAAGTCTTATGATTCCGTTACCCTTATGAATGACACCTGTTTTGGTCCCCTCTGGGATATGAAAGAGATCTACAATAGTTTTGAAAGTGATGCCAATGTTGATTTTTGGGGCATGACCAATTTTCGTAAAACCAAGCAATTTCAAGAGCATATTCAAAGCTACTATATGTCTTTCTCACGTGAAGTTGTGGTATCTGAGGCTTTTCAAAATTTTTGGCTCAATGTCCAAAATTTTATCAATGTTCAAGATGTCATTGACCAGTATGAAACCAATATCACAACGTCCTTACTTGATGCCGGCTTCAAATACCGAACTGTTTTTAATACAGTTGAAGAAGATGATAGCGGTATGCTGCATCCAGATTTTTCTTACTATAATCCTACAGCAATCTTGCGATATAAGGTTCCTTTTATCAAGGTGAAGACCATTGGTGCCAATCAAAGTGTGACCCCTTATATTTTGAAGGAAATTGAGCGGCGTACGGACTATCCGATTGATTTAATTGTTTCGCACATGTCTAAGATTGACTATCCTGACTACCCTTATCTGCTAGGTAGCAAGTATTTGAAAGCGGCGGTAGCTCCCCCCTCATCGGCTAGCAAGATTGCTGTTCATCTTCATGTTTTCTATGAGGATTTGCTGGAGGAATTTTTGGAGGCTTTTGAGCAATTCCATTTTCCTTACGATCTTTATATCACGACGGATCGGGATGAAAAAGTCACAGCTATTGAGGCTATTTTGGATCAGCGCCAGGCTCAGTCTCAGATTTTTGTCACGGGAAATATCGGTCGAGATGTTCTCCCTATGCTCAAGCTCAAGAAGCAACTCGCTCAGTACGATTATATCGGGCACTTCCATACTAAAAAATCTAAGGAAGCTGATTTTTGGGCAGGCGAGTCTTGGCGCAAAGAGTTGATTGATATGCTAGTTAAGCCGGCGGATCAAATCATCGCTAATCTGCAAGAAAATGAAGATTTGGGTTTAGTCATTGCTGATATTCCGACCTTCTTTCGTTATAATAAAATCGTTGTTGCTTGGAATGAGGCTTTGATTGCTCCAGAGATGAACGACTTGTGGCAAAAGATGAATTTATCTAAACCGATCGACTTCAAAAGCTTCAATACTTTTGTCATGAGCTATGGAACCTATATTTGGTTTAAATATGATTCTTTGCAACCACTCTTTGACCTGGATTTGACGGATGCTGATGTTCCGGCAGAGCCTCTTCCTCAAAATTCTATCTTGCATGCGATTGAGCGGCTCTTGATTTATATTTCTTGGGCGAAAAACTATGACTTTAGAATTGCTCCGAGCCAAGAAGTGCTTACTCCTTTTATTGATAATAAACTGTTAAATAATCGAGAAGATTTGCAACCGCATACCTATGTTGATTTTAATCATATGGGTGGAATCAAGGGAGCCTTGAAGTATATTATTATTGGTCCAGCGAGAGCTGTCAAGTATATTTTCAAACGCCTAGCGCAAAAGGTGAAATCATGAAAAAATTTTTGAAAAAGTTGTCGCCAGTTGTTCTTGTTACAACTTTCTTGTTTTTGTTAATCAATCATTTTTTGCTCCATTCCTTGGTTATTAGTTATCAAAAACCAGTGGAAAATGTTAAGACTTTCTTACTAGTCAGTCAGCTTATTTATTATGCTGCTATTCTGGTTCTTGCTTTTATCTTTTCTTATTTTAAATTTCATTGGAAATTTCTTATTAAATTATTGTTAATGTATATTGCTTATTGTTGTGTGGCTTATTTCATTGATATGACTTTGAATATTAACAATAATAAATATAAGTTATGGAATTTTTCTAAAGCAGGAATCTTTCAAGAGCAGGTGTTATTTACTTTGGCTCTGGTAGGAATATTAGCAGTTTTAATCTATTATCTGCGTACGAAGGTAAAATTTCTAGCGAATAAAGCTCCTCAGCTGGTTTTTAACGAAGGAATCGACTATTTCTTTTTATCACAGATTCTATTGACTTTAATCTTGACAAATAGAAATATGAGAGGAGTAGTAGCCAATACAGAATTATTTTTACAGTTAAATCACCGAATTACTCCATCGTCGTCTTATGGAAACAATCACTTTTTTCTAGTTACAGGAATCATTCTTTATATTTCTTTTCTCTGGACAGGAATTAGTTATTTTCTAGTTAAAGGAGCAAGGGATTTTGTCAAAAATCGCTCCAGTTATCTATTAGCAATTAGCACCAGCCTTTTCTTAGCCTTGGTTTTCAATTTTAGTATTCAATTGAGTATGGGAAAAGGAGTACCTTTCTTAGAGCGCTATCCAATTTTGCCAGGAGCAATGAGTTTTCAAATTATTGTTTTATTTTTATTATTTTTGACAATTTACTTGATAATCAATCAATTTTGGATTGCTACGAACCTTATTTTAGTTATTGGTGGTATATTCACCTATGCAAATTCAATTAAGTATAATATGCGAGGAGAACCGATTCTACCCAGCGATCTTTCTTGGATTTTCAAAGCAGATTCACTTTTAGGTTATATCGATTCATCCTTTATCTGGTATACGACAGTAGCGTTAGTCTTGTTATTTATCTTATTCTTCGTTCTTAAACGCTTCTTATTTGTAGGTAAAATAATTACTTCTGTTAAAATGCGCATTACTTGTCTAGTAATAATTGCTTTTATTTTTAGTAGTCTATTTGGTCTCTTCTTAGACAAAAAAGATGGAAAAATAAGCGACAATATACCAATAGTATCTGTTTTGAATAATTTTCAAGATATTACTTGGTTAGGAAATGCAAGCAATGCTCGCTATCGTTCTTTAGCTTTTGTTTGGATTAATCAGATGACTACCGAAGTGATGGAAAGACCTGATAATTACAGTCAGAAGAGAATAAAAGAAATCGAAGAGAAGTATCTGAAATTATCCCAAGAAATCAATCAGAATCGTTCAGAATTTCTTAATGAGCAAACAGTTATCTATGTCCTTAGTGAAAGTTTTTCAGATCCTGCGCGAGTTGAGGGAGTAGAATTGACACAAGACCCTATTCCTAATATTCACCAAATTAAGGAACAGGCTACTAGTGGTTTGATGAAGTCTGACGGTTATGGTGGCGGAACAGCTAACATGGAATTTCAAACTTTGACTGGTCTTCCTTTTTATAATATGTCACAAAGTGTTTCGGTCTTATATACTGAAGTTTTTCCTAAGATGAAATATGTACCAACTATTAGTAATCTGTTTAAGTCAAAGGATCGCATAGCAATTCACTTAGCCAACCCATCTAACTATTCTCGAAATTATGTTTATGATTATTTAAAATTTGATCGTTTTATATCTACAGATACCAAAAATATAGATGTTCAAAACGAGGGAATCAGTCCAAGTGATGCCTCTACTTATAGGTTGATTTTAGATAATATTGATAAGGGAAGAAGTCAGTTTTTCTCTGTAATGACGATGCAGAATCATGCGCCATGGCTAGAGGATAATCCAGAAAATTTAGAAGGGAGTGCTGATGATTTCACTTCGGATCAAAATTCTAAATTAACTTTTTATAGTCGTCTTTTATATCAAACTGATTTGGCTACCAAAGACTTACTCGAAAATTTATCCAAGATAGATAAAAAAATCACTGTTGTCTTTTATGGCGATCACCTACCAGGTCTCTACCCAAGTTCGGCCTTTCTCAATAATCCAGATAGTCAATATCTGACAGACTACTTTATTTGGAGTAATTATGAACGGCCTAAGTTGGACTATCCAGTGGTCAATTCGAGTGACTTTTCGGCCTTGGTTTTGGAGCAGACAAATTCTAAGGTTTCTCCTTACTATGCCCTGTTGACAGAAGTTCTCCATAAGGCTAGTGTCGACAAAGCACAGTCAGAATTTAGCCCAGAAGCAAGGGAAGTGGCTGAAGATTTAAAACTGGTCGAATACGACATAGTTAGTGGTCGAGGCTACTTATCCAAGAATTTCTTTAAGCTTGTAAATAATTAAAATAGAATAGGTTTCCTATTCTATTTTTCTCTTTTTTATGCTAAACTAGATAGAGGAGGTGTAGCGATGATAAAGATTTTTGGTCAGCTACGTTATCACTGGCAACCAGATGTATCTATCTTAGTCATTTACTGGTCTTTATCTGTCATTCCGATTTTTGTTGGCCTAGCCCTCATGTATGAGAGTTCGGATGTACCTATCTTGGTCTTATCCTTCTTCTTTTTATTCATGCTCTTGCTAGGAATTGGAGTCCATCGGTATTTTACTATTTATGATAATGGGATTTTGCGCATCATTACAGCCAATCCTTTTACACCTTCAAAGATTGAGATTGCCAGTATCCGCAAGGTGGAAGTGACCAAGACCTCAATTACCTTATTTTTTAATGGAAAAACAAAGGGCCGAACCTTCTGTATGAGAAAGTGGCCCAAGAAATACTTTGTCAATGACCTGGCCCGTAATGACTACTTTCAAGGGGAGGTCGAACTGGTGGATAATTTACTTCATATTGATTATTTTGCCACCTATTATGGAGACAAGGATAGTTAGTCCTTTAAGAGAGCTCTAGTTGGACAGTTTTTAATGGCTTCTAGGATTGCCGGATCCATTTCCACTTCTTTTTCAAGAACTTGGTCTTCATCCTGGGCAAATTTGACAATGCCATTATCATGATAGTCAAAGAGTTCAGAATAGGTTTGGCAGAGCCCGCAGGCAATACATCTTTCGGGAATTAGTTTTACTTTCATAAGTATATTGTAATAAGATTTTAGAAAAAACACAAGGAGGAAGTCATGGCAAAGGAACCATGGAAGGAAGATATCTACGATAAGGGAGAAAAGGAATTGGAGAGAAGTAAGAAATTTAACGGTGTCTGGGCCAATCGTGTCCTGACCATTTTAGCAGTCATTTTCTTTATTATGGTCATTACGATTATCGTTGCTTTGACCTACTTATCAACAGGGGGCAGTAGCAAGAAGGCCCAGACAGAAGGTTTTTACAATGCCAATGCTCCAGCTCAAACGACCGAGAGTTCGTCAGCAGAGCCCGTTGCCTCTAGTGGGGAGACGACCGAGTCTTCTGAAGGGACCCTAACTGTCCAGGCAGGTGAGGGAGAGGCGGCCATTGCTGCGCGTGCAGGAATCTCGATTGCCCAGCTAGAACAGCTCAATCCTCAGCACATGACTCAGGGCTATTGGTATGCCAATCCTGGTGATGTGGTAAAGATTCAATAGGAGTCTGCTTATGAAAGAAATTCAAATCGCTATTGATGGCCCAGCCTCGAGTGGTAAGAGTACAGTGGCCAAGATTGTGGCCAAGGACCTTGGCTATATTTACCTGGATACAGGAGCTATGTATCGGGCTGCCACCTATTTGGCGCTCAAGCACCAGTTGACAGCCGAGGATAGCCGGGAAATCATCGAGCTCTTAGAGGAGCACCCGATTGGTTTTGGTCGTAGTGAGGCAGGAGAGCAGCTAGTCTTCGTCGGAGATGTGGATGTGACCCATGCTATTCGTGAAAATGAAGTAACCAATAACGTTTCTTGGTTGGCTGCTATTGCTGAGGTTCGTGAGCAGCTAGTAGCTCTCCAGCAAAGGATTGCCGGCCAGGGAGGGATTGTCATGGACGGTCGCGATATTGGAACAGTTGTTCTGCCTGAGGCCCAGTTGAAAATTTTCTTGATTGCCTCGGTCGAAGAAAGGGCACAAAGGCGTTATAAGGAAAATCTCTCCAAGGGGATTGAGACAGACTTTGAAACCCTGAAAAAAGAGATTGCAGAGCGGGACTATAAGGATAGCCACCGGGCAGTCTCACCTTTGAAAGCAGCAGCAGACTCCCTGACCTTTGATACTACAGGAGTAGGCATCGAAGAAGTGGTTGCCTTTATAGAAAATAAGGCCAAAGCCTTGATTGAAGAGGGATAAGCATAGTCTCGGAAAATCAAAATGATATTTTTAGACTTGGTAAGACCTAGTCTTGCTTGAGTCTAGTTTTTTCACTTAGAGAAAAGTTTGATTTTCTTGACCTATAAGCCCTCAGGCCTTGGCCTGGGGCTTATTTGCTAGCTTTAAAGAGTTAGTAGACAGGGAAAATCTCCTTAGCTAGGGCTAGCCCCTTCTGGTCTTTTAGCTAATTTTTGATGGCTCTTTGGAGGAATAGTTATGATCCGAAAACCCAAATGGCAGCTTCAAGTGATGGACTTGAAGGCTGAAAATATTGAAAATTTACTGGGAGAAAGGGTGATCCAGTACCCAGTTCTTTACCTTTTGTATAGCCAGTCAAATAGACATGCCTTCCTTGGGGAGACTGTACAGATTCAGCATGACTTGTTGCAGCATTTAAGGAAGGGTCACTATGAGAGGCTGCTCTTGATGAGCCATGAACACCTGCACCAATCAGCCCTCTATACGATTGAGGGCAAGCTACTTAACTATTTGTTGGCTGATGAGGGCTTTATCTTGGATAACCTGACGACTAGTCGCACCAGAATCCAGCATCGTTATTATCAGCAGACCTACTACCAAAAGGAGCTTTTCCGGGATTTGTGGGAGGCTCTACTAGAAGCTGGTTTTGTCAAGCAGGGTGCCCAAGAAATTGAAAATAGGGCCCTCTTTAAATTATCCCCCTATCATGACCTGTCTCTCGACCAGGCAGCCATAAAAGAGGAGTTGATAACTAGCTATCAAGACCTACTTAAAGAGGAAAAAAGAGTTTTGGTCTTTATTAGGGGGGAGGCTGGGACAGGTAAGAGTGTCCTCTTGTCTAGTTTGTTTTCTAGTCTGCAGGAAATGACGACCAAGTCCTCCTATCTCCTAGTCAATCATCAGGAGGTCCTCAAGACCTACCATGCCCTCAGCCAGCGGCTGACCTCCTTGAAAGAGGAGCAGATTCTTGAACCGGAACAGTTTATCGCCCAGGTAAAAGAGACTGATTTGGTCCTGGTTGATGAGGCCCATTTACTGCTGGCCACAGGCCGGTCCAAGACCCAGTTAAGTGATATCCTGTCAAGAACAAGGATGCTGGTCTGTATTTATGATGAGTATCAGCTATTGAGGCTTCAGAGCCATTGGGATAGCAAGAGTTTTTTAGCCTCCTTAGGTCAGGATCAGGATGTTTTAGTCCGAGATTTTGAATTGACAGATCAGATTCGGATGCGGTCTTCTCAAGAAGTCTGGCGCTGGGTGGATACCCTGGTTAAGGAGCGCAAGATTGAGCCCATTCCCATGAATCATTCGGGGAAAAATCTATTTGACTTTAAAATCGTCAAATCAGCTGAGGATTTGAAGAGATTGATTGCCTATCGTAATCGCGATGTCGGTTTATCGCGGATAGTAGCTACCTATGACTATCCTTATAAGCCTGATGGGGCTAGCTATCTGGTAGATCCCCAAGGCTTGGCCCTACCCTGGACCTTGATGAAGGAGGATGCTACCTGGGCTGAAAGACCAGATACCTTGGATGAGGTAGGTTCGATTTATACAATCCAAGGCTTTGACCTAAACTATGTAGGTGTCCTTTTAGGGCCTTCCATTGCTTACGACCCCAAGCAGGGGAGTTTAGTCCTAAAGAGTGAGCTCTATCAAGATCCAGCCGCCTTTCAAGGAATGACGGACTTGAATCCAGAAGAGGAGAGAAGGCAGCGGGAGCGGATTATCTTAAACTCCTTGAATGTTCTGATGAAGCGAGGGGTTAAGGGGCTTTATATCCATGCTGTCAATCCTGCCCTTAGAGACCACCTGCTGGACTTGCAGGATCAGGCTATTCGCTCTAGAAGTTAGCTGGACCTGACGGAAGTTTTTGGATATTTCTTTAATTTTTCTCGCAAAGTCCTTGACAGGAACAAAGAAAATTGGTATTCTATAATGGTTGAGAAAAGCAGAAGTGAGAGCTTCTCGCCTTGCGACTAACGTTGTCTGGCTCTACAGGATGAAGTTTCAGAGATGAAATACTATCAGGTAGTGTGGGTTTGCGTTAGCGAGCCCACACTTTGTTTTTCTCGAATAAGGAAAAAGAGGTGAAAACCATCGCAAAACAAGACTTATTCATCAATGATGAAATTCGTGTTCGTGAAGTTCGTTTAATCGGTCTTGAGGGTGAGCAGTTAGGTATCAAACCCCTTAGCGAAGCGCAAGCAATTGCTGACGATGCTAATGTGGATTTGGTTCTTATCCAACCACAAGCTAAACCGCCTGTTGCTAAAATCATGGACTATGGCAAGTTCAAGTTTGAGTATCAGAAGAAGCAAAAGGAACAACGTAAAAAACAAAGCGTTATCACGATTAAGGAAGTCCGCCTAAGTCCAACCATCGACAAGGGTGACTTTGAAACCAAGCTTCGCAATGCACGTAAATTCCTGGAAAAGGGAAATAAGGTTAAGGTTTCCATTCGTTTCAAGGGACGGATGATTACCCACAAGGAAATTGGAGCTAAGGTATTAGCTGATTTTGCTCAGGCAACTCAAGATATCGCCATTATTGAGCAAAGGGCTAAGATGGATGGACGTCAGATGTTTATGCAGTTAGCACCGATTCCAGACAAGAAATAATTGTCAAAAGTTAGAAAAAGGAGAACATATCATGCCAAAACAAAAAACACACCGCGCATCAGCTAAACGTTTTAAACGTACAGGTTCTGGTGGCCTTAAGCGTTTCCGTGCTTACACTTCTCACCGTTTCCACGGAAAAACTAAGAAACAACGTCGTCATCTTCGTAAAGCAACCATGGTATCTGCTGGAGATTTCAAACGTATCAAAGCAATGCTTACAGGTCTTAAGTAAGACAAGAATTCTAGGAAATTATTGGAGGAAATATAAATGGCACGTGTTAAAGGTGGCGTCGTATCACGCAAACGTCGTAAACGTATTTTAAAATTAGCTAAAGGTTACTATGGAGCAAAACATATCTTGTTCCGTACTGCAAAAGAGCAAGTAATGAACTCTTACTACTATGCATACCGTGACCGTCGTCAAAAGAAACGTGACTTCCGCAAATTGTGGATTACACGTATCAATGCGGCAGCTCGTATGAACGGACTTTCATACTCACAATTGATGCATGGTTTGAAATTAGCTGAAATCGAAGTGAATCGCAAAATGCTTGCTGACCTTGCTGTTAACGATGCAGCAGCTTTCACAGCACTTGCAGAAGCAGCTAAGGCTAAGCTTGGTAAATAGGTGGCCGAACAGAAGTCATATTTTGACTTGCTAGTGAGAGCCCCGCAAGATTGAGTACCTTTCCAGTTTATATAGTATAGATATCTGGAAAGCACTCAATTACTGCGCTGAAATTAGAAAAAGGAAGGTGGAATTATTGAACTCCATCTTCTTTTCATATATGATTGTTTTTATGGTATACTAGTAGAAAATAAGAAAGAGGTGGCTATATGGCTAGTAAAATGTTGCACACTTGCTTACGGGTAGAAAACTTGGAAGCATCCATCAAATTTTATGAAGAGGCTTTTGGCTTTAAGGAATTACGGCGCAAGGACTTTCCAGAGCACAAGTTTACCATTGTTTACTTGGGCTTAGAGGGTGACGATTACGAATTAGAGTTGACCTATAATTATGACCATGGTCCTTATATAATCGGAGATGGTTTTGCCCATGTAGCCCTCAGTACACCGGACTTGGAAGCCTTGCACAAGGAGCACAGCCAGGCTGGCTATGAAGTGACAGAGCCTAAAGGGCTTCCTGGTAATCCGCCAAATTACTATTTTGTCAAGGATCCAGACGGTTACAAGGTTGAGGTTATTCGCGACAAGTCCTTATAGGATAGAAGAGCGAGACAGAAGACCTTCTGTCTCGCTTTTTTTGATAAGATTTCTCTTTTTTTACTTTATTTTTATCAGCTATGCAAGGTCTAATTTTTTTAAATTTTTTAAGGATTGTTAGGAATTTCACATAAAATTTTGTTATAATATTAGACATGAAAAAAAAGATTATTTTGCTAGTGTGTTCACTTTTTATCTTCTTGGGCTGTCTGGCCTGGGGGATTTTCCGATTTTTAGATTGGCGAGCAGAACAAGAGCTCAAGCAGGAAATTACCTCCAGTCTCCAGCAGATGGACCAGAAACACAATAAGGGAGAGGTTGAAAGAAAGGAGACCAAGAAGGGTCAGTCCTTGATTGTTGCCTACTATCCTCGTCTTAATGGTCAGGTGATTTCTGCCATAGCCGATCAGATGGATGCCGACTGGAAAAATGCGAACCAGGGCCAAGACCAGAAGCCCTTAAAGCGCCTACTTTTTTACACTAGTCAGACTAGCTCTACTAGTCTAGCTGGTATTGACTTGGTAGAGCTTGAAAAAAGTGAGAGGACCGTCCTGGACCATCAGCTGAGTCCAGTCAAGAATCTCCAGCTGGGGCATCTCTACCTAAGAAAAAACGGGGAAGTCTTAACCTTAAATCAGCTCTTCAAAGATTCAGAGGGAGCTAAGCAAGTCTTTTTGGCTTCGATTGAGGAGGGACTTTTGGCCCAAGGACAGGCTGAGTCAGACAGTCAGAACTTGGTGGAAGAGCTAGCCAAGCAGGACCTGAGCCAATGGAAGTTTCGCTATGAGGAGGGACTTTTTAAAATCTTTTTACCAACGAATAAGACCAAGCTAGGCGAGTCGGTCCTGCCTCTAGGCAAGTTTTATGACCTTATTGATGAAAGTTACCTTAAGGATGAGGACCTAAAAGCCTACCAGCAATACCAGGCCAATAAGAAGAAAAAATTGGTGGCCTTGACCTTTGATGATGGTCCTGACCCTAAGACCACTCCCCAGGCCTTGGATATTCTGGCCAAATATAAGGCCAAAGCAACCTTCTTTATGCTGGGACAGCATATTGCAGGCAATGAGAATCTGATTAAGCGGGTCCAAAAGGAGGGCCATGAAATCGGTAATCACACTTGGAGCCATCCTCGCCTACCGACCCTTAGCCTAGCTCAGGCGCAAAAGGAGATTGAGGATACCCAGGCCGCCCTTGCAGCAGTTACCGGTCAAAGACCGCGCCTACTGCGCCCTCCTTATGGAGAATTTACAGGAGCCTTGTGCGCAGGAATAGACCTATCCTTTATCCTCTGGAGTGTCGATAGCCTGGATTGGCAATCCCATAAGACAGAGGCCATTTTAGACCAGGTCAAAAAGCAGGTCAAGGAGGGCTCGATTATCCTGATGCACGATATTCACCAGACCAGTATTGATGCTCTGCCAACTGTGCTTGACTACCTACAAAAGAATGGTTATAGTCTAGTAACCGTATCTGAGCTGATGAATCAGCAACTAGAAGGCCACCAGGTCTACTACAATGCTCCCTAGTTTTTAGGAACATCAGAAAAAAACAATCAGAGACCCAATCCTACTTGTCGGGCAGTTCCCAGAAAGAGGAGGGGGTCTTTTTTCAAGCCTTGCTAGGAGAGCTTCCAGCTAGCTGGAAGAGGCTTGGACTAGCCTAGGGCTCTTGCCATTTTTTGTGATGATCAAAGCTAAAAGACAAGGATATAATTTTAAGTAAAATAAAAAAGTAGTGAGAGGCCCTTATGGGAGACTTTCTCACTACTTTTTTATTTCAGGTCTGCCCAAGCAAGACCTTTAGTTATTAGTTTAAGCCAGATAAAGTTTTTGATTTTTTAAAATCAATTCTTGGGGCTGGGCGTATTTCTTCAAGTCTTTTAGGTCCTGCGCTTGGCTAATCAGGGTGATAACAGTTCCTTCCTTTCCCATTCGGCCTGTCCGCCCCGAGCGATGGGTATAGGTTTCCAAATCCCTGGGGACCTCGTAGTTAATGACGCATTCTAAGGAGTCAATATCAATTCCCCTAGCAACTAAGTCGGTAGCTAGTAGGAGGGTTAGCTGGTGGTCCTTAAACTTATCCAGAAGGACCTTACGAAACTTGACATTGACATCGCTAGCTAATGAAAAAGCATCAGCCCCTCGGTATTGGAGCTTCTCCTCAGCATTGCCTAGGTCAGAAAGGGAATTGAAAAAGACCAGCCCCCTAAAGTCGGGGATATTGCTCAATTTTCTAAGGAGTTCCACCTTATCTCGTTTGCTGACTTGGAGATAGTAGTGCTTGATTTGATCCATGGCTTGATTATTTATCTCAATCCGCTGGGTTCCTGCTGCTAGCTTGGCTTGGTCAAACTTGGTCGTAGCGCTCATGTAAATCAGTTGTTGGTTTCTAGGAACATAGTGGATAATCTTGTCAACGAAATGATAGTGGGAGTCTTCCAATAATTGGTCAAATTCATCCAGGATAATGGTATTGACTTGCATCATTTTAATCTTTTTTAGCTTGACCAATTCAAAAATTCGGCCAGGTGTTCCGATTAGGATTTCCGGACCTTTTTTCAGACGTTCAATCTGCCTTTTTTGACTGGAGCCGGAAATAAAGAGTTGGCTTTGCAGCTCGAGCAAGCCAGCCCAATCTTTCACGACCTCAAAGATTTGTCCAGCTAGCTCGGTATTAGGGGCCAAAATCAGGAGTTGTTGGGCCTTTCTAGCTTGGAGCTTTAGAAGGCTGGGAAAGAGATAGGCCAGGGTTTTACCCGTCCCTGTTGGACTGACCCCCAAAAGGTTCTCTCCTTCCATAATCGGAGTAAAGGCTGCTTCCTGGATGGGACTTAGCTTTTCAAAGCCTAGTTTTTCTAATTCTTCTTGCCAAGGCAAGGGTAGTTTATCTTTTATGGTCATCTGTGTCTCCCTCGAAGTGAATGCCAGCGTCCTGGCGGAGTTTAAATAAGGTTTGGTGGACAAGGCTAGCAGCTGTTAGTGCTTCTTGATAGTCAGCCGGGTCCTTGCCTTCGATGACCCGGGCGAAATAGCGGGCCTCTTCTAGCATGGGGTGGCTGGCTGGCTCTAGTGGGATTTCTTTTTCTTGCCCATCTAGGTCTTTAAAAATAGCAGAGCCAACCTCTTCAATAGAATTGAGGCTTAAGGTCCCTTGGTTGGTATAGATTTCTGCTGGCAGAAAACTATTGATATTTTTTCCTGTTTGAAAATGGACTTGAAAGCCTGGATAAGTCAGCTGGCCTGCTCCATTCAAGTCGATGCTATTGGGCAGTTGCTGGGCCTGGTAGTGGGCTTCAAGAGGTGCTCCGAATAACTTGATGGCGGCATAGATGGGATAGATTCCAAGATCCATTAAGGCTCCACCAGCGTACTTGGCAGAAAAGACATTGGGCTCTTGACCTGCTAGTAGGGCTGGCATTTTTGAGGAGTATTTGGCATAGGTGAAATGGGCTCCCAAAAGGGTCTGATTTTTGAGGAAGGCAGCAATTTTCTCCCAGGCCTTTTCGTGATAATTGCGGGCGGCCTCAAAGAGGTAGACCTGGTGCTCCTCAGCTAATTTAACCAGTTCCTGCCATTCTTCTGGCCGAGATACGGCTGGTTTTTCGATAATCACATGTTTGCGGGCCAAAATGGCTACCTTGGCTTGATTGAAGTGGAGCGAATTGGGGCTGGCGATATAGACAATGTCCATATCACTAGAGAGAAATTCGACCATTTCGGTATAGATGGCGATTGGACCATAATTTTGAACAAAGCGTTCAGCGCTAGTCAGCGTGCGGGAATAAACCGCCCGTAAACTATATTTTTGGCTGAGCTTTGCTGCCTTGATAAATTCGTGGGAAATAAAACTAGTCCCGATAATTCCTAGTTGAAGCATCTTTACCTCTTTTCTAAGGGGAAGGTTTCTGGTTGTCTTGGACCTGCCTTGGATCGGGTCAGGCCTCGCTTCCTTTATTATAACATGATTTAGGCCAAATCTCTAAAAAGACTAGTAGCAATATTTGCTAATTTAGGGTAAAATAGATAAGATAATACATAATGGAGAAAACGATGCAAAATAGACCGATTATTATTGGCGTAACAGGTGGCTCTGGTGGTGGAAAAACCAGTGTGTCTCGAGCGATTTTATCTAATTTTCCTAATGAAAAAATTGCCATGATTGAGCATGATTCCTACTATAAGGACCAGTCCCATCTGACCTTTGAGGAGCGGATTAAGACCAACTATGACCATCCCTTTGCCTTTGAGACGGATTTGATGATTGAGCAAATCAAGGAACTTTTGGCGGGGCGGCCAGTGGACATTCCGACCTATGACTATACGGCCCATACCAGAAGTGACAAGACCTATCGGCAGGAGCCCCAGGATGTCTTTATTGTAGAGGGAATTTTGGTCTTGGAGGACAAGCGGTTACGGGAGCTCATGGACATTAAAATCTTTGTGGACACAGATGATGATGTTCGGATCATCCGTCGGATTAAGCGGGATATGGAGGAGCGGGGGCGGAGCCTCGATAGTGTGATTGAGCAGTATCTAGGCGTAGTGAAACCTATGTACCACCAGTTTATCGAGCCGACCAAGCGCTATGCGGATGTGATTATCCCTGAAGGGGTCAGCAACCTCGTTGCTATTGATCTTATCAATACCAAAATCTCAAAAATTTTGGAAGAGGCTCGCCAGGATTAAGAGCCAGGTCTGACTAGTCTTGACAGCGATTTTAGTTCAAGCAAGCTGCCGAAATTTTCAGAAAAGTTCGATTTTTCATTGACATCTATTTTTTACTGTGATAAAATGCTAAGTAATAACATCGAAGGAGCAAGCTAAACATGTCTACAATCAAGTCTCAATCATTTAACTTGTTGTTGATTTACTCGGGCTAGTGCGAAAGCATTAGTCCTGTTTGGCTTACCAAGCGGGCATGCTCAAACATCTCGCTTGGTCGCGAGATGTTTTTTATTTTACAACTTTCAGAAAAGGAGCGAATTCATGACTAAAGTTGAATTTCTTGACACGAGCTTGCGAGACGGTGAGCAGACCCCGGGTGTTAATTTTTCCATTCGAGAAAAGGTAGCCATTGCCAAGCAGCTAGAAAAGTGGGGAATTTCGGCCATTGAAGCAGGTTTTCCTGCGGCCAGTCCCGACTCTTTCTTAGCCGTTCAGGCCATTGCTCAGACTATTACCAAGGCTTCGGTCACCGGCCTAGCCCGCTCGGTTAAGTCAGATATTGATGCCTGCTACGAGGCCCTAAAGGAGGCTAAGTATCCTCAAATCCATGTCTTTATTGCCACTAGTCCAATCCACCGTAAGTACAAGCTAAAGAAAAGTAAGGAAGAGATTCTAGCAGCTATCAAGGAGCATGTGAGCTATGCCCGTTCAAAATTTGAGATTGTTGAATTTTCTCCAGAAGATGCAACCAGAACAGAGCTTGACTTTCTACTGGAAGTTGTCCAAACAGCTGTCGATGCAGGAGCTAGCTATATCAATATCCCTGATACAGTTGGTTTTACAACTCCCCAAGCTTTCGGCCAAATCTTTAGCTATTTGATTAGTCATGTCAAGACAGACCGGGAAATCATCTACAGTCCCCATTGCCATGATGATTTGGGAATGGCGGTGGCCAACAGCCTAGCAGCCATAAAAAATGGTGCCAGACGGGTTGAGGGGACCATCAACGGAATCGGTGAGCGGGCTGGAAATGCAGCCCTAGAGGAGGTAGCAGTCGCCCTAGAAATTCGCTCCGACTACTACCAGGTCGAGACAGATTTGAAGCTGGCTGAAACCATGAATACATCCGAATTGGTCTCTCGTTTTTCAGGAATTGCTGTACCTAAGAATAAGGCGGTAGTCGGAGGCAATGCCTTCTCTCACGAGTCTGGTATCCATCAGGATGGTGTTTTGAAAAATCCTCTGACCTATGAAATCATCACTCCCGAACTGGTCGGTGTCAAGAGCAATTCTCTGCCTCTAGGTAAGTTGTCTGGTCGCCATGCCTTTCTTGAAAAATTGAAGGAGCTGGCCTTGGACTTTGAGGAAGCAGAACTGGATCAACTCTTTGCCCGTTTCAAGGCCCTGGCTGATAAGAAAGAACAGGTCACAGATGCAGATATTCGGGCTCTGGTGGCTGGTGTGGTCATCGAAAATCCAGAAGGCTTTCACTTTGATGACCTGCTTCTGGTCACCAATGAGGACAAGACTATTACAGCTAGCGTTCGCCTGGTCAATGAAGCTGGGGAAAGCGTTCAATGTGTGGCTGAAGGCCAGGGAAGTGTCGAGGCAATCTTCAATGCGGTAGACCAGTTCTTTAAGCAGGAGGTCAAACTCTTGTCTTACAATATCGAGGCCGTTACTGACGGTATCGACTCGCAGGCTCGAGTGCTAGTGGCTGTTGAAAATGTAGATACAGATACGGTCTTTAACGCCTCTGGTTTGGACTTTGATGTTCTAAAGGCTAGCGCCATTGCCTATATTCATGCCAATGCCTTTGTACAAAAGGAAAATGAAGGCCAGTTTGGTCCAAGGCTTTCCTATCGTGACCTTCCAGACAATGATTAGTTAGAAAGTGAAAAGATGACAAAAAAGATTGTAGCTCTGGCTGGAGATGGTATCGGGCCGGAGATTATGGCAGCAGGCCTAGAGGTTTTGACAGCAGTGGCCAAAAAATTCTCCCTGACCTATCAGGTAGAAGAAAGAGACTTTGGTGGAGCAGCTATTGACCGCCACGGTCATCCCCTGCCAGCAGAGACCTTGACGGCCTGTAAAGGAGCCCATGCTATTTTATTGGCAGCGATTGGGGCTCCCCAGTATGACGAGGCTCACATTCGTCCCGAAAGGGGGCTCTTAATGCTCAGGCAGGAACTGGGCCTCTTTGCCAATATTCGGCCAGTCAAGATTTTTGATCCCCTTAGACATCTGTCTCCTTTAAAGGAGGAACGCATCAAGGGTGTAGACTTTGTAGTGGTTAGGGAATTGACCGGAGGGATTTATTTTGGCCAGCACCACCTAGAAGATAGGCGGGCAGAAGATATCAATGCTTATAGTTATGAGGAAATCGAGCGCATTGCTCGCCAGGCCTTTGAGATAGCAAGTAGGCGCAAGAAGCGCGTGACCAGTATTGATAAACAAAATGTCCTAGCCACTTCCAAACTTTGGCGCAGGGTCTTGATAGAGGTGGCCAAGGATTATCCTGATGTGCAGTTAGACCACCAGTTGGTGGACAGTGCCGCTATGCTGATGATTATAGATCCTGCCCGCTTTGATGTGCTGGTGACAGAAAATCTCTTTGGCGATATTCTTTCTGATGAGGCCAGTGTCCTGGCAGGGACGCTGGGGGTTATGCCTTCGGCCAGCCATTCTGAGACCGGTCCCAGCCTTTATGAACCTATTCATGGATCGGCGCCAGATATTGCAGGCCAAGGTCTGGCTAATCCAGTCAGCATGATTTTATCGGTGGCCATGATGTTGCGGGAAAGCTTTGACCAAGGAGCTGCAGCAGAAGCCGTAGAAATAGCGGTAGAGCAGACCTTTGCCCAGGGAATTTTGACCAGAGATCTGGGAGGATCGGCTAGTACGACAGAAATGACGGAGGCAATTATTAGAAATCTATGAAATGGTTGATTGCGATTATTCTGCTGATTTGGAATGGCTGGGTTTTTATCCTTTATGGTCTTGATAAGAGAAGGGCTAGAAAGCACCTTTATCGCATATCAGAGCAGACCTTGTTGACTTTTAGCTTGCTATTTGCTGGTTTTGGGGCCCTTTTGGCTGGTAATTATTTTCATCATAAGACTAGAAAATGGTATTTTTGGCTAGCCTGGCTCCTAGGTAGCTTCTTGCAGGGCTTACTAGTTTACTTTATTTGGAGAATCTAAAATGAGTGGAAAATCGATTTTTGATAAATTATGGGACCGTCACCTTGTAGTCGGTAAAGAAGGCGAGCCTCAACTCATGTATGTAGACCAACATTACATTCATGAAGTAACCAGTCCCCAGGCCTTTCAGGGCTTGCGCGAGGCTGGCCGCAAGGTCAGGCGTCCCGATTTGACCTATGGGACTTTCGATCACAATGTTCCGACTGTCAATATTTTTGATATTCGAGATGTTATTTCCAAGGCCCAGATTGATAAACTTTCTGAAAATGTAGCAGAGTTTGGGATAGAGCATGCAGACCATGGCTCAGAGCTACAAGGAATTGTCCACATGGTAGGACCAGAGACGGGCAAGACCCAGCCTGGCAAATTTATCGTTTGTGGAGACAGTCATACGGCCACCCATGGTGCCTTTGGCTCTATTGCTTTTGGGATTGGGACCAGCGAGGTGGAGCATGTCTTTGCCACCCAGACTATCTGGCAGGTCAAGCCCAAAAAGATGTTGGTCGAGTTTATCGGGACACCACCCAAGGGGGTCTACTCTAAGGACTTTATCCTAGCCTTGATTGCCCGCTATGGTGTTGCAGCCGGTGTCGGCTATGTGGTTGAATACACTGGAGATGCCATTGAGCATTTGAGCATGGAGGAGCGGATGACTATCTGCAATATGTCCATCGAATTCGGCTCTAAAATGGGCATTATGAATCCAGATCAAAAGACCTATGATTATGTACGAGGCCGGGCCAATGCCCCCCGAGATTTTGAAGCAGCAGTAGCAGACTGGAAAACCTTGGTTAGTGATCCGGATGCTGTCTATGACAAGGTGATCCAGATTGATGTTTCCGAGCTGGCTCCCATGGTGACCTGGGGAACCAATCCCTCTATGAGTGTAGAGTTTCATGACTCCTTTCCGGAGATTCGGGACATGAATGATGAGCGGGCCTATCGCTATATGGACATGGAGCCGGGCCAAAAGCCAGAAGATATTGACCTGGGCTATATCTTTATCGGTTCTTGTACCAATGCCCGTCTCAGTGATTTGCAGTTGGCTGCCCGCTTTGTTAAAGGTAAGCATATTGCTCCTAACCTCACAGCCATTGTTGTGCCAGGTTCCCGCCCGGTTAAAAGGGCTGCTGAAAAGCTGGGCCTGGATAAAATTTTTATGGATGCAGGCTTTGAATGGCGAGACCCTGGCTGCTCGATGTGTCTGGGAATGAATCCGGACAAGGTTCCCGATGGGGTTCATTGCGCCTCGACTAGTAATCGAAACTTTGAGGACCGACAAGGTTTTGGGGCCAAGACCCACCTCTGTAGCCCAGCCATGGCTGCCGCCGCCGCCATTGCCGGCCGCTTTGTCGATGTCAGGCAAATGCCAGAGGCACAGTAAGGAGGTCTATGGAAAAATTCACGATTTATACAGGGACGACGGTCCCTTTGATGAATGATAATATCGATACCGACCAAATTCTTCCCAAGCAATTTCTGAAATTGATTGATAAGAAGGGTTTTGGTAAGTATCTGATGTACGCTTGGCGTTACCTAGATAGCCGCTATACAGAAAACCCCGATTTTATCTTTAACCAGGAACCCTATCGGAAGGCGACTATCCTGATTACAGGCGATAACTTTGGGGCTGGCTCCTCGCGGGAACATGCCGCCTGGGCCCTGGCTGACTATGGTTTTAAGGTGGTTATAGCTGGCTCTTTCGGGGACATCCACTATAACAATGAATTAAATAATGGCATGCTGCCCATTGTTCAACCCTTGGAAGTCAGGCAGAAATTAGCCTCCCTAAAATCCACAGACCAAGTGACTATCAACCTGGAGGAGCAAAAGATTTTTTCACCAGTTGGCGAATTTTCTTTTGAGATTGATGGTGAATGGAAGCATAAGCTCCTCAACGGTTTAGATGATATCGGAATCACCCTCCAATATGAGGATTTGATTGCAAAATATGAACAAACAAGACCTGCCTACTGGCGGGAGGAAGAAGACATAAAACGTTTAGAAAAGGAAGAAAAATAATGACAAAACACATTCAATGGACAGGACAAATTTCACAAGAAGGTTTAGAAATTCTTCAAGGTCAAGGGGGCTGTCTAGTCTGTCCAACCAAGGTCGGCTATATCATCATGACCAGTGACCGGGCAGGTCTTGAGCGTAAGTTTGAGGCTAAGGAACGCAAGCGCAATAAACCAGGAGTAGTCCTTTGTGGTAGTATGGATGAGCTGAGAGCTCTGGCCCAACTCACACCTGAGATTGAAGCCTTCTACCAAAAACATTGGGATGAGGATATTCTGCTGGGCTGTATCCTGCCTTGGAAAGCAGAGGCAATGGAAAAGCTTAAGGCTTATGGTGATGGTCGCGAGGAGCTAATGACCGATAGCAGAGGGACCAGCTGTTTTGTTATTAAGTTTGGAGTGGCAGGTGAGCAACTAGCAGCCAAGCTCTGGGAAGAGGGCAAAATGGTCTATGCTTCATCAGCCAACCCATCAGGAAAAGGAAACCGCGGGAAGGTGGAAGGAATTGGAGAACGCATTGAAAATGCGGTAGATTTGGTTATTGAAGCAGATGACTATGTAGCCTCTATCCAGCCAGACAAGACCATCGAAACCCGCTATGAGCAAGGAGTTATGGTTTCTATGGTGGACAAGGACGGCAAGCTCATTCCTGAACAAGGTGGACAACGCTCCATTAGCCCATGCCCAGTGGTAATCCGCAAAGGACTAGACATCGATAAAATCATGATGCACCTAGGCGATACCTTTAACTCTTGGGACTACCGCCAAGGAGAGTATTATTAAATAAGATACGAGGGCGTTAAGAAAACGAGAGAAATTTAGGAAACCTTCCTAGAAGCTTCAGCTTCTAGGAAGGTTTGTCTAATTTCAGAAGTTTTTAGCCCGAGTTCAATTACAAGATAGGGAGCCCGTTGGCAGGCGCAATCCAGTATCAGAAGCATTAAAAAACAAGAGAGGTCGAGATAACAGTCTTTGGCTTCTGAAAGACATTCGGTTTATGTGCTAGACGCGGTAGCCGCGTCGCTTTACACTTGCTTTCCTGCAAGCTAACAGCTTCCGGTCTTTCCCTTCTTTCCAGTCATTCATCGAATGCCTTGAAACTTCATTCGCCTTTACCGACTTCGGATTTTGATACAAGCTTTGCTTGTTTCATCCGCAACCTTACACAGTCCACTGGACTGTTTAAACGTCAGCCTAGAAACAAGAAAGCTGACGAACTATTCCTTTTAAGTTTTTTGTGATAAGTTTTGCTTACTTTATTTACAACCTCCAATAGTCTCCCAGACTATTGGAGCTGTCCCACTCCCTTTTTTATCGGAAAGTTTTCCGCGATTTTGTTATAATAAGGGGCAATAGGAGGTGGCTATGGCGTCAAGTGAGGAAGATTTGAATTTTGTATTGAAGCAGCTGGCAGATTTAAAGGAGATTAGCTATCGTGCGATGATGGGCGAGTAGATTCTTTATTATAAAGGGCGGATGATGGCGGTATTTATGATAATCGCTTGCTGCTCAAGCCTGTCCTTGCCGCTGCGCTGGTAGAGCAAATCTATGAACTTTCTTATCCGAATACAAAGGAAATGATTAAGTAGATGACAAAGATTTTCTCTGTGGCTGGTGGAAGCTATGTATCCACAATTACCTGCAGGAAAAAATCGCCTTCCAAAGCTTGATTTTCAAAAATATCCCTTATAATGGAAATTTTAAAAAATATCCGCTATAATGGATATTAGGAGGTGGAGAGATGATTTATATTGCCTTGATTGGAGATATTATTGATTCCAAGAAAATTGCTGACCGAGGTCAGGCCCAAGAAAAGCTACTGTCTCTGATGGATGAGCTTAATCAGAAATACCAGAACTGGCTGGTATCGCCCTTTACGGTAACAACGGGCGATGAATTTCAGGCCCTTTTAAAACCTAATGAGGCTTTATTTGAGATGATTGATTATTTGAGCTTGGCTTTTGAGCCTTATCAAATTCGCTTTGGAATCGGGCTGGGGCAAATGTCGACCCAAATCAATCCCAAGCAGAGTATCGGCTCGGACGGGCCGGCTTATTGGCGGGCGCGTGAGGCCATCAATCAGATTCATGCCAAGAATGACTATGGCAGCAATCACTTAGCTGTTTGTCTGCCGGATCAAGCGACCAGCCAGCTAGTTAACAGTATTCTAGCAGCAGCCTCCTTTATCAAGGGGAAGTGGACCCAGGCCCAGACCGAAATTTTAGCCAGCCTTTTGGACCAGGGGATTTATCGGGAAAAATTTTCCAATAAGGAAGTGGCTAGTCTGCTTGGAGTCAGTCCTAGTGCCCTTAACAAAAGGGTCAAGGCCAGTGGTTTGAAAATTTATCTAAGGAGCAAGAAGCAGGCTATCAAGCTAATCTTGCAAGCAGCAGAAAGAGAGGATGAAGATGTTAGCTAATTTTTGGGGATTTGCAGATTTTTATTTGCACAATCCAATCCTAGTCTTGGTGCTTCTAGCCCATGTTCTATCAGATTTCCAACTTCAAAGTCAGAGAATGGCGGATTTGAAGGTCAAACGTCTTCCCTTTTTAATCCTACATTTAGGCCTTGTCTGCCTGCCCTTACTTGTCTTGAGCCTGATTTTTCCGAGCAATTTCCTCTTTTTCTTCTTGGTCTGGCTCAGCCATGTGGCTATTGATTTTCTTAAATTTCATAGTAATGCCTTTGTTCAGAGAAGAAACTTGGAAAAATATGCTTTCCTTTTGGACCAAATCCTACATTTCTTGGCCATTTTCCTGCTTTATTTCTTGCTGGCAAATCAGAAAAATCCCCAGTGGTTGCAAGGTGCTGCGAGTGTCCTGCAGGCCCTCCTTTTCTTTGCCTTGATTGGTAAGCCTGTCAATATCATCTTTAAGCTCTTCTTTAGCAAGTATCAAGCTAGAGAGGATAATCAGGACACTATTGCAGGTGCAGGAGCCATGATTGGTCGTTTGGAGCGCTTGATTATGGGCCTTTCCTTGATTTTTGGCCAGTATGCCTCCATTGGCCTGGTCTTTACCGCCAAGTCTATCGCCCGCTACAATAAGATTTCTGAAAGCCAGTCCTTCGCCGAGTACTATCTGATTGGTTCGCTATTTAGTCTTATTAGTGTCTTGGTTTGCTACGGTTTGCTTTATTTTTAAAGAATTTCTGATAATAGGACCGATAGGAGGAAGCTATAACAAAAGCATTGGAAGAGATGACTTTGGAGGAATTGTGGCAGCTGTTTCCGATTTTTTTGGAGCCGCATGATGACAACTGGTTGGACTGGTATGAGAAAGAAAAGGTGCGACTTTTGTCGATTTTTAGGCCTGAACAAGTGAGCCGTATCAGCCACATCGGCAGCACCTCAGTTGCCACTATCTGGGCTAAGCCCATTGTCGATATTCTTTTGGAAATTCCTCCAAAGACCAAGATGACGGAAGTAAAAACACTTTTGCTGCAAAATGGCTACTTGCTCATGTCAGAAAGCGAGAAGCGACTGTCTTTTAATAAAGGTTACACGCCAGCTGGCTTTGCAGACAAGGTTTTTCACCTTCATGTCCGTTATGCTGGTGACCATGATGAGCTCTATTTTCGGGATTATCTAAAAGAACACACTGCGATTGCTAAGGAGTATGAGCAGCTCAAGCTAGCTCTTTGGAAGCAGTATGAGCACAATCGCGATGCCTATACCGAGGCTAAGGGGGATTTTATCAAAAAATACACCCAAAAAGCTAAGAAAATTTACAAGGATAAATATGAAAACAAGGTCTAATATGTCCAGTCGAAATCGAAAAAGAGAAGCCTTTTTGCCGCCAGATGACTACAAATATTTGCTGGCGCACATTCCTGCGGGTAAGGTTTCGACCCTAGCTAGCTTGCGAGAATACATGACTGCTAAGCGCGGCATTCAGTTTACCAATCCATTTGAAACGGGCGTTGGCCTTCTTGTTCTGACTTGGAAGGACGACAATTTGCCCTATTGGCGTGTCCTTAAAGCGGGCGGCGAGCTCAACAGCAAATATCCGGGTGGTCTTTCCGCCCAAAAGAAGAAATTGGAAAGCGAGGGTCTGCCCGTCATTGCCAAAGGACAGCGGCTCTTTGTCAAAGACTATGAAGAGTACTTGGTAGATTCTTTAGCTAGCGGAAAGTAGAGGTTACTGTGGTTCCTATTTTTATTCTAGTCATTTGTTTTACCTTCTCAATTTATTATCTGCTTCAGCAATCCAAACACCCTCAGGGGTTTGTGGGGCGTTTGATGATGAAAATTTGGAATAGAGCTTATTTGCCCATGGTTGACCGGGCCTTGTCTTTCACTCCTCGGCAGGATGTTTCAAAGATTTTAGATATTGGTGTGGGAAATGGTCGCTCGACCCTGCGGCTCAAGCAGCTTTTTCCAAACGCTCAAATCTATGGTCTAGATATTTCTGAGACTGCCATAGCCGAAGCCAGAAAGTTGAGCAAGACTATAAATTTTGAGGTGAAAGATATCGCCCATACAGCTTATGAGAGCGAGAGTTTTGACCTTGTTTGTGCTTTTCAAACGCATTTTCATTGGACGGATTTGACTGAATCTCTGCTAGAAATCAAGCGGATCTTGCAGCCTGAAGGGCAGCTGGTACTAGCATGCGAATGAAGCAAAGTGAGCTACTATTTAGCGGAGTTCAAAGATTTGTCACATTTCAAAAATTATTTGAATGAATTAGGTCTGCAAGTTCTACGATTTGAAAAAAATCCAACTTGGGTCTATTACCAGATTGGAAAAGCAAAAGAGTAATTTGTGTTCTTATACTAATTGTTACTGGTAAATGAATTTATTAAATCTAGTGAGATAAATCCATTTCAGACTATGAGTATCTATTTCAAACGTAGCAAATAAAAATCACCCGTGAGGGTGATTTTTTGTTATAATAGTAGCATGACACATTCAGAAAAAATTTCGCTTTATCAGTTATTACTAGCCCAGTTGGAAGCCCTTTTGGAAGGGGAGTCCAATGCCCTGGCTAATCTGGCCAATAGTGCGGCTCTTTTAAATCAAGCTCTGCCCCAGTCGGTTTTTACTGGTTTTTATCTTTATGATGGCCAAGAGTTAATCCTGGGGCCTTTTCAGGGTGGGGTTTCCTGTGTCCATATCGCCCTAGGTAAGGGTGTCTGTGGCGAGGTCGCAAGTAAGCAAGAGACCATGATTGTGGACGATGTGGCCAAGCACGACAATTATATTTCTTGCGATAGTGCTGCCAAGAGTGAGATTGTGGTGCCCATGTTAAAAGACGGCTCCCTCTTAGGTGTGCTAGACTTGGATTCGTCAGTGCTGGCGGATTATGATCAGATTGATCAAGAATATTTAGAAAAGTTTGTTGAAATCTTGGTTCAAAAGACCGAGTGGAATTTTAACATGTTTGGGGAGAAAGCTTAATGTATCAGGCTCTATATCGAAAATACCGTAGCCAGACCTTTGGGCAGTTGGTAGGCCAGGAAGTGGTGGCGACTACCCTGCGTCAGGCGGTTGAAGAAAATAAAATCAGTCATGCCTATCTATTTTCAGGACCTCGGGGAACTGGTAAGACTAGTGTGGCCAAGATTTTTGCCAAGGCCATGAACTGTCCCAATCAAAAGAATGGCGAGCCTTGCAATGACTGCTATATTTGCCAGGCCATTACAGAGGGTAGTCTAGAAGATGTCATTGAGATTGATGCAGCATCAAACAATGGGGTTGATGAAATTCGAGATATTCGGGATAAGTCGACCTATGCTCCTAGTTTGGCCCCCCATAAGGTTTATATCATTGATGAGGTCCACATGCTCTCAACGGGAGCCTTTAATGCCCTCTTAAAGACCCTGGAGGAGCCGACAGAAAATGTGGTCTTTATCCTAGCAACAACAGAATTGCATAAGATTCCGGCTACCATTCTTTCTCGGGTCCAACGTTTTGAGTTTAAGGCGATTAAGACCAAGGCTATTGAAGAACACTTGGCCTATATCTTGGATAAGGAGAAAATCAAGGCTGAAACAGCGGCCTTATCCATGATTGCCCGTCAGGCCGAAGGGGGTATGCGGGATGCACTTTCTATCTTGGACCAGGCCCTTAGTCTCAGTCAAAATCAGGAATTAACTCTAGCGGTGGCTGAGGAAATCACTGGCTCTATTAGTTTAGAAGCCCTGGATTATTATGTAGAGGCCCTGCTCAAGCAAGACAGGAGCCAGGCCTTGGAAAAACTGGACTTGATTTTTGATAGCGGGAAAAATATGACTCGTTTTGTAACAGATTTGTTGCAATATTTGCGAGACCTTTTGATTGTTCAGGCCGGCGGAGAAAATAGTCACCATAGCCCTATTTTTTCAGCCAATCTAGCTGCCCCTCAAGGTCAAATCCTAGCTATGATTGACCAGGCAACAGCTAGTCTGGCCAGTATTAAACAGAGTTTACAGCCCAAAATTTATGCTGAAATGATGACCCTGCGTTTGGCCGAGGAGGCAGTAGCTAACAGTCAACCTTTATCGGAGGAGCTTGTAAAGGAATTGGCTGGTCTCAAAGAAGAACTGGCCAGTCTCAAGGCAGAATTATCCCAGCTCAAGCAAGCAGGTGTTCAGCCAGCGAGTAAGGCTAGCAAGTCCAATCCTGGCAATCAACGTTCCAATAAGGAGTATAAGGTGGATAGGGCCAAGGTGGATGCTATTTTACAAGAGGCGGTTGAAAATCCTGACTTGGCTCGTTCTAACTTGATTAAGTTGCAGAATGCCTGGGCCGAAGTGATTGAAAGTTTGGTTGGGGCTGATCGGGCCCTTCTGACGGGCTCCCAGCCTGTGGCAGCCAATGAGGGCCATGCAATCCTGGCCTTTGAGTCCAACTTTAATGCCGGACAAACCATGAAAAGGGATAATCTCAATACCATGTTTGGCAATATCCTAAGCAAGGTGGCGGGCTTTTCACCGGAGATTTTAGCCATTTCTCAGGCGGATTGGAGTCAGATTCGGGCGGAGTTTTCAGCTAAAAATCGCTCTAAGCAAGATAGGCAAGAGGAGCCTGCCCCAGAAGAGGAGTTAATTCCCCCAGACTATGACTTTCTAGCCCAGCAAATCACCATTCAAGAGGATTAGTCCTTGTAAGGGCTCCCTAGTATTTAGGGAGCTTGATTTATTTTTAAGAGGCAGGTTTGGCTGATATTTGGTTTTGGTCTAGTTGGCCACAAGTTTTTTGGATAAACTTTCTGCAAAATTGACTAATATTTTGGAAGTTTCGCAAATATATGTTATACTTTAGGTATGAACAGACGACAATTTTTTACCATGGCCTTTTTTACGGCCCTGCAAACCTATTTTTTTAACGAATCATTCATGCAAGGACGTTATTTTATAGCGATTTTCTGTGCTTTTTTAATCCTTAGAAATTTACAGTTGAGCTATGTAATGGGCAAGCTAGTAGATTCGATTGATAAGCAATTCAAGGACAAAAAATGAGAGCTTTGAGCTGGACCCTTTAGGTAGCTCAAGGCTCTTTTGATATTTGGTTTTTCGTCACCCGCTACAGTTGACAATAAGCCTAGAAACTGTTGAAAGCATGAAAGGTCTAGCAGGCTGTTATACTTACCTGATTAGTCGCAATCCAGAAGAAGCAAATGCGGTCTATGTTTTGGAAGTCTGGGAAAATAAGGAAGCCCATCAAGCTTCCCCGCTGTTGGACCATGTTCGCCAACTGATTGAAAAGGCTAAACCGATTATTGCTGGTATGAACTCCCAGCCTGACCTAAACATTATTGGCGGTCACCTTAAGTTTCAAACAGTGTTTCAGAGCCTTTGGGCTTTGGAGTTTTGTTTTTCTACTGAAGAAGTGGGCGACTTGTGTTATAATGGAGAAGTGAGGTGGTTAGATGCTAGAGAATTTAGAGAAGGATAGCCCTAGTCAAGAAGGGCTTGTAGAGGAGATTTTAGCAGTCTTTGGTCAAGAGGAAGAACTTTATCAGCGTCGCTTATGGGAGTTGGACAAGCACCTGTCTATGCACACTAGCCTCTATCACAAGTATCAGGATTTCTTTTTGGAAATGATTAAAAATCTAGAAGAGCTAGCCAAGATGCAGGGACAGAATTATCTAGAAAGTCCCCAAAGGCAGGAGCACCTAGAGATGCTTGCAGAGGCCGAGGACAAGTATCAGAAGAACCGGACCATGCTAGAGTCCGAGAAGTATCGTTTAGAGGAAGAACAGGGATATTTACGCTATCGAAAAGAGAAGTTTTTAATGGAGTTAAAAAACAAGTAAAAGAGATAGTGAGGTAAGTTCATGAGTTATAATCATCAGGAAAAAGCCATAAATGAAAGCTGGGAGGCCCTCTTAGCCAAGGAGGCTAGATGTAAGGCGGAGCTAAGAGAAATCAATAAGCACCTCGATTTAGCTAAGGACTTGCACGACCAGGTCGACGAAATCTTCCATGATATTATCAATTCAATCGAGCGTTTTGAGACCAGTACCGGTGACGATCGCTCGGCTTATTTTGATAAGACCGCCCATCGCAAGGCCATGCTAGACAATGAGGAAGGCTACCAGGAAAGTATGGCTGACCTAGAAGCTGAAAAGTATCGGCTAGAAGAAGAACGCAGCTACATTTATTACCAAAAAGAACAATTTTGGAAAAAACAAAGAGAAGAAAAGGGAATCTAGTTATCCTCAGACCGAGATATTAGATATATCAGGGGCTGGGAACTTTCCTAAAAATTTCCCAGTCTCTTGATACTGGCTCAAGGACTTCCTTGGGTAGAGGCATCGTAGTTGTAGAGGTTGGAGACTCCTGTCTCAGCCTCTTTTTTTATGATATAATAGGGACAAGTAGTCTCCTAGGGTTGGCAAATTCATTTCAGTGATTAGCAGGAGAAACACAAGAGGGCTCTAGCCATCAGCCTAGCCAGCCAGACTAGAAAGGAAGTTTATGAGCTTGACTTATCAGTATTTACTTTTCGACTTGGACCACACCTTACTGGACTTTGGAGCGGCAGAAGATGTGGCCCTGACCCAGCTCTTAGAAGAGGAGCGGGTATCGGACATCCAAGCTTACAAGGCTTACTATATTCCCATGAATCAAGGGCTCTGGCGCCAACTAGAGCAGGGGAAAATCAGTAAAGCAGAACTGGTAGAGAGTCGTTTTGCTCGTCTCTTTGCCCATTTCGGCCTTGAAAAAGATGGCTCCTATCTGGCGGAGCGCTATCAGCACTATCTCTCCCAGCAGGGGCAGACCTATCCGGCTGCCCACCACTTGCTGGATTCTTTGATAGACTTGGGCTATGATCTCTATGCGGCAACCAATGGTTTGGCTCCCATTCAAAGAGGCCGCCTAGCGGCTTCTGGTCTAGCCAGCTATTTTACAGACATCTTTATCTCAGAGGAGCTAGCTAGTCAAAAGCCTGAAAAACTTTTTTATGAAAAGATAGCTAAGAAAATTAAGCAGTTCGATCCTAGTCGGGCCCTGATGATTGGTGATTCCCTGACAGCCGATATAGCAGGAGGAAATAGGGCCCAGATTGATACCCTTTGGTACAATCCAGCCGCTTCGTCTAATCAAAGCGAGATTAAACCGACCTATACAGTCCAAAACTATGACCAAATATTAGACTTATTAACTGGCTTACAATAAATAAGGAAGGTTAAATGCTATGGTAAATTTTTTCACCAAGGCCAGTCGCTGGCTGGCTAGTAAAAATAAAGAAAGAAACTATAAGCAAATTGTTAGGCAAAGAACCGTCCTGCTCTTACTTGTCTTGATGATAGAAGCCGCCTTGGTTTGGCTACTTGATGATGTCTGGCAGCTGGAATTTTGGATTTATAGTTTACTGATTATCCTTCTTTTCTGGTTGATTAGCGCTCTTTATCAGTTTTCTTTTATATATATGCTACTCGATGCTATCAATATCCATGTTTATCAGGATTATCTAAATGCCACTAAGTTGGCTCAGAGTCTCAGCAAGAAGGCTAAGTTTATTTACCAGCTTGGGCAGGTGGACTTAGACTATATTCAGGGGAAATTGCAGCAGGCAGAAGAAAGATTATCAAGGATTGCCCTGCCCCATAGGCTGACTAAGAGGACAGAAGCTTTTGCTTTGAATGCCTACAAGTTTCGCCTTCTTTTGGATATGCAGCAAGGGCGCCCAGTTGATTTGGAGCAGCGTTTAGAGCAGCTTTCACAACTCTCCGCTGCTAATGAAGAAGTTCTAGCAGGAATCAAAGCGGCCTGTGATTTACTTTTTGCTAAGGTTCCCAACGATTTTTACGAGGATAAGAAAAGCGCTTATCGCCTCCACCAGTTGCAATATAGCTATTTTCGCGCCGTCAATGCAGAGTTGAAAGGAGAATTAGCTAGGGCAAGGCAACTTTATCAAGACCTAGCTACCGAGAATCCCCAACTCTTTATTGTCCAGCAAGCCAAGGCTAAGTTAGGGACAATGTAAAAAATCAGGACTGAGAAAAATTCTCAGTCCTGATTTTTAACCTTTTCTTCTGCGATGAGCGCTGAATTTTCTAGTTTTTTCTACTTTGGGGAGGAAATATCCATTTTTGGGATTGAAATAGTATTTTTGTAATCTTCTTTTTAATAAAGCGCTGAAGATTGTTCCGATTATAACTGAAAAAATAACAATAATTATTTTTTGAACCGTCTTATCTGTTACTAATACTATTTGTAAATAAGGGATAAAATAGGGTTTTGAAATAAGTGTTAGGTTAAAAACAAGTAATGTTACAAAACTTAGTAAAGTAGTATTGTAGATATGCTGTTTGAATTTTGTTGTTGCTTTAAGAGATTGGCTTCTAGTAATTCCAATATCTCCAAGGACAATAGGAGTCAATATTGGCAGAAACCAAGCAAAGATTTCAATTGCCTTATTGTCTAGGAATGCAATTAAAAATAGAAGCGGAGCTAATATAAGTGCGGGATAAAAGGATTTAATGCTCTCAGGCTTTTGCCTATAAAAAAAGTATGGAAATACAATAATAAAGTTATTAGCAAATAATAATGCAAAAAGATTAATAGGAGTAAAGTTAGTTAAAATTGTAAGTGTTGCTACAATAGCAGAAATAGACCACATAAAAGTTATGTAGAAAGCAGTGATATAGTACTCCTTTTCTTTCTTTTGCTTGATATTGCCAAAGCTGTTGCTAATTATCCAGCTTCTTAGAGCAGCAATTCCTAAAAAAATAGGCGCGATGATAAACTCTAGAAGTGATTTATCAAGTTCTTTCCCTCTAAGACTAATATCGGTATAATATATAACCAAAGTAAAAATACAATCAAAGAAAGTGGAAACAAAAAATGCCGGTCTAACTTCTAAAAAGTAATGTTTAACCATTTTTGTAACTTTTGCTTTTGAATTATAAATTAAATACATGAGATAGAAGTATAATAGTAATACTAAAAGTAAGAGCCAAGGTCCATGGATTTTTGGTGTAACTAACTCTAATATAGAAATACTTATTCTTAACAGTATCATACTAACAGCCATCACAGGTATAAAACTTACAATCCCAACTGAAAGGTATTCCCATTTATTTTCCCATATCTTTTTAAGTGGTCTCATCTTCTCTCCTTATTTTTTCTTTATATTATAACATCTTATGGGGCAAGTTGATAGGCATTTTAAAATTACAGCTTCTTTTCCTCTGAAAGGGCTGGTTTTTTTGTTATAATATTTCTATGAACAACTTGATTAAATCAAAACTGGAATTGTTGCCGGCAAGTCCCGGTTGCTACATCCATAAGGATAAAAATGGGACCATTATCTATGTCGGCAAGGCTAAAAATTTGCGCAATCGGGTGCGCTCTTATTTTCGGGGTAGTCATGATACCAAGACCGAGGCTTTGGTATCGGAAATCGTTGATTTTGAATTTATTGTCACCGAGTCCAATATTGAAGCCCTACTATTAGAAATCAATCTGATTAAGGAAAATAAGCCCAAGTATAACATTATGCTCAAGGACGACAAGTCCTATCCCTTCATCAAGATTAGCAATGAGCCCTACCCCCGTCTCTTGATTACTAGACAGGTCAAGAAAGACGGCGGCCTTTATTTTGGTCCCTACCCTGATGTTGGGGCGGCCAATGAAATTAAGCGTCTGCTAGACCGCATTTTCCCTTTTAAGAAATGCACCAATCCACCTGAAAAGGTCTGTTTTTACTATCACATCAACCAATGTCATGCCCACACTGTCTGCCAGGTAGATGAAGACTACTTCAAGAATATGGCCCAGGACGTTGCCAACTTTCTCAAGGGGCAGGATGATAAGATTATCGAGGATTTAAGGGCCAAGATGGCTGGCGCTGCGACGCAAATGGAGTTTGAAAAAGCAGCGGAGTACCGAGATTTGCTCCAGGCTATTTCTACTCTACGGACCAAGCAGCGGGTCATGGCCCAGGACTTGCAAAACCGAGATGTTTTTGGCTACTATGTGGACAAGGGTTGGATGTGCGTGCAGGTCTTTTTTGTCCGCCAGGGTAAGCTGATTGAGCGGGATGTCAATCTTTTCCCCTATTACAATGACCCAGATGAGGATTTTTTGACCTATATCGGTCAATTTTATCAAGAAAAGAGTCACCTGGTGCCCAATGAAATTTTGCTGCCTAGCGACATTGATGCAGAAGCCGTAGCCGCCGTGGTTGCGACCAAGGTCCTCAAACCCCAAAGGGGAGAAAAGAAGCAGTTGGTCAATCTGGCTATTAAAAATGCCCGGGTCAGCCTGCAACAAAAGTTTGATTTGCTGGAAAAATCCCTAGAAAAGACCCAAGGGGCCATTGAAAACCTAGGCCAGATCCTCAATATTCCCACCCCTGTCCGAATCGAAGCCTTCGATAACTCCAATATTATGGGGACGAGTCCAGTCTCGGCCATGGTGGTCTTTGTCAATGGTAAGCCCAGCAAGAAGGATTATCGCAAGTATAAGATTAAGACCGTTCTTGGCCCGGATGACTATGCCAGCATGCGGGAGGTCCTCAAACGCCGTTACAGTCGGGTCATGCGGGAGGGCTTGATTCCGCCTGACTTGATTGTTATCGACGGGGGACAAGGCCAAGTCAATGTAGCCAGGGAGGTTATTCGTGACCAACTGGGGCTGGATATTCCAATCGCCGGTTTGCAGAAAAACGACAAGCACCAGACCCACGAACTCCTCTTTGGTGACCCTTTAGAAGTAGTAGAGCTATCTCGCAATTCCCAGGAGTTCTTTCTCTTGCAAAGGATTCAAGATGAGGTCCACCGCTTTGCCATTAGCTTCCACCGTCAGGTCCGCTCTAAAAATTCCTTCTCCTCCAAGTTGGACGGCATTCAGGGCTTGGGTCCCAAGCGTAAGCAGGCTCTGATGAAGCATTTCAAGAGCCTGACCAATATCCAAAAGGCCAGTCTAGACCAGCTCCAAGCAGTCGGCCTGCCAGTAGCAGTCGCCCAGGCAGTCAAGGAGCAACTGGGAGAGGGTCGGACCTAACTTCTGATAATTATGGATATAAAAAAGAGGAGGGGTCTCCTCTTTTTATCTAGTGAAAAATCCCTGCAAGCTCTTTCAAAAAGTGGTACAATAGAGCTATCATATATCAAAGGAAGTGTTCTATGAAGTTTTTAGAATTAAATAAAAAAAGGCATGCGACCAAGCACTTTACGGATCGGGCAGTAGATCCTAAAGATGTCCGTACGGCTATTGAAATTGCGACCCTGGCTCCCAGTGCCCACAATAGCCAACCCTGGAAGTTTGTAGTTGTTAGACAGAAAAATCAAGATTTAGCCGAGTTAGCTTATGGCTCTAACCGGGAGCAAATTCAGCAGGCTCCGGTAACCATTGCCCTCTTTACAGATACTGACCTAGTCAAGCGGTCCCGCAAGATTGCCCGGATTGCTGGGGTCAAGAATATGTCTGAGGAGCTCCTGCAATACTATATGCAGAATTTACCGGCAGAGTATGGTCATTATTCCGAGCAAGAAAAGAGTGACTACCTGGCCCTCAATGCAGGTCTTGTGGCTATGAACCTAGTCTTGGCCTTGACCGACCAAGGAATCGGTTCTAATATCATTCTTGGCTTTGACAAGACAAAAGCCAATCAGCTATTGGAAATTGATGCCCGTTTTCGACCAGAACTTTTGATTACAGTTGGCTACAGCGATGAAAAACTGGAGCCCAGCTACCGTTTGCCAGTTGATGAAATTATCGAGAAACGCTAATGCTAGCAGCTTATATTGATGGAACCTGTCTTTGTTCTCAGGTGAAAATAAGGTTGAGAACAGAGAAACTTTTACTAGAGTCGGGTCAAATCGAGGTCAAGCTTTGCCACTGTGATGTTTGTCGCAAGATAAATGCCGGCCCCAGTTTTTATATCACAGAAATTGCGGATTCTCAGTTTACCATGACTAATAGTGAATTGGTTCATTATTTCAAGACTTCAGAAAATGGTCAGAGGGGTTTTTGTAGCCATTGTGGTACTTATTTATTTTTCCGAGATTTAAGTACCCGGGTCTATGAATTTAATCCCGAGCTCTTTCAAAGGGAGTATTTCAAATTTACCGAAGAGATTTGGTGTCTCTCAAAACCAGATTATTACAATTTTGCAGATGAAACTTTAAAGACAGATTATGAATAAGGAGTAGATGATGACAATCGATTTTAAAGCAGAAGTAGAAAAACGTCGCCAGGATATGCTGGCTGACCTCTTTAGTCTCTTGGAGATTAACTCCGAACGTGATGATTCAAAGGCCGATAAGGACCATCCTTTTGGTCCAGGACCAGTGAAGGCCCTAGAAAAATTTTTGGAAATCGCTGAGCGTGATGGTTATCCAACTACCAATGTTGATAACTACGCCGGCCACTTTACCTTTGGCCAAGGAGAGGAAGAGTTAGGTATCTTTGCCCACATGGATGTAGTTCCTGCTGGAAGTGGCTGGGATACTGACCCCTATAGTCCAGTGATTAAAGACGGCAAGCTCTACGCTCGTGGTTCTAGTGATGATAAGGGCCCAACCATGGCCTGCTACTATGGTCTAAAAATCATCAAGGAGCTAGGTCTCCCTGTATCCAAGCGTGTTCGCTTTGTGGTTGGTACTGATGAAGAGTCCGGCTGGGGCGATATGGATTACTACTTTGAGCATGTTGGCCTCAAAAAGCCGGACTTTGGTTTTTCTCCCGATGCGGAATTTCCGATTATCAATGGTGAAAAAGGAAACGTGACCGAGTACCTCCACTTTGCAGGGGAAAATAAGGGGGCTGTTCGTCTCCATCGCTTTAGTGGCGGTCTCCGGGAAAACATGGTGCCCGAATCAGCGACAGCGCTCATTTCAGGTCAGTTACCAGCCGACTTAATTGATCAGCTGGCTAGCTTTGCTGAGGCCCATCAGGTCAAGTTCACCTATGCCGAACAGGCAGATGGCCAGGTGGAAATTACAGTAGTTGGAAAATCAGCCCATGGAGCCTCCCCTCAAGCTGGGGTTAATGGAGCAACCTATCTGGCTCGTTTTCTAAAGGACCTGGACTTTGCTGGTCCAGCCAAAGACTACCTCCAAATTGCGGGTGATGTCCTTTTCCAAGACCATGAAGGCCAGACCTTGGGAGTGGCCCATGAGGATGAAAAAATGGGCGCCCTATCTATGAATGCCGGAGTCTTTCGTTTTGATCAAGCAGCAGAAGATAATACAATCGCCCTCAACTTCCGTTATCCAAAGGGAACCAATCCTGAGCAAATCAAGGCGGTTTTAGAAACTCTACCAGTCCTTAAGGTCAGCCTGTCTCAACATGCCCAAGAACCGCATTACGTTCCCCTAGAAGATCCTTTAGTGGCTACACTTTTGGAAGTCTATGAACGCCAGACAGGACTTGAGGGCCATGAGCAGGTCATCGGTGGAGGAACCTTTGGTCGTCTACTCAAACGTGGAGTGGCCTATGGTGCCATGTTCCCAGGTTGGACAGATACCATGCACCAGGCCAATGAATTTGCGGACTTGGAGGACCTATTCCGAGCAGCAGCCATCTATGCAGAGGCCATCTACGAATTGATTAAATAAGCTCTTAGGGTTAAAAGGGCTTGGAGCTAAGACCAAGCATAAGGAGCCCAGGAGTAGAAATTTGGGACTGGGCATTCTTGTCCCAGTCCTCTTTTTGATAGAAGCAAGCTTTATAGGTAATATCATGGATAAAATAGAAGAAATCAAGCGGGCTATAATAGCTGATCCGGTAAATGCCAGTTTTAGCCAGCAGGGGATTGAGCCCCTCTTTGCAGCTCCTCAAGGAGCCAGAATCAATATCGTTGGCCAAGCGCCGGGAATCAAGGCACAAGAAGCTGGGGTTTACTGGAAGGATAAGAGCGGAGATAGATTGAGAGCTTGGCTGGGGGTAGATGAAGAGACCTTCTATGAATCAGGCTTCTTTGCAGTCCTTCCCATGGACTTTTACTACCCAGGCAAGGGCAGGTCGGGCGACCTACCGCCCCGCCAAGGCTTTGCCCAAAAATGGCATCCCCAGATTTTAGAGCTTCTCCCTCATATCCAATTAACCATCCTTATCGGCCAATATGCCCAACACTATTATTTAAAGCAGGCCAAGACTGCCAAGGTGACCCAGACTGTTCAGGAATATAAGAACTTTTTGCCGGATTTCTTCCCGCTAGTCCACCCTTCACCCAGAAATCAAATTTGGCTAGCCAAGCATCCTTGGTTTGAAGCAGAAGTAGTCCCAGACTTGCAAGCCCGAGTGGCAGAAATTTTAAAGAAATGAGGTCTTTTTATGTATCAAACAATCAGTGCCAAAGATTTTTACCAAGAACTCCAATCTAGAGAGCTTTCCTTAATCGATGTCCGGGAGGCCGATGAATTTGCCCAAGGGCATGTAAAAGGAGCTGAGAGTCTTCCCCTTAGCACTCTAGAAGCTAACTACGGTCACTTAGACAAGGACCAGACCTACTACCTAATATGTAAGATGGGAGGACGCTCAGCCAAGGCCTGTGACTTTTTGAGTCAAAAGGGCTATCAGGTCATCAATGTTCAAGGAGGAGTAGAAGCCTACCCTGGAGATTTAGTCCAATAGGACTGGTTAGGAGAAGAGATGAGAAAGAGATTGGCTTATTTAATGCTAGTTATCTGCTTGCTTCTAACTGCCTGCTCCAGCCAGAAAAAGTCAGAAAAGCAGCAGACAGAGCCTAGCACGAAGCAGACTTCGGGCTCACAAGATAGAGAAGAGTCAGCGACTTTAGACAAGCAGGTCCACTATAACGGTTCCTACTATTATGTTGAGGGTAAGGAGGGGCAGATTCCCGTCGTTAATAAACGTTATCCCTTAGCAGCAGATTACAATCCAGGTGAGAATGCTAAGGCCAAGGCTCAGCTCTTAGAATTGATTGCCGCCATGCAGGCGGCGGGTTTCCCGATTAGTGATCAGTATAGTGGTTTTCGGAGCTATCAAGCCCAAAGCTCCCTCTATCAGGATTATGTCAATCGTGATGGAAAAGAGGCGGCAGACCGCTATTCAGCTCGTCCAGGCTATAGCGAACATCAGACTGGCCTAGCCTATGATCTGATTGACCAGGCCGGTAATCTCCTGACGGAAGAAAAGGCCAGTCAATGGCTCTTGCAACACGCAGGCCAGTATGGCTTTGTAGTCCGCTATCTAAATGGAAAAGAAGCAGTTACCGGCTATATGCCTGAACAATGGCATCTACGCTATATCGGCTCAGAAGCCCAAGATATAGCAGCTTCAGGCCTGACCCTAGAGGAATATTATGGCTTTTCTGGTGGAGACTATCAGGAATAAAAAAACGCTAGCTTTCTAGATTGAGCCCAGGCCCAAAGACCACATCTACTAGTTGCTAGAATGGACCTATTTAGCTAGAAAAAATAGTAAGACAAGTTCTAAAATTAGGACAAAGAAAAAAGCACCTTAGGGGTGCCTTTCTTTTTATTTGAGACCGTATTTTTTGTTGAAACGATCCACACGTCCATCTGCTTGAGTGAACTTTTGACGTCCAGTGTAGAATGGGTGTGAGTCTGATGAAATTTCAACACGAATCAATGGGTAAGTTTCCCCTTCAAATTCAACAGTTTCGTTTGAGTTCTTAGTAGAACCACTCAAAAACTGGTAGCCAGTTGAAGTGTCCATAAAGACAACAGGACGGTATTCTGGATGAATATCTTTTCTCATTTTTTAAAAAATTCCTTTCTGCCATGGTCTCTTTGCGAGCCATAGATTAGTTACCTTGATAGTTTAACAAATTATCAGGCTTTTGACAAGTCTTTTGCCAGATTTATTTCTTTTTAGCCAGATTTTTTAATTCTTGATAAATTTCCTCGTTTTCAGCTAGGGAGAAGGAGTTGGCTCCGCTAGCTAGGGGGTGGCCGCCACCATGGTGGCTTTTAGCAATCTCATTGATTGGCTGGACCTTGCTACGCAGACGGACCCGATAATGTCCGGCCTCCTGCTCGACAAAGACTCCCCAAAGGGTCACATCTTCTATCTTACCTGGCGTGGCAACGATAGCTGCTGTATCAGCATCGCCAAGGCCGTATTCCTTCAGCAGTTCTTGCTTGACTAGGACTCTGGCTGCTCCATTTTCATCTACTTCCAAATTTTGTAAGACATAGGCCTGGAGTTTGGCAATGCTATGGCTAAAGGAGTCCATCTTGCGGACCAGGCCAGTAAAGTCGAAAGGATATTGTCGCAACTTGCTGGCCACTTCCAGAGTCCGAGTACTAGTAGTTGGATAGAGGAAGCGCCCTGTATCACCGACAATTCCAGCAAAGAGTAGATAGGCAATATCCGCATTCAGCTCTAAACCTTGCTCAAAGGCTAGGCTAGCAATCATCTCACTAGTTGAGCTAAAGCTAGTATCTACCCAGCTCAAATCTCCATAGGCATCATCATTGGGATGGTGGTCAATCTTTAGGACAAAGTCTGCCAGTTGGTAATCTTGATTGTCAATACGGGCAGTATTGGCTGTATCGCAGATAATAGCCAGGCTCCCTTTGAAGTCTTCCTGACGGACCTCCTCCATCTGAGCCAGCCAGACCAGACTAGGCTCATCATGTCCAGTCACCTTGATGTTTTTTTCTGGAAAGTTGAGCTGGAGCAGTTTTTGGAGACCGACCTGACTACCAAAGGCATCGGGGTCAGGATTGACGTGGCGATGAATGATAATCTGGTCGTACTCCTTGATTTTTTGTAAAATTTCTTGATAAATGGACATGAAATGCTTCCCCTTTTTTAGTCTGTTTTTATTGTATCACAAGACTTTTTATTTTTAAAATGAAAAAGATGTGCTATAATGGTGGGGAGATAAAAATTTGGAGGAAATTATGGCTTTAGCAAAAATTGTATTTGCAAGCATGACTGGAAATACGGAGGAAATCGCCGATATCGTAGCAGATAAGCTCAAAGATTTAGGACTCGATGTAGATATTGATGAGTGCACCACGGTAGATGCAGAAGAGTTTTTAGAAGCAGACTTAGCGATTGTAGCTTCTTATACCTACGGTGACGGTGAATTGCCTGATGAAATGATGGACTTTTATGAAGATTTAGCCGGTCTTGATTTGACGGGCAAACTCTATGGGGTGATTGGGTCTGGCGACACCTTCTACGACGAATTTTGTAAGGCTGTTGACATGTTCGACTCTGTTTTTGTGGCCATTGGTGCTGAAAAGGGAGCAGAAAGTGTCAAGGTTGATTTAGCAGCCGAAGATGAAGATATTGAAAAACTAGAGGAATTTGCAGAAACTCTAGCAGCCAAGTTAGCCTAAAGCTAGCTTGGTTTTTTCTTTGCTTAAAAAGAGCCTTGTCAGCCAGCATTAAAGCAAAAATTTTCAGGACTGAGCTCTCGTGCCTTTCCTTATGGTGAGGTTTTTTTAATTCACTCAAATCTTTTTTGAGTTTCGATTTCTGACTTTTTTCAGAAATAAAGGTATAATAGAAAGTAAGAAAGCGCTATCTTTTAAATGGAAGGAATGAGGGATATGAAAGAAAGAGACTATGCCTTTGGTTTTCACGACAAGATTGACCCCCTATATTCGACCGGAAAGGGCTTGACAGAAGAGGTTGTCCGTAATATTTCGGAAGTAAAAAACGAACCCCAATGGATGTTGGACTATCGCCTCCGTTCCTTGGAGTTATTTCATAAGTTACCCATGCCAGATTTTGGTCCGGATTTATCGGGGATTCGCTTTGAGGATGTGATTTACTACCAAAAATTAACTGGCAACAAGGCCAATGACTGGGATCAAGTTCCCGATGAAATCAAGAAAACCTTTGACCGACTAGGAATACCTGAGGCCGAACGTCAATTTCTTTCAGGAGCGGTTGCCCAGTACGAATCAGAAGTCGTCTACCACAATATGAAGGACGAATTTGCCAAAATGGGCATTATTTTTACCGATACCGACACCGCCCTGCAAGAATATCCTGAACTCTTTAAAGAGTACTTTGGTACGATTGTTTCCAATGCTGAGCACAAGTTTGCGGCCCTGAATGGTGCCGTTTGGTCGGGAGGAACCTTTATCTATGTCCCTAAAAATGTCCACTGCCAGGTTCCAGTTCAGACCTATTTTCGGATTAACGGAGAAAATGCTGGCCAGTTTGAGCGCTCGCTCATGATTATCGAAGAAGGAGCCTCTATTCAGTATATCGAGGGTTGTACAGCTCCGACCTACACAACCAATAGTCTCCATGCAGCGACAGTGGAAATCGTGGTCAAAAGAGACGCTTTTTTCCGCTATACCACCATTCAAAACTGGTCTGACAATGTCTATAACCTAGTGACCGAGCGGGGGACAGTAGAAGAGGGCGGTACCCTAGAGTGGATTGATGGTAATCTCGGTAGCAAGGTCAATATGAAGTATCCTTGTAGTATTTTAAATGGCCGCAATGCCCGGACCTCTGTCCTTTCCATGTCCTTTGCTAACTATGGCCAACATCTAGACGCAGGTTGTAAGGTTTTTCATAATGCCCCTAAGACCTCTAGTACCCTGATTTCCAAGTCAGTAGCCAAGGACGGAGGCAAGACCGACTATCGTGGACAAGTTCGCTTTGGAAAAAATAGTGCTGGCTCTAAATCCCACATCGAATGCGACACCATTCTTATGGACGATGCCTCAAGCTCCGATACCATTCCTTTCAATGAAATTCATAACTCAGACGTCGCCCTGGAGCATGAAGCCAAGGTCTCCAAGGTTTCAGAAGAACAGCTCTACTACATTATGAGTCGAGGAATTGGTGAAGAAGATGCCACTGCCATGATTATCAATGGCTTTATGGATCCGATTACCAAGGAACTCCCTATGGAATACGCCGTTGAACTCAATCAACTCATCAATATGAGCATGGAAGGCTCGGTTGGTTAAAATAGCCCTAAAGGGCTATTTTAAGTTGCGAATGGAGCAAGCGCGCTTGTGTCAACAAGGTCCAGAGGACCTTTTTAATCGGCGGATAAAGCAAGCTAAGCTTGTATCAACAAGGTCCAGTGAACCTTTTTAATCGGCGAATAAAGCAAGCGCAGCTTGTTTCAGCAGGATCCAGTGGACCTTTTTAATCGTCAGATGAAGCAAACAGCGTTTGTGTCATTATAGCCCCAAAGGGCTATTTTAATCGGCGGATAAAGCAAGCCTAGCTTGTGACAGCAAGTCCGGCTTGTATCAGTAAAAACTAGTCCAATATAACCTTGCTAGGTGATTTTTATGAGCACATATAAGAACAAGGAAAGTAAACAGAAATCGCTAACACTCTATGATAGTCAATTATCAAAATTAGGAAAAGATTATTCAGATATTTTTTTGAAAACGTCATTTGGGAGAACTCACCTCGTGGAAACGGGGAATAAGAACGGGAAGCCACTCTTGGTTTTTCATGGTGGGAATACGAGCACGGCCTATAATTTATTGGTTCACAAATTCCTTTTAGAAAACTTTCATATATATGCGGTTGATACCATAGGTCATCCGGGCAAAAGTGAGGAGACTAACCTATCTCCTAAAAATGATACTTATGGAAAATGGGCAAGTGAAATCATTGAGGCTTTAGCTTATGATAAAATGGCTTGTTTTGGTGTTTCTTATGGAGGCGGTATAATCGCTAAGTTGATGAGTGTCGCTCCTGAAAAAATTGATAAAGCAGTCTTGCTTGTGCCAGCAGGAATAAATAATGCCTTTCCTCTGTCAACAATCAAAATGTTACTTCCCTTAATGCAGTACAAAATAACAAAAAAAGAAAAGTATCTGAGAAAAATCGCCTTATTCATGACGATTAAACAAGAAATTCTTGACCAAGATACTTTAGTAATACTCAAAGACAGCTTTGAGCATGTCAGGATTAAAGCAGGAATGCCAACGAATATTGACAGTAAAAAGGCTCAGTTGTATGAAGCGGCCACACTCGTCATTGCTGCGGAAAAAGATTGTTTTTTTCCTGCAAGAAAAGTATTAGCAAGAGCCAAGCAAATGTTCAAAAACTGTCTGACAGAAGAATTAAAAGATAGCGGACATATACACCAGCTGTCGGATAAAATAAAGAGCAAAATTGTCGATTTTTTGAGCGACTAACTTTAGTAAGGGCTAAGAAGGAAAGAGTAAAGCCGATATTTACTGTTTTTCTTTTTCCGCTTGCAATTTAAGAAAAGAAGTGTATAATAGTTATATACTTAACCAGTTAATTAAAATAAAGGAGACATAAATGGCTAAAAAATCAAAAATCGCACGTTATCACAAACAGTTAAAACTCATTGAGCAGTATGCTGACTTGCGGCGGGAACTCAAGGCTAAGGGTGACTATGAGGCACTCCGTAAATTGCCCCGTGATTCCAATCCTAATCGTCTTAAAAATCGCGATCGTATAGATGGCCGCCCCCATGCCTATATGCGTAAATTTGGCTTGAGTCGGATTCATTTTCGAGAGCTGGCCCATAAGGGGCAGTTGCCAGGAGTCAAAAAGGCAAGTTGGTAATCAGGGTAGAATCCTAGCTCTTTTTTTGTTATAATAGCTTTTATTATCAAGAACAAAAAGGAGTCAGGATGGAGTTAGCAGAAATTCGTAAAGAAATCGATGAGATTGATCAGGACTTGATTAAACTATTGGAAAAAAGGATGGACTGTGTCAGCCGGGTCCTAGCTGCCAAAAAGAGCAGTGGGCAAGAAGTAGTGGATAAGGAGCGGGAGGCGGTCGTTTTAGCCCGCGTAGCCAGTCTTGTCACCAAGCCAGACTACCAAGAGACCATCCTTGCCACCTTTGCTGATATTATGAGACAGTCCAGTAACTACCAACAGAGCAAACTATCATGAAGGAAGTAAAAAGACAGTTGGCGATTTTCCTAGCGGCCCTGCCCGCTGCATGGCTGCGTTATCATCTGGCCCTTTATTTTTCAGACCTGTCAGTCTTTCCCTGGGCTACCCTACTAGTAAATCTAGCAGGCACAGCCCTCTTACTCTTTTTAGTCCAGGATTATTTGAAGAAGAAAGCCTTCAATCAGCATCTCGTCCTGGCCCTAGGAGTTGGTTTTTGTGGCGGTCTGACCACCTTTTCGGGCTTTCTTTTAGATTTGCTCCAGTTATTAGAGCGGGCAGCTTATATCCAACTCAGCCTCTATACTGCATTGATGCTGGGAGGCAGCTTTCTACTCTTGCTCCTAGCTAGAAAGCGGGGACAGGTATGATTGTAGTCGGTCTAGCCCTTGCTTGTGGCCTAGGTGCTCTGGTACGTTATCGTCTTTCTCATCTTAATGCCAGCTTCCCCCTGCCTATGGGGACCCTGCTGGCTAATCTCCTGGGAGCTTTTTTGATTGGCTATGCCTATAAGCACTTGGAAAACAAGGAAGTTTATATTATTTTAGTAACAGGTTTTTGTGGAGGTTTAACGACCTTTTCTAGTCTGCAAGCCGAATTTCTGGCCCTTTGGAAAGAGCAGAAAAAACTCTATCTTTATTTTGCTCTAAGCTATGCTTTAGGCCTGGCTGCGATTTTTTTAGGAATTATCCTGTAAAATTCTTTACTTTTGACCAAAATTTGGTATAATATTCTTTGTGTGTGATGGACACACAAAAAACGACTAATCCGCTAGGTTGCGCACCCATGATTAGTAAGATAGGAGAAGAAAAATGAATCCATTAATCCAAAGTTTGACTGAAGGTCAACTTCGTACTGATATTCCTGCATTCCGTCCTGGTGACACTGTCCGTGTTCACGCGAAAGTTGTCGAAGGAAGCCGCGAACGTATCCAGATTTTTGAAGGCGTTGTTATCGCACGCAAAAACAGTGGAATCTCAGAAACTTACACAGTTCGTAAAATCTCTAACGGTGTAGGTGTAGAACGTACTTTCCCACTCCACACACCACGTGTTGACAAGATTGAAGTCGTTCGTTACGGTAAAGTGCGCCGTGCTAAACTTTACTACCTTCGTGCATTACAAGGTAAGGCAGCGCGTATCAAAGAAATCCGCCGTTAATTGAGGAAATAACTCTGTCAGCAGGCAGAGTTTTTCACTAACTCCCCTTAGTTCAATGGATATAACAACTCCCTCCTAAGGAGTAGTTGCTGGTTCGATTCCGGCAGGGGAGATGACAAGATAAGAAAAGGAGCCCTAGGGCTCCTTTTTTGGCTCATTGTCAACTGTAGTGGGTAGGATTTTTATCACTATTGATACTTTTTGATATGGTGCTCGACCGCTAGCAACTCCTACGGATTTCATGGCTAAACTCTGAGCCTAGGTCTCAGAGTTCCCGTCTCTCATCAGAATACATTTCTTATGAGAGATATCACCATTCAAAAGTTATGTTTTATCTCTTAAGTATCAGTTGAAATCAGGCCATTACCAAATTGTAAAGGTGTGTTCTGATTTGAATCAATCAACCCATTACAGAAAATATAGAGTCCAAATAAAAAGCACCGAATCGGTGTTACCTAAGTTGCTTACGGACTAAGCCTTATTTTAACTTGCTGTGTTGTTCTGGCTAGTTCTAAATTCATGAGCATTTCATAGATAAAGCTGTAATATAGCGTACACAGATAAAGAATGTTTTTTTGAAAACCTTTACAAAAATAGTTGACGAATTGCTAGTTTTGTAAGATACTATAAACAAAGGAGGGTTCTCCATGAAAAAAATCTTATTAGCCATTGGTGTTATTTGTTCAATTTTGTTATTAGTTCTAGGAGGTTGCAGCATGCAAGGAAAATCTAAAAAAGATAGCGAAAAAGAAGAATTAGTAAAGATTGTAAAAAGTAAAGAAGCTAAGAAATTATTTGATGATTGGATTTTAGGAGTAGACCCTAAAGCTTTTACTGATGAGGGAAAAATAAAATCTTATAAAGTGGATTATGATAGCGTTGAAACTAACCCAATGGACGGAATAATGGTTGATTTGGCTATCAATGATAACAAAAATATTGTTTTGCATGTAACTCTAATATTTAACGGAAGTACAGAAAAGTTAGAACAAGCTACAAATAGCTGGTCTAGAGGTCTTGTTGAGCTGATGAAAGGGTAGGTAGAAATGGCAAATAGTAGAGTTTATACAGATAAAGAAAATGTAAAAATAACACACTTAGAATACGATAAAGATAATTTTGAAGGAATGCCAAAGTATATTAACAAAAATGACTACATCGGCACGGTCTCTCATATCTATGACAACACAAATGGAGCAGAAGAACAGAATTTTGTTTATAATACCTTATAAGATTAGTTGACGAATTGCTAGTTTTGTAAGATACTATAAACAAAGGAGGGTTCTCCATGAAGAAAATCTTATTAGTTATTGGTATTGTTTGTTCAATTTTTTTATTAGTGCTAGGAGGGTGCAGTATGCAAGGAAAATCAAAAAAAGAGACTGAAAAAGAAAAGATGATAAAGATTGTGGAGAGTGAAGAAGCCAAAGCGCTTTTGGATGAATGGATGAAAAACATGGATCCCAAAGCTTTGACTCCAGAAGGAAAAATAAAAACCTATAAAGTCAGTAAAAATAAGCTAAAATATAATCCCATGGGCGGAATGATGGTACCTATTGTCATTAACGATAATCCAAAACTTCATATTACAGTACATATTTTTCAAGACCCTGAAACAGGAAAATTAGATGGAAGCGGTAGTACTAGCTCCCCTGAATTAGGGCAATTATTAAGAGGAGAATAGAATGGCGGGAAGTAGAATATATACAGATAGTGAGCAAGTAGATATTACGATGTTAGAGTATGAGGAAGAACCTTATATTGGTTTAGAACTTGACATTAACAAGAAAAAAGACTACATCGGCACGGTCTCCCATATCTACGATAACACCAGCAATGCAGAAGAACAAGTCTATGTCCTGACTAATAACGGAAACCCAAACAGAGCGGCCGTTCCCTATTCCGCATCTCAAGCAGACCGAAATAAGGTCGACGATGTGACAGTCTTGATGAAAGGGTCCAATACGGAGGTAGACACGAAGAAAAACACCCATGACACTATAACAGACTGGCTTGGGACCGATTTTCCCACGGCGGTGCATATCTTAGGAGTTAAGGGTGCTACTAAATATGGGCAAGAGCATCTAAGGAAAAATGTCTATAGCATGGTCTCTAGCAAAACTCGCGAAGTGCTGGATAATGTGGATAAGAGCGTCAATAACTTTGTTGGTGATGTGGTCGGTACTTTCAATAAAGACGCTGCCAAATCAACCAAACATTTTCTGAACAATGCTTCTAATAATCCAGTCAGCAGGTTCATCAAAAATGCGGTTAGTCAAGGAGCGGGTATCAATGCGGCCTATACAGCATCTGGCCTAACGACTGACCTGACCCGCGGTGCTTCTCGGATGCTCAATCATGTTACGACTTTCCCACCCGAGCAATTCAAGGCAGCAGCCCGACATCTGAAAGAGGTTATCAAGAAATATCCTAATGCCAAGATTGATTTGTCAGGCCACTCGCTAGGCTCTATGGATATTCAGTACGCACTGGCATGCTTGACCGAGGAGGAACTGACCCATATCCGCTCGGTTCGCCTTCATAATGGCCCTAATATCTACTCCCAACTAACCAAGGAGCAACAAAAGCGCTTGGACAGTGTCAAATATAAGATTGTCAATAGTATCGACCATAAAGATATTGTTAGCCTGGGCTATCCTCAATCAGGCAGTGAGGGGGCGGTTGGGATTGTTCAGCATGTCAAGACCAAGGAACTAGGAGACATTGGGAACCAGCACATGATGAAGGGCTACATCTATAATAAAGACGGTAGCTTTCAGCTGGCAAAAGGGACAGAAAAGCAGACGATCATTGATAGGATTAAGGCTAAAATGGTCTTGTTTCAGGCCCATAAGAAGAAGCTGTCTGCGGGAGGTTTGAGCGGCCATGAACAAATCTTTTTGGATAGTGAGCAGGCAACCGCAACGGCTAGTGGTCTGACAGAGGCTGCCAAGCAAGGACAGGAAAAGATACAGTCTATTAAAGATGGAGCTGTCAAGGAGGCTGAGGAGGTTTATGCTAGCCTGCGAGAAGTACCCTTTGGCTTTATTTTAACGCCTGATGAAGTGGCCCAAGCCTATGCAGAAGCAGGGATAGACCGGTCCTCGACGGTCGATAAGGTCAGTCAATCTCTCCAGAAAAAGGAGGATAAGGCATCAGAGCTAGTGACTAATTTCTCTGAATTAGAGGGCAAAATCCAAGCGGGTATTGAACAGGAGCTCTCTGCAGATGCTCAACTTGCAGGAGAGTTTAAAGAGTGGAGTGAATGAAAAGGAGGTCGCAATGTCAGTCATTGATGATGTTGGAAATTTCTTTGATGGTGCAGTCGAAAGCTACAAGAAGATTGAAAAGGAGTTAGAGCGGGCCTTGATTAAGAGTGTCTTTGCCTCTACCAAAAAAAGTAAGATTGAGTCGATTGAAAAGAAAGCGAAAGAAGCAATCGCTCAAGAAAGCAAGGCGGTTAAAGAAACCTTATCCAAGGTTTGTAAACAGCTAGACAGCTCTATCAAGGGCAAGTTCTCTAAAGAGGTCAAGCAGTTTGTCAAGGATAAGAGTAGTAAGTATGATAAGATTTAAAAAAGCACCCGCGAGTGCTTTTTGCTTGCCGTTTTCTTCCTTAGGCTCGCTATGTTTATTTCCCTAGGCAGAACTGGCTAAAGAGTTGGGTGATTAGTTCATCTGGAGCTGCATCGCCAGTGATTTCGCCGAGAATTTCCCAGGTACGGGTCATATCGATTTGAAGGAGATCGACAGGCATTCCTAGTTCCAATCCTTGGTTGACGGCCTGAAGGCTAGCCAGAGCTTGCTCAATCAAGCTGATGTGGCGGGCATTGGAGAGGTAGGTGGCATCTTGTTCGACCAGGCCGGCATTTTCAAAGAAGAGTTGGTTGATTTTTTCTTCGATTTGATCGATATTGGTATTTTCAAGGACAGAGATTTTGATAAAATCCTCGGGTAATTGGTCTTCTTCGATTTTTTGTGGGAGATCGGTCTTGTTTAAGAGGATGATTCGTTGGCTGTTCTGACTGATTTCTAGGAGTTGGCGGTCTTGGGGAGTCAGGGCTTGGCTAGCATTGAGGACTAGGAGGACCAAGTCTGCCTCTTCCAGGGCTTTTTTGGAACGTTCAACTCCGATTTGCTCGACCAAATCCTCTGTGTCGCGGATACCTGCGGTATCAATGAGTTTTAGAGGGACTCCGTTAATGTTGACATATTCTTCGATGACATCTCGAGTCGTTCCGGCAATATCGGTGACAATGGCCTTGTCTTCTCTGAGCAGGTTGTTTAAGAGGCTGGATTTACCGACATTAGGCCGGCCGATAATAGCAGTAGAGAGGCCCTCGCGCAGGATTTTTCCGCGCCGGGCTGTTTTTAAAAGTCGGCTCAAGAGTTGCTCAAATTCCTGTGTTTTTTCCCTCAGGAGCTGGGTGGTCATCTCTTCTACATCATCATATTCTGGATAGTCGATATTGACTTCGACCTGGGCAAGGGTATTTAAAATTTCTTGTCGGGTATCGTTGATGAGCTTAGAGAGAGAGCCATCTAGTTGCTGGACAGCGATATTCATGGCCTTGTCTGTCTTGGCCCGAATCAAATCCATCACAGCCTCGGCCTGAGTCAGGTCAACCCGACCATTGAGAAAGGCCCGCTTGGTAAATTCTCCTGGTTCAGCTAGGCGGGCTCCTTCTTTGATAGCTAATTGGAGAATTTGATTGGTAACAGCGATACCTCCGTGGGTATTGATTTCGATAATATCTTCTCGGGTGAAGGTCTTGGGTGAACGCATTACCCCCAAGATGACCTCGTCTAGGACTTCTTGCTTACCGGGGTCGATAATATGGCCATAATTGAGGGTATGGCTAGCAACCTTACTTAAGTCCTTGCCCTGAAAGATTTTTTGGGCAATGGCTAGGCTGTCCTTGCCACTGAGACGGACTATGCCGATGGCCCCCTCACCTAGGGGGGTTGAGATGGCTGCTATAGTATCAAATTCTTTTGTAATCATGCGATATCCTTTGCTTAAGATAGTCTACTCTTTTTGAGTATGGGTTTCTGCTACTAGTTTACCATGATAAGGGCCAATTGTCTCCTTTGAAGTTGCGAGTAACTAGCAGAGGGTCACTCCTTGCTCAAGAGCTCTTCCGTAATTCCATTAAGCTGAATAGAAGGAGCAGTCTCTTTCCTTCTTTTAATAAGTGTTTTGAAGCAGATTCCAGGGCGACTAATTCATTCGATGTTTATTTTTGAAATGATAGTGAAAATCAGTCTATCGTTTTCAGTCTTTTTCAAAAAACGAACCTTCTACAAATAATGATTAGGAAATATTCACATTTGCAACTTTTTTCGGTATAATAAGATTAAAAATAAAACAGAAAAGGATGTTTTTCATGAAGAAGAGACATTTTATCTTACCAATCCTCTCGACCTTGCTCTTGGCGCCAGCCTTTTTGGCTAGTCAAGTCCAGGCTGATGAAACAGCAGCCAGTGCTAGTGAAGAAGTACAAAGCCAGGCGCCGGCAAGCAATCAAGCTAGTCCAGTAGCAGAAGGGGAAGTGAGCCAAACTGAGCCTGCGATGGATAGTCCCAAGAGCGAGATTTCAGCTCAAGATTTAGCTAGAGCGGTCAATGTCGCTGATGAAAATCAAGTCCAAGATTTACCAGAAGCCAACATTCTTCACACCAATGATGTGCATGGTCGGATTGTGGAAGAAAAAGGAGTAATCGGGGATGCCAAGTTGGCCGCAGTGATTGAGCAGGAAAGAGCTAAAAATCCTGGAACCTTGGTTGTTGATGCGGGAGATGCCTTCCAAGGTCTGCCTATCTCTAATAGCTCCAAAGGAGAGGAAAGGGCTAATATCCTCAATCAAATCGGCTATGATGCCATGGCGGTTGGAAATCACGAGTTTGATTTTGGTTTAGATGAGGCTAAAAAATACAAGGAAATCCTCAATTTCCCTCTTCTAAGCTCTAATACCTATGTAGACGGAGCTCGCCTCTTCCAAGCCTCAACTATTGTTGACAAAAATAAAAATGTTGAGGGCGATGAGTTTGTGGTTATCGGGGTAACAACACCTGAGACAGCCACCAAGACCCACCCTAAAAATATCCAGGGAGTTACCTTTACCGATCCAATCACTGAAGTTAACAAGGTGATTGATGAAATCGAGGCCCGGGCTGCCGCGGAAGGTAAAAACTATAAGAACTATGTCGTCTTGGCCCATTTAGGTGTGGACACAACAACACCTGTTGAGTGGCGAGGTTCTACCTTATCAGAAGCTCTATCTAAAAATCCTAAACTCAAGGGCAAGCGGGTTACAGTAATTGATGGTCACTCCCACACTGTCGAATCAACCACCTACGGTGAAAATGTGACCTATAATCAAACAGGTAGCTACCTCCATAATGTCGGAAAAGTCACCTATCAAGCTGGTCGTCTTTTGGGAAATCCTCAGCAAATTTCAGCTGATTCGGTCAAAGATTTAGCACCAAATCCTAAGATTGCCGAGTTAGTCAAGCAGATTAAGGAGCGCTATGACCAAGAAAATGCCAAGGTACTGGTCAATAATAGTCCGGTTGAGCTAAATGGAGATCGGGAAAATGTCCGCGTCCGCGAGACCAACCTAGGAAATGTTGTAGCTGACTCTCTCTACCAATACGGTCAAACCGGCTTTGCCCACAAGAGCGACTTGGCGGTGACCAATGGTGGTGGTCTACGGGAAACCATTCAAAAGGATAAGCCAATTACCAAGGGAAATGTGATTGCGGTCCTACCTTTTGGAAATACTATTTCACAAATCAAGGTCACAGGCAAAGATATTGCGGCCATGTTTAACAAGTCACTGGGTTCTATCCTGCAAGAAAAAGACGGCAAGCCCGTTCTTGATGAAAATGGTCAACCACTCTTAGAGCCAAGTGGTGGTTTCCTGCATGTATCTGGCGCCAAAGTCTACTATGATACCACACTTCCTGCCGACCAAAGGGTTCTCCATATCGAAATCAAGGACCCAGAAACCGGAGAATACAAGGTCTTGGATCCAGAAAAGACCTACTATCTAGCAACCAATGACTTTCTAGCAGCTGGTGGTGACGGCTACACCATGCTTGGTGGGCCACGCGAGGAGGGTCCATCTATGGACGTAGCCTTTGCAGACTACTTGGCTAGTGCCGATTTGACTGCCTATGCGGCCATTAACCCTAACTCAAGAACCATTTCCCTGTCTAGCACCAAGGATAGCGATGGTGACGGTTATACAGATATTGAGGAAATCAAGCAAGGGACAGATCCAGCCAATGCTAACTCCTATCCAGCAGGTCCTGCCAAGAACGATGGGAGCAAAGAAAGTTCAAATCAAGACCCTAGTCAAGATGCAGCTTCTGGCTTAAGAGCAGTTTCTAATCGGAATGTGAAAGTTCCTCTCCAGGCAGCCAAGACCTTTAGTAAGGCTGATAAGCAACTGCCAGCAACCGGTAGCCAAACTTCTCAAACTGCCCCAATCCTGGCCTTAATCATGGCAGGACTGGCCTTACTAGGATTTAAAAAGGCAAAACAAGAGGATTAAGCAAGTCTCAAAAGACTAACTAAAAAAGTGATTGGAAGATTCCAATCGCTTTTTCTTGGCTTTATTTTATAAAAAAATGACAGCCCAAGCATGGGCTGTCCAGTCGAGAGTCTAATTTTGAAAGGTCTAGTCTCAATCTTTATTGCTTAGGTTTTTGCTTGGTAAGGTTGAGGCCAAAGGGTACGAGGTTTTCTTCCTTTTTCATAATTCGCTTGATATTATCTAGATGGCGGATAAGGATTAAGGAGGCCAGACCAAGAATAATAAAGGTAAAAATCCAATCATAACTTTTAAAAATCAGGCCCAGCCAAGGAAAGAGAAGGACCGATAAAATAGCAATCACTGCCGAGGTCACACTAGCAAAGGAAATCATGCTGGATAGATAGAGGCAGGAAGCAAAAATAGCAATCAGATAGATAAAAAAGAGGGGAGAAAAGCCCAGAATAACCCCTGCACTAGTCGCTACCGCCTTTCCTCCCTTAAAGCCAGCAAAGATTGGGAAGGTATGACCTAGCACAGCCGCCAAGCCAAAGAGTAAGGGGGATACTCCGTCAATCTGAAAAAAGAGGGGCAAAAGGGTAGCCAGGGTTCCCTTAAAAAAGTCGAAAGTAAAAGTAGCCAGACCAGCCTTGACCCCTAAAATTCGGAAGGTATTGGTCGTACCAGTATTGCCACTTCCATATTCTCGTAAGTTTTTCTTATAAAAAATCTGTCCAATCCACAAACCTGCTGGAATAGACCCTAATAAGTAAACTAGAAACAGTATCAAAACAATCTTCATCATAAAACTATTATATCATGAAAGCGGGGCAAGATTGATGATTTCCTGAAGAATATTTGAAAAAAGTGTCTAGGCCGATTAGCCAAGTTAGAAAAAGTGCCTTTTGAGCAAAAATGTTTTGCAAAAATCGCTAAAAACTTGTAAGATAGTAAAGATGAATGATTAGGAGGTGCCTTTTGGCAAAGAAAGAAATCACTATTAACAACTATAATGATGATGCCATTCAGGTATTGGAAGGCTTGGATGCTGTTCGTAAGCGTCCAGGTATGTATATTGGCTCAACTGACGGAGCAGGACTGCATCATCTGGTTTGGGAGATTGTAGATAATGCGGTAGATGAGGCCTTGTCAGGATTTGGTGACAGGATTGACGTCACCATTCACAAGGACGGGAGCTTGAGCGTTTCCGACCACGGTCGTGGGATGCCTGTCGGCATGCACGCGCGGGGGATTCCCACTGTTGAGGTTATCTTTACTGTCCTTCATGCTGGAGGAAAGTTTGGCCAGGGAGGCTACAAGACCTCGGGTGGACTGCACGGAGTTGGTTCTTCGGTGGTTAATGCCCTGTCTAGCTGGCTGGAAGTGGAAATCACACGCGAGGGGACAGTTTACAAGCAGCGCTTTGAAGCTGGCGGTAAACCAGTCACTGGCTTGAAAAAAATCGGAACGGCGCCCAAGTCAAAATCGGGGACCAAGGTTACCTTTATGCCAGACGACACGATTTTTTCAACGACCGATTTTAAATACAATATTATCGCCGAACGGCTCAACGAATCGGCCTTTCTGCTTAAAAACGTTCACTTGTCCCTGACCGATGAGCGCACAGGCGAGGCGATTGAATTTCACTATGAAAATGGGGTCCAGGACTTTGTCAGCTACCTTAATGAAGATAAGGAAACCCTGACACCGGTCCTCTATTTCGAGGGAGAAGAAACTGGCTTTCAGGTTGAAGTAGCCCTCCAGTACAATGACGGCTATTCTGACAATATCCTCTCCTTTGTCAATAACGTTCGCACCAAAGACGGTGGAACGCATGAGACGGGGCTCAAGACCGCCATTACCAAGGCCATGAATGACTACGCTAGAAAAACAGGTCTGCTCAAGGAAAAGGATAAAAATCTGGAAGGCTCCGACTACCGCGAGGGGTTAGCTGCCGTCCTGTCTATCTTGGTGCCCGAGGAGCACTTGCAGTTTGAGGGCCAAACCAAGGATAAGCTGGGCAGTCCCTTGGCCCGCCCAGCGGTGGACAATATCGTTTCCGACAAGCTAACTTTCTTCCTCTTGGAAAATGGGGAGTTAGCTAGTAACCTTATTCGTAAGGCAATCCGTGCCAGAGACGCCCGCGAAGCAGCAAGGCGGGCTCGTGACGAGAGCCGTAATGGCAAGAAAAATAAGAAGGACAAGGGCCTCCTATCTGGAAAACTAACCCCAGCCCAATCCAAAAATGCCAGTAAAAATGAGCTCTACCTAGTCGAGGGAGATTCGGCCGGAGGTTCTGCCAAGCAAGGCCGGGACCGCAAGTTCCAAGCCATTCTTCCCCTGCGTGGTAAGGTGCTCAATACCGAGAAAGCCAAAATGGCGGATATTCTCAAAAATGAAGAAATCAACACCATGATTTACACCATTGGCGCAGGTGTCGGGGCGGACTTTACACTGGAGGACGCCAACTACGACAAGATTATCATCATGACCGACGCCGATACCGACGGTGCCCATATCCAGACCCTGCTCTTAACCTTCTTTTACCGCTATATGCGCCCACTGGTCGAGGCAGGCAAGGTCTATATCGCCCTGCCACCACTCTATAAGATGTCCAAAGGCAAGGGCAAGACGGAGCAAGTCGAGTATGCTTGGACCGATAGCGAGCTAGAGGACTTGCGCCGGAAATTTGGCAAGGGCGCCATGCTTCAGCGCTACAAGGGGCTGGGGGAGATGAATGCCGACCAGCTCTGGGAAACTACCATGAACCCTGAAACCCGCACCCTAATCCGTGTAACCATCGAAGACCTAGCTCGCGCCGAGCGCCGCGTCTCCGTCCTTATGGGCGACAAACCCGCCCCAAGACGTAAATGGATTGAGGATAATGTTAAGTTTACCTTGGAGGAGACGGGGGTGTTTTAATCTGCCACTCACAAATGAGAGTAAACCTCTCTATTTGTGAGACGCAAGTCGCTATGGCGAACTTGCTAGGCATCTCACTAGCTCTTCAACCTCGCATAATCGGCTCGGTTTCATCACGTCGTAACAGTGAGTAGGAAAAGAGGAGTATTGGACTAAACTAGCTCGAAAAGCAAAAAATAACGTTTTGTTTTTCTTACGTCGTAGGAGGGAAAATGAATTTTTTAAAATTTTTTACCAGTGGTGAAAATTGGTTGAAAATATTACCGATATTGATTTCTTTAGTAGCATTGGCTTTTTCTGTGTATAGTTTCTTTATAAATTCAAGTAGGACAAAATACATGGATACTACTAATTTTCATATTATACAAAATTTTTGGCAGGAAAACCCCAGCTATACTCTTTACAATGAGTCAACTAAGCCACTAACTTCTCCACCGCACCCAACTTATTTGATGTATATTCCGTCAGTAGTAAAAAGAGAGGAGACAACCTTTCTTGTTCTGTTACCAATTTCTTATGAGAATGTAAAAAGTCAGACTTTAACAGGAAAAACTATTGATGAAGTGATGACTTCTACTCTTCCCAAAAATTTCTATGCCAAAAAAGGAATGCGCGATGTAAAGGAAAGAAATTTAGGTAATGGTGTAATAATACGAACTTATCCGTTCCTACTAATTGCTACACAAGTTAAATACTCGTATAAAGATAATCCAAAAGATTTGAAAAAGATTACTTTTCTTTCAACGAGTGTAGGAGATAAAATTGAGATTAGTGAAGAGGAGTGGGAGGATTTAAAAAATTATACAAAAAATATAGATTTAATAAAAGGAAATGAGGTGAAAATAAATGGGGAGCAAAGCATCTATAAGACAGCACATGACTATTTAGTAAAAGAATTCGATAGGATAAATTCAGATGATGACAAGGTTAATTTGTTAGCATTGGCTGGTTTGAAGATTGATTCTGATACACTAAACAATAAATTAGAAAAAACAAATAATTTCATGGATGTTTTAAAAGTTCCTGATGAGGATAATTTTAATTCAATTACTTATAAATTATTGTACAAATACCATATTTTACCGCAGGATCCATTAGTACCAGATTATTAACCTCAAAAATTTCCCAGCAATTTATTCTCAAAAAATAGACGGGCACAAAGATTATCAAAAAGAAAGGAGGAAATCATGGTTTTAGCCAATAAATTAGGTATCACAAACAGTGCGGAACTGGCTCGCGAGGAGGAGCGCCTGACGAAGGTCAGAGCTAAACAACTCTTTGAGAGCGGGCAGTTGTTTGCCTTTGAGGTCGGCAGCTTTGCTGGTTTGTCGGCTATCCATGCCCAGCTTTTTGGTGACATCTACGATTTTGCTGGACACATTCGCGACGTCAATATCGCCAAGGACGATTTTCAGTTTGCACCTCGTATCTTCCTGGAGCAGTCCTTGGCCTACATTGATAAATTACCTCATGAGACCTTTGACGAGATTGTCGACAAATACGCGGATATGAACATTGCTCATCCTTTCCGAGAGGGAAATGGACGCGCCATGCGGATTTGGCTGGATTGCATGTTTCGGGACAAGCTAGGAAAGATAGTGGATTGGAATGCCATTGATAAGGACAACTATCTTAATGCTATGAAACGCAGTCATGTCTCAACTGGCGAACTCAAATACCTGCTGCAAAAGACTTTGATTGATGACCTTAGTCAAGTAACCTTCTTCAAAGGTCTTGACGCCTCCTATTACTACGAAGGTTACACCCTCTATAAGACAGAAGACTTATAAGGTTCTGCTTTCTCCATACTCTCCAGCCCATAGAAAGGAGTTTCCATGAACAAACTTTATCAGCAACTGGCTTTTATCAATGAGCTTGAAAAATTAAAGACGGTTAAGCGAGGGAACTTGACCCTTGATGATTTTCGTTTTGAAAATAGTGCTGAGCACTCTTGGCAGGCGGCCATGTGTGCCCTTGTTTTTCGGGAATATTTTCCCCAAGCCCTGAATATGGGCAAGGTGCTGGAGCTTTTGCTGGTGCATGAACTGGGAGAAATGCGGGCTGGTGATACCTCGGTCTTTGATGAGGTGGGCAAGGCCGACTCCTTTGAGCGGGAGTTGGCAGCCATGAAAGTGTCTGTCAGCAAGCTCCCCAAGGAGCAGGCGCAAGAGATGGCTGACTTGTGGCTAGAGTTTGAAAAAGGCTCCTCAGCAGAGGCTCGTTATAGCCGAGTCATTGATGCGCTGATACCCCTTATCAATCATGTCAAGGTGGCAGAGGAGAACTATAATCCAGCCAGCTTGACCAAGACCCAGGTCCTAGCCAAAAAGAAGTTTATCAAGGACCAAGCTCCTGCTCTCTGGCCCTTGGTGCAAGAGCTAATCCATCAAAGTGTGACCAAGGGACTTTATCTGGATAAGTAGAGGGGTTCTTTATGGATAATATCATGTTACGTAGAGCAAGTCCTAGCGACCTTGACGGGCTTTTGGCCCTTTATCAAGCAGAGCAGTGGACCAATTTTACCAAGGAAAAAGTGGCAGCTATGCTTGCAGCAACCGCTTCGGTCTGTCTAGTGTTGGAAGAGGCAGGCCAGATTATCGGCTTTGCCCGCTACATCACCGACGGCGTCGAGATGACCTTTGTCGGCGAAATCATCATTGCCAAAAGTCACCGCAGACAAGGCCTGGGGCGCAGATTGATTGAGGAAATTCAATCGCGACTGCCAGCGACTAGAATTGAGCTCGCGTCAGAAGAAGACGGCTTTTACAAGGCACTAGGCTTTGTCCCAATCGGCAGCGCCCTGCGCTTGAGGAAATAAAATTGGAGACAGACAAATGAAAAAAATAGCGATTCTTTTTGCTTTGTTCCTATCTCTGGGGCTTTTGGTGGCTTGTAGCAAAGCCAAAACGCCTGACTTACCTTGGCTGAAAGGAAAATGGTACAGCGAGGACTGGAAAGTCACTTACCAATTTTCGGAAAAAAACGGAAAGTGGGAAGTTAGAGAGCAAGATAATCTTATCTCCAGTGAAACGATTGTTAAAAGCAAATCGAACAAGGAATTTGACTTACTGATTAGTAAGGGAAGAGTTCTTCGCATTCAAAAAATAACTGACACAGAAATATACCTCCAAAAAACGGTAACCCAAAATGAAGGTACGACACAGAGTGTCAAATTTGTGAAAAAGAATTGAGCAAGGGCAAGCGTTCTTGTATCTAAAAGAAAGGGAATTGAACCCGCCCTAAAAGCTGTGTAAAAAAGATAAATCGTCTAGAAAATCAGGATTTTCTGCCGATTTCCTATTTTTACTTTGTTTTTTTACGGGCTTGGTATCTTATATGTCAAACATACAAAACATGTCCCTGGAGGACATCATGGGAGAGCGCTTTGGGCGCTACTCCAAATACATCATTCAAGAGCGGGCCCTGCCCGATATTCGCGACGGTCTGAAGCCCGTTCAGCGGCGCATCCTTTATTCCATGAATAAGGACGGTAATACCTTTGATAAGGGTTACCGTAAGTCGGCCAAGTCGGTCGGAAACATCATGGGGAATTTTCACCCGCATGGGGACAGTTCCATTTACGATGCTATGGTTCGTATGTCCCAGGACTGGAAAAATCGCGAGATTTTGGTCGAAATGCATGGTAATAATGGTTCTATGGACGGGGATCCGCCTGCGGCCATGCGTTATACCGAAGCCCGTCTGTCAGAGATGGCAGGCTACTTGCTAGAGGACATCGAAAAGAATACCGTGCCTTTTGCCTGGAACTTCGATGATACGGAGAAGGAGCCAACGGTTCTGCCAGCTGCCTTTCCTAATCTTCTGGTCAATGGGGCAACAGGGATTTCGGCAGGTTATGCGACAGATATTCCGCCCCATAATCTAGCTGAAGTAATTGACGCTGTGATTTATATGATTGATCACCCGGCTGCCAAGGTTGATAGACTGATGGACTTTTTGCCGGGACCTGATTTTCCGACTGGAGCCATTATTCAGGGCCGCGACGAAATCAAAAAAGCCTATGAAACAGGTAAGGGGCGCGTGGTTGTGCGCTCCAAGACCGAGATTGAAAAGCTAAAAGGCGGCAAGGAGCAAATCATCGTTACCGAAATTCCTTATGAAATCAATAAGGCTGTTTTGGTTAAGAAAATTGATGATGTGCGGGTCAATAATAAGGTAACAGGCATTGCCGAAGTGCGGGACGAATCTGACCGTGACGGTCTACGCATTGCTATTGAGCTCAAGAAAGACGCCAATACCGAGCTTATTCTCAACTACCTTTTCAAATATACCGACTTGCAGGTCAATTATAACTTCAATATGGTGGCCATTGACAATTTCACGCCGCAACAAGTGGGGCTTGTGCCCATTCTGACTAGCTATATCGCCCACCGTAAGGAAATTATCCTGGCTCGTTCTCGTTTTGATAAGGCCAAGGCTGAAAAGCGTCTCCATATCGTAGAGGGCTTGATTCGGGTCATTTCCATTTTGGATGAGGTTATCGCTTTGATTCGGGCTTCTGAGAATAAGGCGGATGCCAAGGAAAATCTTAAGGTTTCCTATGAGTTCACCGAGGAGCAGGCTGAGGCCATTGTTACCCTACAACTTTATCGCTTGACCAATACCGATGTGGTTGTTTTGCAGGAAGAAGAAGCAGAATTGCGCGAGAAGATTGCTATGCTTGCGGCCATTATCGGAGATGAACGGACCATGTTTAATCTGATGAAGCGTGAGCTAAGGGAGGTCAAGAAAAAGTTTGCCAATCCTCGCCGCTCTGAATTGCAGGATAGGGCCAATGCCATTGAGATTGATACAGCCAGTCTAATCGTTGAGGAAGAAACCTTTGTCAGCGTGACTCGCAGTGGCTACATCAAGCGGACCAGTCCTCGCTCTTACAATGCCTCTACTCTAGCAGAAGTTGGCAAGAGAGATGATGACCGCCTTCTCTTTGTCAGCCAGGCCAAGACAACCCAGCATTTGCTGATTTTTACCACTTTGGGAAATGTCATCTACCGACCCATTCATGAACTCTCTGACATTCGTTGGAAGGATATCGGGGAGCACCTGAGCCAGACTATCAGCAATTTTGAAAATCGTGAGCAGGTGCTCTATGTAGACCTTTTGGATAAGATGGACGAGGGTGTCTATATGGCAGTCAGTCGACTGGGCCAAATCAAGCGGGTTGAACGCAAAGAGTTCGCGCCATGGCGGACCTATAAGTCCAAGTCTGTCAAGTATGCCAAATTGAAAAATGAAGAGGATGAGATTATCACCCTCTCACCTATTCAGTCAGAAGATGTCATGTTAGTGACTTATAAGGGCTATGCCCTGCGCTTTAATATTCAGGAAGTACCGATTGTCGGAGCCAAGGCAGCGGGAGTCAAGGCCATTAACCTCAAGGGAGACGATGTTCTAGCTAGTGCCTTTATTGTCGAGAGCGACTCTTTTTACCTCCTGACCCAGCGTGGCTCGCTCAAGCGGATGGCTGTCAAGGAGATTCCAGCGACTTCCCGGGCCAATCGTGGGCTACAAGTTCTGCGTGAGCTTAAAAATAAGCCTCACCGTGTTCAGATAGCTGGTCCGGTCTTGGGCCAAGCGCCGGCAGACTTGGATTTATTTACAACAGAAGAAGCCTTAGTAGAGCAAGGCCAAACCTTAGAAGTCATCTCTAAAACAAATCAAGTTTACCAGGTTGACCTACCTAATCTCTCCCTATCAGAAAGAACCAGCAATGGTAGCTTTATTTCAGATAGTATTAGTGACCAAAAGGTCATGGAGGCCTATCTTAAATAAGAGTTTTTGATTCTAAGGACCAGAAGGAATCAGTTTAAGGCTGGTTTCTTCTTTATTAAAAGAATTTTCAGAATTTTATGAAAAACTATTGAAAATATCTCAAAAAGGTGTAAAATAGAAACAATCAGAATTTTATTGTGCTTATCAATCGGATTTTGCTTAAGCACAAATATTTTAGTCGAGGAGTGCCTTTATGACAGTAAATTTAGACTGGGAAAATCTTGGATTTTCCTATATGAAATTACCCTACCGCTACATCGCTTACTACCGGAATGGTCAGTGGGAACAAGGAGAATTGACAGAAGATGCAACCCTGCATATCTCCGAGTCGTCTCCTAGCCTCCATTATGGTCAGCAGGCCTTTGAGGGGCTCAAGGCTTATCGGACCAAGGACGGTAGTATCCAGCTTTTTCGACCTGACCAGAATGCGGAACGCCTGCAAAGAACGGCCGACAGACTCCTTATGCCACAAGTTCCGACAGATATGTTTGTTGAGGCGGTCAAGCAAGTCGTTCGCGCCAATGAAGATTATGTCCCGCCTTATGGTACCGGTGGTACTCTCTATATCCGGCCTCTCTTGATTGGGGTTGGGGACATTATCGGGGTAAAACCAGCTGATGAGTATATCTTTACTATCTTCGTTATGCCGGTTGGTAATTACTTCAAAGGGGGTCTGACTCCAACCAACTTCATAGTCTCCCAAGACTATGACCGGGCGGCTCCTCATGGTACTGGCGCAGCCAAGGTGGGAGGAAACTATGCAGCTAGCCTTTTACCAGGTAAAATGGCCAAGGATAAGAAATTTTCAGATGTGATTTATCTGGATCCCGCTACCCATACCAAGATTGAAGAAGTCGGATCTGCCAATTTCTTTGGGATTACCAAGGATAATGAATTTGTGACTCCGCTTAGCCCCTCTATTTTGCCTTCCATCACCAAGTACTCGCTCCTCTATCTGGCAGAGCACAAACTTGGTCTCAAGCCGGTAGAAGGAGATGTAGCGATTGCTGATTTGGACCGCTTTGTTGAAGCAGGAGCTTGTGGAACGGCTGCCGTGATTTCGCCAATCGGAGGGATTCAGAACGGCGACGATTTCCATGTTTTTTATAGCGAGACAGAGGTGGGACCAGTCACCCGCAAGCTCTACGATGAATTAACAGGTATCCAATTCGGTGATGTAGAAGCACCAGCAGGTTGGATTGTCAAGGTGGATTAAAGGAAAATCTGGCATGGAATATTTGATAGCTAGCAATGACCAAGAGGAATTTACAGCTTATCAAGCCTTTATTGGTCGTGCTCGTCCGCAAGTGGAAAAGTATATCAAAAAACTTGAGGAAGATTATCGTCTGATAGAATTGCCTAAAGGATTAGTTCTGGCAAATGTTCATCAGGCTACCGAAGTTTTATCGCAAAAATCAATAGCTGCCTATACAAATGCCCATTTCATTACTCTAACACCAGATGTAACTTATTGGAAAGAGCTATTTTTGCGCACAGTAGAGGGAGTAGAACATCATTTAGTTGATGAATTTTATCAGGATTACAGCGAAATTGATGTTCTGCAAGTTCTAGGACATGAACTCGCCCACCATTCAGATTTGTTTTTAGATGATTTTGAGGACAATCGGACAGCGATGTGGTTTGAAGAGGGAATGGTGGAATACTTGTCAGCGAAAATGCTTTTACCGCCGAAACGTTTTGAGCAAAAACTAGCGCTTGAGCGTTATTTGGTAGATAATCTAAAAGACAAATACGGTCGAGCTGGCTTAGAAAGTTTTACTGTTGAGACTTATCAAGAGTCTATTCAAGCTATCTTTTACCAATATTGGCGTAGTTTTGTGACTGTAAAAGATTTGGTTGAACAGTACGGCAACAATCCTTTGGCAGTGTTTGAAGTATATCACGATTGGTTTTACTCAGAAAAAGCTGTTCATTTTTCTACTTATTTGGGATTAAATTGAAAGAACTGTCTATTTTAAGACGGTTTTTCTCATAAGACTTGCTTCTGAACGGCTTTTTTTGTACAATAGTTTCTTGAAAGAGGTAGAAAATGAGTAAAAAAGATAAGAAAATTGAAATCCAGCTTGCAGATAGCTCGGTCAAGGTTGGCCAAGAGGAATATCCAGGTTATAGCCTGTCTATCGGTAAAAAAGTCATCGGAGAGATTGCTGAATTAGACCAGCAATTCGCCATTATCAAGGCAGGGAATGTAGATAGTTTTCATAAGAAATTGGAAGCTGCGGTAGAAAATTTGATTGAAAGCTACAATTTAGGTAAATAATCCCTTGATTTTTCATTTGATTCATGTTACAATAGATTGCGTTGATTGTATATGAACTATCTGACAAGAGACAGGCAAAGGAGAGATAGCGAAGAGGCTAAACGCGGCGGACTGTAAATCCGCTCCTTCGGGTTCGGGGGTTCGAATCCCTCTCTCTCCATCTTAATAATGGGGTATAGCCAAGCGGTAAGGCAAGGGACTTTGACTCCCTCATGCGTTGGTTCGAATCCAGCTACCCCAGTTCTTAGGTAATCTATCAGGGGGAGGTAAAATATCTTAGGGGTATTTTATTTCTTTATAGCCTGATAAAAACGTTAAAGATAAATTTAGATGTCCTTGCGGTGCTTAGGAAAATATTATAGTATGTCAAGCGAAAGCTTGATTGTTGGAGGATTTTTTTAGATGAATGAATTTGAAGATTTGCTAAACAGTGTTAGCCAAGTTGAGCCGGGTGATGTTGTTACTGCTGAAGTATTGACCGTTGACGCAAACCAAGCTAATGTTGCAATCTCTGGTACAGGTGTAGAAGGCGTTTTGACTCTTCGCGAGTTGACTAATGATCGTGACGCTGATATTAACGAACTTGTGAAACCAGGCGAAACACTTGAATTGCTTGTTCTTCGTCAAGTAGTGGGTAAAGACACAGATACAGTTACTTACCTAGTATCTAAAAAACGTTTAGAAGCTCGCAAGGCTTGGGACAAATTAGTTGGTCGTGAAGAAGAAGTTGTTACTGTTAAGGGAACTCGCTCTGTTAAGGGTGGACTTTCAGTAGAATTTGAAGGACTTCGTGGTTTCATTCCAGCTTCAATGCTTGATACACGCTTTGTTCGTAATACTGAACGCTTTGTTGGTCAAGAGTTTAACGCAAAAATCAAGGAAGTGGATCCAAAAGAAAACCGCTTTATCCTTTCTCGCCGTGAAGTTGTGGAAGCTGAAGCAGCAGCAGCACGCGCAGAAGTATTTGGTAAGCTAAATGTTGGTGATGTAGTAACTGGTAAGGTTGCACGTTTGACTAGCTTTGGTGCCTTTATCGATTTGGGTGGTGTAGATGGTTTGGTTCACTTGACTGAATTGTCACACGAACGCAACGTTTCACCTAAGTCTGTTGTTTCAGTTGGTGAAGAAATCGAAGTGAAAGTCCTTGACTTGAACGAAGAAGAAGGTCGCGTATCCCTATCACTTAAGGCAACCACCCCTGGACCATGGGATGGTGTTGAGCAAAAATTAGCTTCTGGTGATGTAATTGAAGGAACTGTAAAACGCTTGACTGACTTCGGTGCCTTTGTTGAAGTCTTGCCAGGTATTGATGGTTTGGTACACATCTCACAAATTTCACACAAACGTGTTGAAAATCCAAAAGATGCCCTTAAGGTTGGTCAAGAAGTGACTGTTAAGGTCTTGGATGTTAACGCTGCTGACGAACGTGTATCTCTTTCTATCAAGGCCCTTGAAGAGCGTCCAGCTCAAGAAGAAGGCCAAAAAGATGAGAAACGTCAATCACGTCCACGTCGTCCAAAACGTCAAGAAAAACGTGACTTTGAACTTCCAGAAACTCAAACTGGATTCTCAATGGCAGACCTCTTTGGTGACATTGAATTATAATTTAACAGTAAAAAGAGCTGAATTTCAGCTCTTTTTCTATTTTTTAGGACAAAGCTAAATTTCAAGTCTGAACTAATCGCTTAAGATAAATCATCTAGGAGATAAATAAGGCTTTTTGTCACTATTTGCCAAGTGTTCCAAGGGCTTTCTCTAGAAGAAGTATAGAATAGCTTCTCTGAGTTATGAGGTAATATATCGTCCCGAAAAGACGTTGTACAGCGACAATCCTATGTGGCTTCGTTGAAGTGACTTGCGATTGTCCTTTTCATTTTTCGTAGAAGTCCTTGCTTGGAAAAGAGACAACTAGATTCTAATATTGTTAAGCAGTTGGCGTAGCTAGCAGTTGTTCCAATTTAGAAAAAGTGATTTGGCCCCTTTGAGAAGTTGATTGGAGATTTCTTGACTACTACTCTTAGTATGTTTTTTTACAATCAAAAGCTCCTATCATCTCTGCGATGGATTTACCCACTACAGATATTATAGAGCCGATATTATAGGGCCAAAAATAAGAGCTTTGAGCTGGACCCTTTAGGTAGCTCAAGGCTCTTTTACTATTTTCTAAGCTTTCTAAGCTCTACCAGGATTGGAGGGAAACCTCGCCACTGGCTAGCCAGATTTCTTGGCCATCGGCTAGTTGGATTAAGAGCTGGCCCTTATCGGAGATTTCCTTGGCTAGGCCCTGGTAGTTCTCTTGGTTTTTCAGAAAACGGACCTGCCGATTTAGGACTAGCGAGCGTTTCTTGTAGAGGTAAATCAACTGGTCACTAGGAAGCTGGTAGAAGCATTTCCAAATCTCACCAATGAGCTCATTGCGACTAATGGGTGGATTTTGCTTAAAGAGGGAGCCAGCCTTGTCTTTTATCTGGTCTGGAAAATCACTGATACAAAAGTTAAAGCCTACACCGATAATCAAATCGGTGACTAGGCCGGTCTCAATCGAGCTGGTGGCTTCGGTCAGGATACCGGCTATTTTTTTATTTTGGTAGTAGATATCGTTGACCCATTTGATATCGACATCGATTAGGGTCAAATTTTTGATGGCCTGATAAATAGCTCCTGCAGTCAGCAGGGTATAGGCAGGGACCTGGTCAAAGGGGAGGTTGGGCCTTAGGTGGAGGGACATATAAAAGCCTCCCTGCTTGGGAGAGTAGAAGTCCCGGCCGAAGCGTCCACGGCCAGCGGATTGTGAACTGGCTAGATAGAGGTGGTTGCTGGCTTGGTTGGCCTCTATTCCAGCCTTGGCATCCAGCTGGGTTGATTGGCAGTGGGGATTGATGGAGACGGTAATGGGAGCTATCTCTTCGATTTTTTCAGGAATCAGTAGGTCGCCTGATGTGAGTCGATAACCGCGATTTTTTAGGGAGTCAATCTCAAGCCCTTCTTTTTCCAAGCGTTGAATAGCCTTCCAAATGGAGGTTCGGGAGATGCCCAGGTCTTGGGCTAGTTTTTCTCCGCTAATGTAGTCTGAACTCTGACTAAGGAGATCAAAAAGTCTTTCATAGGTTTTCATCTGGGCTCCTTTACAAACTGCTCTCTCGTAGGGTCAGTCGGCTAGCAAGTTTGACCATATAAGGGATTTTTTCCTCGCTGGTCTCTAGCTCTTCCTTTAGGATTGCAACGGCCTTGCGACCCATGTCCTTGGTAAAGACGGTGACACTGCTTAAGCTGGGGTAGACATAGCTAGCGATGGAGGTGTCATTAAAGGAGATGAGGCTGACGTCTTTAGGAATGGCAAAGCCAGCCTCTTGGAGGGCCCGAATAGCCCCGATAGCTAGGGCATCACTGGCTAGGAAAAAGGCCTGGGGAAAGTCCTCCCTCAAGTCCTCAATCATCTCTTTCATCATCTGGTAGCCGCTTTCTGATGAGAACTTGCCAATTTTTAGATAGTTTTCTTGGTAGAGGTCTTTGGGGCCCAGATAGGTCTTAAAGGCTTCTAGGCGTGGGTCTGGTAGGGTTAGGCTCTGGTCAGAGGTTTGCTCCTGGCCTGATAGCATACCAATCTTTTTCAGCCCCTTGGACAGAAAGTGATCAAGCAGGGAGACAACCGAGTGTTCAAAGTCGCTAGTCACACAGCTATGGCCGAAGGCCAAACTGTCGCTATCGACAAAGACTAGGTGGGAGCTAGCCTGCTCTAAGTTTTGAATCTGCTGGGGGCTAAATTTACCAATGGCAATGATACCATCTAGCTGACCAAGTTGGTCTAAGGAGTCATCATTAAAGACCCGAAAGAAATCATAACCTAGCTCTTGGAGTTGCTTTTCTGCCTCCAAGCGGATGGAATAGTAGTAGAGGTCATTGAGCTCTTCTTTTTGGGTGTACCATTCGACCAGGGCCACTCTGACCTGCTTGCTCCTAGTTTTTCGACTTTTCTGCGGTTTTTGGTAATTGACCTCTTCGGCAATGGTAAAAATCTTTTTGCGGGTTTCTTGGCTGACCGACATTGCGGGGTCGTAGTTCAATACACGAGAGACAGTAGCTGGGGAAACACCAGCGGCCTCTGCAATTTCTTTGATAGTTGCCATGGGACCTCCTATTTTCTTGCTATTATATCGTAAATGTTAGTAAAAAACAAAGGAAAGTTTAGTAAAAGCTAGTTTTTCTTACGGACCTGGCTAGGGCTTCGTTTAAAGTAGTGTTTAAAGGCCTTAGAAAAGTAGAGGGCATCGCTAAAACCAACCGAGGAGGCAATGACCTTGATGGGTTCTTGAGTGTCCTCAAGGAGCTGTTTGGCCCGCTGCATGCGGACATAAAGGAGGAGTTCCTTGGGTGAGAGCTTGCTGTATTGCTTAAAGAGGGTAGAGAGGTAGCTCCGGTGGATATTGAGCTCGCTAGCGATGGCTTGAATACTCAGTTGCTCTAAGGAATAGCGGCTTTCAATCATTCTCTTGGCTTCTAAGTAGAGTTGGTAGCTAGCCCTGCCCTTGTCCCCGCTTTCTTGGGGGGCTAGTTGTCCTAATTGAAAGAGGAGCTCATAGATTTGACCGATAAGGTGGAGCTGGTAGAGTCTGGGACTATGGGCCTGCTCGGCCTCCTTGACAATCTTTTCCAGTAATTGGCCGACTTGGAGGCTGCCTAGGCTAGTCTTGTCCTTGATAAAGGCATCTTGATAAATCTCTGACAGCTGAAAATAGTGGCTAATTTTTGTTCCGCTCAGGCCCAGCCAATAGTAAGACCAGGGCTCCTTGGAGTCTGCCTGATAGAAGGTAAGTTCATCGGGCTTGAGCAGGAAAAAATCTCCGGCTGCCAGCTCTATTACCTGGTCCTGATAGTGGAAGGTCCCCCGGCCCTGGCTGATGTAGTGGAGGACAAAATTATCCCTCAAGGCAGGCCCGAAGGAATAGCCAGCGGGGCAATCCTCGTAGCCATAGAAGTCAAGACTCAAGTCAATAGTATTGGTCTGGTATTCTGTATTGATAAACATGTCGCCACCTCCTAACTAACATTTTACCATATAGAGTCAACAAAATTCCATTTTCTATCTTAGAAATAAAAGGTAGAATAAGGCTAGTAAAGGAGGCAAGTAAATGGCAATTAAGATTGATAAAAATCTCTTTTATATCCAGAGTAAGGGCCTAAGTCTAATCCTGGAGGAAAGGGAGGGTTACTTATTGTTGAAGCATCTGGGAAAGAGAATTGATACCTATCATTTTTCCAATCAAATAATCGAGCGAGAACATACCTTTGCTCCCAACCCCAATCCGGAAAATCGGGGCTTTAGCTTGGATATTCAGCGGCAAATTTTTGGCCAGCATGGTTGGGGGGACTTTAGAGAGCCCTCCATCAGGATTCAACATGGGACCAATGATTTAACCGACTTTCGCTTTAAAGAGGCCCAGCTACTAGCAGGAGGCCTTGGGCCGCAAGGTCTCCCCCATCCTTATCCCAATCAGGAGGCAGAAAGTCTGGCCTTGATTTTGGAGGATAGTCTGGCCCAGCTCCGACTGACCCTTTATTTTACCAGTTATGAGAAAGAGGCGACAATCAGTGCTTTTGCTAAGCTGGAAAATTTGGGCTCAGAAAGGGTAGTCCTGGAGCGCTTCTTAAGTCTCTGTCTGGACTTTCCTAGGGCCGACTATGATGTGATTAGCTTTCAAGGGGCCTATGGTCGTGAAAAAAGCTTGGGACGGCAGGAGCTTAGTCAGGGCATCTTTACCGTCAGCTCCAACAGAGGGGCTTCTGGTCATAGTCAGACCCCTAGTCTTATTCTCTGTGAAAGAGAAACCAATGAAGTCTCTGGCCAAGCCTGGGCCTTCCAGCTCATGTATAGTGGAAATTTTCAGGCTTTTGTCCAGCAAAATCAAGTAGAGGAGGTCCGTCTGGGGCTAGGTATCAATGAGCAGGAGTTTTCCTGGGAGCTTGAACCTGGTCAAGATTTTCAGACTCCCTTGGCCTTGATTACCTACTCTAGTCAAGGGCTAACCCAGCTAAGCCAGGCTAGTCAGACCTTTATTCAGGGGCAGATTCTTCCCCGAAACTTTGCCTTTAAACCAAGACCTATCCTGCTCAATAATTGGGAGGCTACCTACTTTAACTTTAGTCGGAAAAAACTCCTGGACTTGCTCGATGAGGCCTCTCAACTGGGCATAGAGCTCTTTGTCTTAGATGATGGTTGGTTTGGTCAGCGTAATGATGACAGCTCCTCCTTGGGAGATTGGTCGGTCAATGAGGAAAAACTAGGAGGAAGTCTAGAAAGTTTTATTCAAGAGGTGCATGCCAAGGGATTGAAGTTTGGTTTGTGGATTGAGCCGGAGATGGTTTCCGAGGATAGTCAGCTCTATCGGGCCCATCCTGATTGGGCCATTCAAGCTCCAGGCCGCAAGCATACTTATTCGCGCAACCAGTTAATTTTGAACCTGGCCAATCCAGAGGTTCTGGCCCATCTCAAGCAGGTCTTGGATCATTTGCTTAGTCGTTATGAGATTGACTACATCAAGTGGGATATGAATCGCAATATGACCAATGTAGGCAATGGCTCAAGCTATCTGGAAACGCGGATGCAGTCCCATCGCTATATGCTGGCCTTATATGACTTGCTGGCTTATGTGACAGAAAAGCATGATCAGGTTTTATTTGAGGCCTGCTCGGGAGGAGGGGGCCGCTATGACCTGGGTATTTTGCGTTACTTCCCTCAGGTCTGGGCTAGTGATAATAGCGATGCCATTTCTCGCCTGGCTATCCAGTATGGTTCTGCCTATCTCTATCCGCCTATCACTATGGGGGCCCATGTATCGGCGATCCCCAATCATCAAATGGGGCGCTTAACCCCGCTTGCCACGCGCAGTCATGTAGCCATGATGGGCAATCTCGGCTATGAACTTGATTTGACTAACCTGTCTTCTAGCGAAAAAGAGCAGCTGGCTAGCGATCTTGCCTTTTATAAGAAAATTCGCCCCCTAGTTCAACTGGGCCGGCCTTATCGGCTCATCAACCCTAGTAAGAATAGCAATGAGTTGGCCCTGCAATTTAACTACCGAGACCAGGTCTTAGTCACCTATGTTCGGATTCAAGGAGAGATTGAGCTGATGGAGCGGACTTTAAGGTTAAAGGGCTTGGCAGAAGAAGGCCTCTATCAAGTTCAGGAGCAGGATAAGTGTTACTCGGGAGCCGAATTGATGTATGCCGGTTTAACCATGTTTTTAGCAGAGGGTGATTATTTGAGCCGACAGCTTCATCTGATTAGAATTGCCTAAATAAATTTAGTAAAATACTTGATTATTTACTAAATTTATTTTAAAATATAGGAAATAAAACGTTTTCAAAGGAGCATTCTTATGACAGAAAAACTTTCTAGCCAAGAGTTGAGGCGGGATTTTGTGGCTGTTTTTGGACAGGAAGCCGACCATACCTTCTTTTCACCAGGGCGAATCAATTTGATTGGGGAGCATACAGACTATAATGGAGGCCATGTCTTTCCAGCAGCCATTAGTCTAGGTACTTATGGGGCGGCTCGCAAACGCCAGGACCAGCTCCTGCGCTTTTACTCTGCCAATTTTGCGGATTTGGGAATTATTGAGCTAGACTTGGCCGATTTGACCTATAAAAAAGAGGACCATTGGACCAATTATCCCAAGGGGGTCCTCCACTTTCTTCAAAAGGCGGGCCATAAAATTGACCAGGGCATGGACATTTATGTCTATGGGACCATTCCCAATGGGGCAGGTCTGTCCTCCTCGGCTTCCTTAGAACTCTTGATTGGGCTGATGGCTGAGACCTTGTTTGACTTAAAGGTGAGTCGCCTGGACCTCATCAAGATTGGGAAAGAGACTGAAAATAACTTTATCGGGGTAAATTCGGGGATTATGGACCAGTTTGCCATCGGTATGGGGGCGGATCAAAAGGCCCTCTATCTGGACACCAATAGTTTGGACTATCGCTTGGTCCCGCTAGATTTGGGCGATCACCTTATCGTTATTATGAATACAAATAAGAGGCGGGAACTTGCTGACTCTAAGTATAATGAAAGGCGGGCCGAGTGTGAGGCGGCGCTCAGCGAGCTCAACCAGGTCTTGGATATTGCCAGTCTGGGTCAGTTGAGCCAGGGGGATTTTGATGAGTATAGCTACCTGATAGCGGATGAAAATCGTTTGAAAAGAGCCCGTCATGCGGTCTTGGAAAATCAAAGGACCTTGCAGGCTGAGGTAGCCCTAAAAGAGGGGGATTTGGCTAGATTTGGTCGTTTGATGAATGCTTCCCATGTTTCTCTGGAGCATGACTATCAAGTGACGGGCCTGGAACTAGACAGCTTGGTCCATGCAGCCTGGAAGCAAAAGGGGGTGCTGGGAGCCCGGATGACGGGAGCTGGTTTTGGAGGTTGTGCTCTGGCCTTGGTTAAAAAGGATGCGGTGGAAGATTTTAAAGCAGCAGTCGAGGCCAACTATTTAGCAGAGGTTGGCTATGCTCCTAGCTTTTATATTGCAGAGATAGCGTCCGGAACGCGCCTATTAGACTAGACTGGGGGATGAGATGGCTAAGAAAATATTGGAGGCTTTTGTAGATCAGTTGATTGCCAGTAGTCACTACGAGGAGTTGGACCGCCTTTATCTACAAAATCGGGTTTTGGCCTTGGTTGGTCAGATTCCTTTGACCTATGAGACAGAGCTGGAAGGCTTGATTGACCTAAAGGACCAGCTGGTTTTCCTGGCGCAAGAAGCTGGACAAATCGGCTCTAGTCTGGCGGAGCAGGAGATATTGGCTAGCCAGTTAATGGATCTAGCTAGTCCCAGTCCCAGTCAGCTCAATCGAGAATTTTGGACCAATTATCAGAAAAGTCCAGATCAGGCCCTGGCTCATTTTTACCAGCAGAGTCAAGCCAATGACTATATCAAAATCAAGGCCCTATCCAAAAATATTGCCTATCGGGTGGCCAGTCCCTATGGTGACTTGGAGATTACCATCAACCTTGCTAAGCCAGAAAAAGATCCCAAGGAAATCGCTGCGGCCAAAAAAGCCAAGCTTAGCGACTATCCCCCATGCCAACTCTGTTTTGAAAACGAAGGTTATCTAGGTCGGCTCAATCATCCGGCTAGAAGCAATCATCGGATTATCCGCCTGGACTTGCAGGGAGAGACTTGGGGCTTCCAGTATTCTCCCTATGCTTATTTTAAAGAGCACTGTATCTTTTTAGCGGCCCAGCATCGGCCCATGAAGATTGACCGGGCCAGTATGGCCAGGATTTTGGAACTAGTAGAGCTTTTTCCAGGCTACTTTGTCGGTTCCAATGCCGACTTGCCCATTGTTGGTGGCTCTATTCTTAGCCATGACCATTACCAGGGAGGCCGGCATTGCTTCCCCATGGAGCAGGCTCCGATGGAGGAAGTCTTTAGGCTCCAAGGCTTTGAGAAAGTTAAGGCCGGTATTGTGGCCTGGCCCATGTCTGTCATTCGCTTGCAGAGCAAGGATAAAGAGGCCTTGCTTGATGTGGCCGATAAAATTTTGACTGCCTGGCAGACTTATTCGGACCCTCAAGTGGGGATTCTAGCAGAATCAAAGGGAGAAAAACACCATACCATTAACCCCATTGCGAGGTTGAAACAGGGTCTGTTTGAGCTGGATTTGGTCCTGCGCGATAACCAGACTTCTAGTCAGTTCCCAGATGGTATCTACCACCCCCACCCTGATGTCCAGCACATCAAGAAGGAAAATATTGGTTTGATTGAGGTGATGGGATTAGCTATCCTTCCGCCAAGGCTCAAAGAAGAATTGAAGCAAGTAGAGGCCTTTTTGCTAGGGGAGAGTCATGAACTGGCCCCTTATCACCGGGCCTGGGCCCAAGAGCTAAAGGCCCAAAACTTTGACCTAGAAAAAGACCGGGTCCAAGAGTTGGTCCGCCAATCGGTCGGTCAAATCTTTTGTCGGGTCCTAGAAGATGCGGGGGTCTATAAGCGGGACCCTCAAGGACGAGCTGGTTTTAGGCGCTTTATAGAAAGCCTTGGTGGTCACCTCGTCCCTAGTCAGCATCACTAAAGTTCAAAAGGAAATAAAAAACACTCCCTGTTCAGACTACTTTCTGTCTGAGAGGGAATGTTTCTTGGGCTCCTTATTTTATGAGGGAGCTTTTTTTGATGGCTTGGAGATAGTAGACTATGAAGATGAGTATCAAAACACTAACTAAAATGCTGGCTTCAAAACCGTAGGCACCGCCATTAAGGAGTTGAAGCTTATCTGGTAGGCTAATCTTTAACCAAGAAGTTGGGAGTTCAAAACCGCTCACCTCACTTCCTAGGACGGGACCTAGTAAGAAGTTCCAGCCGGCATGAAAAGCAGCGGCCAGCCAGAGATTGTCATGGTAGTAGGCTATGAGGCTAAAGAGAAAACCGATTAAAAAAGTATTGATGACGCTTAGGGGAGAGGCACTGGCATTGCTAGCATGGCCTAGAGCAAAAAGTAAGGAGTTGATAAGGATAGCTAGACCTGGGCCAATCTGGATAGCTAGATTGGTAAAAATCAAACCGCGAAAGAGAAATTCTTCCATAAAGGACTGGACGCTAAAGCCGACTAGTAGGAGCAGAAAGAGGAGTGGCTGAAATTGTGGATTGAGGTTAACATGAATAGCTCCTGTCGCTAGATTGGCCAAGAAAATCAAACCTAGAATCAGGCTAGCATAGAGCCAACCCTGGAGAACATTTTTTCCAAATTTGCTTTTTTCTAGACCCAAATCTTTGAAAGAGTAGTGGCCCAAGCTAGTGATAAAAGCTAGGCAGACAAGGCAAGTGATAAAGTAAGCGCCTAGGATGGACCAAAGTTTGCCCAACTGAAAGGTAGAAATCAGCCAGGGCCGGGTCAGGGACATCACCAAAGCATATAGAAGATAGCAAACGACAAAAGGGCGCCAACCGAGCTTTTTAGCCTTAATGGCTAGCATGCTAGTATTGAGTTTGAACTGTTTGAACATGAAAACACCTCATTTTTCTAAAAAGTTTGTCTTTCTTCCCCCCTAGCTTTATTATAACACTTTCCAGCAGATAAGATAAGCCTTATCAGCCTCTTGGACAAACTTTTATAAGGGATTTTAAAAAATGATAGTTTTGGCTGAAAGTGTACATTTTTTTAAGTTGTTTTAGTTGAATATTATACTTGAATTTAATAGAATAGTATGGATTGATGTCCTTTAAAAAGCGAGTTTAGGAAACCAGTTTTGCCTGGCTGGGCGAATGATTTGCCAGTAGATTTCAGGGCTTGCTCGTGATTTTAGGATAGAAAGATGCTTTTTTCTGTAAAAGGGAGAAGAAAAAAGGGAGATAAGATGAAAAAGATGTTTAAGGGAGAAGAGCGTAGGCGCTATTCTTTTCGGAAATTGTCTGTCGGTCTAGTATCGGCGACAATCGGGAGTTCCTTCTTTATGTTTGTTCTGGGAGGACAGACACAGGAGGTTCAGGCAGAGGAGCTATCGAACGGCTCTGATCAACCTATCCGCTACCAGTATGTCAAGGAAGCTGAATTGACCGATGCGGAAAAGAATTTGATTGTCAAAGAAGTACCTAAATTAGTTGAAAGTCAGAACGATTCCTACTATTTGGTTTATCGACCTAAGGCGGGAACTGTCAATCTCGGAGCTAATCAACTCCCAAATACGGGTCACCATTATCTTAGAGAAGCTGTCTTGGCCTTGACTGGATTGTCCTTGGTCGTTTTTGTCGTTACCAAGGGACAAAAGGGCAAGAAGAGCTTAAAGGCCATGCTTTTAGTGACCAGTCTGGGAGCTAGTTTTCTAAGTCCATCAGCCCTGGCTATTGCAAACGGAGAGTTAGCCAGCTATAATCAAAGCCTGAGTCTGAAACCAGGAGAGGCCCTGCCTGCTCCTTTGGAAATTCAAGGCTATGACTATGTTGGCTACATCAAGGGAAATCAGCTGAGTCAAGCTGGGAAATTGACTGGTTCCTATCAGGCCGACCCTGTGATTGATCAAGGTCTAACCAATAAAGAGGATAAAAATGAGGGAAATTTAGGTCCCAATCAAAAGGATTCTCAGGAAAAACTAGACCAATTATCAGAAGAAGAAAGAAGAGCCGAAGAAGAGAGACGGGCCCAGGCTTTGGCTCAAGAGAAATTAAGGCAGGAAGAGGCTGCTCGTGAAAGCCAATTTGCCCGTCTGCCAATCGTTCATGACTTGCCTGAACTAGTAACAGAGGAAAGTAGCCGTATCGAGGCTGTTCCTTTTAAGACTATTGAGGAAGAAACTGAGGAGTTGGCTCAAGGAGAAAGAGAGATTGTTCAGGCCGGTGTCGAGGGAGCCCGTACAATCGTCACTCGCACTTATAGCTTAGAAGGCAAGATTCTAGAGACAGAGGAAGTTTCCAACCAAGTAACGATTGAGCCTGTCGTGCAAATTGTTAAGGTCGGCACAGCCAAAGCTAGTCAAGTCCCTAGTGATGCGCCTAAGCATGAGTTGCCAGAGGCAGTCGTAACAACTGAAGATGTAACCAGCACCGAAAGCCTACCATTCGCGACTGTGGAAGAAGCGAGCGAAGACCTAGCAGAGGGGGTTCGTGAGATTGCCCGTCCAGGTGTTGCAGGTCAAAAAACGACTGTTACCCGTATTTATAAGGTAGACGGCCAAGAAGTGGACCGTCAAGTAGTCTCAAGCCAAGAAACTCAGGCCCCAGTGGCCCAAATTGTTAAGGTCGGCACAGCCAAAGCTAGCCAGGTTCCTGGTGAAGCACCGAAACATGAGTTGCCAGAAGTCGTTGTAACTTCTAAAGACGTGACGACTGTGGAAAGCCTTCCTTATCAAACCGAGCAGGTAGAAACAGACGAATTGGCTCAAGGACAAAGCCAGGTCAAGCAGGCTGGTGTTAATGGTGAGCGTACGATTATTACCCGCCAATATGAATCTAATGGAGAATTAGTTCATAGCGAGGAAATCTCTAACCAGATTACCAAAGAAGCTGTTAAGGAAATTATTGCCGTAGGTACTGGCACAACTAGTCAAGTTCCTGGTGAAGCACCCAAGCATGAGTTGCCAGAAGCAGTTGTAACTTCTAAAGATGTAACCACTGTAGAAAGCATTCCTTATAAAACCGAGCAAGTAGAGACAGATGAATTGGCCCAAGGCCAAAGCCAGGTCAAGCAGGCTGGTGTTAATGGTGAGCGTACGATTATTACCCGCCAATATGAATCTAATGGAGAATTA
>NZ_PRDG01000001.1:0-110174 GCF_017883985.1 Streptococcus oricebi | reverse complement strand
GCCAAAGCCAGGTCAAGCAGGCTGGTGTTAATGGTGAGCGTACGATTATTACCCGCCAATATGAATCTAATGGAGAATTAGTTCATAGCGAGGAAATCTCTAACCAGATTACCAAAGAAGCTGTTAAGGAAATTATTGCCGTAGGTACTGGCACAACTAGCCAGGTTCCGGGTGATGCGCCGAAACATGAGTTGCCAGAGGCAGTTGTAACTTCTAAAGATGTGACGACTGTAGAAAGTCTTCCTTATCAAACCGAGCAAGTGGAAACAGATGAATTGGCTCAAGGCCAAAGCCAGGTCAAGCAGGCAGGTGTTAATGGTGAACGTACGATTGTTACCCGCCAATATGAATCTAATGGCGAATTAGTTCATAGTGAAGAAATTTCTAATCAAGTTACCAAAGAAGCTGTTAAGGAAATTATCGCTGTCGGTAATGGTACAACTAGCCAAGTTCCAACTGACGCGCCGAAACATGAATTACCAGAGGCGGTCGTGACAACTGAAGATGTAACCAGCACCGAAAGTCTGCCATTTGCGACTCTTGAAGAAGCGAGCGAGGACCTGGCGGAGGGAGTTCGTGAGATTGCCCGTCCAGGTGTTGCGGGTCAAAAAACGACTGTTACCCGTATTTATAAGGTAGATGGTCAAGAAGTGGACCGCCAAGTAGTTTCAAGCCAAGAAACTCAAGCCCCAGTAGACCAAATTGTTAAGGTCGGCACAGCCAAAGCTAGCCAAGTTCCTAGTGAAGCACCCAAGCATGAGTTGCCAGAGGCGGTTGTAACTTCTAAAGATGTGACGACTGTGGAAAGCATTCCTTACCAAACCGAGCAGGTAGAAACAGACGAATTGGCTCAAGGACAAAGCCAGGTCAAGCAGGCTGGGGTCAATGGTGAACGTACGATTGTCACCCGCCAATATGAATCTAATGGTGAATTGGTTCATAGCGAGGAAATCTCTAACCAGATTACCAAAGAAGCTGTTAAGGAAATTATCGCTGTCGGTACTGGCACAACTAGCCAGGTTCCTGGTGAAGCACCCAAGCATGAGTTGCCGGAGGCAGTCGTAACAACTGAAGATGTAACCAGCACCGAAAGCCTGCCATTCGCGACTGTGGAAGAAGCGAGCGAAGACCTGGCAGAGGGGGTTCGTGAAATTGCCCGTCCAGGTGTAGCAGGCCAAAAAATAACTGTTACCCGTATTTATAAGGTAGACGGTCAAGAAGTGGACCGTCAAGTAGTTTCAAGCCGAGAAACCCAGGCGCCAGTGGCCCAAATTGTTAAGGTCGGCACAGCTAAAGCTAGTCAGGTTCCTGGTGATGCCCCTAAGCATGAGTTGCCAGAAGCAATCGTAACTTCTAAAGACGTGACGACTGTGGAAAGCATTCCTTATCAAACCGAGCAGGTAGAAACAGATGAATTGGCCCAAGGCCAAAGTCAGGTCAAACAGGCTGGGGTCAATGGTGAGCGTACGATTGTCACCCGCCAATATGAATCTAATGGTGAATTGGTTCATAGTGAAGAAATCTCTAACCAGGTTACTAAAGAAGCTGTTAAGGAAATTATCGCTGTCGGTACCGCCAAGCCTAATCAAGTCCCGGGTGATGCACCAAGCGAACCTACCAAACCTAGCTTGGATCTTCTGCCGCTCTATCAATTATTGACGGAAGCTGATGCTACTAAAGATAGTGTGGTCTACTACAATGCTTCAGAAGTGCAGCAGAAAAACTACCAAGAAGCAGTGTTGGCTGGACAGAGCCTGTTAGAAAAATCAACAGTTAGTCCTGAAGATTTGAACAAGGTAACTCAAGCACTGCGCCAATCGAAAGCGCAATTACAAGGCCAAGCAACTAATAAGTCTGCCCTCCAAACTGAGTACAATCTCAAGGACAACACTCAATCTTCCAGCGCTTATTACAATGCGACTAGCGCCCAACAACGTGCCTACACTAGCCAGTTGAGCGCAACCAAGCAGGTCTTGGACAACCAAAAAGCTAGTCAAGCCCAGGTTAACCAAGCCCTGCAAAACCTGCAAGCAGCCCGCGCTAGCCTCCNNNNCCAGGTCTTGGACAACCAAAAAGCTAGTCAAGCCCAGGTTAACCAAGCCCTGCAAAACCTGCAAGCAGCCCGCGCTAGCCTCCAAGGTCAAGCAACTAATAAGTCGGCCCTGCAAACCGAGTACAATCTCAAGGATAGTACTCAATCTTCCAGCGCTTATTACAATGCGACCAGTGCGCAGCAAACTGCCTATACTAGCCAGTTGAGCGCAGTCAAGCAGGTCTTGGATAATTCACAAGCTAGCCAAGCCCAAGTAGACCAAGCTCTCCGCAGTCTCCAAGCAGCCCGCGCTAGCCTCCAAGGTCAAGCAACCAATAAGTCTGCCCTGCAAACCGAGTACAATCTCAAGGACAGTCTGCAAAAGCAGGGACTTTACCTCAATGCCCAGGCTGCTAAGAAGGCTAATTATGACCGCAATCTATTGGCAGCTAAGCAGGTCTTGGATAAGGCCCAGGCCAGTCAGACCCAGGTTAACCAAGCTCTAAGTAATCTGAGCCAAGCCCGCACCGCTCTAGACGGTATCAATAAGACCAAGCCAAATCTAAGAATTGTTAACTTGACTAAGGACGAGATAAATAAAAGGGTGACTATTGACTACCGTTTGGAGGATCCAACAGGCGCTTACAAGGGCGCCCAGGTCAAGCTCTATCAAGAGGGCAAGTTAAGTAGAGAATTTGCTTTGACTAATCCCCAAGGACAATTAGTCTTATCAGATTTGGACTATTATAGTCCTTATCGCCTAGTGACCGATATGGCCTATAGTCTGGATCAGGGGAACTTTACCAGTCCAGCTGAGGCCAGCCAAGACTTTGACTTGGCCTTCAAGCGGATTGAATTAAAGGATATTCAAAAAATGGAGCTCTACAGCAAGCAAGGGTCCGATTATCGGCCTATCTATAGCCTAGCTGAACGCCCAAGTGATTTATCCAAGTATTTTGTCAAGATTCAATCTAAAACAATGAAGGACTTGCTCCTACCAGTAGCAGCAATCGAAGAGCAAGACTCAGACAATTATCAGGTGACAGCAACCCTAGAAGGACTGGTTCAAGACCGAGGACAGAACTACCAGGAAAATTATTCCTTTAGCCTAGCCAAGGATAGGGACCAAGGCAATGTCTATACAAACTTTGCCCGTCTGCTTGAGGCCATGAAGCAAAATCTAGCAGGTCATTTCTTCCTGGGAGCAGATATGTCAGCAGACGATCTCCAGCAAGATTCAGCAGATGAAAGCTATGTGACAGGTGTCTTTACAGGAAGTTTGACAGGTGTCTACAATGGCAAACAACACCATATCTATGGCCTAAAGAAACCGCTCTTTGCCCAGCTTAAAAATTCCACTATAAAGGATTTAAGTCTACAAGATGTGGCTATTTCCAGCGAAACAGATACAGCAGCCCTGGCTCTTAAAGCTGAAAATAGCAAGATAAGTAATAGCCATGTAGCTGGAAATATCAGCCTAAGAGGAGAGCAAGCGGCTAGTATGGCAGGTCTTCTCTTAGAAGGAATCGACTCACAAGTAGTGGATAGTTCCTTTACTGGAGTTCTAAAGGCTAGTCCAACAACGGAAAAAAAGACAGCCAATGTCGGCGGTTTAGTTGCTAACCTTAAGGGAGCCAACTCCCTGGTTGAGCGTAGTTGGGCTGATTTGACCATTCATTCGGTTACCAATAATACTGGCTTTAGGATTGGTGGCTTGATTGGGACTCTAAGTAACAATGCCCGCCTCCTCAATTCCTATGTCAAGGGAGCAATTAACAATAATAATAACTCTGGTCAAGTCGGTGGTGTGATTGGTTCGACCTATGGTGGTGGCGGCGGAAGAGTGGATCAGGTCATTAGCGATATTCATGTCGAACGTGGCTTTGCCATCACAGGAGATCAGGGCTATAAGAATGCTAGCATTCGCAATGCCTTTGCCCTAAGCGGCAAGAAAACACGGGCAGCAGATCCATTTGCCACAGCCAATCTCAGTGAGCAAGAGGCTGCAAGTAAATTAGCTAGCTGGCAACTGACCTCCAATCCAGCAGAAGCAGTGACAGAGGCTGCCCTTGACTACCTCGGCCAAGCCAGGGCCCAGGCAGACCGTCGCATAGCCTATGAAAATATGCAAAGACTGTTACCTTTCTACAATAAGGAAACAATCATCGCTTATGGAAATCAGGTAGCCAAGGATAACAAGCTCTATCACAGCAAGCTCTTATCTGTCCTACCGATGAAGGACCAGGAAATCTTGACCAACCTTTACGGTCGAGAAAGAGAAGTCAATCGTCTCATGCTCCATTTTGCTGATAATAGCCTGGACTATTTGGACCTTTCCTATCAGGGAGCCTTCCAAAATCCAGCCATCAGTGAATACCGGATTGCCAATAGTTCCCTCATCTATACACCAGAGCAGCTAACTAACAGTTATCAGGCTATTTTAGACAAGGTCCTACCTAGCCTGCAAGCCCTGCAGTATGACTCGGCAGAAATTCGCCAAAGTCTTGGTCTAGCTGAAGATGCGGACTTGTCAGAGCTCTACCTAGCAGACAGCTATCAGGAAGTTCAGCAAAACCTAGCTCGAGAGTTAGGAAAGGTCCTAGCCATGGACCAGGCGGTCATTGCAGATAGTCCAGCCATTAGTGACTATCTGAGCCAGAAGATTTCAGCCAATAAAGAGGCGATTATGCTTGGTCTTAGCTATCTCAACCGTTGGTACAATATCAACTATGATGACCTCAATATCAAGGATTTGGCTAGCTATAAGACAGACTTCTTTGGTGAAAGTGATAAATCCCCTCTCGATACCATTATTTCCTTGGGACAAGCGGGTATGGACCACCTCAAATCAAAGAATAACTACCAGACCCATGAGCGTTACCTAAACAAGGCCCATCAAAAGGCTGACCTCTTTGACTACTTGGAAAGCCTGAGACAGCTCTTTTTACCACACAAGACCAATAATGAATGGTTTAAGACCAATACTAAGGCCTATGTGGTTGAGATGAAGTCAAATGTAGCCGAAGCGCGGCAACTACAAGACCAGGCAGCTGATAAGAGCAAATACTCTGTCGGAGCCTATGACAAGCTTACTAGCCCCAAATGGGGAGAAAAGGGAATGTTGCTACCTCTTTTAACCATGAAGGAAAAAGGGGTCTACATCATTTCTAACCTGTCTACCATCAGTTTTGGTTCTTACGAACGTTACCGCGACGCCGATGAAAAAGGCCAAGTAAGGACTGGTCAAGACTACTATGACTATGTAGAGGGCTTGGTTGACCGGACAGCTACCTTCCAGAGGGACCATTATGACTTCTGGTACAAGACTCTGGAGCCAGAGTTCAAGGATAAACTCTTTAGAAGTGTCCCTGTCTATGATAGCTTCCGCTTCAAAGACGAACAGGGCCAAGAATACTGGTCTAGCCAGCATGACAAGCGTTCAAAAGCCATACAAAACTTCTTTGGACCAGTTGGTAAATGGGTTAACCATGCTGGAAATAAAAACGCCTATGCTACAGGTAGCATGGTCCAATTCGAATGGGCTAAACTCTTGGAAGACTACGGTAGCTCCGTCTACACTCATGAGATGACCCATAACTCAGATGGAGGCATCTACTTTGAAGGCTTTGGTCGGCGTGAGGGACTGGGAGCCGAGCTCTATGCTCGCGGTCTTCTCCAAAATACGCCAAACATGTCAGATGCGACCATTACCCTAAATACCATCTTCCAGGACGATCCAAATTCGACCAGTCGCCTGCATGCCTACAATCCAACTGAGCGCTTCAAAAATGCCGAGGATTTACATGAGTATGTCCATGGTATGTTTGATATGATCTACACCCTAGACTATCTGGAGGCCAATTCCCTCCTCAAACAGTCAGATGAGGTCAAGTCCAAGTGGTTTAACAAGATTGAAAACTACTATGTGACTGAAAAAGACGGCAGACAAACCCATGCCGGCAACCAAATTCGCCAGTTTACCGCTGATGAAATCAAGCAATTAAAGACCTTTGAGTCCTTGATTGATAATGATGTCATCAACCGCCGTGAATACTGGGTGGAGAAAGATGTCAAGAATGGTATCTATAGCTATAAACGAAATAGTTACTATAGCCTAAGTAGTCTATCGCCGATTTATTCTGCCCTCAGCAACGAAAAGGGAGCGCCAGGAGACATCATGTTCCGCCGCATGGCCTATGAACTCCTAGCCGCCAAGGGTTACCATGAAGGTTTTGTCCCTTACGTTTCCAATAAGTTTGCAGACCAAGCCCTGGCTAAAGGTGAGGTCGTTTGGAATGATTGGTATAAGAAGAATTTGCCACTGGTTAGCGATAAGCTAGTACTGGAAAATATCTTCCAGGGTCAATACAAGACTTGGGGCGATTTCAAGAAAGCCATGTACCAGGAAAGAATTGATCAATTAGCCAATCTCAAACCAATTACAATTGAGTATGAGCTCAATCAACCAAAGAGTCAGAAAAAGGTGACTATCAACTCCTTCGCCCAATTACAGGAGATGATGGATGCAGCGACTGCTCAGGATATTAAAAATATTGATCGCTCTACTAGCAAGGTAGAGACCAGCTGGGTCAACCTACTCAAGAAGAAGGTCTACAATGCTTATCTGCGCCTGACAGATGACTTTAGAAGCTCTATCTTCCAGAAAGACTAGTCCCTTTCATGGATAAGAAAGAAGCAGAAAAAGTCTGACCGCTAGAAGCAAAAAAAGAACAAGCTGATTGGCCATTTGGCTTTTCAGACTTGTTCTTTTTGATTTTTTCAAGAGTGCTCTTACTGATAAAAAAACAGTAAAATAAGTTTCCTAGCTATCATAGACCAGCCCCAAAAGCAGTAATTATCTAACTTAGGGGGCTGTTTGTTTCTTCAATTTTAAAAGGGAAAAATCCTTTTGGATAAAAATAGTGAAGATAGGATGCTATCAAAATTGCCAGAAGCGAACTTCTTAGCTTAAAATTTTCCCTGCAATAGCTTTAAAATTCGATTTTCTAATTCGGCCTGGGACTGGCGGCCATTGCTTTCTAGATAAGCCTTGGCAATTCCCATCAGACCGCCAGCCAGAAAGCTCAGGATAAAATTGCGGTCCAGCTCGTCCTTATTTGGGAGCAGGAGCTGGTTTTGGCTGAGCTTGAGATAGAGATTATCATAGAGCAGATAGAGAAGCTTTTGCTGTTTTAAAATTTTTAGAAAAGCAATATTTCCCTTGAGATAGAAGCTAAAGCGAGTAGCCAGAAAGGGGAGATTAAATTCCTGGTTAGCCGGGAGGACTTCCTGGCCCTCAAGTAGGCTAAGGAGAATATTATCCTTGGCCTGGTAGAGACTGTAAAAGGTCTGGCGTGAGACCTGGGCCTGGCGACAGATTTGACTAACACTAATCTTGTCAAAGGAGTCTTCCTTAAGCAAGGCCAGAAAGGCTTGACTGATTTGTTCTTGCGAAGCAAGGGCTGTTTTATTGGTTCCTCGGTACATGGCAGTCTCTTTTCTATCTATATTTTACTAATCAAGCCAAAGGAGTAGGAGTCTGGTTCTCAACTAGCTAGTCTTGATTTTCTTTGACTATGATTGTAGCAAAAAGTCGGACAAGTGTAAAGTATTTTTCTTAGGCTTTCTTAGGTTTTTCCAACTCTTTTTTAGGAATATCGAATTAGTCCCAATGAAAGTTTAATTTTCATCTATTTTTCAAGAAATAATCTGCTTCAAAGACTCCATTTTATAGACAAATATGGTACAATTGTAGTGGATATCTAAAAATGAAAAAGGACTGAGTTTCAGACTTAGAGGAGATTCATTGGAAGATAAATTTTATTTTAGGAGGAGTAGACATGCAAACAGTCAAACAGGCTAGCAGCAAGTTTTCCAGAGCTTTGATGTTAGCCCTTTTGTTAGTGGCGAACTTACTTCCTATCTTGCAGCTGGGCAACCGAGTCAAGGCAGATGAGATAGATTCGTCCAAGTACAGTCTAACGACCCGTTTTTTGATTAACAATAATACGGTCAAAAACGGAAGCGAATATGGAGAAGGGAAGTTCTATTTTGAGCCAGCCTTCACCTTTACCAATGATGCGGTTCTTAAGAATGGGGACACCCTCAACTATACCGTACCTAGTACCTTTGCCCTAGAGGCCTCACCGGTAACCAATCTGACTGGTAGTGATGGCACCGTAGTGGGAACCCTAACGGTTAATCCAACGACCAATGTAGCCACCATTACTATTACCAATGAGGACTACTTCAAGGCCCACCCAGATGATAAGACCATTAAGGCCCTCTTTACAGCTACTTGGGCTCCAAGCGTTCCTCGTAACGTTGAGCAGACCTTCACCGTTCCTGGTCTAGGTGAATATAAGCTGACCCGGGTTGTTCCAGACAATGACCCAACCGGCTATACCAAGTGGGGTGGTCAGGACAAAAATGACCCGACCCTAGTGAACTGGCGGGTCCGGGTCAACCGCTATGCTAGCGAAGATGTAACCAATGCGGTGATTAAGGATACCATTCCAGCCAACCAGACCCTGGTCGGAAATGTCACCGGTTATTACTTCGACTCTTGGAGTGTTACTGGTAAGATAACTGGCCAAAAATCCTTTAATCAAAGCATTGTCACTGAAAAGACCGACAATAGCTTCACCGTTACTCCGGACGGCCAAGGCCTTAAAGGACGGGGGATTTACCTCATCTATCAAACCAAGATTACAGGGCCAGTCGATTTAGTCGAAAAGAAGGTCTACAATAGTGGGGTTGTAACTTCTGCTGAAGGAGACCATCCTTTTGACGGCTTTGCTGCCCTGACTGTTACCGACGGTCTAGGAGGAGCGACCAGCGAGGTTGAGGCTAGCCTGGCCGTTACCAAGAAGCTTGAAGGTCGTAGCCTACAAGCCGATGAATTTAGCTTTGAACTTTTTGACCCAACTTCTAACCGTGTTCTCCAAACCAAGAAGAACCAAGCAGACGGAACTGTTAAATTTGATAATCTCAAGTTTACTAATGTTGGTACTTACACCTATAAGATTCGTGAGCTAGCAAGCAATCTTCCAGCCGTGCAAAATGATGCCAATAGCGAAATTACAGCTACGGTGAATGTGACCGAGGAAAACGGTGAGAAGAAGGTAGCAACCATCTATGATCGACCTAGCTTTACTAATACCTACACCCCAAGTCCAGTAGATGTGACCCTTGCAGCCAAGAAGATTTTCTTGGGTAGCAAGTTGCTAGAAAAGGGCCAATTTACTTTTGAATTACTCAATCAAGCCGATTCTAGTGTCCTAGCCGAAACGACAAATGAAGCTGACGGAAGCATCGTCTTTCCTAAGTTAAGTTTCAAAAAAGCCGGTGATTACTACTATCAAATTAGAGAGAAAAGTCTAACCAATACCCTGGGCATCACCTATGACCAAACAGTGATTCCAGTACATGTCAAGGTTACAGATGACAATCAAGGAAATCTATCAACCCAGGTAGATTATGGACAAACTCCTAACTTCACCAATAGTTATAAACCTCTGGATGGCAGCCTCCAATTCAAGGCCAAAGCTAGTCTTGAAGGTCGTGATTTGAAAGCAGGAGAGTTTAGCTTCCAAGTCAAGGATGAGAATGGGAAAGTTGTCGACACCATTAGCAATGACGCTAATGGCCAACTCAATTTCAAGTCACTTAACTTTTCAGAAGCAGAAGTAGGCAAACATACCTACACCATTTCCCAAGTCAAGGGTTCTGACCCAACCATTACCTATGATGAGAAAGAAGTCAAGGTAACGGTTGATGTCAAGGATAACAATGGTCAGATTGTTGCCACCCCAACCTATGAGACCGAGGCTGAATTTAAAAATACCTATAAACCAAGTCCGACAAGTGTCCAACTTAAGACTCAAACAAAATTAACTGGTCGTGACCTCAAGGAAAATGAATTCCAAGTAGTCCTTAAAGACAGCCAAGGAAACACCTTGCAAGAAAAGCCAAATGCGGCAGATGGCCAAGTTAACTTTGACCAGTTGACCTTTGATAAGCCTGGCACCTACACCTATAGCTTGCTACAAAAATCAGCAACTATCCCAGGTGTGACCCTTGATTCTAAAGAAGTTCAAGTAACCGTTACTGTGACCGATAAAGATGGCAAGTTAGAAGCTCAGGTTAGCTACGATGGTCAAGATGCAACTAGCTTTGATAACCGCTATGAGCCAGCTGCTACCACAGCTGACCTAAAGGCTCAGGTTAAGCTGACTGGTCGTGAGCTCAAGGAAGGTGAATTTACCTTTAAAGTCGTTGATGAAGCAGGAAATGAGTTGACTGCGAAAAATAAGGCAGACGGTAGCTTAGACTTTACCCCTCCAGCCTTTACCAAGCCTGGCACCTATACTTATACTGTAAGTCAGGTCAAAGGAAGTGAGCCGGGTATGACCTACGATGAATCTAACCAAAAGATTACAGTGACTGTGACTGATGATGGTCAAGGTCAGCTGAAAAATACTGTTTCAGCCGCTCCAAGCTTTAGCAATCATTTTGCAGAGCCAAATGCAGCCACTCTTCATGCCAAGGTCAACCTGAATGGTCGCGAGCTCAAAGAAGGTGAATTTACCTTTAAAGCAGTCGACCAAGACGGAAACGAAATTTTTGCTAAAAATAAGGCAGATGGTAGCTTGACCTTTGTTACTCCAGCCTTTACTAAGCCTGGTACTTACACCTACACTTTAAGTCAAGTCAAAGGAGATGATCCAGGTGTGACCTATGATGGATCTAGCCAAAAGATTACAGTGACTGTGATTGATAATGGTCAAGGCCAACTTGTAGTAGAAGTATTAGGAACAGCCCCAAGCTTTAATAATAGCTACAAGGAACCAAATGTTCCAAATCAGGACGATTCTGATCCAAGTAATAGACCTACAAGCCAAGGTCGTAAGACCGTTCTTCCAAGAACAGGACAAGCTATGAGTAGCTTCCTAGTCTTGCTAGGACTAAGCCTACTTGGTCTAGCCCTTGTCTTTACTAAGTGGAAAAAAGCCTAATTTAAGGAAAGTCCTAGCTTTTAGCTAGGGCTTTTTGGTATAATACTTAGAGGAGTTCAGAGCAAGGATGTGTCTCAATATAGCGGGACAGCTTTCTTAGTATCCTTAGATTTAGTTTAGCTAAAAAGCTCTTAGTAAAAGCAAGCAGGGAAAGTGATTTTCCAAAGATAAAAGGAGACCAGAAATGACAGAAACATTGACCTATTTACAAGAATTGCTAGCCATTCCTTCACCAACTGGCTATACTAGGGAGGTAACCGATTATTTATTGGCTACCTTGAGCCGTCTAGGCTATGAGCCTAGACGGACAGCCAAGGGAAATGTAATGGTTACTGTTAAAGGGGCAGATCAGAGCAAGCACCGGTTGGTGACAGCCCATATTGATACCTTGGGGACCATGGTTCGGGCTATCAAGGCTGATGGCCGTCTCAAATTAGACCGAATTGGGGGCTTTCCCTGGAATATGATTGAGGGGGAGAATTGTCTGGTCCATATCGCAGCTAATGGTAAAACCGTCAGTGGGACGATTTTACTACATCAGACATCTACCCATGTCTATAAGGATGCAGGAACAGTGGAGCGGACCCAGGATAATATGGAAGTGCGCTTGGATGAAAAGGTGACTACGGAAGCTGAAACCAGGGCTCTAGGCATTGAGGTAGGAGATTTTGTCTCCTTTGATCCAAGAACGACGATTACAGAGACAGGCTTTGTCAAAAGCCGCTTTCTAGATGACAAGGTTAGTGTGGCAGTGCTTCTACATCTTTTACAAGTTTATCAAGAACAAGGCCTCAACCTGCCCTATACGACCCATTTCCTTTTCAGTAGTATTGAAGAGGTGGGAAATGGAGGCAATAGCTCTATCCCTGACGAAACCGTAGAGTATTTGGCAGTGGACATGGGAGCCATGGGGGACGACCAGCAGACCGATGAATATACAGTCTCCATCTGCGTCAAGGATGCTACGGGACCCTACAATTATGACTTTCGCCAACACTTGGTAAAGCTAGCCAAGGACCAAGAGATTCCTTTCAAGCTGGATATCTATCCCTACTATGGTAGTGATGCTTCAGCTGCTATGGCAGCCGGTGCAGAGGTTAAGCATGCCTTGCTCGGGGCAGGTATTGAGTCCAGTCACTCCTATGAGCGGACTCATAAGGATTCGATTGAGGCGACTGAGCGCCTGGTAGACGCCTACCTAAAAAGTAATTTGGTGGAATAAAGTCAAGCAAGACAAGAAAAGAGAGCATATGAAGTACCTTTTACTCTTACGCGGTATCAATGTCGGTGGCAGGCACAAGGTAGTCATGGCTGACTTGCGAGTAAGTTTGGAAAAGCTAGGCTACAGCCAGGTGTCTACTTATATCAACAGTGGCAATATTTTGCTTACTAGCGATCGTCCTGTAGCGGTTTTGGAAAGAGAAATCACGGATTTGCTAGCGCAAAAGTATGATTTTCCCCTACCTTTTATATTGATTGCTAAGGAAGATTATTTGGCGGAGAAAGACAGCCTTCCTACTTGGTGGCAGGAGGATTTGGAGCGCAAGAATGTACTCTTTTATACCCGTGAGACAGACCCCCGCTTGGTTCAAGAGGATATTGCAGGCTTGAACTTGCGCAATGAGCTGGTGCACTTTGGAAAACTAGCTGTCTACTGGGGCGAATACAATCGCAATAGTGCCTATGCAGAAGATTTCATCAAGCGCCCTGCTTATAAGCAAGTTACCATTCGCAATGCCAATACCTTTCACAAGTTAGCCCAGCTTTTGCAAGAAGAAGGTTAGGAGAAAACGAAAGCAAAAGAGATGTTCTAAGAACATCTCTTTCTTATTTGAAAGATTCATTTTAAGCCTAGCTCCTCCAAACAAAATAATTGTTAAATTCCCTTTCTTATCGTAAAATAAGACTAATCAAACGATAAGGAGCTGGAAGTATGAAATTATACTATGCACCGGGTACTTGTGCCCTTGCTTGTTGGATTGCCTTTGAGTGGGCAGGAGCTGATTACGAGGTAGAGAAGGTCAACTATGCCTCAGAAGAATATCAAAAAATCAATCCCCTAGGTCTGGTTCCAGCCTTAAATATTGGTGGACCACGGGCCATGACCCAGGCTGATGCCATCTTACAGTTCATTGCGGCTAGTTATCCGGAAGCTGATTTGGCTGCCAACCCTGGTTTAGAAAACCAGTTTGAATTTAATGAAACCATGGCCTTTTTAACTGGAGATTTTCATCCAGCCTTCTGGCCTATGTTTGTCCCAGCTCGCTATACTAGCCTCAAGACAGCTAGTGCTCTAGAGGCGGCCCAAGAAGCGAGCTATCCTCGTATTGACAAGGTCATGGAACACCTAGATAGCCTGATTGGTGATAGTCGACATGTCTATCAAAATAAGCGGACAGTAGCAGATGCCTACGCCTTTGTAATGGCTCTCTGGTCTGTTAAAACTCCTAAATCTTGGAAGGAATATCCGCATCTAGCTCCCTTTATGGAGGAAATGAAAAAGGATCCCGCTGTTCAAAAGGTTCTCAGTCTTTCCAAACAGTAAAGATATGGGACACTTTTTCCTGTAAAAGGGAGACATTTTAAGAAAAATATGCTAAACTAGTTTATATTAGACAAGGAAAAGTGTAGGGGGTTCTAGCACCTACACTTTTTTTCTTGCTAAGTAGTGAAAAATTACATCTGCAAAAAAGAGTTTGGGCCTAGGAATTATCCTAATAGGTTTAATGTCTGAGTAAGTAAACAATGTTCATTAAAGGAGAGAAGAATGGGAAATTTAATGGAACTTGGGGAACTTTATAAGGATCTCCGTCTAGCTAGAAAGGTAAAGCTGAAAGATGTCGCCAATGAGCATATATCTATTTCTCAGCTTTCCAAGTTTGAAAATGGTCAGTCTATGCTATCAGCAGACAAGCTTTTTGCTGCTATCTCTGGTATTCAGATGAGCTTTGCTGAGTTTGGTCATGCCTTCAATAACTATGAGCAGAGAGATTTCTTTAAATTGAGCCAGAAAACTGGCCTTTTACGCTCCCAGCAGGATATTGCTGGACTCAAGAGGCTCTTGGAGGATTATTGCCAAGAAAAAGATAGGCCCCTCCTTTATGACCAGCTCAATCAACTAGTCATCAAGGAAAGTATCTATTCTCTAGACAAGGACTTTAGCATTCCCCAAGAGGAGGTAGACCAGCTGACAACCTATCTCTACGATATTGAGGAGTGGACTGAGTATGAACTCTATCTTTTTGCCAATACCCTTTCACTTTTGAGCGATCGTGATTTAATCTTTTTGGGTAAGACCTTTGTCGAGCGTGACAAGCTCTATCACGCCCTTCCCAGCCATCAAAACACTGCTAAGATGACCTTTTTAAATCTGATTATGGCTCTGATTGAAAGGGGCTTGTTTGAGCAAGTGGACTATTTTACCAAAATTTTAGAAGCTTCTTTGACTTTTCAGGATATGTTTGTCGCCAGCAGCCTCAACTTTCTAAAATTACTAGTTGACTATGTCCAGGATGCCAATGAGGAGAAACTAAGGACTCTCCAGGACTATATTCAAAAGGTGGAAGAAATCGGCAACCCCATTTTAGCCCAGCACCTACGCTTAAGTCTGGAGCAGTTTATCAATCAAGAAGTTGAGGAAAAGTAGTTGGCCACCTTTGCCAAGTATGCTTATTTTTCCCAGCGCCTAGAAATAGAACCATTAAAAATCCTTCTATGTTAAAATATAGAACCATTAAAAATCCTTCTATATTTTAACATAGAAGGATTTTTAACTTATATAATATTCTTAACAGGCAGGAACATGGATAAAGCCCAACATTCCCTCACCTGAGTATCCTCTGAAGGTGAAGAAGTCAATAAAAGCAAACATAAATTACCTCCTTATTCATGCACTAGAAAGTAAGACTATCCAGGGATAATCTTACTTTCTACCTAAGTATCTTGAACCTTGCTTTGAAAAAGGGGGGAGAAAACAAGATTCGTACGATATAAATGGTGAACGTAACTATCTCAGCCACTATTCATTTAAATTATACCATTTATATCCCCCTTTAAAGGTCATTATCATATATGAAATTAAAATATTTTTAAAAAGAAAAGGTTGAAATTTTATTCTTTTAAATGAATAAGACCTTGGATATTTTTCTCTTTTCTTGTTAAAGAAAAGAAATTTTTCTTTTTTTTCATAATTTTCTAAAATAAACCTTGAATTGGAAGCGCTTTAATTATATAATAGATGCGTGAGCTTTCCTAAAAAGGCTAAGAAAAATAGAAAAGGAAGTTTTCTGATGAAAAAGAAAAAACTACTAACCGTCCTTTTGCCGAGTCTCTTATTGGCACCAATGGTTCTGGCCCAGGTGGTCCAGGCTGAGGAAGTCAAGGCCCAGACAGAGAATGTCGAGTCTGAGCCAGCTGACCTGGCAGCCTCTAGTGGGCTGATAGTCCAAACAAATCCTAGTCCAGACCAGAGCCAGGAGAACCAAATCTCTAAGGAGCCTGTCCAGCCCTTGGAACCAAGCCAGGACCCTAAAAATGAGGACCAGGAGAAGGTCAGGTCTGAAGTTCAGCCTCAGGCGGAAAAAGAGCAAGAAGGCTTGCCTTCTGAGCCCAATCGTCCCGCTATAAAAGAGGCCAGTGTCTTAGCGACAGCTCCGGCTGGTTTATCGGCCAAGGATTTGGCTGGCTACACCGGTCAGGCTAGCGATGGCTTATCTGATCAAGTCTTGAGCGTTCAAGAAGCTGTTTACCAGCTCCTAGATTGGGCAGCCCTTAAAAAGGAACAGTTGGGTAGCTCTCAAGAAGATTACTTGAATTTTGCTAGAAGTCTGGGGATGATTAGTCCTGATCAGGATTTAAGTCAGCCAGTAGATGCCAGTCAGGCCCAAGCCATGTATAGCATTGCCCAAAAGCTCTATCAGGCCTATCGGGCAGATAAAAAGGCTCCGCTCTTTCTCAATGGTCGGGCCCAGCCTATCTTCCCTTATAGTAGTGGTCAAAAAGACAAGGACGAGGATTATTCCTATGAGAATAGTGATATTGTCCGCTTTACTGTTTATGTGGAAACCGACTATGACCTAGACGGTGATGGCAAGCGGGATTTGGTCAAAACCCTGGTCCAGCTACCTAAGGCTGTTGCCCAAGGAGATTTCAAGGCTTCGACCATTTTTGAGGCTCGTCCCTATGTTGCAGGTACCCTGAATGAAGACTATGTGACCTTAGAAAAGCTAGGTATGCAAAGTAGTGGTCCCTATGATTTGGAGGAGGTTAGAAAAAATCCGCCAGCCAAGCGTACCCCTTTGGGCAGTAAGACAACAATTGAGGCGGCCAAGGAAGCCAAGGCCTCTGACTGGTACTACTATAGTCCTTGGGAGTACCTATATGACTATGAGGATTTGACCTGGTATGATTACTTCCTAGTTCGAGGTTATGCCTTTGTCAGCAGTGCTGGTCTAGGTACCAAGGGGTCAGAAGGTTTTAATACGACTGGTTCTGACCTTGAAATTGCGGCCTTTAAAAATATTATTGAATGGATCAATGGCAAGCGTGTTGCCTATACCAATAAGACAGACAATATCCAAATCAAGGCAGACTGGGCTAATGGTAAGGTAGGAATGACAGGTCTTTCCTGGGCTGGGACAACAACCTTTGGCGTAGCGGCAACGGGAGTAGAAGGACTTAAGACCATCGTTCCTGCTGCTGGAATTGCTAGCTGGTATGACTATTTTAACAGCCAAGGAAGCGCCTTTAGCAATCCGCCTTTTAGCGACTTATCCTGGTTGTCCTTATATGTCGCTTCCCGTATTCTTGACCCCGATGATTGGAATGCCATTCAGGGCAAGTATGCAGACTACATCAACCAATTAAACAAGGACCAGGCAGCTCATGGCCATCATTACAGTGATGTTTGGCAGGAGCGTGACTATACACTTGATGCTCCTAATAAGCTGAAAACCAGCGCCCTCTTGGTTCATGGTCTTAATGATGACAATGTCAAAACCAAGCATTTCGAGCTCATGTATGAGGCTCTTAAAAAGGCCGGTCAGAAGGTCAAAATGTACCTGCACCAAGGAGACCATATCTATCCGGCCAAGATGTCCTTGGGCTATGGCATCAAGGCTAATGGCCAGGATTTCTATGATTTACTCAATACTTGGCTGTCCCACTATCTCTATGATGTGGACAATCAAGCTGAAGATTTGCCAGCAGTTCTGGCTCAGAACAACTATGATCCAAGCAAGTGGACTAGCTATGATAGCTGGGAGTCTAAGAATCGCTTGACCTTATCAGCCCAGTCCAAGGATCAGGAGGTAACGATTAGTAGCGATTATGAAAAAGCTGGTATCAGCGACCCTCGCACCAACCGTAATCAGGCTGTCAGTCATCAGTCATCTAGTGCCAATGCCACCTATGTGGTCCAAGTTCCTAAGGATATCACGATTAAAGGGAATATTCCTGTCCAGTTTAGGGCAGCTCTAGCCAAGGGACAAGGCAGCAATTTCCAAGTCAATGCCATGTTGGTTGACCTTGCTGATGAGGACTTCTCCGTTGTAGGAACGGGAGCAGTAGAGGCTAATGGTCAGAAGGGAGCTTTCTGGATGGGCAGCAATCTGGAAAATCTAGACATCAAAACCTTTGCTACCAATCCAAGTAAATACAAGGTGATTGCCAAAGGTTGGCTCAACCTAGCTAATCCAGGCTCTGGTTATGCTTCCGCAAGTTCTCGTCAGAGCATTGAGCCTAAGCCAGGAGAGTTTCATGACTATACCATGTATCTCCAACCCAATGTCTATCAGGTCCGCAAGGGACATAAGCTAGCCCTGGTCCTTAATACCTACGATCCGACTGATTTAACTATTGATAGTCATTATGAGGTGACCTTTAAGACCGATTCTATCAAGGCCCTTATTCCAATCGTTGAGGACTCCTTGGCCCTAAACGCTGGCTATCTCAGCTACCTGCCTGAGGAGATGAACCAGACCAAGGAAGAGGATCCTGGAAGCAGCAGACCAGAAAGACTGGAGCAAAGTCCAGAAACCCCTCAAGTAATCAAACTTGGAGTGGGACAAAGCTGGCTCGGCAATTCTCCAGCTCAAGGTGCTCAATTACCAAAGACTGGAACCAAAGAAAACTCAAATGTCTTCTGGTTGGCGGCCCTAGCTATAGCAGCCAGTCTAGGCTTGAACTTTTCTAGAAAAAAAGAGGATTGTTAAGGCTAATCATCCTTGACTAGAAGTCTGAAACAGTGAAATTCTTGAGGCGACAAGCTAGATAGATTTCACTGTTTTCTGCTAGTCGACCCTAACTTTTGCAAGTTGGCGGCTGTATTAGCCTATACGTTTTTGAAAGTTTTCTAGCCTCGGTTGTCCAAGTATTTTATAGTTAGGCTCTATCCCACTATTTAGATAATATGAAAAGAGTTGTCCATGAAAGAAACTATTTTAAAAATATTTAAAGAAAGTATGGCCATCAAAAGCTTTAGTCATACGGAATCAGAAGGCGATATTGAGGCCTTTATTGACCGAAAGTTACGGAGCCTGCCCTACTTTAAGGAGCGGCCAGACCTCTGTGGTCGCTACGCTTTAGCAGATGATGTTTTAGGTCGCAGTCTCAACTGGGCCCTGGTCCAAAATGGTGGAGCTGATACAGTTATTCTTTTTCACCATCATGATACGGTGGATATCGAAGACTTTGGTTCGCTCAAGCACTTAGCCTTTGATCACGACAAATTGCAAGTAGCCCTTGCAGCCACTAGTAAGGATCCGACAGTCTTGGCCGATATTGCCTCCCAAGATTGGTATTTCGGTCGCGGTTCCTGTGATATGAAGGCCGCCCTAGCCCTCCAGTTAGGGGTTCTAGCAGAGTATAGCCAGTTGGACAAGCGTAAAGTCAATCTTCTTTATCTTTCAGTTCCTGATGAGGAGAGTTATTCTCAAGGCATGCGAGCAGCAACTGGCCTACTGCTAGAATTAAAGGATAAGTACAGGCTTAACTACCTGCTCGCCATTGATTCAGAACCTTTTGAGAGCAATTCGGATCAAGAGAAGGTCCTCCATATCGGGACTGTCGGCAAGATTTTGCCAGTCCTTTTGACCCAAGGGATTCTATCCCATATGAAAGAGCCATTGACAGGTGTCAATGCAATTTCCCTACTTAGCCGCATTGTTGAGAAATTGGATTTGAACCCAGCCTTGGCTGATCAGGCTCTGGGAGTTCAGGCACCCTTGCCTTCCTGGTCCTATATGCGTGACCTCAAGGATAATTATGATGTTTCGACCGTTCTTCATGCTGCTGCCTGTCTCAGCCTCCTCTATCTCAAACGAAGCCCGGCTGATTTGCTTACTAGCCTTAAAGATTTGATTGAGGAAGCTATTGATGATTTTTATAATCAACTCCAAACTTTGCAGCAGGCCTGGGGAGAAAAGAAGCAGATTGAGAGGCCCCGCCTTTTAAGCTACCAGGAGCTCCTAGCAGAATGCCAAGAAAAAGAAGGGTTTACAAGTGTCAAGGAAGAACTTGATTCGATGGCTCGTGAGGCCTGGAGGCAGGGGCAGTCCTACCAGGAGATTACTATTTTTAAGATTCAAAGACTCCTAGATTTTTACCAGGAAAAGGAGGCCTTGGTTATCCTAGCTCTGGCCCCTCCTTACTATCCTTCCTTATCTTGTCGTAAGCTCCAGGAGGCTCCCATTAATATTGAGGCCTTTATCAAGCTCTATGAGAATTTTTTGGCTCAAGAGGAGCAGGAAGTTAAGCTTGAAGAGTATTTTATGGGGATTTGTGATCTTTCTTATTGTGCCCTAGACCAACCCCTTGAAGTCTACCAAGACCTAATGGCTAGTCTGGCCCTTCCAGCGGATTTATACCATATTGACTTTGAGCAGATTGCAGCCTTGCAGATTCCAGCGGTCAATCTAGGCCCTTGGGGTAAGGACCTACATCAGATTAGCGAGAGAGTTTATAAAAAGGATATGCTAGAGACTATTCCGAACTTTCTGCTCTATTTACTGGAAAATATCGAGCAAATTAAGTCTGGTTTAGATACTTGATAGTTGTCTAACTTTTCTAGAAAACGTTTACAAAAATCTAGATAAAGGCTATAATAATAGATAGAAATATCGAGTGAATTTTGGGGGAGGATTTACTTTTTTATAGAAAGGTGACTGCTTATGAATAAAAGTCAGAAACAGTTAACCTGGATTATGGTAGGGCTCATTGCCTTTAACATGGTCTGGGGACTGGGAAATGTCGTCAATAACTATGCCCAACAGGGTATCTCGGTTATTGTCTCTTGGATTTTAATCCTTGCTATTTATTTTGTGCCTTATGCCTTGATTGTCGGCCAATTGGGATCGGCTTTTAAGGAAAGTGGCAGTGGGGTGAGTGACTGGGTTGAGCATACCAGTGGTAAGCGGATTGCCTACTTTGCTGCCTGGACCTACTGGGTAGTCCACATTCCCTATCTGGCTCAAAAACCACAAGGAGTCTTGATTCCCTTGGGCTGGGCCCTCCAGGGCAATGGTCGCTTTCTAGATGGTCTGTCTATGCCAGTCATCGTACTTTTGAGTTTGGTGATTTTTGCTGCCTTTCTCTATCTATCAACCAAGGGACTAACCACCTTGAAGGTCATTGGCGGCTTGGCAGGTAGTGCTATGTTTATCATGTCCCTTCTCTTTATCCTCTTGGCAGTAGGAGCACCCATGATAAAAGCAGACTTGCAGCTGGCTACCCCTCACATGGACCAGCTATCGACCTACCTACCAAAATTTGACTTTAAGTATTTCACGACCATTTCCCTTTTGGTATTTGCAGTTGGTGGAGCGGAGAAAATCTCTCCCTATGTTAATCAAACCCGCAATCCAGCCAAGGAGTTCCCTAAGGGAATGATTGCCCTAGCAGTTATGGTCGGTATCTGTGCTGTCTTAGGCTCTTATGCCATGGGCATGCTTTTTGATAGTCAGAATATTCCACAAGATTTGATGCGTAATGGGGCCTATCTAGCCTTTCAAAAATTAGGGAACTACTATGGTTTAGGCAATCTTTTGATGATTATTTACGCCTTGACCAATATGGTAGGGCAAATTGCAGCCCTAGCCTTTTCAATCGATGCTCCTCTACAAATCTTGCTCAGCAATGCCGACGCCCAATTTATCCCTGCTTGGCTGCGCAAAAGAAATCAAAAAGGGGTCCTGGTCAATGGCTACATTTTGACCGGTATTCTGGTTAGCTTCCTCATCATCCTACCAATTTTTGGTATTCAGGAAATTGATGGCCTAGTCAAATGGATGACCAATCTAAATTCGATTGTCATGCCTATGCGTTATCTCTGGGTATTCTTTGCCTACATGCTACTAAATAAGGCCTGGAAGAAGTACCAAAATGTTGAATATAAGTTTATCAAAAATCCCAAATTAGGCTTTCTTGTGGGGGCTTGGTGTTTCATCTTTACCGCCTTTGCCTGCATTATGGGAATGGTACCCAAGGAAGACTACGCAGCCAATCCAGCTGCCTGGCATTTCTCTCTCTTGACTAATATCTTAACCCCCATTATCTTAGTAGCTCTAGGAGCAATCCTGCCCCTCCTCGCAAAAAGAGATAGGAAAGAGAAGGTAGCAGAGCAAGTAAAGGAATGAGCATAGCCGATACAAGGATTTAAAAAGTAGGAGGTGAGAGCAAGAAGGCCCACCTCCTTTCTTTTTGAGAAAAATCCCCAGCTGTCAGTTGAGCGAGGAACAGAATGAGTTGATAAAGGGGGGGCATTTGAAAATCCATGAAAAATACTTTAAATTTTGTTACAATGATTGAAAATGTTTGTGTGAAAGGAAAGGTAATGAAACGGATTTTAATGGTGAACCTACCTTTTTCTGGGCATACCAATCCAACATTGGACTTGGCTCGGACTTTTGTTGACTTGGGGCATGAGGTGACTTACATTCATTCGCCGACTTGGCGCGACAAGATAGAAGCTACTGGTGCGATTTTTATACCTTATGATCATTACGAGGCAGGAAAAACAGCAGAGATAAAAAGTTGGGCCTGGGCTTATGAAACGATAAAAAGGATTGGGCAGAATTTTGATTGTTTGGTTTATGAAATGCTGTTTACGGCAGGGAAAGCCTTGGCTGACCAACTCGGTATCCCTTCTTTTCGCTTGTTTTCGACCTTTGCTTTAAATGAGCAGGTGCTAAGCGATTGTGGACGGACAGGCGGTTTTTATCTGACGCTGATTTTTCGTTTTCCAATCTTGCAGCGCCTTTTATCGCGTCCATTGGCTAGGCGTTTCGGCTGGCGCTATACTGATATGGTGCGTGAAATGATTGATAATGCCCCTGAGTTTAATTTTGTTTATACAGTCAAGGATTTTCAGATTTATCCTGACCAATTTCCGGCCGAGCACTATTATTTTGTAGGTCCTTCTATCGGGCCTAGACAGGAAAATAATCTTGATTTTTCAAATTTTCCAGACCCCATTGTCTATATCTCGCTAGGAACCTTGCTCAACGACTCGCCTGATTTTTTCAAAAAATGTATCCAGGCTTTTGGCAATCAAAAATTGTCGGTCATCATGTCGATAGGTGACAAGATTGATGCGAGGAAGCTCGGAGACATTCCAGACAATATTTTTCTGGCTCCTTTTTTGCCTCAGTTGCAGATTTTGGAGCGCGCTAGCCTTTTTATTACCCACGGTGGCATGAACAGTGTCAATGAAGCACTTTATTATGGCGTGCCTATGCTGGTGGTTCCCATGGGAAATGACCAGCCCAGAGTTGCCCAGCAGGTAGTGGATGTGCATGTGGGAAAATGTCTAAATAAGTGTAGCTTGACAGCCCAGCAATTGCAAGAATCGGCAGAGGAGCTACTTAAGAATAAGTCTTATCGAAAACGAGCGCAGGCTTTCCAAAACAAGTGTCGAGCCGCCGGCGGCAATCAGAGAATAGCCCAGCAGATTTTGACAGCATTGAACAAATAAAAATTTCTATAAAAATTTGCTATGAAAGCGTTTTGATTATATAATAAAAGAGGACTTGTTGATTTATTAAAACAAACCTAAACAGAAAGATTGGTGACAGATGATTTATCTGATAACAGGAGCTTCCCACACGGGGAAGACGCTTTTGGCGCAGAAAATGTTAGAAGAGTTTGGTTATCCTTATTTATCGCTGGATTTGCTGAAAATGGGTTTGATAAGAAGCGGGCAAACGGACCTGACAGTAGCAGATAGCGACTTGCTGACCGACTACTTGTGGTCTATTGTCAAAGAAATGATTCAGACGGCGCTTGAAAATCAGCAAGATTTGATTGTTGAAGGTTCTTATATTCCCTTTGACTGGCAACAGGATTTTTCGAGTACTGACTTGAAAAATATCCACTATATTTGCTTAATCATGAGCGATGAGTATATCAAAAAATCTTTTCCAACTATAAAAAAGCATGCTTGCGATATAGAAAAGCGAGTGAATGACAGCTATTTTACGCTGGATTTTGCTTTGGCAGAAAACCAGAAATATCTTCGTTTGTGCCAAGAATATGACTGCCCTTATCTATTGCTGGAGAAGGATTACCAGCCTGATTTGATTTTTGAAAAAGTAAAAAAGAGACAAGATGAAAGAGAAAATTCTCAAAATATTTAAGGAAAGTATGGCAATCGAGAGCTTCACTCATACCAGCTCAGAGCGTGATATTGAAGCCTTTGCTGTCGGGCAAATAGCTGCGCTGGCTTTCTCAATCGAGCAAATCTTGCTCAACAATGCAGATGAGCGATTCGTGCCGTCCTGGCTGCGCAAAAGAAATCAAAAAGGGGTCCTAGTCAATGGATACCTATTAACCGGCATTTTAGTCAGTGCCCTGATTATTCTACCAATTTTTGCTATCCAAAAGATCAACAATCTGATGCAATGGATAACCAATCTCAATTCGATTGTCATGCCGATGCGCTATCTCTGGGTTTTCTTTGACTATATGCTTTTAAACAAGACTTGGAAGGACTACAAGAACGCCGAATACAAATTTGTGAAAAATCCCAAACTCGGCTTTGTTATCGGTGCTTGGTGCTTTATCTTTTTTAACCGATATTCTCACGCCGATTATTTTGGTCGCGCTCGGTGCTATCTTACCGATGATTGCAAAGCGGGAGAAAAAGCAAAAATCATAAGCAATACCAAAAACAAGTTTTTCTTTTATCAAGAAGAACTTTTTGCTGTCAAAAAAATTGAATTTTTTGGTCAATATGTCTTTATTTTTGCACTTTTTTATTATATACTTAGTATATGAAATAATTTGTGTAAAAATGGGAGTTATGTTTATGAAAAAGATAGTAAACAAGGGATTAAATCTATTTGCTTTATCCCTCTTAATGCTGGGATCTTTTTCTCCGAGCTTGACAGTGCTAGCTCAAGAACAAGGATCAGACCATGTGCTTGCTGATAAGGAGGCTTTAGAAGCTAGCCAGGTCAGTCCACCTAGTCTTCCGCCTTCTTCAGAGGAACCTCCTAGCTCTTTTGAAGAAGCTCCAGCAAAAGAGGACTCTCAAGTTTCCGCCTCTAGGGAGCAAGAAGGAGTTAAGGAAGAGGCAAAGGAGGAGTCAGCGGGTGGAGCAGCCTTTCGTAGCAAGACCATACAGGGCTCTCTAACCATGACCCTGAAGAATTCTTCAGGAACTGAGGCTCAATACACCAGCCAGATTAGAAATGGAACGATTAACCTAGATGGCTCTAATCTGACAGAAAACCTCCAAGGGGCCTTTGCGGAAATTCGTCTACCAGCAGCCCACATCGAGGAAAAGTCTATTACAGTAGCCAAGGGTGGGCTGGTCAAGGACTCGGGCACTGTGACCCAAGAGGGAACTGATTTTATCTTAACCGTTCCCTTGGCCGAGATAAGCACAACAACATCCGGTGGTTTCTTCTTTAACTTTAAATTTAAGGACAGATTGACACCAGATGGTTATACGATTCAACCAAAAATTGTCATTCGTCAAGCAGACAATAGCATGATTACCTCTGTGGATACTAGCTTGTCTTACAAGGTCAAAACAGATCCGATTAAGCTGAAAAAATACGTCCGCAGCAATGCAGATGCCAGTTTTAGCAATGACAATCAAAATGTCTATGCCAGCAAGTCCATTCCTTTCTTTTTCGGTCTTAGTAGTCAGTACTCGGAGCCAGGTAATCTCCAAAACTGGGGTGCCGGTCTATCCAAGACTAGGATGATAAAAACAATCAAAATTACCGATACTCTACCGACCTATACCAAGAAGGATAACAGCCAAGCCAAGGCAGTCTTTGACCCTGGTAAAAACCCTAATTGGACCCAAAATCCAGATGGGACTGTCTCTTATACAGTTGAAGCGACTGCTATGACCGACGAGGGAGAAGCTGCCCGCCAGCTTCCTAATGTAAAGTTGGTCTTGGACTTTCCAGATGTCAAGGACCAGACTAATTCGGTGAATAGTGCTCAGTTGGAGTTGATCCCCTTTGAACAAGGAGACCAAGAGCCTGTCCAGACCCTGACGGATTCCATCACTTATAAGCTAACCAATCAACTAGTTCCTGCTGGGGCCCTTAGTAAGAATAATAATAATGGCCAGGTTATGAACTTGGAGCCAGGGGCCAACCACTTGGTAACGACCAATTGGACCATCACCCTCCAAAATACCTCGGTCTTTCCTATGGAAAATCTGGTTTTGGCGGATCAAGACTTTGATGAACGACTCTATATTAAATCGGCCAGTCTCTCCTCTAATCCTCATCGCCATACCATCGATGTTTACGGAATCAAGGCTGACGGCAGTGAGGTCAAGCTGGGCAGTCTTAGTAAGGAGAAGGACCAAATCAGTCAGATTGACCAGAAGGCCATTCAAGCCATTGATGACCAGGTCAGCAAGGTCCAAAAGGGAAGTTTGAAAAAGGAGGAGGCTCCTCAAGTAGAGCGAGATTATGTTGGTCTGCGTTACAAGCTTGCTGACGGTCAAAGCCTCCAACCGTCTGAAAAAATTCAAGTCATCCTAGAAACGGCTTTGCGCAAGCCCTATGATATTGATCATATTTTACAGAAAACCCGCTTTGAAAACCAAGTGAGCATGACTGGTCAAGTCAATGATGAAGGGAAAAAAGAAGATTTTTCCTTTAGCAGTAAGAGTGGAGTAACTGCCCGCCTCCTTCCAGAAACAGTGAGAATCAGCAATGTCACTCAAAGAAATTCTAAGGGAGCAGTTGGTGAGGATATCGCCTATGTGGGAACCCTTTATCTAACCATTTCTCGAGGTCATGCCCTCCATAATCAAAAGGTGGTCCATATCCTTCCTCCGGGTATGCAGGCAACTTCTACCTTTATTGATGTGGCCAACCGTCCTTTTATCGCTAAGGAAGAAATCATCCAAGATTATCAGGGGACAGGACGTAGTGCAGCCATCTTTTATCTCAAAGATGCCGGACCAGGAGAGGCCAGACCTAACTTTCGCTATATTGTCAATGCTAAAATTACCGAAGATGCCATTCCAAGCGCCATCCAAAAGGAGGGAGACCCTGAAAAGGATGGTCAGGACTATGTCTACTATCTGGTAGACGAACTTGAGGAAGTCTTAAAAACAGCCAATAATCAAAGTTCTTTAACCAACTACTTTAAACTAGCTAGCAGTGATGGAACAGTGTTGGAACATCTTGTTGGAGCCAAAACCAAGACAGTTGTCAATGTTCCTTATAAGCTTAGTTCGGAAAAGAAAATCAGTCTATCTGATGATTGGACTAGCTTTAAAAAGCAAAGTCTCCTAACAGACTATGAGCAAGCTTTCTATTATAGCTTGGAGACCAAAAACTATACGCCGACAGCTATTGATACCTTTACCCTCTACGATAAATTGCCTGCAGCCAATGATAAACAGGGAAGTCAGTTTGCCAATTATCTGACGGGGCCAGTCCAGGCAGATAGCCGATTTACTGTCTATTATTATGAGGACCAAGGCCTTTCAGATAATCCGGCAGAAGCAGTCAAGACTAGTGGTTGGACGACTAGTCTAGCAGATTATAAAAAGGCCAAGGCTATTAAGATTGTTCTCAATCCTGATTCAAAGATTGAGCCAGCCGAAATTCTTCGCTTTATTCTCCCTATGAAAACGCCGGCCTATACTAATGGAGCAATGAATGGAGCTCAGGCCCACAATAGTTTCTACACCAATCGAGACAAGGACAACCCCGATGACTTTGGGGAGACCAATCGAGTCAGTAACCAGCTTCCTCAGCGCTTTGCTGTCCAAAAGACTTGGCAGGGAGAGCGTAATCTTGAAGAAGTCAGCCTAGAATTGTATCGACTATCTGACCCTGAAAAAGGTCTTTCCAGAGCCCTTGTCAATAGTTTGAATAATTGGTATTATCTCTTCAGCAAGGATAACCAGGGTCAACTCCTGTCCCCTCTCTTTTCAGACTATGCCATCAGAGAAATTTTGCCTGAAAATTACAGTGCAGACTATACTATTTCTCAAAAAGGCTCAGTGACTGATAAAGACGGTATCCAAATCACCAACCAACGCAAGACAGTTTCCTTGACAGTTGTCAAATCTTGGGAGGGTGGAAAGGCAGACCAACGCCCAGCAGTTACCGTCCAGCTTATGAGAGACGGTCAAGCCTTGGCTGGTAAGACTCTTGAGTTATCAGCTGCCAATAATTGGACGGCTAGCTTTGAAGACTTAGCCAAATCAAATAATGGCCAGGATTATAATTACAGTATCCAGGAAATTACCAGTCCCAAGGGCTATTTGGTCGATCAAGGTCAGGTTGATAAAATCTCAGATAGTCAATATCAGGTTAGCATTACAAATAAGTTTGTCCAGCCTAGTGCTAGCGATGTCAAAAGCATTGATATTCGTGGAGCCCAGCAAAGTGGTCAACCACAATTTGAGCCTGGTAAGGTTACTATTAAGGGGCAAGAAGTGAGCGTAGCGCTTGATGATACTCTAGCCGCTAAACTGGAAACAGCAAGTGGAGATTTGGTCTCAAGTCTAGATGTGGCCGGTCAGGGTCATTATCAAGTTGATAAAGCTGGCCGAGTCACCTTTACTCCGCTAGCTAGCTTTGTTGGTCTAGCTGATCCAGTAACAGTTGTTCGGGCCGACAAAAATGGAACCCTAGCTCGAGGTCACTACCAGGCAGAAGTTGTGGATGCTAGACCCAGTGCCCAAGATGCAGAAACTAGCGGTTTTCAAGGTTTGAGCCAGACTGGAATTTTAAACTTCATCGTAGGCAAAGCAACTATTGAGGGTCAAGAAAAGACCGTTCCTCTGAAAAACAAGTCCCTGCATTTCCTTGCTGCTGACGGTCAATTAGTGACTGATACAGAAGTTCCTGCTCTAGATAGCAAGGGCCAGGTCATTGGGACCTATCAGATCAGTCAAAAGGACCAGCAAGCGACCATTCTTTTCCAACCTAAGAAGGACTTTGTCGGAACTCCTCAAGCCATTAGGGTCCAAGCAGAAGATGAAAATGGTCTGACTGCAGTAGCCAGCTACACTCCTCATGTTATCGGTGTTAGACCAAGTGCCAACAGTGTGGCAACTAGCGGTCTGCAAGGTCAAACCCAGAGCGCCAAGCCCGTTTTTAGCCCTGGTCACAAGGAGGTCCCTATGGACGACAAGCTCCCAGCCAAGCTAAAAGATGCAACCGGCCAGGAGGTAGACCAGTTGACTATTCCTAACCAAGGGACCTACAGCATTTCAGCTGATGGAACAGTGACCTTCAAGCCAATCAAGACCTTTGTCGGGACAGCTCAGACAGTGACAGTTATCCGCCGTGATCTCAATGGAACTCCTGCCGAAGGACACTATACTCCGACTGTTATTGCGGTAATCCCGCAAGGTCAAGATGTGGAAACCACTGGCCTGCAAGGTCAGGTCCAAACCGGTCAACCAATCTTCAATCCAGGTCATAAGGATATTCCTATCCTTATCAACCAGAACCAACCAGCCCAGTTCCTGGTTAATGGTCAAGCCGTTAGTGAAACGAAGCTGCTAGCTACCAAGGACGGCCAGGAAATCGGGACCTATAGTTTGGATGCTCAAACGGGCCAAGTGACTTTTAAGCCCAAGAAAGACTTTATAGGAACTGCAGACCCTGTCAGCGTTCAGGTCAAGGACCAAAATGGCACAGCAAGCAGTGCCCGCTACACACCAACTGTTCTTGAGACCTCTCGTTTGGGGGTAGACCAGCTAACGACTGGTTTACAAGGTCAGAGCCAAGTAGCTCAGATGGAATATTTCTATAATCCAGACCCCAAGAATTCACTTCAAAAAGAAAAGATTCTTATTTCTAAGTCCAATCAGGCCCAGTTTGTTCATCAAGGGCAGGTACTTAGCCAGACTCGTCTAGCTGCTAGCAAAGATGGGCAGGAAGTAGGCTATTATGAGCTTGATTCCCAATCTGGACGTGTAACCTTTGTTCCAAAGAAAGATTTTGTCGGGACAGTGGATGCTGTCACTATTCAGGTCAAGGATCCTAACGGGGTTCAAGTCACAGCGACCTATACCCCAACTGTAACACCTGTTCGTCCACAAGGAGAGCAAGTTATTTCTACCGGTCTGCAAGGCCAGACCCAGAGCGCCAAACCCGTCTTTAGCCTAGGCCATAAGGATGTCCCAATGGACGACAAGCTCCCAGCCAAGCTAAAAGATGAGACCGGCCAGGAGGTAGACCAGTTGACTATTCCTAACCAAGGAACCTACAGCATTTCAGCTGACGGCACAGTGACCTTTAAGCCAGTCCAAAGCTTTGTCGGGACAGCTCAGACAGTGACGGTTATCCGCCGTGATGTTAATGGGACAGTCGCTGAAGGTGGCTACACTCCGACTGTTATTGCGGTAACCCCGCAAGGCCAAGATGTAGAAACCACTGGCCTGCAAGGTCAGGTCCAAATCGGTCAACCAATCTTCCATCCAGGTCATAAGGATATTCCAATCCTTATCAACCAGAACCAACCAGCCCAATTCCTAGTTAATGGCCAGGCTGTTTCAGAGACGGACCTTCCAGCTATGAAGGACGGTCAAGAAGTCGGTCGCTACGTGCTGGATCCTGATACTGGTCAAGTGACCTTTACCCCTAAGAAAGACTTTGTTGACACGGCTGAACCGGTTACTGTTCAAGTTAAGGACCAAAATGGCACAGCAACCAGCGCTCGCTATACTCCAACGGTTTTGGCTGTTACTCCGACAGGAGAAGCAGTGACCTCAAGCGGTAAGCAAGGTCAGACTCAGAATGCCAAACCTCTCTTTAGCCCAGGCCATAAGGATGTTCCAATGGACGATAAGACCCCAGCTAAACTCAAAGACGCCCAAGGCCAAGAAGTGGATGAATTGACCATTCCAGACCAAGGAATTTACAGCATTTCGGCTGACGGCACAGTGACCTTTAAGCCAGTCCAAAGCTTTGTCGGAACAGCTCAGACAGTGACGGTTATCCGCCGTGATGTCAATGGGACAGTAGCAGAAGCTCGCTATACCCCAAGCGTGACCGCAGTTGCGATTACTGGCTCAAATGAAAGTTCCCAAGGCCAGCAAGGGCAAAGTCAAAGCCAAACCTTAATCTTTAAGGACCAAGACGGTCAAGAAATTAAGCCAAGCAAGGAACGACCAGCTAGATTTATTGACCCTAAAACCGGTCAGATAACCGAACAAACCAATCTTCCAGCCATGAAGGATGGCCAAGAAGTCGGTCGCTACATTCTCAATGCTTTAACCGGTCAAGTAACCTTCCAACCAAACCCAGACTTTGTGGGTCGTCCTGATCCGATTCAAGTCGTGGTTACTGATGAATATGGCAACCAAGGTCTAGCTAGCTACAGTCCAGAAGTCAAGCCAAGTCCAGTAGCAGACAAAACTAAGACGAAAAATCAGGCAGTGAGCCAGCAGCAGGAAAAACACCAGGCCACAAGCTCAAGTCGCTCAGGTCGAACGCTACCTAAAACAGGGGCCCACAGCTCAGAGTATCTCTTGCTCTTAGGCTTCTTAGTCCTTTGTCTGGTAGATTGGCTGATTCGCAAACGCAATAGCTAAGCTAATAAAAAGTCGTTGAAATCCAGTTTCAACGACTTTTTATTAGGGATTTTTTAGCCAAATTTTCAAGTAGGAGCAGCAGAAAACCGCCAGTTTACTTGGCGGTTAGTAGGTCTTGAAGCTTTCATTATCGTTTGGGGATAGTGATTTTTACTAAGCTAGTCAATCCAACTCAAGTCTCTCCTACATAAAGTAGACAATGGCTAGATATTGGAGGGCAGAAGCAGCTAGGATAAAGAGGTGCCAAATCATGTGAAAATAGGGGCGTTTTTTGGCGTAGAAGCCAGCTCCCACAGTGTAGCAAAGTCCCCCAGAAAGCATGAGTCCCCAAAAGACTGGCCCTGTTTGGCTGATGATTTGCGGAATGACAAAAACTACTGACCAACCCATGAGAAGATAAAGAAAGAGACTAAATTTCTCATTGATTTTTTTGGCAAAAATCTTGTAGAGAATGCCAAAAATGGTTGCCCCCCACTGCAAGACGATAATCAAATAGCCCAGCCAATTATTCATCAAAGATAGGACAACCGGAGTGTAGCTTCCAGCGATAGCAATGTAAATCATACTATGGTCAATGATTCTTAGGATGTACTTGTGAGTCGAACCATAGGACATGGAGTGGTAGATGGTCGAGGATAGAAACATGAGAAAAAGGCTAATGACAAAGATAGAAACGCCAACCGCAGAGAGGAAGCCATTGGTTTCGTAGCTATAGATAGCCGAAATAGGCAGCAAAATCAAGGTTAAAAGTGCTCCGACAGCGTGGGTGACAGCATTGGCAATTTCTTCACCAAAGCTGAGTTGTTTACTTAGTTTGAGACTGGCTGGTTTCATTGCTTGAACCTCCTTCTAGTTGCTTAAAGAGAGTCTGGGTCTGGTGGTAGACCTTAATGGTCTGACAGGCCGAAAGAATCAGTGGATGGTGCTGGCTCTTTGGCTCTTCCCCCTGCATACAGGCGACAAAGTCATTGTAGTAGAAGGCAGATAAATCTTCCTTGGTGACCAAATCTTGTACAGCTAGGATAATATCCTGGATAGAAAAGACCGGTTTTAAGGCTGTTAGGATAATCAACCTGGCTACTTGATGCCGGCTGTACTTTTTCTTGATAGGCTTGGGCAGGTGGCCATGTTTGACATAGTTATTGACCATAGAGGCCGTTAAGGCCTTTTCTTGGCCCTCAAAGGCCTGGTTGTTAATCTGATTGACATAGAGCAGGACCTGATCCAGATAAAGATCCAGCTCAGGCAAGTCCTCCCATTTGGGGAAAGAAAAAGAAGTCAATTTTTATCTCCTTTTTATCTAGTATTCATAACTAGATTATATAATATAGATAAATAAAAATCAAGAAAAAAATGCTTTTGAGCAGTCAAAGTCAGGATTTTTTGCTAGAATAGAACTATGAAAATCCTGATACCAACCGCTAAAGAAATGAATGTAGAGCTAGGAGTGGTCCAGCCCCAAGCTCTGTCAGCTAAAAGTCAGACTATTTTAGACCTTTTAAAGTCTTACTCTCCCTCTGACCTGACCAGCCTTTATAAAATCAGTCCCCAAAAGGCCCAGCTGGAATACCAGCACATCCAAGATTTGGCAAGCGGCCAGGCCTCTCATTATCCGGCCCTCTTGCTCTTTGATGGCCTCATGTATCGCCATATTAAAAGGGAGGACTGGACTAAAGCCCAGCAGGCCTATATTGAAAAGCACCTCTTGATTACTTCTAGCCTTTATGGGGTCCTACCGGCCCTTAGCCCCATTGCCCCGCATCGCTTGGACTTTATGGTCAAATTACGGCCTCAAGGTCAAAGTCTCAAGAAATTTTGGCAGGAAACCTACGGCGCCTCCCTCCAGGGAGAGGATTTAGTTCTTTCCCTTTTATCCAGTGAATTTGAAAGCGTCTTTCCTAGTCAGCTAAGAAAAAAATTCTTCACCTGTAAATTTATGGAAGAAAAGACAGGCCAGCTCAAGATTCACTCGACCATTTCTAAAAAGGCCAGGGGCCAATTTCTCAGCAGGCTAATCGAGCTAGGGATTACTGAAATTGAGCCCATGAAAGACCTAGAATTTGCCGGTTTCAGCTATCGCGCAGACCTTTCTAGTCCCCAGGAATTAGTCTATGTTCGCTCACTTTAGATGAATAGTCAAAAAAAGGCCTCTAGGCCTTTTTTCTTGTCTTATAGGATTTTTCTTTTTGTTAACTTAAAATTCAGAAAGCATTTTCTGGATTTTGTCCCCTAGTTGCTTATTTAATTGCTTCAACTAGAGCTTGGGCTTGTGCTTGGAGTTGAGCTTACTTTTCTTCAGAAATCAACAATTCTCCATTGCCCCAGGCTTCTGGATTGATTCCTACGCCGGTGAATGGCTCAAGGACCTGCATACGGATAAATGGTAGGAGGCTACTGTAGTGCTTAAAGACTTCATCTGGTGAAGTTCCGTTGGCTACAGCAGAGACAGTAACCAATTTGTCATTGATGGCAGATGGGCCAGAAGGGTCTGATAAATCAAGAGCCCGAGATAGCCAGTCCAACAAGTTTTTGACCGGACCAGGGATAGCCCAGTTATAAACTGGTGAGAAGATCCAGATAGCATCTGCAGCCAAGATTTCTTGGCGAGCTTTGGCAACAGCAGCAGGAGCAGGGCTTTCCAAATCTTGGTTAAAGACAGGAACTTCCGAGTAGTCCAGGTAGGAAACCTCAGCCTGACCTGCTAGGGCTTGTTCAGCCTTTTTAGCTAGTTGGTGGTTAAATGACCCTTGACGAAGAGAGCCGACGATAAATAATACTTTAGACATATCTTTCTCCTTTAAAAATACTGACCAACAATAGGGACTGCATTTTACCTTATTGTTGTATACATACATGTTACAACAATAAATACTAATTAGCAATAAATTAGCTCAAATTTTTAAACTTTTTTAGAATCCGAATCAAATCCTCCTTGTCTTGGGAATCTAAAACAGCTAGGGCAGCGTTAACCGAGCGGATATGATCGGGTAAAATTTCCTCCACCTTGGCTCGGCCTTGTTCGGTAAGACCGACCAAAAAAGACCGTCGATCATGGGGGTCACAGGTCCGAAAAATCAAGCCATCTCTGACCATATTTTTGATAACTACTGTCATATTTCCAGAAGTGGCTAGCATCTTGTCAATCAAGTCCTGAATACGCAAATCCCCCTTGCTATAAAGGGTCTCCAGGACGGCAAATTGGGTGGGGGTGAGTTTATTTTCCTTGATTGCCCGATGTTCGAGAGCCCGAATCTTTCGTTCAGCCTTTCTAAAGACAATCATGGTTTTTAAGTCTAGTTGATTTTCTGTTAAGAGTTTGTCTAATTTGTTCATATATTTATTTTATCAATAATAATAGGTGAATTCAAATAAAACGAGGGTCAAATCAAATTTTGTAAAAAGATAGAAATATTAGCCAATTTGTAGTATAATGAACGAGTGGAAAATAGAAAAAAAAGCAAGAAAAATCATCCTTTTTGGCAGTATCTAGTTGGGATTGGTCTGGTCTTGACCGTCCTGACCTTTTCCCTGCTTTATATTTTTGAACTCTCCCTCCTTCCCAAGCAAGAGGGGCAGGCAGAGGCGCTTGAGATCGCTCGCAAGTACACTGATTTAGAGGACTTGGAGCAGTTTGCCTTTTACAATGGCAAGGCTAGCTATTATAGTCTTTTAGGACAGAGCAAGACCAAGGAGCCCTTAGCTGTTTTGATTGATCGGGAATCAGGGAAGATTTATTCTTATCAACTTTCTCAAGGAATCAGCCAAAAAGAGGCTGAAAAGTTGGCCCGAGAGCAAGGGGCAGGAGAGATTGATAAGACCACCTTTGGCTATCTAGACGGTCAGCCTATTTGGGAAGTCAAGTCAAAAGCAGCCTATTACAACATTAGCTTTAAGCAAAAGACCATGGTCAGCAAGGAGGGCTTATGAAATTATCAAATCGTGTTTTACAAATGGAAGAAAGTGTAACCCTAGCAGCCAATGCTAGAGCCAAGGAACTAATGGCGCAAGGTAAGGATATCCTCTCTCTCACCCTGGGAGAGCCTGATTTTCCAACACCAGAAAATATCCGCCAGGCAGCTATTGAGGCCATAAGGGACGGCAAAGCCAGCTTTTATACAGTTACTAGTGGCCTACCAGAGCTCAAGGCAGCCATTGTTAATTACTTTGCCAACTACTATGGCTATGGAATTGAGTCCAATCAAGTCTTGGTAGCCACAGGAGCTAAATTCTGCCTTTATAGTTTCTTTATGAGTGTTATTGACCCTGGTGATGAGGTCCTCATTCCTACGCCTTACTGGGTCAGCTATGCAGACCAAATTAAGATGGCTGAGGGACGGCCAGTCTTTGTCGAAGGAAAAGAAGAAAATCAATTCAAGGTCACAGTAGACCAACTAGAGGCTGCTCGGACAGCCAAGACCAAGGTTTTGGTCTTAAATACCCCTTCCAATCCAACTGGAATGATTTATACAGCCGAGGAACTACTAGCGATTGGAAACTGGGCGGTTGCGCAAGATATCTTGATTCTAGCAGATGATATCTATGGTCGCCTGGTCTATAATGGCCATGAGTTTACTCCCATTTCCAGCCTATCAGAGGCGATTCGTAAGCAAACCCTGGTTATCAATGGAGTATCAAAGACCTATTCGATGACAGGTTGGCGGATTGGTTATGCCGTGGGAGAGCCAGAGCTGATCCAGGCCATGAGCAAGGTTGCGGGTCAGACCACCTCTAATCCAACAACTGCTGCCCAATATGCAGCGATTGAGGCCTTGACCGGTTCGCAAGAGCCCTTTGAAACTATGCGCCAGGCCTTTGAAGAAAGACTCAATACTATCTATCCCTTGCTAGCTGAAGTACCAGGCTTTGAAGTTGTTAAGCCTCAAGGAGCCTTCTATCTCTTTCCAAATGTAGAGAAAGCCATGGCAATCAAGGGCTATACAGATGTAACAGCCTTTACCCAAGCTATTTTAGAGGAAGTAGGTCTAGCCCTAGTAACTGGTGCTGGCTTTGGGGCGCCAAAGAATGTCCGGCTTAGCTATGCGACAGATATGGCTAGCCTGAAAGAGGCCATTAAACGCCTGCAAAAATTTATGAAGGATTAAAAATAGGAAGAAGAGAATAACGTGTCGAAAAAGTATATTTCAATCAGAGAAGTCAAAGATTATGTCGGTCAAGAGGTGACCATAGGTGCCTGGGTGGCTAATAAATCAGGCAAGGGCAAGATTGCCTTTCTCCAGCTGCGTGATGGAACAGCCTTTTTCCAGGGAGTAGCCTTTAAACCCAACTTTATCGAAAAGTTTGGCGAAGAAGCAGGACTGGTCAAGTTTGATACTATAAAAAAACTTAGCCAGGAGAGCTCTGTCTTGGTCAAGGGCCTAGTCAAGGAAGATGAACGTTCAAAGTTTGGCTATGAGCTAGATATTACAGACCTAGAAGTCTTGGGCGACTCCCAAGACTATCCCATCACCCCCAAGGAGCATGGAACAGACTTTTTAATGGACAATCGTCATCTTTGGCTGCGTTCCCGCAAGCAGATGGCCATTATGCAGATTCGTAACGCTCTGATTTATGCTTCCTATGAATTTTTTGATCAAAATGGTTTTATCAAGTTCGATAGTCCTATTCTTTCAGGAAATGCGGCAGAAAATACAACCGAACTATTTGAAACTGACTACTTTGGCAACCCTGCCTTTCTCAGTCAGTCTGGCCAGCTCTACCTGGAGGCAGGAGCCATGGCCTTGGGTCGCGTCTTTGACTTCGGACCAGTTTTTCGGGCTGAAAAATCCAAGACCCGCCGTCACTTGACCGAGTTCTGGATGATGGATGCCGAGTATCCTTTCGTGACCCATGAGGAATCTTTAGACCTGCAAGAAGCCTATGTCAAGGCCTTGATTCAGGGAGTCTTGGAGCGGGCAGGTCAAGCCCTGGATATTTTGGAGCGGGACCAAGACCTGCTTAAGAAATATCTGGCAGAGCCCTTCAAGCGGATTTCCTATGATGAGGCGATTGATCTTTTGCAGGCTCATGAAAAGGACCCAGACGCCGACTACGAGCACTTGGAGCGGGGGGATGACTTTGGTTCACCTCACGAGACCTGGATTTCAAATCATTTCGGCCTACCAACCTTTATCATCAACTATCCAGCTAGCTTTAAGGCCTTCTATATGAAGCCTGTTCCTGGAAATGAGGACCGGGTCCTCTGTGCCGATTTGCTAGCGCCAGAAGGCTATGGCGAAATTATCGGAGGTTCAGAGCGGGAGACTGACTATGATAAATTATTAGAAAAAATCCAGGCCAATGGCCTGGATCCTAAAGACTATGATTGGTATTTGGACCTTAGAAAATACGGCTCTGTCCCTCATGCAGGTTTTGGTCTAGGACTAGAGCGCATGGTGACCTTTGTGGCAGGGACCAAGCATATCCGCGAAGCCATCCCCTTCCCAAGAATGTTACATCGGATTAAACCATAAAAACTATATAAAAATAGGACTAGCAAAAGAATGCTAGTCCTATTTTTTATATTCGCTTTTCACTTGTCATTCAAAAGTAGACTTACCTGTCCTTGTATATATGTCTGGAAAAAATATTTATTAAAACTTGACATATAATTTTTTAATATATATAATGTATTTTTATATATAATAAAAAAATATATACAGAAGGAGGACCAATGATGAAGCTATCATTTTTGAAAAGCGCTGTGGCGCTAGTAACGTGTGGTTTGATTGCCTTTGGAGTGGGACAAGTCCAAGCCGACGAGCAAAAGTTGCCGTCAGGCACGCCTTATGACCAAATTGGGCAGAAAATTGAAGATTACTACAAGAAGAATGAAAAAACTAGTGCTGGTATGGTAACAACCATTGTCGACAAGGATGGTCAAACCATTTACCAAAAGAACTTTGGCTATATGGATAAGGAGAAGAAGTTGGCAGTGGACGATAACTCGGTCTTTGAGTGGGGCTCTGTGACGAAATTAACTGTCTGGATCAGCGTCATGCAGCTCTGGGAAGAAGGAAAAATTGATTTCAACACCGACATCAAAGACTATCTGCCCAAGGATTTTCTCAAAGGCAAGCTCAAATTTGATAAGCCTATTACCATGCTTGATTTGATGAACCACCGAGCGGGATTTGATGAAGCAGAGCTTTATATGGGGACAGATAAGAGCTTGGGACAGGTACTCAAAAAGCAGCCTATTTTTCAATCTCATGAACCAGGGACAACGACAGCTTATTCAAACTATGGGACAGCCTTGGCAGGATATATCGTGGAGCGCATCAGCGGGCAGAAGTTTGCCGACTATGTCCACAAGCATATTTTCCAGCCTTTGGGTATGAATCATACCGCTCTCTTGCCCGACCTATCAGATAATGCCTATGTAGCCAAAAAGCGTAAATCAGAAAAGGCCTATGATGCAGAAGGAAAGTTAATTGGGGAGGCTGACTTTCCCTACGCATTTTACCCAGCGGGTCGGGCGGCGGGAACGCTAGTCGACCTTAAAAAGTTTGCCCAGGCCCTCTTGCAAAAGAAAAGGCTGTTCAACCGTGCAGAGACTTGGGCTAGTCTTTATTCAGCCAGCCATACTTTTCCAGAAAGTGATGTTCCAATCAATGCGCATGGATTTTGGAATGTGGGGACTTATAAAGACCGTGTGCTTCTAGGTCATAGCGGAAATACATCAGGCTTCACCAGTCAACTAAGCTTGGATTTGAAGTCGGGAGTGGCAATGGTTATTTTGACGAATCAATTATACGAACACAATTATACTGTAAAAATCCCAGAAATGATTTTTGGCAAGACCGAAAAAACCTCTGACAAGACCAAGACTGCTCTGCGTCCCGGTTTTTATCTGCCAGTTAGAACAATCAATCATGGTCCGATGAAAATAAATCGTCTCTTTCCACAGCTTACGATTTATCTTGATAAACATTCCAAGAAGCTCGAGGAGAATTATTGGGAAGTTGACACATTGCAGGGGAAGGCCCGCATTGTGAGCCCGATTACGGATTACATTCAGCGTTCAAGTCTAGAACTGGTCATGGATTATGGGACGGTAGCCTTATGGGGCTTGGCTCTTCTTTATACGGTGCTTAGTTTGCTGATTGGTCTCTTGCTCAAGATTTATCGTCTTATCTTCAAGAAAAAAAGTAAGAAACCTGCATCGTTCGTTTGGTCTATCTGGCATTATGTCGTGTCCGGTCTAACACTTGTCTCTGCTTTTGTCTTAATTTTTGCCTTTAGTCAAGGTTTAGGGGAGAGCCTCACTTTACCAGTCATGCTTTTTGCGGCTCTCTTGCCCCTCTTGTTTATCGGTGGTATTCTACCACTTTTCTTGAAAGGTCACTTTTCTGTTAGAGGTGGCAAGAAATTCCTGACCTATCTGACCAGCACCAGTGCTCTTATTGTTGTTTGTAATATCCTCTACTGGTCGCTCTATCAGTGGTGGTTGATTTAGGATATAAATTTAGTCCGTATTTAATTTCTATCATTTTAGAAAGGAAAATATGATAAAAATGAGATTTTTGAAAAGCATTGTGGCGCTAGTAACGTGTGGCTTGATTGCCTTTGGAGCGGGACAAGTCCGGGCCGACGAGCAAAAGTTGTCCTGTCCCTAATCCTTAGATTGATGTCTACCTTTTGGGAGGCAGGATAAGATATTCTAGCTTTTTATATATGCTCTTTTGCAACCTCCTCTAAACCCGTCTCACTCAGACAGTAAATCTTCTGGCAAACTTCTTTGAGAAAGAGCCGGTCATGAGAAACGGCAATCAGCGCGCCAGGGTATTCTCTGAACAGTTGCCGTACTTGAGGTTGCGAGGTCGGTGAGAAATTTCGCGTCGGCTCATCCAAAAGCAGCAGATTATTCTTCTGCAAGACCATTTTCAAGAGGAATAGCTTGGCTTTTTGCCCGCCAGACAAATGGCTAATGGCATGTCTGGCTTCATCACGAGTGAATTGGAGGCTAGCTAGCCGACTGAGGACCAGTTCTCGCTCAGCCTTATCAGCAGAAGGAGCTAGAAAATCCAATGGGCTCATATCATCTTTAAGAAGCTCCTCATAATTTTGTGGCATATAGCCAATCCTTATGTCAGCTCGTCCTTGCAATTTTTGATACATTTGTTTCAAAAGGGTTGATTTTCCGACACCATTTTGTCCGATAATGCCTATTTTATCTTGCCCAGCAAAGCTCAGCTTGATGGAGTCAGCCAGACAGCGACCCTTGATTTCGATTTTTTCTTTTTCCAGTTGGAGAATTCTTTTGGACAATGGCAGAGCTTCAACCTCAGCAAAGCGAAGGGCGATAGCTTCTTCCTGGATGGGTAGTTCGGTTAGATTAGCAGCCTCCTTTTCAAAACGCTTGCCCTGTGAAAGGACAGCTTTCATCTTCTTAGCCAGAAGTCGTCCTGCTGTGCTGTCTTTGGTTGTCCGCAGAGAATGCTCGACGTTTTGCTTGACGCGGCGGTGTTTTTCCATGCTTTTAGCATGTTCTTCTCGCTCTTTTTTGGCCGTTTTTTCCTGCTTATCAAAACTTGCCCGTCGCTCTTTTTGATAAGAATGATAATCCAGATTGACAACTTGTGTCCGCGCTTCCTGCTTTTTCTTGATGCGCTCCAAATGAATGATTTTAGTGGCAGCATGCGCTAGCAAACTCTCATCATGAGAGACGAAAACAACTGTTTTTTCTGTCTTTTGGATAAAATTCTCTAACCAGGTCAAGGTCTCCAAGTCTAGGTCGTTGGAGGGTTCGTCCAGAAAGAAAATCTCGCTTTCTGTCGCTAAATTTTTTATCAACTGGACCTTTAATTTTTCGCCGCCTGACAAGTCAGCTAGTCTTTGCGCGCTAGTAAAACGTTGGCTGTCAAAGTGCAATTCTTGAGCATAGCGGTAGAGCTTAGCGTAGTCTAACTCCTGCTCAAAATCTGCAAAAAAGTAATCATTTAGAGAGAGCCCTTCTAGCTCAGTTGGTAGCTGTTGAGGTAGATAAACATAAGTTGAAAAATCACGCTGAATATCTCCCTCGAAATCTATGTAGCCATGAATAAGCGCTTCATCCATCATCAGCTTAAGGAGACTAGATTTGCCATTGCCCTCCTCGCCAATAATAGCAACCTTGTCGCCAGCATTGACGACGATTGTCAAGTTTTTGACCAAATCTTTCAAATCCTTTTGGTGTGTCAGGGTCAGATTTTTTATTTCTAGCATAAGTGCCTTCTTTCTCTTACAAACAAAAAGCTCTACTTTATCTAGTAGAGCCTTGTCGTTTACAAAATCCAGTTAGCCAAAAGAACCCTTGCGAGTGTGCAGCGAGCCGAATCAATAAAAAATTTTTTGATAGAAAAAGACAAATTAAATCTACTAAATAAAGTTTCCTTCAAAATAGATTTAATTTTTCATGTCTCCTCTACCTCCGAATGTTACTGCTTTCATTTTAGCAAATGAAGGGGAAGAAGTCAAGAAAAATTGGGAAAAGAAAAAGACCGTGCGGTCTTTTCTTATACATTCAACACCTTGTCCAAAAAGTCCTTGAGACGTGGGTGTTGAGGATTATCAAAGATTTGGTCGGGTTTGCCGTCTTCTAGAAATTCTCCGTCAGCGGTAAAGATAACCCGATTGGCCACTTGGCGGGCAAAGCCCATTTCGTGGGTCACGATTAACATGGTCATACCTTGGTGGGCCAAATCCTTCATAACATTGAGAACATCGCCGACCATTTCAGGGTCAAGAGCAGAAGTCGGCTCATCAAAGAGCATAATATCTGGCTTCATGGCTAGACCGCGGGCAATTGCCACCCGCTGTTTTTGACCACCAGATAGGCTGTCTGGATTGGCATCAGCTTTGTCGGCCAGACCGACCTTTTCTAGCAGTTCCATACCCAGCTGGTCTGCCTCGGCCTGACTCATGAGCTTGTGTTCGACTGGAGCAAAGGTGATATTTTCCAGAACGCTCATGTGGGGGAAGAGGTTGAAGTGCTGAAAGACCATACCGATATTTTCTCGGACCAGGTCGACATCGGTCTTTTTATCAGTCAGGTCAAAGCCGTCCACTGTAATGGTTCCACTGGTGACTTCCTCAAGCAGATTGAGACTGCGTAGAAAGGTCGACTTACCAGAGCCAGAAGGGCCGATGATACAAACCACATCCCCCTCATAGAACTTGGTGCTAATCCCCTTTAAGACCTCATTATCTCCATAGTATTTGTGTAAATCATTGACATCAATTTTTAACTTAGCCATTATTTAATCCTCTTTTCTAACCGTTTGGCAAATCTCGTTAAGAGGGTGATAATAACGAGGTAGAGTACCGCAAGAATCGCATACATCTTGAAACTTTGGTAGTTACGGGCGATGATGATTTTTCCTGTTTGGAAGAGCTCGACCAGTCCAATAGCAGATACGATAGTGGTATCTTTTAGGGCGATGACAAACTGGTTGACAAAGTTGGGCAGCATAATCTTGGTTGCCTGAGGCAGGATAATCTTTCTCATGGTCTTGGAGTAAGAAATTCCCAAACTGCGACTGGCCTCCATTTGACCGATTGGTACGGCTTGGATCCCCCCGCGGACAATTTCAGCGATATAGGCACCGGCATTGAGTGAGAGGGCGATAGTCCCTGCCACAAAGTCATTGATAGGGCTTTGATGACCCGTCATAGACTCAATCAGGTTAGGAATCCCCCAGAAGATAAAGGCTGCCAAAATCATCAAAGGAATCCCCCGGATAACATCGACAAAGAGTTCAGCAATCAGGCGGAGCCCCTTATAAGGGCTGACACTAAACATTCCAAAGATAATCCCAATCACCATGGCGATAGCAAAGGAGAGGAGGGCCAGGGCAATTGTTACGCCCAGTCCGCTCAGGAGCTGTTTGTAATTGTTTTTCAAAAGTCCCCAAATAGTGGTCTCGTCTGCTGTTTCACCCTTAGCCTCTGCATCATTATCAGCTAGATACTTATCGAGAATTTTTTGGTATTGACCATTAGCCTTGAGGTTGGCCAGACCATTATTGAACATCTCAATCAGTTCAGGATTGCTTCCTTTTTTAACAGCAAAGGCTGTATTTCCGATTGGTGTTCCTTTGATTGGTGTCTTGAGCTTTTGCCCTTGACTAATGGAATATTTAACAACAGGCTCATCGTCCATGACAGCAACTACTGAACCAGAGTTCAAACTATCATACATGGACGAAGCATCTGCGAAGGTCTTAATTTTATAACCGTATTTTTCCTGATTCTGATCGAGGAAGGTTTGAGAGGCGGTTCCGTTTTTGACACCGACCGTCTTGCCCTTTAAGTCTTCATAAGACTTGATCGGACTATTTTCCTTGACTGCTAAGACCGCATTGGCTGTATAGTAGGGCTCAGAGAAGTCAAAGGTTTCCTTGCGGGCCTCGGTTACCGACATACCAGCAATCATACCGTCTGCTTGGCCGGACTGGACCGCATTGATAGCTGCATCAAAGCCAGGGTTTTTGATTTCGATAGTAAAACCTTGGTCCTTGGCAATGGCCTTTATCAGCTCCATATCAATTCCAGTGTACTTGTTTTGATCATCTTGAAAAACGAAGGGAGCAAAAGAAGAGTCGCTGGAGATAACGTATTTTTCCTTGGTTGGGGTTGCCTTTTGGCCACTAGGAGTAGTCGTTTCTGGAATATTGGAGTTACTTTTCTCCTTGCTAGAAGTCCACTTTTGGATAATCTGCTCTAGCGAACCATCTTTTTTCATTTGGCTTAGGGCATCATTAAATTCCTCTACCAAGTGTTCGTGCTTACTGCCTTTTTTGACACCAAAGGCAAAACCACCGACAGCCTCACCCTCCATAGAAATCTTCAGATTTTGCCCCTGCTGGATGGCGTACTCAATCACCGGTTGGTCGTCCATAATGGCATCGACCGCACCAGCAGACAGGCTGTTATTCATCAAATCCCCTGTATCAAAGGTCTTGAGCTTGTAGCCGTACTTATCCTTATTTTTATCTAGGAAACGTTGGGCCGCAGTTCCGTTTTTAACACCGACTGTCTTGCCCTTTAGCTCCTCATACTTACTAACGGTATTGGCCTTGGTTGTTGCAATGACTACCTTGGTATCGTAGTAAGTATCAGACATGGTAAAGACTTTTTCTCTTTCCTTGGTCTTGGTCATCCCAGCCATAATGGCATCCGCCTGGCCAGCCTGGACCGCATTGACTGCTGCATCAAATCCTGGGTAGGACATGTCTAGAGTCCAGCCCTTAAGCTCGGCAACATGATTGATGATATCCACATCAATCCCCTTATAAGTCTGGTCAGAGTCCTTAAATTCAAAAGGGGCATAGGCGGTGTCGGAGACGACCTTGATGGTATCCGCCTGCCCTTGAACACTAGCCAAGCCTAGCAAGGCTAGAAAACTCAGCATCATTATAAATAGTTTTTTCTTCATGTGACTCTCCTTTTTAGAATATTGTAAGATTATACCAGAAATAAATAATTAAAGCAAATTTTTTCTAATTTCATGTTAGGTTTTCTTACATTGTTTTTGCTTAATTTTTATCAAAAAGTCAAATAAAATGGACACATGAAAGGAGTAATCTAATGAAAGAAGTTAAAATTTTAAGTGATGTCAAACAGGCCAAACGTCTCTTGCCCGCTTGGCTAGCGCCCTTTGTTGCTTATTTATTGATGATTATAGGGCAAATTTTTGCCTCCTTTGCTCTCCTAGCCTTTTATCTCTTGCTTGGTTCTAGGCTGGGTATGTCGCGCGACATTGCAAGCTTGCTGAGGAGCAATTCCTTTATTCAGCTGTCAGCCTTTCTTTTTATTGCTCTAGTGGTTTTTGCCTGTCTCTATCTGCTTGCGTCCGACACAATTTGGGGGATAGCTGGTATCCACAGTGCCTGGAATTTTGTGCAGGGCAATATCTAGGGCGGCCAGGTCAGCGGCCAAAGTGGGGGTAGCGCTCTCTTTCTTTATCATAACCAATCCGACTTGACTTGGTTGACGAGTGGCGATTTTGGACTAGAAGGTTCGATTTTTACAACTGTGCTCTATCTTCTCTTTATCCTCTATTATTATAGAAGAATGAAAAAGCAGGCCATCATTTAATTGCTTACTAACTCACCTGTTTAAGGTGAGTTTTGCTTTTATCGATGAAGAAGCATTTAAATTGTGATAAAATATAGGAAGAAAAGCAAGAAAGGGACAGCATGATTAACCGAATTACCGATAATAAGTTTAAGCTAGTATCCAAATACCAACCCTCTGGCGACCAGCCCCAGGCCATCGAAACCCTGGTGGACAATATCGAAGGGGGAGAAAAGGCCCAGATTCTACTAGGGGCGACCGGGACCGGGAAGACCTACACCATGAGTCAGGTTATCCAAAAGGTCAATAAACCGACCCTGGTCATCGCCCACAATAAGACCCTGGCCGGCCAGCTCTATGGCGAGTTCAAGGAATTTTTTCCCGATAATGCGGTCGAATACTTCGTTTCCTACTATGATTACTACCAGCCCGAAGCCTATGTCCCGTCCAGCGATACCTATATCGAAAAGGACAGCTCGGTCAATGACGAGATAGACAAGCTCCGCCATTCGGCGACCTCAGCTCTGCTAGAGCGCAACGATGTCATCGTGGTGGCATCCGTTTCCTGTATCTACGGTCTGGGTTCGCCCAAGGAATACTCAGATAGCGTAGTCAGCCTACGGCCGGGACTAGAAATCTCGCGCGACCAACTGCTTAACGACTTAGTTGATATTCAGTTTGAGCGCAATGATATTGATTTTCAGCGGGGAAAATTCCGTGTGCGGGGCGATGTGGTCGAGATTTTTCCTGCTTCTAGGGACGAACATGCCTTCCGAGTGGAATTTTTCGGCGATGAAATTGACCGGATTCGCGAGGTGGAAGCCTTGACTGGTCAGGTCCTGGGCGATGTGGACCATTTGGCCATTTTCCCGGCCACCCACTTCGTTACTAATGAGGACCATATGGAAGTAGCAATTGCTAAAATCCAAGCCGAGCTGGAAGAACAGCTAGCGATTTTTGAAAAAGAAGGCAAACTCTTAGAAGCCCAACGGCTCAAGCAAAGGACGGACTACGACATTGAAATGCTGCGGGAAATGGGCTACACCAATGGCGTTGAGAATTATTCCCGCCACATGGATGGCCGAAGCGAGGGCGAGCCGCCTTATACTCTGCTGGACTTTTTCCCCGAGGACTTTCTGATTATGATTGACGAGAGTCACATGACCATGGGCCAAATCAAGGGCATGTACAATGGTGACCGCTCCAGAAAGGAAATGCTGGTCAATTACGGTTTCCGCCTCCCATCTGCCTTGGACAACCGTCCACTGCGCCGGGAGGAATTTGAAAGCCATGTCCACCAGATTGTCTATGTCTCGGCAACGCCGGGTGATTATGAGAATGAGCAGACCGAGACCATTGTCCAACAAATCATCCGACCAACGGGGCTTTTGGATCCTGAAGTGGAAGTGCGGTCAACCATGGGGCAGATTGATGACCTTCTAGGGGAAATCAATACTCGTGTCGAGAAAAATGAGCGGACCTTTATCACAACCCTGACCAAGAAAATGGCCGAGGACTTGACCGACTATCTGAAAGAAATGGGAATTAAGGTCAAGTATATGCACAGCGACATTAAGACCTTGGAGCGAACCGAGATTATCCGTGATTTGCGGCTGGGTGTCTTTGATGTCCTGATTGGTATCAACCTCCTGCGGGAGGGGATTGATGTGCCTGAGGTTAGTCTGGTTGCTATTCTAGATGCCGATAAGGAAGGATTTCTGCGCAATGAACGCGGGCTGATTCAGACCATTGGCCGCGCCGCCCGTAACAGCCAGGGGCATGTGATTATGTATGCTGATACCATGACCGAGTCCATGAGAAAGGCTATTGATGAGACCGCCCGCCGGCGCCAGATTCAAATGGCCTATAATGAGGAACATGGCCTTGTACCGCAGACCATTAAAAAGGAAATCCGCGACCTGATTTCGGTCACCAAGGCGGTCACAGCTGAGGCGGAAGAAGTGGTCGATATTGAGGCCATGACCAAGCAAGAACGCCGCGAGATGATTAAGAAACTAGAAGGCCAAATGCAGGAAGCCGCAGGCCTCCTCGACTTCGAGCTGGCCGCCCAAATCCGCGATATGATTTTGGAAATTAAGGCTGTGGATTAGGGGGAGAAATGATAGAAATTAAAGGAACTTTTAAAGATTTCCCGCTTCCAATTCAGTCCTATCTTCGAGCCAGTCGTATTTATGATAGTAGCTCCCATTCTCAAGCAAAAGTGTGGTATTTAGACTCCGACTATTATTTAAAAATGGACAATGTGGGAAAATTGGAGGAAGAAGCAAGGCTCACTCAATACTTTTTTGAGAAGGGACTTGCTGTTGAGGTCGTGGAATATGTATCGTCAGAAGATACGGACTATCTCTTAACAAGAGCTGCTGACGGAGAGACTGCCCTAGCTTATCTGGATAAACCGCAAAAACTTTGTCAGATAATGGCAGAGACTCTGAAATATTTACATAGTCTAGACCAGAAAGAATTTTTCTTGCCCAATCGACTAGATTATTATATCGCGAGTTTCTATGATAATTATAAGGCAGGTACTTTCTATGAAAAGGCTCTTTTGCCGAGGTTTGGGATTGCGAATCGGGAAGAAGCATTTGAAATTGTCCAAGCAAATCAAGAAAATTTAAAAGCAGATACCCTTATTCATGGTGATTTTTGCCTTCCTAATATTGTGTTAAAAGATAATCAATTTTCTTGTTTTTTAGATTTGGGCCTGGCAGGTATCAGTGACAAACACGTCGACCTCTTTTGGGCAATTTGGTCTCTCCATTATAATTTAGGTAGGGACGATTATGCAGATTATTTTCTTGATTGCTATGGTCGGGAAAATGTTGATGAAGAAATGATAAGAGTAGTAGCTGCTTGTGAAGCGCTTAGGTGAGGATTTTACCAACCATTGTCATTTCCTATCTAAGAGCAAGGATGGGCAGGCTTTTTTGGTCCGTCTTTCCCCCCTCTCTTGTCTTAAAGGCAAAAGCAAAATTGGCCTGGTCTTTTCTCGTGAAAAAATTTGCTTAACTCCAGATGGTTGGGCAGGCTGGGGGGACCTCTTTAGCTAGGTAGGGTCGCTCAAGTACTGGAATACTTGGCTAAATAAGAAAATGAAATGAGGTTGGGACTTGGTTCTAGCCTTTTACTTTCTGCTTTATCTCTTGTGAAAAAAATATTATAATAAGGTAAATGATTTTCAGGTTTTGGGAGAGAAAGTCAAATCAACTGAAGCAGATGGAGGTAGTCATGATTGAATTTAAAGATGTAAGCAAGGTATACGAGGGAAAAGTAGCGCTGAGCGGGCTTAATCTGGCTATTGAAAGTGGCCAGATTGTGGGCTTGATTGGGCATAATGGGGCTGGCAAGTCCACGACCATTAAGTCCTTAGTCAGCGTTATCAATCCTTCTCAAGGGCAAATCTTTGTGGACGGTAAGGAATTAGCCAGCAACCGTCTTGAAATCAAGCAAAAGATTGGCTATGTGGCAGACTCGCCGGATCTCTTTTTGCGCCTGACGGCCAATGAATTTTGGCAGTTGGTGGCGACTTCCTATGATATGCAGGAGGAGGTCTTTGAGGAAGGGCTGACTCGTTTACTGGACTTGTTTGACTTTGCGGCCCACCGCCACGAGGTGATTGAGTCTTTCTCTCATGGAATGCGCCAGAAGGTTTTTGTTATCGGGGCCCTCTTGTCGGATCCAGATATTTGGGTCTTGGACGAACCCTTGACTGGTCTGGATCCCCAGGCTGCTTTTGATTTGAAAAAGATGATGCGGGAGCATGCTGATAAGGGCAATACTGTTGTCTTTTCAACCCATGTCCTTGAAGTAGCCGAGCAGATTTGTGACCGAATCGCTATTTTGAAAAAGGGGAGCCTCCTTTTTTATGGGACCATTGAGGAACTAAAAGGGCAACATCCTGAAAAGTCCCTAGAGTCTATCTATCTCGATTTGGCTGGACGGAAAGAAGAGGTGGAAGCCTATGCGCCTTAGAGCAGTAAAATCTTTGGTTGAAATCAATCTTATCTATACGGCGACCTCTTCTAATCTCAGCACGTATCGCAAGAAAAAGCAGACCAATATTGCTAAGACCCTTTTAAGAAACTACCTACTTATCGGGGTTCTTTATGCTATTATCTTTGGAGCTCAGGCCTGGTCTGTTTCACTCGTTGACAATCCGGGGCGCTTTAGTAATTTTGTCGGTATATTTTATCTCTATATCTTTGCCCAAGGTTTTTTAGCCTTCTATAATGTTTTCTATGAGAGCAAGGACCTCCAAGCCTACCGTCCTTATGCCTTTACAGAAGGGGAGATTATGGTTGGCAAGGGATTTTCAGTCCTTTTGACGACCTTGATGGGAATTTTTCCTATTATCGTCTATCTGGCTGTTCTGCACATTCAGGCTGGACAGGCGATTTGGCTAGCCCTGCCTAGTCTTCTTTTATCTATCTTGGTCATCTTTTCTGCTATGACCTTGCTGATTTTGGTGGGGGTGCATTTTATCACCAAGACAGCCCTCTTTCGGCGCTATAAAAAGCTGGCCTCCAATCTTCTCTTGGGCCTAGCAACCTTGGTAGCCATTGGTGCTATTATCCTAGTCAATATGCAAAATAGCTCCAGTATGAGAAATCTTAGTCAAGATCAGGCCAGTTATTTCTCTCCCCTCCTTGCCTTTCATAACTTTGCTCTGAATCCTTTTTCTAGTTCAGCCCTTTTGGGCATGGGGGCTTGGATTTTATTTACCCTCTTGCTCTTGGGCTTGGTACGTTATAAGGTTTTACCAGAGTTTTATGAGGCAGCCCTGACTACAAGTACCAGTCAGTCTAAGCAAAAGCGGATGCGCTCATTGAAGCTTGACGGACTTAAGAACTTTCCGCGATTTGTCTGGCGTTACCAGCTCAATCTGATTGGCGAAGGCTCAGTCTTTCTCCAGTCCATTTTCCTATCCTCAATCTTACCTTACTTTTTCCTCCTACCTTTGGCTGGTTTTGTCTTTAATAATCCTAAGCTCCTAATCCAGTTTGCGACCTTAAGGTATGCCTTTCCCTTTATCTTATTAAGTGTCTTTATTGCCAGTCTCAATGCTGGTGGGGCCAATCTAACGGCGATTGGGATTTCTCTGGAAAGGGAAAATTATGACTATCTCAAGGTCCTGCCTTTTGATATGCGCCGCTATCTCAATTTGAAGTTTTGGGATTTATTTATCCTCCAATCCATTTTACCGGCTATTTTATTTCTGGGTTTTTGCCTTCTCCTAGGTCTGCCCTTGCTTCTGACCTTGGTCATGCTAGTTAGCTGGGGCTTGACCTGTATCTTCTCCAGTGCCTGGGGTTATGCTCGAGACAAGCGACTTTTGACCAATAATTGGACCAATATTACGGAATTATTGAATAGGGATAATAATGCCCTCAAGGGGCTCTTGGCCCTTTTGGGGCTTCTTGTCTCCCTGGTTTTGATTGTTCTCAGTGCGGTTCTGGTTTATAATAGTCCGGCCTTCCTGGGCTATCTTTTAGCAGGTGTCAGTCTTTTAATTTTACTTATCCTGACCTATATTATTAGCCGCTCTTGTCTCAAGAAGGTTCATCTAGACCTTGGAGATTAAATATTTAATAAAGAGTCTTTTAAAAGCTGGGCCTTGTCCCGGCTTTTTTAAGTGAGTAAAAAGATTATTTATTAAGAAAATGATAAAAAATACATAAATACTTGACATTTTTTTAAATAGAAGGTATGATTATTCATAATTTAGAGGAGGTGGCCCCATGAAGTTAAAAACGATTGTCCTATCTAGCCTAGCCCTTATCCTGTCCTTAAGCCTCTTTGCCTGTGCTTCAAAAAAGGAGGGGGCCTCTGTCTTAGAGAATATTAAGAGCCGGGGAAAATTGGTTGTCGCGACCTGTCCCAATTATGCTCCTTTTGAATTTCAGACCCTAGTTGATGGAAAAAATAAGGTGGTCGGAGCAGATATCGAGCTAGCCCAAGCCATCGCTGATGAAATAGGGGTGGACTTGGAGTTGTCCTCTATGAGTTTTGATAATGTCCTCTCCAGTCTTCAATCGGGGCGGTCAGATCTGGCCTTGGCCAGTCTTTCGGTAACCGAGGAGCGTCAAAAGGTCTTTGACTTTTCTGAGCCCTATTATGAAACGCAAAATAGTATTCTCATCAAGCAAAAGGAGCAAGAAAATTACCATCAATTCAGTGATTTTGCAGGAAAGAAGATTGCTGTCCTAAAGGGGAGCATCCAGGAGGGGCTAGCTAAGCAGCAACTCAAAGAAGCCCAAGTCACTCCCCTGCCAGCCACTGGTGAGGCTGTAAATGAGCTCAAGGCCGGTAAGGTCGATGCGGTCTATATGGAGGGGCCGGTGGCTGCTGGCTTTGTGGCTCAAAATAAGGATTTGGCCCAGGCCCAAGTTCAACTCCCTGCTAGTGACGGTGCTTCCCTGGCTATTGCCCTAAAAAAGGAGGAGCAAGACCTAAAAGCAGTGGTCGACAAGGTCGTCCGTCGAGTGAAGGCCAAGGGAGACTACGATAAGTACATCCAAAAGTCAATCCAGCTAACCGCTGTCTCTGAATAGGAGTTCTCAATCGCAACTCTTGGACCTGAAGGTCTAGGAGTTTTTTATAGCCAGCCTTTTCAGAAAGAATAGCTAGTAGGCCGCCATCTTTTGAATACGAAAGTCTTGACCAATTTAGATTTAGAGGGCTGGTTTTTTAATCATGTTAAATATGCCAGAAATTCCCATAGTTTGGGAATTGATTTACTTAAAATGTGTTATAATAACTACATGCACAAAAAACCAACCTCTGCCTATGTTCACATCCCCTTTTGTACCCAGATTTGCTATTACTGTGATTTTTCCAAGGTCTTTATCAGAAATCAACCGGTAGACCTTTATTTGGAGCACTTGATTGCTGAATACCAATCCTATAATATTAAGAAGCTACGGACCCTATATATTGGTGGAGGGACACCGACTGCCCTATCAGCGGCCCAGTTGGAATTTTTATTAAGAGAATTAACCAAAACCCTGGATTTGTCCAGCCTAGAGGAATTAACCATTGAAGCCAATCCCGGAGATTTAGACCCTGATAAGATTGCTGTCTTAAAGGATTCGGCGGTCAATCGGGTCTCGCTGGGCGTGCAGACTTTTGATAACCGTATGCTCAAGCAGATTGGGCGGGGCCATAGTGAGCAGGACATCTATGATAATATCGCTGCCTTAAAGTTGGCTGGTTTTGATAATATTTCAATCGACCTGATTTATGCCCTCCCCAAGCAGACCATGGATAATGTAAGAGAAAATGTTGCCAAGGCGATTTCTCTAGATATTCCCCACATGAGCCTGTATAGCCTGATTTTGGAAAACCATACGGTCTTTATGAATCGCATGCGCAGGGGAAAACTTCCCTTGCCCAAGGAGGACTTGGAAGCGGAGATGTTTGAGTATATCATTGCTGCCCTGGAGCAGGCTGGCTTTGAACACTATGAGATTTCCAATTTTTCCAAGCCAGGCTTTGAAAGTCGCCACAATCTCATGTACTGGGACAATGCCGAATACTTTGGTCTAGGGGCGGGAGCTTCGGGCTACCTTGATGGGGTTCGCTATAAAAACCATGGACCGATTCGCCACTATATGGAAGCAGTCGAAAGGGGTCAGGCGCGTGTCCAAGAGGAGGTCCTCAGCCAGGCTGAAAAGATGGAGGAGGAGATGTTTTTAGGCCTTAGGAAAAAGACGGGTGTCTCTATCCAGGACTTTGAAGCCAAGTTTGGCCAGTCCTTCCAGGCCCTCTATGGCCAGGTGGTTGCAGACTTGATTGAGCAAGGGCTCTTGGTAGATGATCCAGATTTTATACGAATGACTAAGAGAGGTCTCTTTTTAGGAGATACTGTTGCTGAGAAATTTATCTTAAAGGAGTAGAAGATGGCTTTAACCTATCAGACTAAGATGACCGTTCCTTTTGATATGAGCGATATCAATGGTTTTATTAAAATTCCCCAGTTGCTCTTGCTCTCCCTGCAAGTTTCTGGTCTCCAATCAGCCGAGCTGGGCAATAGCGACAAGAGCATGCTCGAGCAGTATAACCTGGCCTGGATTGTGACCGATTATGACATCAAGATTGAGCGACTCCCTCTTTTTGATGAGGAAATCACGATTGAAACCGAGGCCCTGTCCCATAACCGCCTATTTTGCTATCGGTCCATTCGGATTTTTGATGCTCAGGGGCAGCTTATCGTTGATATGCTGGCAAGTTTTGTCATGTTTGACCGCAAGGAGCGCAAGGTTCATCCCGTCTTAGAGGAGATTGTGGCTGTTTACCAGTCAGAAAAGAGCAAGAAGATTATGCGTGGCCCACGCTATCAGGCCTTGCAAAATCCCCAGATTCAGGACTATCTAGTCCGCTTTTATGATCTGGATATGAATGGCCATGTAAATAATAGCAAGTACCTGGACTGGATTTTGGAGGCCATGGGTTCGGAATTTCTGGAGGACCATATTCCTGAACGTATCCAACTCAAGTATGTCAAGGAAGTGCAAGCCGGGGGCTTGATTGAGTCCAAATTAGAGGTCCAAGGCCTGCAGAGTAGCCATGAGATTAGCTCAAATGGCCAAATCAATGCTCAGGCCCTGGTAAGCTGGAAGCAGATAAAAAGGTAAGGAGAAAAGATGACCTATAAGGGATATTTAATTGATTTAGACGGAACGATTTATAAGGGCAAGGAGCGGATTCCTGCTGGTGAGGCCTTTGTCCATGACCTACAAAAGCGGGGCCTACCCTATCTTTTTGTTACTAATAATACGACCAGGACACCGCAAATGGTCCAGACCATGCTAAGAGAGCAGTTTAATATTGACACGCCAGAGGAGACCATTTATACAGCTAGTCTGGCTACCATTGACTATATGAAGGATATGAATCGAGGCCAGACAGCCTATGTGATTGGTGAGACTGGTCTGAAAACAGCTATTTATGAAGCAGGCTACCAAGAGGATAAGGAAAATCCAGCCTATGTGGTAGTGGGGTTGGATACGGACTTGACCTATGATAAGCTAGCCTTAGCAACCCTGGCTATTCAAAAGGGGGCTCTCTTTATCGGGACCAATCCTGACCTAAATATTCCGACCGAGCGCGGTCTTTTACCGGGAGCAGGCTCCTTGGTTGCCCTTTTAGAAGCAGCCACCCGAGTCAATCCAGTCTATATCGGCAAGCCCAATGCGGTTATTATGAATAAGGCCTTGGAGCGGCTAGGAACCAATCGCCGGGAGACCTTAATGGTCGGAGACAACTATTCTACAGATATTCGGGCAGGGATTGATAATGATTTACCAACTCTCTTAGTAACAACAGGCTTTACCAAGGCAGAAGAAGTAGCTAGCCTGCCAGTTCAGCCCGACCATGTTTTAGCCAGTTTAGCGGAGTGGGACTTTGATGCGTAATCGACTTATTTTTTCAACAAGCATTCTCTGGCTTTTGGCCACAGCAATTCTCTTGACCATTTATCTGGCCTGGTTGCTCTATCCTTGGGAGATTTCCCATTTACAGTTAGCTGATCAACTCCCTCTGGCTCCTGGTCGTATCCAGCATAATTTCAATATTTTGCTGGACTACCTAACCAATCCTTTTAGCCAGCGATTGGCCATGCCAGACTTCCCCTCCTCACCTGCGGGTCTCCACCATTTTGCAGCGGTCAAGGGGCTCTTTCACCTAGCCCAGCTAGTCTTTGTCCTTACCCTGCCTAGTCTTTATTTTAGCTATCGGGAGATTATCAAAAAGGGCTTTTTACCCTTTTACCAAAGATCTATTCTAGCCCTGATGGCCCTGCCTTTTGCCCTGGCCCTAGTAGGCTTTTTCATCGGTTTTAACCAATTTTTTACCCTCTTTCACCAACTGCTCTTTGTTGGTGATTCCACCTGGCTCTTTGACCCTGCACGAGATCCGGTGATTTTGATTTTACCAGAGGAATTTTTCCTCCATGCCTTCTTACTCTTTTTTGCCCTCTATCAAGGTCTCTTGGCCCTGCTTTATTTCAAGAGTCGCAAGAAAGTCAGCTAGTCCCTCTTGGTCTCACTAGTCCCCTTTCCCTAGAAATGAAAAAAGGAACTAGTCTTTTATCGGATAAGGAGTATCTATGAATACTGAATATGCCAAAATGATTAAGAAAGATGTTTCTTGGTTTGCTGGGATGTGTATGATTTACGCAGTAGTAAGCATTGTTATCGTCATTCTTTATGCCCTTTTTGCCATCATGCTTGCTGTCTCTGAAAATATGGATAATGCCAGCAAGATTACTGAAACAGCTATTAGGATTATTGGTCAACGAATGGGCTTGGTCTATCTAATAGCCGCCCCAATCGGAGTCTTGCTTTTTAGTATTTATCGAAAAGGAGCCCTCTTTAAGTCGGACATCCGCCACAAGGGACAGAAGATGACTCTTCCAGCCCTAGGCTTTTTTATTCTCTGTCTCTTTTTGAGCCAACTGGTCTTTTATATCGTCAATAGTTGGTTGGCTGATTACTTGACTCTTTTGGGTATTCCTATCAAGGACTCCATGTCTTCGATATCAGGCCCTACGACATGGGAGCTCTTTATTTATGTGAACCTTGCTGCGCCCATTTCAGAAGAGCTCATCTTTCGAGGGGCTGGTCTGAGAGCCCTTGAGAAATATGGCAAGGTCTTTGCCATTCTGATGTCCTCTCTTTTCTTTGGTTTCTTTCATGGCAATCTCAACCAGATTCCCTTTGCTATTTTTATCGGTCTCTTTTTAGGCTATGTAGCCTTGGAATATTCGATATTTTGGTCCATCTTTCTCCATATCTTTAATAATCTAGTTATCGGAGACGGCCTAACTTATCTCTATTCTCATCTGACTAGCCAGCAGGTGAACTGGATACACCCGATTCTGCTCTTGCTTTTGGCTGGTCCAGCCCTCTTTATCCTCTATAAGAAACGCCAGCAAATCTCTAATTACCTTCAAGCCAATAAAGTCTATCCAGGAACCTTTGGTCAGGCCTTTCGGGCTCCTGTGTTTTGGATTTTTATCATCCTTGAAATTATCAATGCTCTGATTATTTTATCCTGATTTTGGCAGGTAAAAAAGCAAGACAGAAATCAAGCTTAACCATTTTTTAGAAATTCTTATAAATTTATGGGGGATTGGTCTTTTCAGCTTTAGAAATGAGTTCTGTCCCCTTCCCTTTGCTTGCTTTTGTCTCTATTGGGCCTATAAATAGGCTCATTTTTATTTGGGAAAATTTGTTTTTCCTGATTTTCAAAGGGCAACTTTGATTGAATTTTATGCTACAATAGAAGGAGACAAAATCAAAGGGAGTTGGAGTAGCTTTGCTGGTTGAGCCAGTCTGGTTTATTTCGCCTTATTTGAATAAGATTATCAGAGTTTGGAGGTGCTAGAAATGGCAGCTAAAATGGAAAAAACTTTTTTTATAATTAAGCCTGATGGTGTCAAGCGAGGCTTAGTCGGTCAAGTATTGCAGCGTATTGAGCAGCGCGGCTTTCAGTTGGAAAAGCTAGAATTGCGACCGGCTCCTAGCAGCGAATTAGTTGACCAGCATTATGAAGCGCTGGTAGACAAGGCTTTTTATCCCCTTATTCGGGACTTTATGACCAGCGGCCCAATCGTGGTTGGTGTCATTTCTGGTCCTCAAGTGATTAGCTGCTGGCGAAAGATGATGGGAGCAACGCGTCCAGAAGAAGCCCTGCCAGGAACTATCCGTGGTGATTTTGCCCAGGCTCCACAAGGTGATGAGACCATTCAGAATATCGTGCATGGCTCTGATTCGCCTGAGTCCGCAGCGCGCGAAATTGCTCTTTGGTTTGGGGAAAAATAAAAAAGGGATCTGTCAAGTTTTTTTCTTGACAGCTCTTATAGGCTATGGTATGATAGATAGGAAAGTGAGTAGCTAGACTACTTACAAAATAAAAAAGAGAAAAGAGACTATTGAAAAATGGCAGTAAAAATCCGTTTAACTCGTATGGGTTCTAAGAAAAAACCTTTCTACCGTATCAACGTTGCAGACTCACGTTCACCACGTGACGGACGTTTCATCGAAACAGTTGGTACCTACAACCCACTTGTAGCTGAAAACCAAGTAACCTTGAAAGAAGACCGTATCCTTGAATGGTTGGCTAATGGTGCACAACCATCTGACACTGTTCGTAACATTCTTTCAAAAGCTGGAATCATGAAGAAATTCCACGATTCGAAATACTCTAAATAAAGATAGGTTGAAATATGGACACGATTGAAAATCTGATTATTGCAATAGTGAAACCTTTGATTTCACAGCCAGATGCCTTGACTATCAAGATTGAAGATACACCTGAATTTTTGGAATATCATCTAGATCTTGATGCAAATGATGTTGGACGTGTAATTGGTCGTAAAGGTCGCACCATTTCTGCGATAAGAACGATTGTTTACTCGGTCCCAACTGAATACAAAAAAGTTCGCATCGTTATTGATGAGAAATAAGAAGAACGGGACCAGTGTGTCCTGTTTTTTCTATGCCCCTTAACGAAACAAGCCGTTAGGCGCAGTTGAATTTAGGGGAATTGATGCAGTTCGAGTCTATGTGAGAACTATCTACCTTATTTTTTTAATGAAATAAGCGAGAAGCGTGGAAACGGAGGAAATATGAAGTCAGAAGATTATGCTTGGAATTCCCGTGAACGAGAGTGTTATGAGAATGGACAAGTGAGTCTACCTAGTCCTTACAAGCTAAATATTCTTGATGACGGGCAGAAAAGATTGGAACTGGAGCAAATCTTGGTCCAGCTTCCTCAGAAGCAGCTTGCCCAATGGGCAATGGAACATGCCACTCGCTTTATAGCTCTGATAGATATTGGTGGCAATCTTAAAAAACAGCAAATCTTGACTCAAGTTCAGGAAGTGTTTGAGGGACGACTTGCTGAGAAAGTTGCTGCCTATGAGCTGAGGCAGGCTGGTTTCTTAGCTCAGAAGTTATCTCAGCAAGCCAAATCACCAGTCAGTAAGTATGCCGCGCGTGTCTTTGCCCAAGCGGTCGCAACAGCCCACATGCGAGGTCACGCCATTGTTTCGGCGGATTATGCTGTCAAAGTAATAAATCTGCAGAGTCCAGATGATATGCAAGCAGTTATCAGCGAAAGAAAGCAACAGATAGAATTGGCCACAGAATGGCTGAAAAGTATAAATGAAATGTAGTACGGAGGCAATAGGATGGACCATATCGAAAGAACTGATGGTGAGATATTCTATCGGATAGAAGGACGAGGTCACAAAGAAACGCTCGTGCTCCTGCATGGTCTGAGTGCTGACTCGGGCATGTTTCAGCCTCAGATAGATTTTTTTAAGGTGCGCTATCAGGTTATTGCGCCTGATTTACGAGGAAATGGACAATCAAGCTCACTAACTTGTCAGGCGGATCAGGTGCTAGTATACAGGCAGCAGATGTGCTGGCGATTTTGGAAAAAGAAGGCGTCAGCCAAGCCATAATCGGAGGGACTTCCTATGGCGGTATCTTAACCATGAACCTCATGACTCAAAATCCGCAAATCTTTAAGGGAGCTTTCTTGTGTGATACTTTTTGTGCGACGGATTTGTCACCGATGATGAATGCTCTGGCTCAACTTACGGCTCCTTTGGTGAAATACTCATGGTTTATGAAGCTATCAACTTTGCCGATTTATAAACGCTGGCCTTTAGCTCGATCCTATTTTGTTGATTTATTCGATCGGATACGACCTGAGGAGTCTGTTTTGCAGCGCAGGGCAATTGAAGCCATTGATTATCGTGCTGCCTTGGATAAGTGCAAGATTCCTACACTTTTGCTGGCAGGAGATTTTTCAGGGAAATTAGTCCAAATGATGAAAACGACTAAAGAACACCTTAGTCATGCTCAAGATCTTGTCATTTCTGATTCGTTTGATCCATCGAATCTATGCCAACCAGCTAAGTTCAATGCTCTGGTGGAGGAATTTGCTAAACAGGTTTTCGAAGAGGACGCTGAACACCGCTAATCCTCTCGAACGTAAGCAACCTCTACGATGCCATTTTCGTTTTCGTCTTCAAGAATCTCAAGAGTCTGGTCTTGAACCAATTATTTTAGTTGTATTTTTATAAAAATATAAGTGTAATAAAGTTTTATCTCCCTTGTACATTCCCCTATATCATGATAAAATACTAGGCAGAGTATAATATGTTGGAGTTGAGATGAATTATTTAAATGTTGGAAAAATCGTTAATACCCAAGGCCTGCAAGGAGAGATGCGGGTTCTTTCGGTGACGGATTTTGCAGAAGAGCGTTTCAAAAAAGGCAGTCAATTAGCGCTTTTTGACAAAAAAGATCAATTTGTTATGAATGTGGAGATTGCTAGCCACCGCAAGATGAAGAACTTTGACATTATCAAGTTCAAGGACCACTATCATATCAACGATATTGAAAAATATCGTGACCACAGTTTGAAAGTGGCAGTAGAGGACTTGTCTGATTTAGCTGAGGGCGAGTTTTACTACCACGAAATTATCGGACTTGAGGTTTATGAAAATGATGTCCTTTTGGGGACGATTAAGGAAATTCTCCAGCCTGGGGCCAATGATGTCTGGGTGGTCAAGCGTAAGGGCAAGCGCGATTTGCTCCTGCCTTATATCCCGCCTGTTGTCTTGCAGGTTGATGTGGCTAAGAAGCGTGTTGATGTAGAGATTCCCGAGGGGCTTGACGATGAAAATTGATATTTTGACCCTCTTTCCAGAAATGTTTGCTCCCCTAGAGCACTCGATTGTCGGCAAGGCTCGCGACAAGGGCCTTTTAGAAATCAGCTACCACAATTTCCGCGACCATGCTGAAAAAGCTCGGCATGTCGATGATGAGCCCTATGGTGGTGGTCAGGGCATGCTTTTAAGAGCCCAGCCCATCTTTGATTGTATGGAGCAAATTGAGCAGAAAAATCCTCGGGTTATCCTCCTAGATCCTGCTGGTCGAACCTTTAATCAAACCTATGCGGAAGAGCTGGCCCAGGAAGAGCAACTTATCTTTATCTGCGGTCATTATGAGGGCTATGATGAGCGGATAAAGAGCCTGGTTACAGACGAGGTTTCCTTGGGCGATTATGTATTGACCGGAGGCGAGCTAGCGGCTATGACCATGATAGATGCGACAGTGCGTTTGATTCCGGAGGTCATTGGTAAGGAGGCTAGTCATACAGATGATAGTTTCTCTTCTGGACTTTTGGAATATCCCCAGTACACGCGCCCCTATGATTTTCGGGGCATGCAGGTACCAGAGGTTTTAATGAGCGGTCACCATGAAAAAATTCGTCAATGGCGACTCTATCAAAGTTTGAAAAAAACCTACCAGCGTAGGCCAGACCTGCTAGTAGGCTATCCCTTGACAGTAGAAGAAAGTCAGATGTTAGAGCAAATCGAAAAAGAGAGCTAGACCCAGGTCAGCTCTTTTTTCTTTGTAGTTAATATGAAAATCAAAAGGAAGAAGGAAAGGCGTCACAGCCCTTAGTGGAGTGGAGCTAGATGAGATGAGACCATGCCCTTTTGATTTTTGAAGAATAGGATTAGTCAAACTGTCTGAGGAAGTCTGAGAGGGCAGCCAGTCCCTTTTCCAAGGTCTGGGTCGGAGCACAATAGCCTAGGCGGGCATGCTGGGGCAAATCAAAACGATTACCAGGAACCAGCAAAACTCCCTTTTCCTTGAGGAGACGAATGCAGAAAGCCTCTATCTCTTCTGGAATATCTAGGCGGATAAAGGAAGTAGATACATGCCTTGGATAGACTAGGGAAACTCGGGGCTCTTTTTGAACCCAGTCCTTGAGGATAGCTAGATTGCGGTCAACAATCTCTCTGTTTCGTGCTAGGACGGCCTCTCTATTGGCTAGGACATAGCTAGCAACAAAGTCATCAAAGACACCTGCACAAATCATGGTATAGTCACGGTATTTGCGAAAGAGCTGGCTGACTTCTGGATTTGCGACCACCCAGCCAACTCGTACACCTGGTACAGAGTAGGTCTTGGACAAGCTGTTGGTGGAGATGCCCTTTTCATATAAGTCCACAATAGCTGGAATTTCTAGGCCTTCTTCTAGGGGGCAGTAGACCTCATCTGATAGGATATAGGCCCCAACCTCACGCGCAATGGCGACTAATTCTTCCAGAAAGTTCCTGTCCATGACCGCTCCGGTTGGGTTATGGGCATTGTTGATACAAATCATCTTAGTATCGGCTCGAACCAGGCCTCGTAGCTCTTCTAGCGAGGGGAGCCAATTATTTTCTTCTCGAATCTGCCAGAGGGAGACCTGGGCCCCTAGTGAGCGGGGAATATCGTAGAGTTGTTGATAGCTAGGATAGACTGAGATGATGTGGTCTCCTGGCTCTACTAGGGCATAGAGGGCCAAATGGTTGGCTCCAGTCGCCCCATTGGTCTGGAGAATTTGCTCCAAGTTGACATTTTGGTAGAGCTGAGCTACCTCTTGCTTAAAGTCGGGTGAGCCCTCAATCCAGCCATAGTTCATCTTCTTTTGAGCTAGGATTTGAAAAAATTCTGCCTGGGATAGGGGGCCAAGCTCGATAATTTCTTCCAAGGTCAAAGAGGCAATGGTGCTTCCTGCAATATCATAAATCGCATCATTTTCCCAAACGTTTAACCATTCCTCGACACCGAATGCTTGAATATCCATAGTTTCCTCCTTCTGTGCTTCATATACTAAATTAGTAACGTATAGTGTATTTCCTTAATCGGTTTCTTCTTGCTTGAGCCAAATCTCTAGACTTGGGTCTAGACTGAGATTTGTCCGCTAAAGAGGCGATAGAGGGCGACTAGGGCTCCAGCTACTACTAGAATTAAGAGAATGAGTTCTCCACGAGCAAAGATTTTTTGGACCTTTTTGGCTCTGCGAGCTCGAATATAAAGGACAATCCCTAAGAGGTAGACAATCAGACAGAGCAGAAAGTAATCAATTCCTGAAGCCCAGATGGCCCAGAGATAAAAGATAGAGCCCACAAGTCCGATTAGACTTTGTCTGACTTCCTTGGCCTTGAAGGATAGCTTGGTTTGATAAAGGGTGACGTAGAGCCAAGAGACAAAGATAGCGGCTGTACAGAGGGAATAAGCAAATTTATAGGCCTGGTCGGTAAAGAGCAGGGTAAACATAAAGGCATTGGTCAAAATAGTCATAAAGACCAAGGAGAAGGTTGGAGCTCCCTTGGCGTTTAGTTGACCAAATTTTTCGGGTAAGAGCTGCCGTTTGGCCATAACCAGAGTGGTTTCTGCTGGCAACATGGTCCAAGATAGCCAACTACCAAAAATCGAGATAATTAAGGCTAGGTTTACTAAGATTGGGAACCAGTCTCCGACATTTTTAGCTAGAACATAGCCCATGGCAGGACTGTGGAGTTGGGCTACCTGCTCTTGACTCATAATGCCGTAGGGTAGGATAGAGGCCGCAATATAAATAACTAAGAGGCCGATTAGGCCTAGGACGGTAGACTTGCCGACAATGGACTTGCTTTGGGCCCGGTCTGACATCATCGCAGCCCCTTCGATACCGACAAAGACCCACATAATAACCATCATCGAATTTTGAACTTGTGTCATAAGGCTAGTCCACTCGAAACCGCCAGACTGGGTTCCCCAGAAGTTTTGAACAAAGGTTGACCAATCAAAGAAGAGGAGGGCCAAGATGATGTAGAGGGCCAAGGGGAGGAGTTTGCAGAGGGTGATAATAGTATTGAGGACAGCAGCACTTTCTACTCCACGGTTGACCAAGTAAAAGAGAAACCAAAGAACAAAGGAAGCGACTAAGATTGATAAGAGATTATTTCCATCGCCAAAGGCTGGGATAAAGCGTCCCAAGGTTTTCATCATCATGGTAGCAAAGGCTACATTTCCTAGCCAAGCTGACAACCAATAGCCCCAACCACTGATAAAACCACTAAAGGGACCGAAGCCATCTTCGGCATAGTTAACAATTCCACTCAGTTCAGGCTTTTTATTGATAATATTGACAATGGACAAGCAGAGCATTAAAACTCCAATCCCAGCAATCAGCCAGGCTACTAAGGCTGAGCCCGGTGCAGCAGCGGCAGCCATATCGGTGGGAATGGCGAAAATTCCACTACCGATTGATGAGCTAATAATGAGGGCAGTGAGGGCGATGAGCCCTAGTTTTCGATGTTTAGTTGACATATTTTCACCTCCGCCTTCATTGTAACATAAGTCTTTAGGAAAACCAACAGCTTCTTGGTAGCGCTCGCAACAGCTTGTTTTCTAGTCTGAGCTAGGAAAATCTATCTTTCTTCTATTTTTTAGGAAATTGCTGGAAAAGCCTTGACACTGGTTAGAAATAGGAGTATTATGTTAACTAGTTAATAAACTGGTTAATAACCGGTTGAGGAGAAAATGATGAAAATCAAGAAAAATTGTCTTTTTTTATGTCTTTTGACCCTTGTCCTTGCCCTAGCGGCCTGTGGTAAGTCTCAGGCCAAGCAGGAAGAAGAGGGAGAGGGCTTGAAGATTGTGACCAGCTTTTATCCCATCTATGCCATGGTCAAGGAAGTTTCTGGCGACCTCAATGATGTCCGAATGATTCAGTCGGGGGAGGGAATTCACTCCTTTGAACCCTCGGCCAATGATGTGGCTGCCATTCATGATGCAGATGTCTTTGTCTATCATTCTCGGACCTTGGAGTCTTGGGCAGTCAACATTGATTCAAATTTAAAGGACTCTAAGGTCCAAGTGGTTGAAGCCACTGAAGGCATGCAGCTAGAGCGGGTAGAAGGCCTGGAAGATATGGAAGTCGGGGAAGGAGTAGATGAAAAGACCCTCTATGATCCCCATACCTGGCTGGATCCAATCAGGATGGCTGAGGAGGCTAAAATCATTGCCAATAAACTGTCGGAAGTCGATCGGGAGCATCGGGAAATCTATCAGGAAAATGCCAAGAGATTGGCAAAGGAAGCCCAGGACTTGGTTGGTAAATACCAGCCTATTTTTCAAGAAGCTCCGCAAAAGACCTTTGTCACCCAGCATACTGCCTTTTCCTACCTAGCCAAGCGCTTCGGTCTGAAACAGCTAGGAATTGCTGGAATTTCACCGGAGCAAGAGCCCAGTCCAAGGCAGCTGACCGAGATTGAAGACTTTGTCAAGAAGTATCAGATTCAAACCATTTTTGTGGAAAGCAATGCTTCGTCCAAGGTGGCAGATACAGTGGCCCAGGCGACAGGAGTTCGGCTCAAGACCCTCAATCCCTTGGAGGAGGACCCGGAAAACAATCAGACCTATCTAGAAAATTTGACTAAAAACTTAGAAAACTTAGCTAGGGAGCTAAAGAAGTGAGGACGCTATGAAAAAACAATATATTATCGGTTCGGTGGCTATTTTGGCCCTCAGTCTCTGTGCCTATGAGTTGAGTCGGCACCAAGAGAGTTCCAATAAGCGTAATAATCGTGTAGCCTATATTGCAGGAAAGAAGGATAAGAAAGCGACTAAAAAAGAAGAGGAGCTTAGTCCGGATCAAGTCAGTGCCAAGGAAGGAATCAATGCTGAGCAAATCGTTATCAAGATAACAGACCAGGGCTATGTCACCTCGCATGGCGATCACTACCATTACTATAATGGCAAGGTTCCTTATGATGCCATTATCAGCGAGGATCTGGTTATGCGGGATCCCAATTACCAGCTTAAGCAGGAAGATATCATCAATCAAGTCAAGGATGGCTACATCATCAAGGTTGACGGTCGTTATTATCTCTATATCAAGGAAGGACAGAAAACTAGCAATGTCCGGACCAAGGAAGAAATTGCTAGGCAGAGACAGGAAAGTATAGCAGGGAGAGGTGGTCACAAGGCGCCAGTTACAGCTGCGGTCCAAGCAGCCCGAGCCCAAGGTCGCTATACGACTGATGATGGCTATATCTTTAATCCTAGTGATGTTATCGAAGACACGGGAGATGGTTTTGTCGTCCCTCATGGCAACCATACTCACTGGATTCCCAAGTCTGCCCTTTCACCTAGCGAATTAGCTGCGGCCCAAGACTATTGGAATCGCCTCAATCAAGGTCAGCAAAATCCCCAGCCTCATTATCGGCCTAGCCAACCCCAAGCTCATGCAGGATTTATAGGCTCCAACCCGGGAAGCCAAAGTCATCAAGGCAATCAAGGATTTGGTCAGCCGTCCTTGCCAAGTCCCCAACTGCCTCCTCAGCTCGTTCCGGGTTCCCAACCCCAACTACCTAATCAGTCCCCAAATCAGTCCTTGGATGGCCTTTTGCAGAAGCTTTATAGTCTGCCTTTAAGCCAGCGCTATGTGGAAGAGGACGGATTGGTTTTTGACCCACTCCAAATCAAATCCCGCTCTAAAAATGGGGTTGCCGTTCCTCATGGCGACCACTACCACTATATTCCTTTTGCCAAAATGTCGGATTTGGAAAGGGAGATTGCCCAGAAGATTCCAATTGGCTATAAGCCTGGCAATCTTCTTGCCCAACCCAAGCTACCGCCAATCACTCCACCCAAACCAGAAAATCCTAAGGCAGAGGACGATCATGGCTTTAAGGCTGAAAATGTTGTCGGCAAGGACGACCAGGGCTACATGGTCCAGCATGGTGGACATGCCCATTATTTCTTTAAAAAGGACCTGACTGCCGAGCAGATTCGAGCAGCTGAGGAGACACTAGCTAAGGGCAAGAAAGAGGAGTCTGCCAGTCCTTTAACCGGGCTTGATAGCTTCTCTAAGGACGCCAGTGACCAAGAAAAAATCAACTATATCTCTAAGACCTATGGTGTACCCTTGGAGGCGGTTCGGATTTCAGGTGACTATTTTGTCTTTAACAATCCGGATCAGGCCTATGACCCGACCCATGTTCACCCTTATGCAGTCCGCAAGGAGAGGGTCCGCCTGCCTCTAGTGACTGGCAATCCTGAACTGGACTTTTATAATGAGCTTTATACAACCGCCTTGCGTTCGGGTCTGGCCCCTTATGATATTCAGGTTGAAAAGGGGCAGTTTGTCATCCCGCATGGAGACCATAACCATTATATTCGCATTCAGACCAAGGGCTTTGAAGAAGCCTTGAAGCATAAGTTGCCAAGTCTCCAGTCCAGCTATCAGGCTGGCCCTTATCAGGAGGAGCAGGTTCTCTCCAAGGTCGAGCAACTTTTAGCCGCTAGTCGGGCTCTCTATGCTCATGACTTGGTTATGCAGAGACGGATTGAACTTGCTCTGGGGCAATTTGTCCAAGGAATCAAAAATCTAGCTAGCAACTCAACTGCAGGTTACTTGGCTAGCCTAGAGCAATTTGACAAGCAGTATATCCATATTGATAAGCAGGCCAAGCCTTCAGAAATGACCGAGTTGGACAAGAAATATCAAGCCCTGGTTGAACGCCTCAATCGCCTGGCTACGGAAAATTACGGCCTGTCTAAGGCGGACTTTCTCAGTCAACTACAGGCAGCCAAACTGGAGAAAAATCAAGAGAAAATGGAGGAGCTCTCTCAGCTTTTAACGGCCATTCAGGACTTCCATGACCGGCCGGGAATTACAGCGGTAGACTACCTCAAATTCTTCTATCAAGCAGTAGATGATGACCGGCTCCCCAAGGAATTGGCTGATAAGCTGGCTGAGCTAGCTATCAAACTCTATAAATCCCAGGCCAAGATTGAGGCCATCAATCTAGAAGGTCTCTTTTTGGAAATCTATCAGAGCAAGCTAGCAGCTCAAAAACTCTTGGTTGGTCCCAAGTCTCAAAAGACTAAGCAAACCCTGCTAGATAGCCAACAAATCAATGGTCATAGCTATAAGACCAATATTTATCAGTTTCTAGCAGGTATCTATGGAGCAGATTTTGCTCCAAAACCAAAGGAGGAAAGACAAAATAGCGACTTAAGCCAGACCTTTGAGCAGATTGAGAAAATTTTAGACAGTCTAGATGAAAGCCAGCAGAAGCAAGGCTTGGCAAGAACTCTAGCAGACTTGAAGGACAGCTGGAGCAAGGGACTAGCTAGCCAGGAAGAACTCCTAGCTTCCGCCAAGGAATTGCTGGCCAAGGTTAGTCGGGCCAAGGTGGAGGAAGATGAGGGAAAGGCCCAAATCGAGCATTCGGAATTTTATGCCAAACTCTATCCCCTCCTCATGTCTGCCCGCCAAGTTCTGGAAAATCAAGATGCAGATGACAGCTTGTTTGAGGCGCTAGACGCCTTACTGGATCGCCTGGCCGATCCTAAGAGCAAGCGCAGCCAACTTTGGTCAGATGCTCAAAATCTTATCAATCAAATCCAACACCCAGAGCGCAAGGGTCTACCAAATTCTCAAATCGCTTATAGTCCTGAGGAGTTGGCTGCCGCTAAGGCCGCAGGCAAGTACACCACATCTGATGGCTATATCTTTGATGTAAAGGATATTGAAAAAGATGAAGGAGATGCCTATGTGGCTAGCCATTTGGGCCACAGTCATTGGATTCCTAAGGCTGACCTATCCCAAGAGGAGAGGGCAGCAGCCGAGGCTTATTGTAAGGAGCAGGACTTGACAGCTAAGAAGCCAGCCGAGCAAGCAGGAAGAGAAGGAGAACGCTCGGCCCAAACAGGTAAGAGCCAGGCCCTCTATGAAAGCCTACCAGGAGCTAAGCGTATTCCTCTTGAGCAGCTCCCTTATAATTTAGCCTATGTAGTTGACTACCGAGATGGCCAGTTCATTATCCCCCACCAAGATCATTACCATAATCTAGCTTTAGCCTGGTTTGATCAAGGACTCTATCAGGCGCCAGTTGGTTATAGTCTGGAAGACCTATTTGCAACGGTTAAATACTATATTGAGCACCCAGCTGAACGGCCAAGTTCAAATGACGGTTGGGGTAGGGACAGCCAGCATGGTCAAGGAAGGATGGAAGAGCCTAAGGAAGATAGTCAAGCAAATCAAGCCCCAGCAGAGGAAGGAGAAAAGGAGGCTGATAAAGTAGAAGAAGATAATTATGATAAGGAGCAGGAAGCCTTGGCTCAAGCCTATGGTCTGACCCTAAAAGACTTCCAGACCCGCTTAACCACTCTGGCCCTCCGCTATGGCGTCAGTCTAGAGTCTATCAGTTATCAAGCAGAGTCCAAGACGATTAGCTTGCAGAACAGCCAACAAGAGATTAAAACCATCAATCTCCTTAGTATGGAGGAGGTCTCTTAGATGAACAATCAAAAGCCCTATCTAGCTAGTAGATTAGGGCTTTTGGACTTGTTTTTTAGAAAAAATCAGCTATACTAGATATAGTAAAAAGAAAAAGGAGTGTTGGCTAAGAAAGATGAAAGACTTTATTGCTGGAACCTGAAAGCAGGTCTCCCGCTTAAGCTTTTGACTTTCCTCTAGCCTGGCTGAAAATGAGTCAAGAAGAAAAAGTAACGATTATTATCCCGGTCTATAATGTCCAGACCTATCTGGCCGAATGTGTCAATAGTGCCCGTAAGCAGACCTATGAAAATTTAGAAATTATTTTGGTCAATGATGGCTCAACCGACCAGTCGGGCTAAATCTGCCAGCAATTAGCCACCGAAGATTCCAGAATCAAGGTCTACCACCAGGAAAATCAAGGTCTGTCTGCTGCTAGAAATCATGGGATAGAAAAGGCGACCGGGAACTATCTGGTCTTTCTGGACTCGGATGACTGGCTCTATGAGCAGCATGTCGAAAAGCTCTACTCCAAATTACAGGAATATGAGGCAGATGTCGCTGTGGCCCACCATGTCTCTTTTCGGGGTTCGGACGCAACCTTTTTATTCTACACCAAAGAATACTTTGAAAAAGTCTACACCAGGCAGGAAATGCTAGCGGCCTATCCCAAGCAGAGAATGCTGGATGGCTCTTTCTTGACTGCCTGGGGCAAGCTCTATAAGCGCAGTTTATTCGACAAGGTCAGGTATCCAGTTGGTCGCTCTGCCGAAGATAGCTTCACTACCTATAAGCTATATATGCAGGCCCAAAAAATTATCTACCTCAATGAACCCCTTTATTATTACCGCCTCCGCGCAGGTAGCATCTCCCATGTATGGAATGAAAAGTGGTTTTCAGACCTTTTGGCAGGCTATGAGGAACAGCTAGCCCTAACAGCCACGGCTGGTTATGACCTGACTCCCTATATCGAATATTATCCCTTCCTCCTGTCCTATTGCAGGGATAGCGCCGCCTCGCAAGGCCTAGAAAATACCGAAATTTACCGCCAAATCGAAGAAAAATTAGCCCTAGTAAGGCTAAATGAGAAAAACCGAGACCAGTAAGTAGCCAAGCCCCAGCTAGTTTTCCTTGCTAGCTGGGGGAGTGGAACAAAGACTGATCTCGGTTTTTCTTGGATTTTACCCAAGTCTTTTCTCGGGGATTTTAGATTGGTTGGTTCAAGTCTAGGCTTGCTGGTCAGTGACAATAGCGATAAGGGTATCGACCGCTTTTTCCATGGTCTCTAGACTGACGTATTCAAAGCGGCCATGCATGTTTTCCCCGCCTGCAAAGAGATTAGGGGTTGGAAGACCCATAAAGGAAATTTTAGAGCCGTCTGTTCCGCCCCGAATGGGTTCAATAATGGGCTTGATAGCCAGGGCCTCCATAGCTCTTTTAGCTAAGTGTATAGGGGTCATATCCTGCTCGATAACCTGCCGCATATTGTAGTACTGGTCCTTCAAGTCCACAAAGACTCTCTCTTGGTCCAGTTCTGCGTTCATCTTTTGGGCAAGATCCAAGATTAGCTCTTTTCTCTTTTCAAAGTCGCTAGAGTCAAAATCGCGAATAATGTAGCTGGACTTAGCTTCCTCCACGCTTCCCTCTAGTTTTAAAAGATGGTAGAAGCCCTGGTAGCCCTCGGTTAGCTCTGGCCGATCTTCTTGAGGAAGCTCTTGGTGGAAGTCCACAGCTAGTTGCAGGGCATTGACCATTTGGCCCTTGGCTGTTCCGGGGTGGACATTGCGGCCCTGGAAATGAAGTTCAGCGCTAGCAGCACTAAAGGTTTCATATTGGAGCTCGCCCAGCGGCCCCCCATCAACCGTATAGGCGAAGTCTACGTTGAAGTCTTCTACATCAAATTTGTCAGCACCAATCCCGATTTCCTCATCTGGTCCAAAGCCGACCCGAATTTCACAGTGGGGAATTTGGGAATTGCTAGCCAGATATTCTACAGCTGTCATAATCTCAGCAATACCAGACTTATCATCGGCCCCCAAGAGGGTGGTCCCGTCTGTGGTAATCAAGGTCTGGCCTAGGTAGTTGGCTAGATTGGGGAAGTCTTGGCTATTGAGTTCATAGCCAGAGTTTCCCAGCGGAATAGCCTGACCGTCATAGTTTTTAATGACCTGAGGTTGCACGCCCTCTGCATTAAAGTCAGCCGTATCCATGTGGGAGATAAAACCGATTTTATGTTTGAAAACTCCACCTCGGGCTGGCAGGGTTCCCACAATAAAGCCATTATCCAGGCAGTGGACGTCCTTGAGGCCAATTCTTTCCATTTCTGGTTGCAGAACCTTTAGGGCAAAGTCAACCTGGCTTTGGGTGCTGGGGGTCGTTTGAGAAGTTTCATCAGAACGAGTATTAACCTTGACATAGGTCAAAAACCGCTCCAAGAGTTGAGGGTATTTCATGATTTCTCCTTGTCTACTAGTTTATAGTCCCAGTATAGCATATTCAGGGCGGGACAACAATGACCTGCAAATAAGAGAAGCAGAACAGTTCTTGACCTTTAAGATATCTGCCTAGATTTGACGAAAAATCAGAAAATTCTGTCTTTCTAATAAACTTTGGCTTATCAAACTTTTTTGCCCAAATCATAGCTTTTTAGTATCATTTTTTCGGCTAACCTAGTAAAATAAAATTAGTTGAAAATAGATAAGAGGAGTTTATGACTACAAAAGCAGTTTTGATGATGACCTTTGGTTCGCCAGAGGGTTATACATTTGAGGATATAGCGGAGTTCTTTACCAATATTCGTCGCGGTATTCGCCCCAAAGATAGTGAGATTCAACATCTCTACGAGAACTATCGCTTGATTGGCTCCAGCCCCTTGCAGGAGATTAGCCGTCAAGAAGCAGCCCTAGTGCAGGAGCGCCTGGGTCAGGAATACCGAGTTTACTTTGCCAATAAATTTTCTAGACCCTTTATTCCAGATGTGATTAAGCAAATGGAAGCAGACGGAATTGAGGAATGTCTCTGTCTGATTTTGGAGCCTCATTACTCTTTTTACTCGGTCATGGGTTATGAAAAATTTATCGAGTCTGACCAAATTCGCTTTCATATCATTAAGGAGTGGTACAAGGCTCCGTCCTTGCTTTCCTATTGGACAGACCAGTTGCGGGAGATTATTTCTAGTTTAGGTAATGAAAGTTTTCAGGTTCTTTTCTCAGCCCATTCCGTACCCTTGATTGCCTTGGATTTTGAGGACCCTTATATTGATCAGGTTTTTGACAATGCCCACATCATTGCTCAAAGATTGGGTCTTGATGAGGCAAACTATACCTCGACCTGGCAGAGTGAGAGCGATATTGGCCTACCCTGGATTAAGCCAGATGTCTTGGAGTATATCGAGGAACATAAGGACAATCATCCAGACCATTATATTTTTCTACCGATTGCCTTTATTTCAGAGCACATTGAGGTCCTCTTTGATAATGATATTGAATGCAAGGACTTGTGTGATAAATATGGGATTGGCTATCACCGACCAGAAATGCCCAATGCCCAGCCAGCCCTGATTGATGCCCTGATGGAAACCATTAGAGCCCATGAAAACCAACCTTATGAATGGATGCAACCAGAAACCACGACCTTTGATGAATTAAAGCCATCCGAACAGGCCAAGAGGCTCCTGGCAGATTCGGACTTGAAGATGCCCGAATTTGTCCGCAAGTTGATTGAAAAGAAGGGAATTGAAAATGTCAAGATTCCATTCTTTGTTAAACAATTACTCAAGAAGAAGGGCAAGTGGCCCAAGGAGCTAGAATGAGACTTTGGCATCAAGATTTAATTGAAAAATTACCCCGCCAGCAGTTGCTGGGCCAGCACCGGGAATGCGCTGCCTTGCGGGGACGAGGCTGGGGCAAGAAGCATGCGACGGTCAACTATGTCTTTGACCATAGTCCCTATCGCCTTTATGCCTATCACTGCCTAGTTATGGAGGAGATGAAGAAAAGGGGCTACCAGCCAGATAGCAACTGGCTGGACAAAAACTATCGCGGGAAAAGCCAAGATCCCTATCCTGACTTGGCCGAGGAGGACTTACCCAATCCCCTTTATCCTGAGCATGACGAGGTCTACCTAGTAGAATGCCTTGAGAATCTAGCCCAAAAGGGTGTGCTTGACCTTTAAACCTAGAAATATGAAAACTGCCCTCATCAAGACCCGAGTCCTGAATGAGAGGCAGTTTTTGTCTATTTATCAGATAAAAAGAGGTGGATGCGCCTGTCTCTTCAAAGTTAGACTTTTTCTGCTCAACTTTTGAGAGGTAGTCCAGACTTGGGGGGCCTCCTTTGGGCTTAAGCGTCTTGCTTGAGAATATATTTCTCGATAGCTCTAGCCACTCCGGCCTGGTCGTTGCTAGTAGTCACAGCGTCCGCTTGGCTCTTGACATAGTCGCTAGCGTTGCCCATAGCAATCCCTAGCCCGGCAAATTCTAGCATTTCCAAATCATTATTGGCGTCACCGATGGCCATGATTTCCTCAGGCTTAATAGCTAGCTTTTCTGCTAGCCGAGCCAAAGCACTAGCCTTGGTCGTTCCCTTGGGCATGGTCTCATAGATATAGTCTTGAGAACGAACAGCACTGAAACGCTGGCTCAGGTCCTGATGGAAGTCAGCTTCAAATCGATCCAGCTGGTCAGGCTGGGCTAAAAACATGGCCTGAAACATGATTTCACTTCCTTCAATGGCCTCTTCTAGGCTGATTTTGACAGGCTGGGTAAAGACTAGGCCGGCATCATAGCTAACTAGGTCATTAGGGTCTTCTCCTAGGACCAGGTAACGCTCCTCATCAAAAATAGTTAACTGGGCGGGTGTTTTTTGGGCTATCTGATCCAGGTAGACCAAGTCTTCCTTGCTTAGGGCAGTATAGTCCAGTAACTTCCAGCCCTCACTTTGATGAATAGCGCAGCCATTGTCTACAATGACATATTCATTTTGCTTGCTCAGGCCCAATTCCTTATAGTAGGGCTTGACTCCGACCAGAGGTCGACCCGTACAGAGAACTAACTTAACCCCCTGGGCAATCGCCTGATGAATCGCCTCGATATGGGCTTGGGGAATCTTCTTGTGCGAATCAAGCAGGGTTCCGTCCATATCCAAGGCCAGTAATTTAATCATTTCTATCCCTCATTTCCTTCAATAGTCCCTTACATTATAGCATAAAAAGTAGGAAGAGGCAGCTAGGGAAGGAACTGGATATTTTTTGCAGAATTCCTGAAGTTACTAGCAAAATTATGGTATAATAAGGAGAGTGCCCAAGGCGAAAAAGTTAGAAAGTATGAAGAAACAAGGAAGAGCAGAATGAATTTAGACCAACTAAGGAAAAGGCAGGAAAAGATCCGGAACTTTTCGATTATCGCCCACATTGACCATGGGAAGTCGACCCTGGCCGACCGGATTTTAGAGGCGACCGAAACAGTTTCTAGCCGCGAAATGCAGGCCCAGCTTCTGGACAGCATGGATCTGGAGCGGGAGCGTGGAATTACCATCAAGCTCAATGCTATTGAGTTAAATTACCAGGCCAAGGATGGCGAGACCTATATTTTTCACTTGATTGATACACCAGGCCATGTCGATTTTACCTATGAGGTGTCGCGTTCCCTAGCGGCCTGTGAGGGGGCGATTTTGGTAGTTGATGCAGCCCAAGGGATTGAGGCTCAAACCCTGGCCAATGTTTACCTGGCTCTGGATAATGATCTAGAAATCCTACCGGTTATCAATAAGATTGACCTGCCGGCAGCTGATCCTGAGCGAGTGCGGACCGAGATTGAAGATGTCATTGGACTAGATGCGAGCGAAGCGGTACTTGCTTCGGCCAAGTCTGGAATCGGAATTGAGGAAATTTTAGAGCAGATTGTGGCCCAGGTCCCAGCTCCGACTGGTGATGTGGCAGCCCCTCTCAAGGCCCTGATTTTCGACTCGGTCTACGACAGCTATCGGGGAGTTATCCTGCAAGTGCGGGTCATGGACGGTCTGGTCAAACCGGGCGACACCATCCAGCTTATGAGTAATGGCAAGACCTTTGATGTGACCGAAGTAGGAATTTTCACACCCAAGGCAGTTGGCCGCGATTATCTAGCTACCGGTGATGTCGGCTATATCGCAGCCTCTATCAAGACTGTTGCCGACACCCGTGTCGGGGATACTGTAACTCTTGCTAACAACCCAGCAGACGAGCCTCTCCATGGTTATAAGCAGATGAATCCCATGGTCTTTGCGGGACTCTATCCGATTGAGTCCAATAAGTATAACGATTTGCGGGAAGCCCTAGAAAAATTGCAGCTCAATGATGCCAGTCTTCAATTTGAGCCAGAAACCTCCCAGGCTTTGGGCTTTGGTTTCCGTTGTGGCTTTTTGGGTCTGCTCCACATGGACGTTATTCAAGAGCGCCTAGAGCGGGAGTTTAATATTGATTTGATTATGACTGCTCCTAGTGTTATCTATCAGGTCAATATGACAGATGGAGAAGTGATTGAGGTTTCCAATCCTAGTGAGTTTCCAGATCCGACCAAGATTGACTCTATCGAGGAACCTTATGTCAAGGCTCAAATCATGGTGCCCCAGGAATTTGTCGGTGCAGTTATGGAGCTGGCCCAGCGTAAGCGGGGAGACTTTGTGACCATGGACTATATCGATGAAAATCGGGTCAATGTCATCTATCAGATCCCTCTGGCTGAAATTGTTTTTGACTTTTTTGACAAGCTCAAGTCATCCACTCGTGGCTACGCTAGCTTTGATTATGAAATTTCTGACTACCGCAAGTCCAGCTTGGTTAAAATGGATATCTTACTCAATGGCGACAAGGTTGATGCTCTCAGTTTTATCGTCCACAAGGAATTTGCCTATGAAAGAGGGAAGTTGATTGTCGATAAGCTAAAGAAAATTATTCCTCGTCAGCAGTTTGAGGTTCCTATCCAGGCCGCTATCGGTCAGAAGATTGTGGCTCGGACTGATATCAAGGCCCTCCGTAAAAATGTCCTGGCTAAATGTTATGGAGGAGATGTTTCTTGGAAACGCAAGCTCCTTGAAAAGCAAAAGGCCGGTAAAAAACGGATGAAGGCCATCGGTAGTGTCGAAGTGCCCCAGGAAGCCTTCCTCAGCGTTCTATCCATGGATGAGGAATAAGCGATTAGTCCAGACCTCTGTCGTCTAATAGAGCTTGCTCCTTCGATGGGCAAATCAGCTTTTTCAACAGTCTTTTTGTCAATGAACAGGAAAGTCATTTAGCTATTAAAATTAGTTGTTCTAGAGCGATTGAAGCCCGCTAAAAGGCTTTATAGGGTTAGTTTTACAAAGGGGAAAAAGTTTAAAGGAAGTAGGAGCACTATGAAAAAGAAATGGTTTTTAGGGCTGGCCTTTTTAGCTAGTTTGATAATGGTCAGTGCCTGCAATCATCAGTCCCCAAGCAAGGAAACTAGTCAAACTAGCAGTTCTTCATCGAGTTCAGTTAACGACTCCAGCAGTGATTTGAGCCAATTAACCAAGGATACTCAAAGAATCGGCTCTGATGACTATGGTTATGTCAATATTCCCAAAGACTGGGTTACCTTTCATGATGTCAATGGTGGGGATGATATCCAATATTCTGACGGAACAGACATCAACATCATCAGTCTAAATACCATTACAGCTGAAAAGGCAGGAGTGAAGGATCTTTCAGAGATTTCTGCTGAAGAAATGGCCAACCGCTTTTATGTCGGCTGGGAGAGCAAAAAGGAAGTCACCAAACAAATAGCAGGCTCTCGCACGACCATTGCTGGTAATGTCGCTTATAAGATTACCATTTTAACCCAGCAGGGAAAGATTATGCTTATTTGGGTCTTGGGGACACCGGATAAGAAGATTTACTACATCTCCCTAGAAGGGACCAAGGCCGCCTTGGTTCATGTCCTGCCCTTGATTGAGCAAACTTGGTCTACCAGTAAGTAATGATTGCAAAAAGAGAATAGCTGTATTATAATAAGGGAAAATTTTTTAATTTCTAGAAAGAAGGAAAATATGGAAGCTTATTCAGTTTATGGAAACATTATCGCCCAAGAAGGAAAGGTGGAGGAGCTACAAGGCTATCTGCTAGAAGCTGCTGAAAGCATGAAGGATGTAGCGGGCTGTTATACTTATCTGGTCGGTCGCAATCCAGAAGAAGCTAATGCGGTCTATGTTTTGGAAGTCTGGGAAAATAAGGAAGCCCATCAAGCTTCCCTGCAGTTGGACCATGTTCGCCAACTGATTGAAAAGGCCAAACCGATTATTGCTGGTATGAACTCCCAGCCTGATTTAAACATTATCGGCGGTCACCTTAAGTTTTAAACAGTGCTCCAGAGCCTTTGGGCTTTGGAGTTTTGTTTTTTTCTACCATACCAAGTAAATTGGGCTCAGCTTCAGGACGAGAACAAGTGCCGACATTCCGTTCGTAAAAATAGATGTCTTGGGGATGTAGAAATGGGGATGGTTATTCAAATTCAAACCAAGAATGAGTATCTTTTGCCTCTTACAGATAGACCAAGTCGCTATTGTTCTCGCCCATATTTTTGGGGGAGAACGGGGGCAACGAGAATCATACTTGATTGACTCGCAGGTCTCTCTAAAGGAAGTCAAAATGCGACCCACCAGCTGGCCGCATTCATTGAAAGCTGGCTTAGGAATTTCCCTAAAAAATACTTGCTTATTCATCTCCTAGAAAGTTTCTTTTATAATGACTGATTTAGACTTGAAATTTAACTTTGTAGGAAAAATCAACCTTAATTTAGGAAATAATCCCTTTTCCTCTTGTTTTTTTTCTGAAAATTAGTTATAATAAATGAGTTGCCACCCTTAGTGTAATGGATATCACGTAAGATTCCGGTTCTTGAGATGGGAGTTCGATTCTCTCAGGGTGGAGATGAAAAAGAAAGTACGGTTTGAGGACTGTACTTTTCTTTTTTAGAAAAATTTGGAGTGGACTTATGCCTGGTCGGTTGATTACGCATGCCTTGATATGGAAGAATGGATAAGACAAGGCAAACTAAGACTACCATTTTTATATAAAAATTCCCATATAAAGAATGAGCAAGCCTCAAAAGTTCGATTTTTAGGGTCCAACTTTTAGGGCTTCATTTTTTGAGGATTTCTATTAAATTTTCTGACAATTCCTTGAAAAAGCTGGATTTTTTTGATATAATTTTTCTGAAAACGTTCTTAAATATCTAAGAGTTAGGTGTTGAGTCAAAGGGGAGGGCTTAAACAGTGACTTTTGCTGTTAAATAGCGTTTTTGAAAACTTTCACTTTATGCAAGGAGCACATCATGAAAAAACTAGGTATCATCCTATTCTCAGCTACCCTTTTACTAACGGCTTGTGCGAGTAACAACAAGTCTAATCAGACAGGCTCAAGTAGTGAAGCTAAGGTTTCCCTAACTGCTGCAGAAAAAAAGGAACTACAAAAGGCAACTGCTGATTACAAGGCCTTTGTCCAAGAGCAAATTGATAAACTTCTGGTGGACACAGAAAGCTTTGTCAAACTCTTAAAAGAAGGAAAATTAGAAGAAGCCAAGGCTGCCTACCCACTTGCTCGGATGACTTATGAGCGTTCAGAGCCGATTGCAGAAAGTTTCAAAGAAGAAGACGAAAAGATTGATAGCCGCTTGGTTGACTATAAGGCTGAGCATAAGACTGAAGATGGTTGGTCTGGTTTCCACCGCCTAGAAAAGATTATGTGGGAGGAAAACACAACCGAAGGTACAGAAGTCTATGCGGATCAATTGGTTAATGATGTCAAGGCCCTGAAGGCCAAAGTGGCAACAGTCAAGGTTACTCCTGAGTTGATGTTGACTGGGGCGGTTGACCTTTTGAATGAAGTAGCAGATACCAAGATTACTGGTGAAGAAGAATTTTACTCTCATACTGACCTTTATGACTTCCGGGCCAATATCGAGGGAGCAGAGAAGATTTATCAACTCTTCAAGCCTTTGATTGAAAAGAAAAATGCTCAACTGGCCAAGGATTTAACCAAGGACTTCAAGGAAGTTAATGACCAGTTAGACAAGTACATGACTGATAAAGAGAACTATAAGTTCTATACAGAGTTGACTGAGAAGGACACTAAGTCACTCGCAACCTCTGTCCACAATCTGGGTGAATCTCTCGGTAAAATGGGTGTGATTCTAGACGGAGAAAAATAGATGGAAAAAGACGAAAAATGGTTTGAGAAAAAAATGGATCGTCGCGAATTTCTTAAAAAAGCAGGGATTGGAGGTGCCGGGCTAGCGCTCGGTGTCTCCGGTGCATCTGCTTTTTTCGCTAATAAGGTCCAGAAAGAAAAGAACTTAGTTGTCGGAGATGAAAAAATTAGTTTCTATGGCAAGCATCAGGCAGGAATTACAACTCCTATGCAGAGAAACATCTACTTTGTGGTCTTAGATTTGATTTCGACTGACCGTTCTCAGGTGATTGAGATGTTCAAGTCTTGGACGGATTATAGTCAAAAATTAGTAGATGGCCAGGTCATCGAAAAGGACTCTAGCAATGTCTACCTTCCTCCAAATGATACAGGGGAGGCTGTCGGTCTCAACCCCTATCGCTTGACCTTGACTTTTGGGGTTTCGCATTCTTTTTTAAAGAAGATGAAGTTGGAAAAGAAGAAACCCAAGGCCTTTCGGGAGCTTCCGCCCTTTCCCAGAGAAATTTTGCGGGAGAAATATACAGGTGGAGATATTGTCATCCAGGCCTGTGCCGATGATGAACAGGTAGCCTTTCACGCTGTCCGCAATCTCATCAAAAATAGTCGGCGAGTAGTAGCTATGCGCTGGAGTCAATCTGGTTTTGCGGCGATTGGAGATCGGATGGAGACTCCACGCAATCTCTTTGGTTTTAAGGATGGGACGGCCAATGATACGACTGAAAAGCGCTTTGACGAGGTAGTCTGGGCAGATGAGGCTGGCTGGATGAAGGGGGGCTCTTATATGGCAGTCCGCCGGATTCAGATGTTTCTAGATACTTGGGACCGGACCAGTCTCAAAGAGCAGGAAAATACCTTTGGGCGCTACAAGGATAGCGGGGCTCCTTTGGGACAGAAAAATGAGTTTGACCCTGTTGATTTGGACCTGAAGGACGAGGAAGGGGAACCAGTCATTCCTCTGGATGCCCATGTGCGCCTAGCCAAGGAGGCTGGAGTTCCTATTTTTCGTAGGTCCTATTCTTATTCTAGTGGAATTGATGATGTGACGGGCCAATTTGATACGGGCTTGCTCTTTATCGCCTTTCAAAAGACGCCGGAGCAGTTTATCAAGATTCAGACCAATCTGGGTAATGATGACAAGATGAATGAATATGTCAGTCATATCGGCAGTGGTCTCTTTGCCTGCTTTGCAGGAGTTCAGAAAGGAGAATATCTTGGTCAAAAATTATTTGAGTAAAATCTTGTGGGTCCTGGGTCTCTTACTGACCTTAGGTTTCACTCCGGTGCTTGCAGAGGAGAGCTACTCCAATCTCTTTATTAAGATTACAGATGCCACTGAGGCTGTTAAGGCCCAAAATCAAGATGAGGCCAAGCGCCTTTTGACAGAGCTTCAAACAGAATTTGCCAATAAGGAAAATCATGATTCTGCAGCTGGTAAAAAGGTGACCCAAGCCCTGAATATCGAGGGGGCAATTACTGAGGAAAAACTAACAGAGATTAGTGCAGCCTTGATTGCCTTTGATCAGGAGCAGCATCCGGTTGACCTCAAGGCAGAAAAGGAGAAGTTGGTCAATCGGATGACTCCTGCCTTTGATAAGTTGGAGGCGGCTATCAAGTCCAAGGATTTGGAAGCTAGTAAGACCGCTTATAAGGAGATGAATCGGACTTGGACCAGCAATGAGTCGATTGTTAGAAGTAGTAGTACTGCCCATTATGGGAAAATTGAAACAGCCCTGTCTCTCTTGCGTTCTAGCATGGAAACAGAGCCTACTGACTTTACGACTATTGAGGCTTCTTTTGCAGATCTAAAAACAGCCCTGGACCAGTTTGTTACTGGGGAAAAGGTGGCTGCTGTTTCTGAAAATTTGACCTTAAATGATGGTATAAAAATGCTAGAAGAAGCTCTTTCGCTCTTCCAAAAAGGGGAAAAGGAGAAGGCCAGCACCCTGATGAAGAAATTTATCACCATCTGGCCAACTATTGAAGGCGATGTCAGCACGCGCGATTCCTCCCTCTATACTCGGGTCGAGAGTCAAACTCCGGTCATCATGGTTAAGGGTAATGAAAAGAAATACCAGGAAGAGTTAGCCCAGTTGATTACAGATTTATCAAAAATTGATACCAGTGCTAGCTACAATTTCTTTGATGCCATGCTTATCCTCTTAAGAGAAGGAGTAGAATCCCTCCTAATCATCATGGCTCTTGTGGCTACCCTCAAGGCCAGCAAGATGACCAAGGGCTTAGTCTGGGTTTACAGCGGGGCTGCTCTCGGTGTTCTAGCCAGCGTTCTTATCGCTATCTTACTGCAAGTGCTCTTTCCAGCCCTGGCCTCTGGAGCCAATCGTGAAATTATCGAAGGGGCCGTCGGAATCTTTGCTGTCGTCATGATGATTTTGATTGGTATCTGGCTCCATAGTAAGTCCTCTATCGAGAAATGGAATGACTTTATGGACAGGCAGATGAAGACCGTTACCACAAGTGGTAGCTTTATCTCCATGTTTGCCTTAAGTTTCTTGGCTGTCTTTCGTGAGGGAGCAGAAACCATTCTCTTTTATGTCGGAATTGTTCCAAGGATTACCATGTTTCACTTCCTCTTGGGGATTGCTCTAGCTATCTTGGTGCTTGTCATCATCGCTTTAGTCATGACCAAGGCCACTAGCTATTTCAAACCTCATCGTATCTTCTTCTGGTTGACCTGGTTGATTTATGCCCTGGCCTTTAAGATGCTGGGTGTCAGCATTCACGCCCTCCAGTTGACCAATATAGCACCGAACCACTTGCTCAACTCCTGGCCGACTATTGATTTGATTGGATTTTATCCGAGCCCAGAGGGAGTCTTGGCTCAGCTAGTCTTGCTAGTTATCATCGCCTGGTTTGTCTATAAGAATCGCAGGACTAAGCATGACTAAGAGAGAGCAGTTGACGGTTGTTGAGCACTTGAGCGAATTTCGGACCCGCTTTTTGCTGGTCTTGGCCTGGTTTTTGCTGGTTTTTATCCTGGCTTTCTGTTTTTCAGGAAACTTGTACCAATGGCTGACCAGTCATTTTCAGCAGAAGTTGATTGTCCTAGGCCCCAATGATATTTTGTGGATTTATGTTCGCCTGGCTAGCCTAGTCGCCTTTAGCCTGACCCTTCCTTTTCTGGTCTACCAGGTATGGGAATTTGTGCGACCAGCTCTCAAGGATAGCGAGGCCAAGGCTATCTTTGCCTATATCCCGGCCTCCTTTGTCTCCTTTGTTCTGGGTTTGGCCTTTGGTTTTTATCTGGTTAGTCCAGCCATTTTGAATTTACTCTTATCTCTGGGTGACCAGCTCTTTGATGTCCGCTTGACGGCTCAAAGTTATTTAACCTTTATTTTTCACACCAGTCTGCCTATGGCAATCCTATTTGAATTGCCAGTCATTGTCGCTTTTTTGACCTCAATCGGCCTCCTAAAGCCAAAATTTTTGGTACAATATAGACGGTACGCTTATTTTATCTTGCTGGTCATTGCTGTCGTTATTACGCCGGCCGACTTTGTTAGCGATTTGACCATGACAGCCCCTCTGATTTTTATCTTTGAGCTGAGCCTGGTCTTAAGTAAGATGATTTATCGAAAAAAAGAAAGAAGGGAAAGGAACTGATGGGATTTTTACGTGATATTGGTGCACCAGGATTGATTATTCTTATTCTGGGAGCCCTCTTAATCTTTGGCCCCAAGCGCCTGCCAGAACTGGGCCAGGCTATCGGTAAGATGTTCTCCGAATTTAAGGGAGCCATGAACCAGGCCGATAGCTCCAAAGAAGAGTCAGGGTCAGCTGATAAAGATGAAAAGAATGAGTAGTTACACTCATTCTTTTTTTATCCAGCTCGGTCTTTACTTCACCTCAAATATCCCGATAAGACTTTCCAATCTTCTGGGGTGGAAAACTTCCTTTGACTATTTATCCAGCTTGTAGTATAGTAAAGGTAAAGATAAGCTTTATTTAAGGGAGTAAACATTTATGTATCAAACCCATGATATCAGAGGGCGATTCAAGCTCTTTATAACCATCTTTTTTCCGATTTTAATCTACCAGTTGGCGAATTATTCGGCCTCTTTTGTAGATACAACCATGACTGGTCAATTTAATACCCAGCACTTGACCGGTGTTTCCTTGGCTACCAATCTTTGGAGTCCTTTTTTTACCTTTTTGACCGGGGTTGTATCTGCCCTTGTTCCTATTATCGGCCATCATTTGGGGCAGGAGAGAGAAGAAGAGGTAGCAGTAGATTTTTATCAATTTATCTATCTGGCCCTAGGTTTATCGGGGCTCCTTTATCTCCTAGTTTTTCTTGTGGCCCCCTTGGTCTTAAATCATCTGGGCCTGGAAGCGCAAGTGGCCCGAATAGCCATTGACTATCTCTGGTACCTTGCTCTGGGAATTGTCCCCCTCTTACTTTTTAGTGTTATCCGTTCTCTTTTAGATGCCCTGGGAATGACTAGGCTATCCATGTATCTTATGCTCTTGCTTTTGCCCCTGAATGCGACCTTTAACTATGCCTTGATTTATGGGGTTTTTGGTCTGCCTAAGCTAGGAGGGCCGGGAGCGGGACTAGGGACCTCCCTTGCTTACTGGTGCTTGCTTTTGATTTCTATTCTAGTTATCTACAAGCATCCCAAACTTAGTCGCTACCAACTTTGGCGCCGACGTAAGTTGGATTCTTCTCTCTTAAAAGAGGGTTTAAGGCTGGGTATTCCCATTGGGGGAACGGTCTTTGCGGAAGTAGCTATCTTTTCTTTTGTTGGTCTCTTGATGGCCAAATTTTCTACCCTGACAATCGCTAGCCACCAGGCAGCCATTAACTTTTCTACCCTTATGTATGCCTTTCCCATGAGTACTTCTCTAGCCATGTCTATTATCGTTTCCTATGAAATGGGGGCTAATCGCTTGGCTGATGTCAAAAAATACTCTTCCCTGGGAAGGTGGATTGCCTTTTTCTTTGCTCTCTTTACCCTGATTTTTCTCTATCTTTTTCGGGCCCAGGTGGCAGCCCTCTACGGGCGGGATCCAGAGTTTATTCGCCTAACCTCAGTCTTTTTGACCTACAGCCTCTTTTTCCAGCTGGCCGATACCTTTGCGGCTCCTTTGCAGGGGATTCTGAAGGGCTATAAGGACACCAAGGTTCCTTTTTATCTGGGTCTGCTTAGCTATTGGGGAGTAACCCTTCCTGTGGCCTTCTTGCTTGAGCGTTTTAGTCAACTGGGAGCTTATTCTTATTGGATCGGCCTTATCTCCTGTCTTCTTGTCAGTGGGCTCCTTTATCAACTGCGGCTCTTATTTATTGAAAAGAAAAGAGAAAGAGAATTTCTAAACTAGACTTCTTTTAAGGATAAAGCAAAAGCCAGTTCCTCTTGTTTGGAACTGGTTTTTTGTTAATCTGCTAAAAAGATTAGGAATTAAAAGCTTGGAGAATATTTGCTTCCTGGGCATCCTTGGCCTCTTCTGGAAGCTTGATATCTGAAACCTTATTAAAGTTTTTATAGACTGCATCGACTGTCATCACAGCGGTTTGATTTTCGATTTTCATCTTGGCATCCATTTTCATGCTTTGAGGAAGTTTGGTCTTTTTATCAATCTTAAGCTGGAGATTCATCTTACTAAATTCAATATTGATGTTTTTTAAGATGGGGTTGCTAGCTTTCATCTGTTTGATAAAAACGTCTTGGAAATCTTGGCCAGCGTCTTTGATATCGAGAACATAGCCATCCTTTTGCTCATTTAGTTGAAGTTTGTCCTTGTTTTTTACAGCAGCTTCAAAGAATTCAAAGTTGTTGGATTGTTCTTGCTTTTCCTTGATTTTATCAACCAATTCTTGGCTTTCCTGCTTGAGCCAAGTATCGCTTTCTGCTGGCTTGACATAGATGGTTCCATCCTTGATATAAAATACGGATTGACCAGATTTTCCTAATGTATTGGTTTTTAGCTCCAACTTGAGTGCAATAGGCTCTCTGATAATGCTAGCATTCGTATCGACCGTGAACTGGGTACCGTCACCTTCTGCTTGGCCAGTTTTATCAGCTCCTAGCTCTATCTTTGTCTTGACCTGAGTTTCAAAGCTGTCACTATTTTGGATATTATCAAGTAAGTCAGTCAGAACTGGTCCTTGATCTACCTTGCTGCTGGAGTTGTTTGTTCCACTTTTATCTATGGTCTGACTAGAGCAAGCAACCAAAAAGATAGAGAGACCAGCTACAAGGGAGCATAAGAGTTTTTTAGTTCTTGTTTTCATCCTTAGTTTCCTCCTTCTGGACTTAAAATGAACAATAAGAAAGGGGGGAAGTAGCCCAGGCTAAATCCCCCTATTCGACTCTCATTATACTAAAAGACAGGTAGAAAGTACAGCAAAAACTGTAAGCCTTTGCCTGAAAATCAAAGAGAGCCTTTGTTTGGCCCTCTGACTCTTAGTTTTTCTTTTTCATCTCTCCCTGAGGATAATAGCTTCCTTCTGGTAAATCGTTGATGAAAACATGGATAGCTTCCTTGGGTGCCTTGGCTATCCTGGAAACAACCTCAGTTACTTCACGAGCCAGCTGGTCTTTTTGTTCCTGGCTGCGGCCTTCAAATAAATCAATTTTTACAAATGGCATTCTTTTTCCTTCTTTCCTTTTAGTCTCTTTAATTTTATCATAATTTTGGTTTTAATGCTTGCCCAATTATGGTAAAATAAAATGAATTGAATAATAAATGGAGATGAAGAAGAGTAGAAAGAAACAATGGCACAATTATATTATAAGTATGGCACCATGAACTCGGGTAAGACAATTGAGATTTTAAAGGTGGCCCATAACTATGAGGAACAAGGAAAAGGGGTAGTCATCATGACTAGCGCCCTAGATACCCGAGATGGCTTCGGGGTGGTTTCCAGCCGGATTGGCATGAAACGCGAGGCCATAGCTATCGATGAGGAGACTGATATTTTTGGTTACATTGATGGCATGACCGAAAAGCCCTACTGCGTCTTGATTGATGAGGCTCAATTTCTCAGCCGTCATCATGTCTATGACTTGGCTAGGGTGGTCGATGAACTAGGAGTCCCAGTCATGGCTTTTGGCCTTAAAAATGATTTCCGCAATGAGCTCTTTGAAGGCTCTAAATACCTACTCTTGTTAGCAGATAAGATCGATGAGGTCAAGACCATTTGTCAATATTGCTCTAAAAAGGCGATCATGGTTCTAAGGACTAACAATAACCAACCTGTCTATGAGGGGGAGCAGATTCAAATCGGTGGCAACGAGAGTTACATCCCTGTTTGTCGCAAACATTACTTTAATCCAGTATTAGAAAAGAAGGAAAATCAATGAACATCTACGATCAATTACAAGCAGTTGAAGACCGCTATGAAGAGCTAGGGGAGCTTTTGAGCGACCCTGATGTGGTTAGTGACACCAAACGTTTTATGGAATTATCCAAGGAAGAGGCCAGCACACGCGACACGGTGACAGCCTATCGGGACTATAAAAAAGTCCTCCAAAATATCAGTGATGCCGAGGAGATGATTAAGGATGCTGCTGGTGATGCTGAATTGGAAGAAATGGCCAAGCTAGAATTGAAGGAAGCCAAGGCCGAAAAAGAAGACTATGAAGAAAGGCTTAAAATCCTGCTTCTGCCCAAGGATCCTAATGATGATAAGAATATTATCCTAGAAATTCGGGGAGCGGCAGGAGGAGACGAAGCCTCGCTCTTTGCCGGTGACCTTTTAAGCATGTATCAAAAATACGCCGAGGCTCAGGGGTGGAGATTTGAAGTCATGGAAGCCTCGATGAATGGTGTAGGAGGTTTTAAGGAAGTTGTTGCCATGGTCTCGGGTCAATCAGTCTACTCCAAGCTCAAGTATGAAAGTGGAGCCCACCGGGTTCAGAGGGTTCCTGTTACCGAGTCTCAAGGTCGGGTCCATACCTCGACAGCAACTGTTTTAGTCATGCCTGAGGTGGAAGAAGTGGAATACGATATTGACCCTAAGGATTTACGGGTTGATATCTACCACGCTTCTGGAGCTGGTGGACAAAATGTCAACAAGGTGGCGACAGCTGTCCGGATTGTCCATCTGCCGACCAATATCAAGGTCGAAATGCAAGAAGAGCGGACCCAACAGAAAAACCGGGATAAGGCTATGAAGATTATCCGTGCTCGGGTTGCCGACCACTTTGCCCAAATCGCTCAAGATGAGCAGGATGCAGAGCGTAAGTCTACCATTGGAACTGGGGATCGTTCGGAACGGATTCGGACCTATAACTTCCCGCAAAATCGGGTGACCGACCACCGGATTGGTCTGACCCTGCAAAAGCTGGACAGCATTTTGGCTGGCAAGCTAGATGAGGTTGTGGACGCCTTGGTCCTCTATGATCAAACGCAAAAACTAGAAGAGCTTAACAAGTAATGAGACTAGGACAAGTCTTTGCAAGTCTAGAAGCAGAAATTGTGGCAGCGGGAGAAGAAGCTGAGAGCCTAGCTTTTGTTTATCGCTCCTTAAAACAACTCTCCTTAACGGACTTTGTTTTTAAATTACAGACAGAAGCGGTTCAGGAAGATATAGACCTGCTAGAAGGTTTGACTCAGCAGCTTAAGGCCCATCTACCAGCTCAATATATCTTGGGTTGGGCTGACTTTTATGGTCTGCGTCTTTCGGTTGATGAACGAGTCTTGATTCCTCGGCCAGAAACGGAAGAATTGGTAGACTTGATTTTGGCTGAAAATCCAGATTCAGGCCAGCAAGTGCTGGATCTAGCTACCGGCAGTGGGGCTATCGCCTTGGCCTTGGCTAGGCATCGGCCTAGTTGGCAGTTGACAGCCAGTGACATTTCTCAAGAGGCCCTAGATTTAGCTCAAACAAACGCCAGTACCTTAAATCTGCAACAGGCCATTGACTTCGTCCAGTCGGATGTCTTTGAGAATCTGACTGGTAAGTTTGACCTGTTGGTTTCCAACCCGCCCTATATCGCTTTTGAGGACCAAGATGAGGTAGGTAGCAATGTCTTACACGCTGAACCCCACCTAGCCCTCTTTGCTGAAAATCAAGGCCTGGCCCTTTATCAGGCTATTGCTCAAGGAGTTAGTCGTCATCTAAAAAAAGACGGGAAAATTTATCTGGAGATTGGCTATAAACAAGGCCCAGCAGTTCAGGCTCTCTTTCAAGAGGCCTTTCCCCATAAGCGGGTTCGGGTCCTCAAAGACCAATTTAATCAAGATAGAATGGTGGTGGTAGATAATGGCTGATTTTGAGACGATTTTAGAGCGAGGCGGCGCCTTGATTCTTCCAACCGAGACGGTCTACGGCCTCTTTGCTTCTGCCCTAAATGAAGAAGCGGTCAAAGGGGTTTATCAGCTAAAGAGACGCCCGCTTGACAAGGCTCTGAATCTCAATGTAGCTAGCCTCGAGGATATCCTGGCCTTTTCTAAAAATCAGCCTCCCTATCTAGAAAAGCTCTACCAGACCTTTCTGCCTGGTCCCTTGACCTTGATTTTAGAAGCCAATCAAGCCGTCCCTTCCTGGGTCAATTCGGGCATGGCTAGTGTTGGTTTTCGCATTCCTAGCCATCCCCTAACCCTGGATTTAATCCGTAAGTGCGGCCCCCTCATCGGACCTTCGGCCAATCTTTCTGGCCAGGCTAGCGGTTTACATTTTGACCAGATTCAAGCTGATTTTAAGGGGCAGGTAGACGGGTTCAAAGATGATGATTTCTTGACCGGTCAAGACTCAACCATTTTAGACCTATCCACTAGCAAGGCCCGCATTTTGCGCCAAGGCGCTATCAGCAAAGAAGAACTAGTATCAGCCCTTCCCCAATTGATATTCCAAGATTGAAAAGGAGAACTCTATGATTTTTGACCAAGCTAACTATAAAGAATTTGACGAAGAGCTCTGGCAAGCTGTTAAGCAAGAAGAAGAGCGGCAGCAGCATAATATCGAGTTGATTGCTTCAGAAAATGTCGTTTCTAAAGCAGTTATGGCGGCTCAAGGCTCCATTTTAACCAATAAATATGCCGAAGGCTATCCAGGTCGTCGCTACTACGGTGGAACAGAGTTTGTCGATGTAGTTGAAAATCTAGCTATCGAAAGGGCCAAGGCCATCTTTGGAGCTAAATATGCCAATGTTCAGGCTCATTCAGGCAGTCAGGCCAATTGTGCGGCCTATATGGCCTTGATTGAGCCAGGAGATACCGTTATGGGAATGGACTTGGCTGCTGGAGGCCACCTGACCCATGGCGCTGCCGTTAGCTTTTCTGGTCAAACCTATAACTTTGTCTCTTACGGGGTCGATCCCGAGACAGAACTGCTTGATTTTGAGGCTATTTTAGCCCAGGCCAAGGAGGTTCAACCCAAACTAATCGTCGCTGGAGCTTCTGCCTATTCTCAAATTATTGATTTTGCAAAATTCCGCGAGATTGCAGACGCTGTTGGGGCCAAGCTCATGGTCGATATGGCCCATATTGCTGGATTAGTAGCTGCTGGTCTCCATCCAAGTCCAGTCCCTTATGCGGATATTACAACCACAACCACTCATAAAACCTTGCGGGGTCCTCGCGGCGGCTTGATTTTAACCAATGATGAAGCGCTAGCTAAGAAAATTAACTCAGCGATTTTCCCGGGGATTCAAGGAGGACCATTAGAGCATGTGGTTGCAGCAAAGGCAGTAGCCTTTAAAGAGGTCTTGGACCCAGCCTTTAAGGCCTACAGCCAGCAAATCCTTGATAATGCCCAGGCCATGGCTCAAGTCTTTGCAGCAGATTCTGATTTTCGAGTGATTTCGGGTGGTACTCAAAACCATCTCTTCTTGGTAGATGTGACCAGGGTAGTCGAAAATGGAAAAGTGGCCCAAAATCTTTTGGACGAGGTCAATATTACCCTCAATAAAAATTCCATCCCTTATGAGCAGCTCTCCCCTTTTAAGACCAGTGGTATTCGGATTGGGACAGCGGCGATTACGGCACGCGGATTTGGAGTGGACCAAAGCATCAAGGTCGCTCAGCTGATTATCAAGGCCTTAAAACATGCCCAAGAGCCAGAAATTTTGGACCAGGTCAAGGCAGAAGTGCGTAGCTTGACCGATGCCTTCCCCCTTTATGAGGAGTAAAATGGACATCTATATTAAAAAAGCCATTATTCATCAGTTTAGTCCCGCAGATACAGACTTGATTTTGTCTGACAAGTACCTGACTATTAGCCCTAAGATTGAGGAATATCTTCGCAAGAAGATTGAAAGAGTCTACTCCGATGAGGCCAAAACAGGCGTTTTTGAAGCGGACAATCCCTTTTTAGTAGCTATTTCGGCTGACTTACTAGAAACTTCTCTGGTGCTAGTCAAACGCTGGCAGGAGGAATTTTCAGTCAGTGAAAACCAAAAAACCAACGACTTGATTTTTATCCAGTTTGATAAGGGAGGTCTAGAGCATTTTGCCTTCCTGCGCATCAGCCTTAGAGAAACCCTGACCCATTTGGGTCAGGAAATGGATAACCCCATCAAGTTGACCCAGAATAACCTACCTGGCTTTGGAACTGGGGCTGATGAGGCCTTGGTTATCAATCTAAGCAGCCGCAAGTATCATCTAATTGAGAAAAGAATCAAGTACAATGGTGCCTTTTTCAATTATTTTTCAGACAAACTCCTGCAGGTTGCCCCCAAGACCTCTCCCAAAAAGTCCATTAAGGCCTTGGAAAAAACGGCCCAAAAGATTGCTGAAAGCTTTAATCAAGATGATTTCCAATTTCAGTCCAAGCTCAAAACAAGCATTTTCAAAAATTTGGAAGAAAAGGAGGAGCTGTCTCCTGAAAAGTTGGCAGATGATCTCTTTGATAGCAATCTAACTGCCCGACTCAGCTTTATCGACCAGGTCAAGGATGTCATGCCAGAGCCTCTGGTCTTTGATGAAATCGATAGTAGCCGCCAAAAGAAAAAATTTGAAAACCAAAAACTCTCTCTCTCCAACGGGATAGAGCTGATTGTCCCCAATACAATCTACCAGGATGCCGAATCGGTAGAATTTATCCAAAATGACAACGGGACCTACTCTATCCTCATCAAAAATATAGAGGATATCCAAAGTAAATAATGTTTAAACTAATTAGAAGAATCATTGTCCTCCTCATCCTCTTGGCTATTGGCTTTAAGCTTTATCAGGTCCGTCGTGATGTCAAGCAGGTCATGCTTTACCGCGATTTGGTCCAGGAGGTCCTAGATGAGCAGGACACAGCAGCCAATGAAGATTTGGTCTTGGCCATGATTTATACCGAAACCAAGGGCAAGACCTCTGATTTGATGCAGTCTAGCGAAAGCGCCACTGGTCAAAAGAACTCGATTCGCGACAATCGAGAGAGCATTCGCCAAGGTGTTCAAACCCTCTCTGACAATCTTGAAAAGGCCAGTCAAAAAAAGGTTGATGTCTGGACAGCTGTCCAAGCCTATAATTTTGGTTCAGCCTATATCGACTATGTAGCTGAGCATGGTGGGGAAAATACCCTGGAATTAGCTCGCAAGTATTCTAAAGAGGTTGTCGCACCAAGCCTAGGAAATGTAACCGGAGCTACCTATAGCTATGTAAATCCGATTTCTATGACCGGAGGTGCCTATCTCTATGTCAATGGGGGCAATTTCTACTATTCCCGCCAGGTCAGAGCCAATATGCATCTCATGAAACTTATGAACTGGTTTTAAAGACTAGAAAAATCAAGGTCCCAAACGGGACCTTTTAGTTGTAATCAAGATAGTTGCAATCAAGGGGCGACCATGTTATACTTTTAGCAGAAAAGTTTTATAAAGAAAAACTCTGGGAAGTTCAGGGTAAAAGTACAAAATCCCGATTTCCCCGATAGAAGGAGTGATATGATGAAAAATAAAAAATGGATTTTGGCCCTGCTGGCCTTAGTAACACTAGGACTAGCTGGCTTTGCCTACCAGTCTGTCTCTGGCCAAGGCGCTAAAGAACTCAATAAAAAAGATTTCATTCAATCTACCCGACCAACCCTCTTCTTTCATGGTTATGGTAGCAGTGCCAGGGCAGAGGAGCACATGACCAGTGCTGCCAGAGAGGCTGGGGTCACTAAGACCATTATTCGGGCCAATGTTGATAGAAATGGGCAAGTAACCTTGAGCGGAAAAATCCCCAAAGGTGCAATCAATCCCATTGTCCAGGTTAATTACGAAGATAATCGCAACCCTGATTTCCCAAAAGATGCTAGCTATGCCAAGGCTATTGTCAGCAAGCTCCAAGAGCTCTATCATTTCCAGGAAATGAATATGGTTGGTCATTCCATGGGTAATATGTCCATCCTCTATTATCTACTGGAGCATAGCCAGGATGAAGGACTACCCCAGCTACAAAAGCAGGTCAATATTGCTAATCATGTCAATGGTTTGGAAGGAATGGACCTACCTGAGGGCTTGACCTTAGATGCCCAAACGGGGCAACCCAATAAGATGAGCCGCAACTATCAAACCCTGCTAGGACTTAGAGAAATCTATCCCCAAGAGCAGGTGGATGTCCTTAATATCTATGGCGACTATAAAAATGGCTCTGATGGTTCGGTCTTAAATAGTTCCTCCTTGAGTCTCAAGTATTTGCTAGTAGACAATGCCAAAAGCTACCAGGAAAAGAAAATTACTGGTCCTTTAGCCCAACATAGCAAACTCCACGAAAACCCAGAGGTGGATAAAGTTTTGATTGATTTTCTCTGGGGTAAATAACTGAAAACAGGCGTTTTTGAAGACGCTTGTTTTTTCTTTGAACTTCTTTGAGAAATAGTGTAGAATATATCTACTATCTTACAAGTTAACCTATAAAAGTAGGATAGGCCTGATTTGTCTTTCACTCATCAGGAAAAAGATAACAAATGAGGATACAGTTATGAAATTCAAAAAAACACTATTGGCAACGGGCTTAGCCTTAGCCTCTATCTTTACGGTTGCTAGCGCGTCAGCTGCAACCAATGATGTGCAGAAGGTCATTGACGAAACTTATGTCCAGCCCGAGTATGTGCTGGGTTACTCGCTTGACGAGAGCCAAAAAGCGCAGACTTTGGAGCTCCTGGGTTACGATTCTTCTAAGGACAGCAAGCCGCTCAAAACGATGACACCTGATGTTTATTCGTCAATTATGAATGTCGCTAACGACCCTAGCCTCCAGCTTTATTCGTCTGTCAAAATCCAAAAATCAGGCTCTAACAAGCCGCTGGAAGTCAAGATTGTCACTCCGCAAAATATCACCAAGGTGACAGAAGACATGTATCGTAATGCCGCAGTGACACTGGGCGTTGAGCATGCAGAGATTACTGTGGCAGCGCCGATTCCCGTGACGGGAGAAAGCGCCCTTGCAGGAATTTACTACTCGCTAGAAGATAACGGTGCAAAAGTTCCGCAGGAAAACAAGGACCTGGCCCAGGAAGAATTATCTGCCTTGTCCAATATCAATGCTGAAAATTCAGGCAAGGAAGGCTTTGATGCGGATAAGCTCAATGTAGCCCTGACCGATATCAAGGCAGCCGTAGCCGATGCTAAAAAGAAAAACAGTAATTTAAGCAAGGAAGATGTCCAAAAAATTGTTGAAGAAACACTGAAAAACTACGATTTGGCAAAATCAATGACTGCCGATCAGATTACTCTGATTGTGAATTTTGCAGTTAACTTGTCAAATAGCGAAGTTATTACAAATAGCGATTTCACCAAGACTTTGAATGACCTCAAAGACAGCATCGTCTCAAAGGCTGGAGATACTTTTAAAAATATCAACCTCAACTTTGACGCCAACGGCCTCCTGAAAGATGGTGGAAACTTCTTTAGCAATATCTGGAATGCTATTGTTAACTTCTTTAAGGGCTTGTTTGGTAACTAAGCCTTTATCAGATATATAAACCAGCAGAAGGAAAAGTCTGTTGGTTTTTCTTTACTAAAATTGGTCAACAAAAAGCAAAATATGCTATAATTTTTAGTAAGAAAAAGATAGGAGAAAATGATTATGGTTCAGATAAAAAGCAACAGCACCCAAGCCAATTCCCACGCTTCAAGTATTGAGAGTGCTGGTGTCGCTTTAGGAGCTATCGGTCAAGCTAGCCTAGACGGACAGTCTGTCCTTGCTGGCAACAGTCGCTTGGGTCAAGCTTTGAGTGATAACCAAGCCATGATAGGCGAGCTCAATAACTTGATAACAACAGCTACTCAGCAGATTAAGCAGGCTGCTCAGAAGTTCACAGCTGCTGACCGAGCTAGTGCAGAGACTTTCAAGAATGAGGAGTCATCATGGACAAGTGGGAAGAGCTAGCTAAAAAAGAAAAAGCAGTCACCAAGTTGCTGGAAAAGACCGAGGATAGCCATAGGACGCTAGAGTATTTTTATGAAGAGCTAGCAGATTACCAAGCCTTTAGTCAAGGGGCAGATGAGCAAATCTGGCAAGTCGCCTACCAAAGCCGTTACCGCTCTCTCCTAGAAAATCAGCGAGAAGAACGCCAAACCCTACAAAGGCAAGCGATAGAAGAACTAGAAGACTGGTCAGACATGCTAAAAAAAGAAGAACAGTATCTCATAAATCAAAAAGAAGAACTTTACCAAGCCAAACGGCGGGCCTTTTACCAAGAAGAGGAGGACTAAGCAGATGACTAAAATGGATTTAGGAGCTTCACAAGAACAGGCCGCTAGTTTTGAGGCTATGTGTCAAGCCCAAGTAGAAGCACAAGCGCAGTTAAAGACGGCTGTTCAACGATTTCTATCCGATACCGAAAGTCTGAAAGGACAGGCCTTTGACTCTTCTCGAAATTATCACTCCTCTGTTCTCTTGCCCCTAGTGCAAGGGCAGGAAACCGCAACTGATGTCTTGAAAATCGCTGCCAGAAAGTTACCGACAGAATATGTTGAACGAGTGGATAGCAAGAGCTGGAGTGAAGAAGAGCTCAATCAAAAGATAGCAGAAGCCCAAACTGCGATTAGGGCCTTAGAAGCTCTCAGTAAATCCCTGCGCTCTTCCTCCATGCCAGCCCAAGCCAGTAAGAGTCAGCTGGACTATAATGCCAAGTTAATTGGGACTCACCAAGCTGACAAGGCTCTTTATGAAGAAATCCTAGCCAAGCTCAAGGCCTTTGATACCTATTCAGCTAGCATTCTGGATGAATACTTTCAGCTTAAGGCCACCATACAAACCGGGATTAAGGAAAGTCAAGGTGCTTGGGATGAAAAGACCGGTACATTTAAGCTACCTAAGAATATGAGCTGGTCTAAAGAATTAACCGAAAAACACAAGGCCCATCAAGTCGAGTCTGCCTATAAACAAAACCTCCAAGAACAGTATGGCTTTGACCAAGATACGGCGGAGCAGATAGTGCAGGTCAAAAAAGGAATTGATAAGAAGTTTTCGGACAAACTGCAAGAAGAAAAAGACTATATCTTACTGCTAATTATTGGTAGAGCAAATTATAATACTACAATGTGGGATGCGACAGCAGGAGATTTGACAGGTTACTTCTCAAAAAATTCATTTGCTGAGAAAACAATCATTTCTATGACACTAGAGGACATTATGATAGAATTGGGCTTATCAAAGACAGAAGCTAAAAAATTAAATTATAATTTAAGATTGCAACATGAGATGTCGGGAATGAATATTAGTTATTCTCATGCTGACCAATTTCGTGATAATGACAATCAGAAATACATCGCTTTTAAACAAAATGCAGAAAGAGTTTACGGAGCGATGACTGATACAGAATTTGATAATTTCTGGAATACACGACTATCAGTTATAAGCGGTAAGAATGATTTTACCCACCAATCTATTACTATGGCAACTTATTTACGTCCAGGAATCTATATTTCAGATTTATATGGAGGAAAATGGAATGTAGAGCGAGTCGCTGGCTGGAAGGGGGATACAACAACAGCTGCTTTTGCTACACCAAGTATAGGAGCAGATGATTATAAAGCGGATTTAGATGCTGTTAATCTTATCAATCGGATGAGGTCTGATAAAGTAAGTTATCTTCAAGCGACAAACAATTATTATACCGATTTGAGCAAAGACCAGACAAATAGAGCTAGTGAATTTTTAGAGCATGAAAAATTACAAGATGTAAAGAAAACAATTTTTGATTACATGGTTCCAAATAAAACAAAGAGAATTGGACCGAACATTGAAGAACAAATTCCGATGACAGAAGATGAAAGCAAAGATTATTTGAAAAGAAACTACGAGGACTCTTATAATTTTATTAGAAATTTGGAAGAAGAAAATAATGAATTTCATGATTATGTAGGAGGAAACAATGAATAAAAAGTTTCTAATAGCTGCAATTTTATTGTGTATAGGCTTGCTTTGTCTAGTTCCCTTTGTTTTCTCTAATAAAAATAGGAAAATTGACAGAGGAGATATTTTCGGAGAAATTTATGCTTATGAAAAAGCGAATTACCCCAATCCCAATCCTGCTTTTCAACGGATTCAAGGACTTTCCAGTCGTTCTTATAGAGATTCTGGTGAAGAGTTTAGAACAATGGCGGCAGAATCCTATTCGAAGAATGTAATACCCAAGGGCTACGAGCATGTAGGCGTAAGTTTTTCTTTTAGAAGCAAAGGAACAGTTCTAATTGCATATGATAGAAAAGTTGCTCCTAATCTCAGTCTTTATGTTTATCATAAATACTCGGTTGAAGATAAGACTTTAACTCAAGATATATCATTTGTTGATGAACAGAATAATAGAGTTAGAATTAGGAATAAGGGAGAAGTTAAGAAACTACTAACTCAATATAGTATTACTAACGAAGATATAAAAAAATATAACAAAGAAATCCTCAATGACTTTTTCTTGCGTGATTGGTGCAAAGCTTTTGATAGTGCGTTCACCCCTAATGATTGGGGCGATGTCAAGGTCGTTGATAAATGGGATAAGTCATGAAAAAAGCCAATCAAAGTTATTTAGAAGCAACAAATAGCTACTACAAGGGAGTGACAGAATACAAAAACAATCCTCAATCAGCGAACGCTGTCAATCGTGCTAAAGAGTTTACTGGAAATATTTCAACTAAGCAGGTTTACGATGAATTAGTTAAATCAATCCCTATTGAAAAACGTTTTAACTTCTCTGAAGAGGATTTAAAACGCCTTAACCCAGTTGGTTATCAATTTATCAAAGACCTAGAAAACGGGGTGACGGGTGATGAGTAAACGTAAAATAATAGTTGTCGTTACAGGCTTCCTGCTTGTTCTTCTATCAGTTTTTTTCTGGTTTTCAATGACAAGACCCAAGAATATTTTTGAAGAGATTTACTATCAAGAAAAAGAAACTTATTTGTCCCAAAACCCTATTTTAAATAAAATTAAAGGAGTAATTGCAGGAAGTTATAAAGATACTTCTGATTTATATAAAAATAACCCTGTCGTAAGGTATCAAAATGCTTCACTTCCAAAAGGAGTATACGATACTAATTATAATTTTTCGTTAGATAAAAAATTCTATATTATTAACTTTGAAAAAATAATTAGTGACGACATTGGTATTTTATTTTATAATACATACTCTTTGCAAGATAAGGCTTTAACGCGTAAGATACAAATAGTTATTGGTAAAAGAGAAAATACGACACGAAATTACATTGATAGTAATCAAGAAATTCAAAAATATTTATCTGATTATCATATTAGTAAAGACGATTTAGAAAGTTATTACAATGAAATCATGAACAAATTAGTTCTGAAAGATTGGATTTCGGTTTATGATAGTCGTTTTTCTCCAACTAATTATGGCGATGTTAAGGTTGTGACAGAATGGTGACGGGTGATGAGTAAACCTAAAGCAGAAGTTCTTATTAAGGAAATCAACATTTTGCACAAAAATAGAGACTAGGATTGTATCTAGTCTCTATTTTTTATTTTTACTCCCACTCGACTGTTGCGGGTGGTTTGCTGGTGATGTCATAGACGATACGGTTAACGTGGTCGACTTCATTGACAATACGGACAGAAATCTTTTGTAAAACTTCCCAAGGGATTTTAGCAAAGTCGGCTGTCATACCGTCGATAGAAGTGATGGCACGAATGGCGATAGTATAGTCATAAGTACGACCGTCACCCATAACTCCAACCGAACGAACCCCAGTATTGACAGTGAAATATTGCCAGATATCCCGGTCAAGACCTGCCTTAGCGATTTCTTCGCGCAGGATAGCGTCCGACTCACGGACCGTTTCTAGTTTTTCTGCGGTGATTTCACCCATGACCCGAATGGCTAGACCAGGACCTGGGAAGGGTTGGCGCCAGACGATTTCATCAGGCATGCCCAGCTCTGTCCCCAAAGCCCTTACCTCGTCCTTGTAGAGGGTGTTGAGAGGCTCAATCAACTTAAACTGCATATCCTCTGGCAGGCCACCGACATTGTGGTGGGACTTGATAGTTTGGGCTGTATCTGTACCTGACTCGATAACGTCTGTATAGAGGGTTCCTTGGGCCAGGAAGGCTACATCTTTAAGCTTAGCAGCTTCATCATCAAAGACATAGACAAATTCATTTCCGATAATTTTACGCTTTTGCTCAGGATCAGAAATGCCTGCCAACTTATCAAGGAAACGTTTAGCAGCATCGGCCTTGACAATATTTAAGCCAAACTTGCCACCCAACATGTCCATAACCTGGTCGGCTTCACCTTTACGCAGGAGACCATGGTCAACAAAGATACAGATAAGCTGATCGCCGATGGCCTTTTGGAGCAGGACACCAACCACCGAAGAGTCAACCCCACCAGAAAGTCCTAGTAGAACCTTTTTATCACCCACTGTCTGGCGGATTTTTTGGATTTCCATTTCGATAAAGTTATCCATGGTCCAGTCACCCTTGGCACCACAGATAGTAAGGGCAAAGTTGCGCAAAATATCGTAACCATGGACAGAGTGGCGGACCTCAGGGTGGAATTGGATACCGTAGATTTTCTTATCTGGATTTTCAATAGCTGCATAAGGGCAGTCGGCAGAAGTCCCAGTCCGGATAAAGCCGGCTGGAATCTCGGTTACCGCATCACCATGGCTCATCAAAACCAACTGTTGTTCGGGTGTATCAGCAAAGAGTTGAGAAGGGCTATGAGTCAGCTCTGACTGGCCATACTCTCGATTTCCAGCATGGCCGGCTGGAACAACCTTACCACCCAGCTTATGGGTTAGAAGCTGCATACCGTAGCAAATCCCTAAGATAGGAATCCCTAATTCAAAGATTTGGGGATCAATATCAAAGGCTCCGTCTTCATAAACCGAATTTGGGCCACCAGAGAGGACGATTCCGACTGGATTGATGTCTTTAATCTCTTGGGCCGTAATTTTGTGGCTTTTTAGCTCAGAAAAAACACCGATTTCTCGAATCCGTCGGGAAATCAGTTGGTTATACTGGCTCCCATAGTCGAGGACGATGATTTTTTCTAGGTCTTGCATATCAGTTGAAATAGTTGTCATCTTTTCCCTTTCTCAAAAAAGTTATCTTTTCCTCTCATTCTATCATAAAAAAGGGATTTTTCCAATAAAACTTCCCTTGTTTCTTGACAGGCCCGCTTTTTTTCACTACAATTGTCTTAGAAAACCAGAAAGAAGACTTCCTATGTTACCTGCCTATATCAAAATTCATGACCAGATTAAGAAAGAAATTGATGACCAAGTCTGGAAAATCGGACAACGCCTTCCTAGCGAGCGTGATTTGGCCGAACACTTTGAGGTCAGTCGGATGACCCTGCGCCAGGCCATCACCCTCTTGGTAGAAGAAGGGGTCCTGGAGCGCCGAGTTGGTAGCGGGACCTTCGTTGCCAGTACCAGAGTCCAGGAAAAAATGCGGGGAACAACCAGTTTTACCGAAATTATCAAGGCCCAGGGCAAGACCCCGTCTAGCCAACTTATTTCCTATCGTAGGACCCTCCCTAGCAAGCAAGAGGTTGAAAAACTGGGTCTTAAAAAGACGGATAATATCATTCGAATGGAGCGGGTCCGCTATGCAGATCAAGTTCCTGTCGTTTATGAGGTAGCCTCTGTTCCCGAGAAATTTATCAAGAATTTCAAGAAAGAAGAAGTGACCAGTCATTTCTTCCAAACCCTCCAGGCCCATGGTTATAAGATTGGCAAATCCCAGCAGACCATTTATGCCCGACTAGCCAAGGAGCAAATCGCTCAATACTTAGAAATCCCTAAGGGCCAGGCCATCCTGGGTTTGACCCAGATTTCCTATCTGGATGATGGGACAGCCTTTGAATACGTCAAGAGCCAGTATGTGGGCGAACGCTTTGAATTTTATCTAGAAAACAAGTGATGTTACATAAATTAAACTATGTAACATTTTTTGCTTTTTTGACAAAATCTTGCCTGCTCCAGTACCTTAAAGCGTGAATCTTTCGCTTTTCTTTGAGTATAAACTATATAAAAATCCCTCTTTTTTTGATATAATATTTCTTATGGAAATTGAAAAAACCAATCGAATGAATGCTCTCTTTGAGTTTTATGCAGCTCTTTTGACAGACAAGCAGATGAACTATATCGAGCTTTACTATGCCGACGATTATAGCCTGGCAGAGATTGCTGAAGAATTTCAAGTCAGCCGCCAGGCCGTCTATGATAATATCAAAAGAACCGAGAAAATTCTGGAAGATTATGAGAAAAAACTTCACATGTATTCAGACTATATCGTTCGGGGTCAGATTTTTGACCAACTTTTAGAAAGGTATGCTGACGATGAGTATCTACAGGAGCAGATTTCGATTTTAAGCAATATCGATAACCGCGATTAGTTTTATATAAAGGAGATAAGGATAAATATGGCTTTCGAAAGTTTAACTGAACGTTTGCAGAACGTCTTTAAAAATTTACGAAAAAAAGGAAAGATTTCTGAGGCAGATGTCCAGGAAGCGACCAAGGAAATTCGTCTGGCCCTTTTAGAGGCAGACGTTGCCCTTCCGGTGGTTAAGGATTTTATCAAAAAGGTTCGTGAACGGGCTGTCGGCCATCAGGTCATCGACACGCTCAATCCAGCCCAACAAATCATCAAGATTGTTGATGAGGAGTTGACCGCTATCTTGGGCTCTGATACAGCAGAAATCGTCAAGGCACCCAAAGTTCCAACTATCATTATGATGGTCGGTCTCCAAGGGGCTGGTAAAACTACCTTTGCTGGAAAATTGGCCAACAAACTCAAAAAAGAAGAGAATGCAAGACCGATGATGATTGCGGCGGATATCTATCGGCCAGCAGCCATTGATCAGTTAAAAACTCTGGGTCAGCAGATTGATGTTCCGGTATTTGAGCTGGGGACTGATATGGCGGCTACCGAAATTGTCAAGCAAGGTCTTGAGCAGGCTCGTATCAACCACAATGACTATGTGCTGATTGATACGGCAGGTCGTCTGCAAATCGACGAGAAACTGATGACCGAGTTGCGGGATGTCAAAGCCCTGGCCCAACCAAATGAAATCCTTTTGGTTGTGGATGCCATGATTGGTCAGGAAGCAGCCAATGTAGCTCGTGAGTTCAATGAGCAACTAGAGGTGACTGGTGTAATCCTGACCAAGATTGACGGGGACACTCGGGGTGGTGCAGCCCTATCCGTCCGCCAGATTACTGGTAAGCCTATCAAATTCACTGGTACTGGTGAAAAAATCACCGACATTGAAACCTTCCACCCAGACCGTATGTCCAGTCGAATCTTGGGAATGGGGGACATGTTGACCCTGATTGAAAAAGCCTCAGCTGAATACGACGAGAAAAAATCGTTGGAAATGGCTGAGAAGATGAGGGAAAACACCTTTGATTTCAATGACTTTATCGACCAGCTGGACCAGGTTCAAAATATGGGACCTATGGAGGATTTATTAAAAATGCTGCCTGGTATGGCTGGCAATCCTGCCCTGCAAAATATTAAGGTGGATGAAAAGGACATTGCCCGCAAGAGGGCCATTGTTTCGTCCATGACCCCTGCCGAAAGGGAAAATCCTGACCTTCTGAATCCTAGCCGGCGGCGACGGATTGCTGCTGGATCTGGAAATAGCTTTGTCGATGTCAATAAATTCATCAAGGACTTTAATCAAGCCAAGAAAATGATGCAGGGGGTCCTATCTGGTGATATGAGCAAGATGATGAAGCAAATGGGAGTCAATCCCAACCAGCTACCAAAAAATATGGACCTATCTGCTATGGAAGGAATGATGGGTGGCCAAGGCATGCCCGATATGTCAGCCTTAGGAGGAGCTGGCATGCCGGATATGGGCTCTATGTTTGGTGGCGGTATCAAAGGAAAAATCGGCGAATTTGCAACCAAACAAGCCATGAAACGCATGGCCAATAAAATGAAAAAGGCTAAGAAAAAGAGGAAATAGAAAATTAGCTATCTATATAAACAAGTTACATTGATGTGACTTGTTTTTCTCTAACAGTAGAAATAAGATATACGGAAATAATGAAAATACAAACTCGAAAAAAATTAAAAACAGATGGTCGGAAAAAGGCTTCGTTTGAAGATAAAATAGGAAAATTTATCTTTCTAGCATTCCTGCTTACTTTTGCCTATGCCTTGTTATCAGAACCTATTAAAAAATTAGACATACAAACAATTGATAAAAAAGAGGATTCCTTTGTTCAGATTAGTGAAGTCCAAGAACTCCCTAAATCCGAATATCGTTCCATTTATGTTGAAAAGTTGCAATTCTTCAATCTAATAGATACTGACAATCAGAGTTTCTTTGAAAGCATTCATTCCTTCGATGACTACCTTAAGTGGCTAAAGGAAAACAAGAAAGTATACGCTCCCTCCAGAATTTCCTTTAACGATTCACAACTTAGTTTTCCAATTGATTATCAAAATCCTTTTCATCGTGGAAGGAATTTCGATAATCACACTAACGAGGAGCTAGTTTCTCGGATGAGGCTCAGTCCTCAGGATAGGGAAAAATACCAAGACTCCAAATATATCTTTTATTTTTTTAGAACTGGAGATTCCATAACAGTCAGAGATGGGGATTTATGGGATAAATATCCCACAAGACTTATTAAGGCAAAATTAAAGACCGGAAAAAGGGAAATCAATGATTATTTTTGGTTGCTTAAAAATTCTTCAGCACTACAAGAAGTAGCGCTTGCTGACATTAAAGATATAATGATTTCCAACACCGACCTTGAAAGAATGAAGGAAGGGGTTAATACCTTTTCTCCCTATGGCATTGTTCAACATTTATTTGGTCCCTGGTATATCCACCAAAACAATTTTTTGTTTCCTGTCTATCACATAAAAAACAACTATGAATTTCTCTTAAGTAATAAGAGCAAAAAGGGAAAGACAGGTTCCTTAAATACAGAATTAAAAATTAAGCTAAGATATGGAAAAAAGGAAAAAGTTTTTTCTAAAACTTTTAAAGACCAGAATTTTGATGAGTATAAAGAAGTCGTTCTTAACCCTAAAGAGAACTAACTGAAAAGAAAAAAATCGAGAGCTATCAAGAACCAAGGATAGCCCTTACTGGCTTTGGTTCTATTTTCCCTCTATCATCTTTCCGAAAAACTATAATTTTCTTGAAAAATATCCCAGTCTATGCTATACTACTATTAGGAAGAAAAAAGAGTCTGGAGTTGAATCAGCATGAAACGAGATAAATTACTGGAAAGAATCGAGGAGTTAAAGCCGCTCATGCCCTGGTATGTCTTAGAATACTATCAATCAAAGTTGGCTGTCCCTTATAGTTTTACAACCCTCTATGAATATCTGAAAGAATACAAACGCTTTTTTGACTGGATTTTAGATTCGGGTATTTCAACTGAGAATGAGATTGCTGCCATTCCCCTTGATGTGCTAGAAAACTTGACTAAAAAGGACTTGGAAGCCTTTATTCTCTACCTACGCGAACGTCCCTTGCTCAATGCCAATACTAGGCAAAAGGGAGTTTCTCAGACAACCATCAACCGGACCTTGTCGGCTCTATCTAGTCTTTATAAATATTTGACTGAAGAGGTTGAAAATGAGCAAGGAGAGCCCTATTTTTATCGCAATGTGATGAAGAAGGTTGCAACTAAAAAGAAAAAGGAAACCCTGGCTGCTCGGGCCGAGAATATCAAGCAGAAACTCTTTTTGGGTGAGGAGACCGAACAATTTCTTAAGCACATTGAAGAGGTTTATCCTCAAAGTCTATCTACAAGGGCCCTCTCCTCTTTTGAGAAAAACAAGGAGAGAGATTTAGCCATAATTGCCCTACTGCTGGCCTCGGGAGTCCGTCTGTCTGAGGCTGTCAATCTTAATCTCAAGGATTTGAATCTAAAGATGATGGTCATCGAGGTGACCCGTAAGGGGGGCAAAAGGGACTCTGTCAATGTTGCTGCCTTTGCTAGACCCTATCTAGAGGCTTATCTGGCCATTCGCCAAAAACGCTATAAGGCTGAAAAGAATGATTTGGCTTTCTTCTTGACTGAGTATCGGGGCCGACCCAACCGAATCGATGCCTCTAGTGTCGAAAAAATGGTGGCCAAGTATTCGGAAGACTTCAAGGTCCGAGTTACCCCTCACAAACTACGTCACACCCTAGCTACCCGTCTCTATGACGCTACCAAGTCTCAAGTTTTGGTCTCCCATCAGCTGGGACATGCTAGCACCCAGGTAACCGACCTCTATACCCATATCGTTAATGATGAACAAAAGAATGCTCTAGATAAACTTTAATTTACATAAACTTAATTATGTTACATCTTATTCTTGCTCCTTATTTTAACTGGCAAGGATTAAGTTGAATGCGGGACTACTTCTTCATTTTCAGAATTTCAAAGCAAAAAACAGCCTTAGCTGTTTTTTAATATATCTAGATTGTCCAACTGCTTCTCTCTTTTAAGATCTCCCCATACCTTCTTCTTCTTTTGGTAGCCGAAAAAGCTAGTAACTCTGACCCAGTTGAGAATCCAATGGAGAAAGAGATAGCGGAAAATTGCGGCATAGACAACTGTAAAGATATCCGTAGCCTTTAAAAGCAACTGCTGGGAATAGGCCCTTTGAAGAAAGGAAGTCAGGGTCATCATGGTGCAGTAGAGAATATAAAGGGAAAACAAGGAAAAGAAATAGCCTAGATTAAGCTGGTAAAAGACCAGGGAAATTAGAATAGCTAGGGCTCCAAAAAGCTCTACAAAGGGAGAAAGGAGCTCAAAAAGTAGGTAATAGAGATAGGAAAGAAAGCCTACTAGGCCAAAGCGTGGATTGACAAAGATAGTCCGGTATTTTACAAGGCATTGAAAGAGGCCTAAAAACCAACGGCGTCTTTGCTTGCAGAGATCACCTAGGTTCACTGGGGCCTGACTCCAGCAAACGGCATTGCTCTCATAGCGAATCTGATAGGGGATATTATTATTGCGGCAGAAAAAGTGGAGTTTCATGACTAGCTCCATATCTTCTCCCAAAGTTTGCCTATCATAGCCTCCTGCGGCTAGGACCAAATCTCGCTTAAAGAGGCCGAAGGCACCAGAGATAATCAGATTGCTCTTGAGATAATCCAGTAAAATCCGAGAGCCTAAAAAAGAGCAGTCATACTCGATAACCTGAGAGCAGGCTAGGAGTTTCCAAGGGAGCTTATAGGATTGGAACTCCCCATTAACCATGCTAAGACCCTGGGCGACTTGGACCAAACCTCCTACTGCAATCACGTCTTCTTCTTCTAAGACAGGAGTTACAATATGCTTTAGAGAGTCTCTTTGGAGCATAGAGTCTGCGTCCAGGCAGAGAAAATAGTCATAGGAAGCGGCATTGATGCCCATATTAAGAGCATCGCCTTTTCCGCCATTTTCCTTTTGAATCAGGGTTAGGTGGACCTTGCCTAGATTCTTCTCCCAAATCCCTTTATAATTTTGGCAGGGAATTTGAAAGTCAATCCTGCGCTGGCTGGGCTCTAGACCAAAGTGTTCTCTTACAAGCTGGGCGGTCTGATCTTTAGAACCATCATCAATCACGATGATTTCATAGTCATCATAGTCTAGATTTAACAAGGAAGTAAGAGATTCGATAATAGTTACTTCTTCATTATAGGCGGGAACTAGGACAGAGACTGCTAGTTTGGCGGCTAGGCCAAGTGGTTCAGCCTTGGGCTGGCTTTTTCTTTTCTTGCTTTTTTCGTGAAGATGGGTCCCGGCAACGACCAGAGAAATCAAGAGGAAACTAGCATAGGCAATTAGGTAGACTAAAAAAAGGAGCTGAGAAACTTGCAAAAATGTATAAATGATATCCGTCTTCATTTGTTCCTCCTACTTCTTCTTTTTCAAGCGCTTTTTTCGATAGAAAAAATAGGCTAGATTAAAGGCAAAAATGGCCAAGCAAATAATCAGATAAAAGTAAAGCAGGCTATAAATCATTTGTTTTCCTTTCTGGTCCAGGCCTCCTGCAGCAATTTATAGGAAGCCTTGAGGACATCGTCAACCTGAGGCTTCTCCCATTTACTTAGAGGAAAATCGGCCATTTGCACTACTTCCTCCTTGTCTGGCTTACTGATACCTAGAGATAGGGCCTGAATTGTTAAATCTTCTACACCATACTTTTCATAATAATCATCGTGGACCTTGGCATCTGCTGGATTAGAAAAATTCAGTAGATGTAGGGGAATCCGCCCCTCAATCAAGTGGTCGCTGACCGCCAAGTCGCTTCTGGAGTCAAAGTTGCTTGCCCCTCTTTCTCCATTTCCCAGACGGAGCTTACCAGTTTCATACTTGGGCAACCATTTAGACTCCCGGCTGGCTTTTTCAATGTTTTCAAAAATTTGATTGTTCTTGAGGACCATCTCGATTGGATTAAAGACCGGAGAGTCCTTGGCTGGTGGTCTGATAAAGGAGTCTACTCCTCGGGTTTGCATGGAATAATTGGCCTCGGTGGCATTATAGCGTTCTTGAACCAGGATTTGGCTCTGGCCTTTGGTATCAATCTTGAGCACAAAGTCAGCCGCTTTTTCAAACCGAAGCTTGCTGTTTTCCATCTTTTTACTACCTGATTTAGGGGTCACATCAATCGGAATCAGCCACTTGTTATCGGTCTTGGACTTTCTTTCAATGGCAAAATAGAGATAGGTCTCGTCATAGTCGACCATTAGCTGACCTTCCTTCTTAGAAGTCTGGCCCAGCTTATCTTTACTCTCTTCCCATTCCTTCTGGTCCTTTTTGCCGTTGAGGATATGCTTCTTGCTTGTATTCTCAAAAGCCAAGAGACCATAGGCGGAATTGCTGACCTGGAGGTCATGCCAGAGGAAATTCTCATGAGGATTGGTAGCAAAGGAGGTATTCCAGGAGCGACTGTTCCAGTCATCCTGCCAGGAATGAATGGTTGCTCCGACCGTACCTGCGGCCAGAAAAGCTTTGTAGTCCTTGACTAGGTACTTACCTTGGTCTGTCTCGGAAAGAGGGAAATGAAGGTCATTTATCTTGGTCTGTTCAATCCCTCTGGCGGTTGAGTAGCCATAGCCTGTCACCATGACGGGAACCTGATGGTAGCTAGTTAATAACTTGACATAGGCCTGTAAGGTAGGTAGTTTTTTAATAGCAGATAAAAGCTTGCTATTGACACCGGCTTTATTTAAAAGTAGATAGTCCTTGAACTTGGGATGGATATCCAGGAGCTGGTAGGAGGCGAAAAGGCCTGTTTTAAAGGTCTTTTGACTCTTTATTTGCTCTATATCCAGCCGGCTATATTTGGGTGCCTGATCCGCAAAGGGCTTGCGATAGTCAAAGGGATCGTTAAAGGCTGAATTAGCAAAGGATAGCAGGTGCTGCCAACCATACTTGTCTGTCTCATACTGGACTAATTCTTCCATTACCTGAGCTAGCATGACTTCAAAAGAATTAGCTGAGCTTTTGCTGACAAAATACTTGCCCTTGAAGGGTTGGGCCTGCTCTTGATGATTGGTATAAGCTACTGTTCCGCTATTCCAGTCATCACCGACGATAAAGGCCAAGACCCACTTGGAGACATCTTTCCGATAGTGGTTGCTAGCACCTGATTCATGATTCCACATGCGTTTGCGGCCATGAATCACATCAACTACTGTCTTTGCGTCCTGGACTAATTGCCCTTGAAATTTCTTATCTGTTCCGCTTATGGCTGAATTATTTCGGTAGTCATTGATGCGGATTCCCTGGAGCAGATAAAGAGGGCTAGGGGCTTTTTTATTGTGCTCAGCAAGGGCTTCATAGAAGTCGACATCCATAATCGTTTTAACTCGAATGGTATTGGCCCCCATTGCTGCAATCTTTTGCAACCAGTCCAGATATTTCTTTTTACCAATGGCAAATTCATTGTTATGATGACCGGCCAAGGAGCTCTCAATATCGACTCCCTTGACTGTAAAAGGCTCCTTGCCTTGGCTGCTTGCTTGGATTTGTCGACCCTTAATCTGAAAGTTGGTCTGAACGGCTCTCCCCTCTTGGCCCTTGGGCAGGTAAAGACTGCCGTCAAAATAAATCAGATAATAGATTCCTCCAGACAAGAGGGTGAGGGCACAAACTAATAGTAAATATTTCTTCATGGCAGTCCTCACTCCAACAAGGTGTTGGCATTCTTAGAAGTTGAGCTATATTGGTAGAGGGTTTCAATGTGACGGTCTAACCAAGAGCCCCGTCGCTTGATAAAGTCCTTGAGCTGCTTGACCGACTGATTATAGCTGGTCAGATTACGATTATAGGGCTTTAAATAGTTGAAACTATCCGGCTTTTTCATCTCAAAGACATAGCCCCACTTGGCATTGTTTCGCTCAATAGCTGGCCCCAAAAAGTCAACAGTCTGATCGACATACTTGGTCAAATAATCGGTCTTAAGCTTGTTTTTCCTCAATTCATGGTATTTTTTGATAACCAAGTCAACAAAGGCTGGGTCCTTGAGCAGCATGCTAAACCAAGGGACATCAAGCATGGTAAAACCACTTTCGTCATAGGCTGTTTCGATTTGATTGTCAAAGGCATTATTGAAGTCCCAAACAACCAGCTTCATCTTATCTCTTAGGTCCTTATAGAGATAGGTTGAGAACTTACCGGCATCTGCATTGCGGAAAAATTCATTGATGATAAAGTATTCTGCAAAGGATTCCCGGTCGATGTAGCGAGGATATTGCTTAAAATCATAAGAATAGAGGACTTTTTCAATCCGGCTAATATCCTTCTGGATGAATTGAGCCTGGCGATTAGTCAAGCGGTCCAAGCCTGGATAGCGAATATCGAGACCTGAAACCCCAGCCTGGCGAATATAGTAGCTATAATTTTCAACCAAGTTTTTAGCCTTGTGAGACCGATCCCACTCGACGATATAGGGGGTCTGGGTGGCCCGTTTATCGCTCTTGTCAATATTGACTCGGTGTGGTCCTTGCTTGATGTTTTCGACAATCAGATAGAGCCCTTGGTACTGGCCATTGATGACCAACTCGCAGTAGCGCACGTTGGGAGCATAGGTCATAATTTCTCCTGCAATATTATAGCTGAGGTAATTGCGGATAAGGGTCCTATCCAAAAAAGGACCATGCAGGACCCATTCGGCTTCCTTGGGCATTCCAGCCAGGGACAAATCACGCCCCTCTTTTTTCTTGTTGATAAATTTAATCTTCAAAGATTTCTTATCAAAGTGCCGGGATGAATTGCCCCGATAGGCGATGAGGGCATCACTAACCTCTCTTGGTGTTTCGGATAAGGAATGAGAGCGGTCTAGCTCATCAAAAAGTTTGATTTGGCTCTTAATGGTGACCTGGTGTTGGGAGTCGGCCTCGGTCTCCCGCTTGAGTGGAATGGCCTGCTTATGAGTATCGATACTGATAATCGGCAGGTGGCTCTGAAAGCTCTTTGGGTCCTTGGGCTCAACCTTTTTTATGGCCTGGGTGTGATGGTGAAAGCGAAAATGAGGCTTGGCCTTTTCTAAAAAGGTTAGTGAGAGCGCCAAGAGCAAGGTCAAAATAAGAGTGCTAAAGTAGATGACTTTTACTTTCATAGGCTCTAACCATTGATTTCATCGCTTTGGCTGACCATGTTGAAGTAGTCAATCTCTCCTAGCTGATAGATTTTCTCAGTCAGGGGCTGACCTTGTTTGATCTTTTTATCATAGGTCTTGCGGGAGATTTCAAAAATCATCTCCACGCTACCGCTGGTAGTATTTTTAACCCTCTGTACAGCCTGACCCTCGAAATATTGAAAAATCAGACCTTCCAAGGGGATTTCAATCTCCTTGCCTCCCTTGACAATCAAAAGGAGACGGTTTTCATTTTTAACCTGCCCCAAAAATAGCAAAAGCAGGAAAATAACGCTGCTACCGACTGAGGCCACGATATAGTCTCCAACCCCGCAACAAATTCCAACTACAATGGTCCAGAAAATATAGGCAGTGTCTCTGGAATCCTTGATTGCCGTCCGAAAACGAACAACGGACAAGGCACCGACCATACCTAGAGACAGGGCCACATTGTTTCCGATAACTGTCATAACGGTCGCTGTTAGGACAGTCAAGGTCATCAGAGAAACGTTGAATTTCTTACTATAAGCGGTTCCCGTATGGGTATAGGCATAAGAGACATAGATAATCCCGCTAAGTAGGGCCGCAGCCAAGATATGTAAGATGATTTCCTGAACGGTCAAACTACCGTTTTCTTCTAAAATGCTTCGTAAAATGTCCTTCATTTTTTCCCCTTGATAGATTGTAAAATAAAGTGCAACAAAAAATCCCCATAGACTCCTCTAATCGTGTAAACTGTAAGTAACCACAC